>CAWHTA010000003.1:0-19462 GCA_963832145.1 uncultured Acidobacteriota bacterium
CGGCAGTCGCCACTCGATCGACCTCGCGCTCGATGCCTCCGCCGCCATCGGGATCGCAGTGGCGCACCTCACGGGCGAACGACCTGGTTCCGCTGCTTCTCGCGGGAGCGCTCGCTCCAGCAGCGTTTGCCCTGGGCTGGTAACCCTTAGAATGCAGGAGATCACCGCCACCGGCGAGATCCTGGAGCGGACCCTGTCGGGCGAGCGCCTCTCGAGCGAAGACGCCGTCACCCTGCTCTCCGAGGGGCGCCTGCTCGAGCTCGGCGCCGCGGCCAACGAGGTTCGGAACGGAAGAACGATCCGGACGTCGCGACGTACATCGTGGACCGCAACATCAACTACACGAACGTCTGCGTGTACCGTTCAAGTTCTGCGCGTTCTACCGGCCCTACGCCGAACACCCGGAGGCGTACGTTCTGTCGTTCGACGAAATCGGACGGAAGATCCAGGAAACGATCGACCTCGGCGGCACCGGCGTCCTCCTTCAGGGCGGCGTTCACGCGGACCTGCCGTTCTCGTTCTACGAAGACATGTTCCGATTCATCCGGAAGAATTTCCCACGATCCACCTCCACGCGCTCTCCGCTCCCGAGATCTACTTCTTGAAGAAGGTGACGAAGTGGCCGATGCGGGACGTGATCGCGCGGCTCGCCGATGCCGGACTCCAGTCGATCCCGGGCGGCGGCGCGGAAATCCTGGAGGATCCGTGCGGCGGCGCGTGTGGTCGCTACGAAGGCGCCGACGGACAAATGGGTGGACGTGCACGAGAGCGCGCACGGCCTCGGCATGCGGACGACCGCGACGATGATGTTCGGGATCGACGAGACGTACGCGGAGAGGGTCGAGCACTTCCGGGTCGTGCGGGACCTGCAGGACCGCACGGGCGGCTTCACCGCCTGGATTCCGTGGACCTTCGTCGAGGAGAACACGGCCCTCGACGGGCAGGTCGCGACCGCGGGCGGGTTCGAGTACCTGAAGACGCTGGCCGTCAGGCGTCTCTACCTCGACAACATCCGCCACGTGCAGGGCTCCTGGGTCACGCAGGGCCCCAAGATCGGCCAGACGTCGCTCGCCTTCGGGGCGGATGACCTCGGCTCGATCATGATCGAGGAGAACGTCGTCTACGCCGCGGGCGCGAGGAACCGGATGACCCAGGACGAGATGCGGCGGCTCATCTCCGACGCGGCTACGAACCGGTACAGCGGCGCACGCTCTACGACGCGTGCCGGGACGTCTGCTGCGCCGCGCCGATCCCGGAGCCCAGGGAGCGCGCGGGAGCCTCCCGACGGTCGGCGGCGGCCTCGACGCCTCGGCCGCTTCGGCGTAGGCCGTCCCCTGCGAAAACCCGGACGCCCGGACCGGCGTACGCTCTTCGCCCAGCACGACCCCGACAGAAGCCGAGACGAAGAGGAGGACTCCTCCGACAGCGCGCAGCAACAGCGCGTACGGCGGTGCTTCCAGGGCGGCCGGCGCGGAACTGGAACCGCTCGGCGGCGGAGTCCGCTGCTCGGCCTGGCAGGCGCGCAGGTCGAGGAGGAGGTCGGTCGCCGTCGTACCGATCGGCGGGGTCCTTCTCGAGGCCCGGAAGACGAAGCGCCGGATCGATCCGGGACTTCCGCTCTCCGGGTACTTCGCGGGTCGTCCTTCAGGACTGCCCCCATGGTCTCGATGATCAGGGCCGGTCGTAAGCCCGCCGGCCGGTGAGCATTCGTAGAAGACCGCCCCGAGCGAAAGATGTCGGTCCGGAGTCATCGACTTTCCCCGCACCTGCTCGGGCGACATGTAACCGGCCGTGCCGAGGACGAACCCGGAGCTCGAAAAGCTCGCGCCATGGCGGCGCGCGACGAGAGTCGCGGCGCGGACCGATCCGCGCGATCCCGAAGTCGAGGATCTTCGCGCGCCGTCGTTCGTCAGGAAGATGTTCTCCGGCTTGATGTCCCGGTGGATGACGCCGCGCGCGTTCGCGGCCGCGAGCCCGTCTGCGACCTGGCACGCGATCTCGGCGGCGCGCGCCGGAGCGAGGGGCCCCGAGCGCAGCCGGTCGGCGAGGTTCTCTCCCTCGAGGAGCTCGGTGACCGCGTACGGAGACCCCGGTGCCGCCCGTGTCGTGGATGGAGAGGATGTTCGGATGGTTCAGCGCGGCGACGCGCGCGCCTCGCGGTCGAACCGGGCCAGGGTTTCCGCGTCGTTCGCCGCGGTCTCGGGCAGGACCTTGAGGGCGACCTTGCGACCCAGCGGCCGTCGCGGGCCGGTAGACTTCGCCCATCCGCCTCTACCGAGCGGAGCGAAGATCTCGTGGGGCCGAGCAGGTCGCCGGGTGACAAGGCCAAGCGCGGAGAAGAATATCGCTAGACTACGCGGGCCGCGGCGCGGAACGGCGGCGTCCTGTAGAATCCGCCGCGACCGAAAGGAGACGTAACCATGGGAAAGCTCGGTCTGGGGTGGTCGTCCTGGTCGTGATCATCGCCATCATCCTGGGCATCTCGATCGCGGGAACGTACAACCGCCTGGTCGCCTCGAGCCAGGGCGTCGATACGCAGTGGGCGCAGGTCGAAAACGTGTACCAGCGCCGAGCCGATCTCATCCCGAACCTCGTCGCGACGGTCCGCGGAGCAGCGGACTTCGAAAAGAGCACCCTGGAAGCGGTCGTCCAGGCGCGCGCTTCCGTCGGCCGGGCGAACATCAGCCGGGCGCCGCTCCGACCGACCCCAGGCCATGGCCCAGCTTCGAGGCCGCGCAGGGCTCCCTGGGCGCCGCGCTCCAGCGGCTCCTCGTCGTCGTCGAGCGGTATCCGGACCTCAAGGCGAACGCGAACTTCCAGCAGCTCCAGGCGCAGCTCGAGGGGACCGAAACCGGATCACGGTGGAGCGGATGCGTTACAACGAGGTGGCGCAGGCGTACAACACGGCGCGGCTCCGGTTCCCCACGAACCTCTCGCGTCATGTCGGCTTCAAGGAGAAGGCCTACTTCAAGGCGACGACTCCCGGAGCGGAGCGCGCGCCCGACGTCAAGTTCGACTTCCGACTCCGGCGCCGGCGACCACGCCCTGAGGCGGAGTCGGAAGACGGAAATCGGAAAACGGGAAACGGCCTCGACATGAGCCGATTCGGCTCACGCATCGCGTTCCTTTTCGCGATCGTGGCGCTCGTTTCGGCGTCGGCCCTGGGTCAGGCTTCGGTCGATGCCGAAATCCCGGAGAAGCCGGCCAAGTACGTCACCGACCGCGCCGGGATCCTCGGAACCGAGCGCGTGGATGCGCTCTCTCTCAGCTCGAGCAGTTCGAGCGGGAAACGTCCAACCAGATCCTCGTCTGGGTGGACCGGAAGTTGCCCGAGCGCTTCACCCTCGAGGACTTCACCGTTCGCGCCGCGCAGAAGTGGAAGGCCGGGCAGGGGGCAGCGACAACGGGGCGGTCCTCTTCGTTTTCGTGGACGACCGGAAACTGCGGATCGAGGTGGGCTACGGTCTCGAGGGTGTGATCCCCGACGCCACCGCGAAGCAGATCATCGACGACGAGATCGTTCCCGGTTCCGCTCGGACGACTACCCGGGCGGCATCGAGGCCGGGGTCAACGCGCTCATGGCGGCGGCGAAGGGAGAGTACAAGGGCTCGGGCTCCACTGTCGACGAGCGGTCCCGAAAGCGCCGCAGCGAATTGAGCGGCTGCACATCCCCGCCCTCTTCCTCTTTTTCTTCATCGTGCTCCCGTTTCTGGCGCGACAGGGATCCCGCAAGCGCCGGCGCACGTTCGGCGGGAGCGGCTGGTGGACCGGGATGGGCGGGAGGGCGGCGGTTCGGGGGCTGGTCCAGCGGCGGCGGTGGAGGCGGCTGGTCCGGCGGCGGAGGCGGCGGGGGCGGTTTCTCCGGCGGCGGCGGATCCTTCGGGGGCGGCGGCGCCTCGGGGAGCTGGTGATGTCGTTTTTCTCGGAGCTCGACAACGACCGGATCGTGGCCGCGATCGCGGACGCGGAGCGAAAGAGCTCGGGCGAGATTCGCGTGCACGTCACCGGGCGCAAGCCCGAGGACCTCGAGCGGCGAGCGCGACACCGCTTCGAGCTCCTCGGAATGACGAACACGGCCGAGCGAAACGGCGTCCTCCTCTACATCGCGCCGGCGGTGAGGCGATTCCAGATCCTCGGCGACGCCGGGATCCACGAGAAGGCCGGTCCCGACTTCTGGAGAGAGGTCGCCTCGGAGATGGAGGAGCGGTTCCGGCGCGGGGCGTTCACCGAGGGCATCATTCAGGGGGTCGCGAAGGTCGGGGAGATCCTGGCGCGCCACTTCCCCCGCGCAAAGCAGGACCGGGACGAGCTTCCGGACGCGATCGACGAGGAAAAGTAGGGCTTCGCGCCCCGTCACCCCGAACGACAGACCCCTGCCGTTTCGGGGGGTTCCTCGTCGCTGCGCTCCTCGGAAGGGCAGGGGGGCCGGCCCCCCCGCCACCTTGACTTTCCCCCTCGAAAACGTATGATTCCCCGTTCCTTTCGGGAGGTTTCATGTACGCGATCCTCCGCTCCGGCGGCAAGCAGATGAAGGTTTCGGCGGGCGACGTCGTTCGCGTCGAGCGGCCCGCCGGCGATACGCCGTCCAAGGGGCAGGAGCTCACGCTCTCGGACCTCGTTCTCGTCTCCGGCGACTCGGTCCGGACCGGCAAGGACGAGCTCGGCAAGGTCTCGGTGAAGGCGACGGTCCTCTCCGAGGTCCGCACCCGGAAGGTTCTCGTGTTCAAGAAGAAGCGTCGCAAGCAGTACCGCCGGACGAAAGGGCACCGCCAGACGATGCTCGAAGTCCGGATCGACTCGATCGAGGGCTAGCTCATGGCACACAAGAAGGGACAGGGTTCTTCCCGTAACGGCCGCGACTCGAACTCGCAGAGGCTCGGCGTCAAGCGATTCGCGGGACAGGTCGTGACGGGCGGCTCCATTCTCGTCCGGCAGCGCGGGACGCGCTTCTACCCGGGCGTGAACGTCGGGCGGGGGAAAGACGACACCCTTTATGCGCGCATCGCGGGCACCGTGCGGTTTCGGGACCGCGGACGCGAAGGCCGGTTCATCTCCGTGGAGCCACTCGGGTCCTAGCTCTCAGCCCTTTCAGCGATCCGCCATCAGCCAGAAAGAGTCCGCTGCGAGCCCAGCTGAGAGCTGATGGCTGACAGCTGACAGCGACCTTGTTCATCGACACGGCGGAAATCCACGTCAAGGCCGGCGACGGCGGCAACGGCTGCATCGCATTTCGCCGGGAGAAGTTCGTCCCGCGCGGCGGCCCGTCCGGCGGAGACGGCGGAGACGGCGGCTCGGTCTGGGCGCTGGCGGATCCGGCCTTGACGACGCTCTACCACCTCCGGCACCAGAACACTTTCCGCGCGGGGCGCGGCGCTCACGGGATGGGCTCCAACCGGCACGGCCGCTCCGGCGAGGACGTGACCGTACCCCTTCCGCTGGGCACCGTCGTCAAGGACGCGGAGACGAACGAGCCCATCGCGGACCTCCTCTCCGCGGGACACAAGGTCCTGCTCGCGAAGGGGGGCAACGGTGGATGGGGAAACCAGCACTTTGCGACGCCCACGCGCCAGGCTCCGCGGTTTGCGAAGCCCGGGCTCGCGGGAGAGGAGCGGCGGCTCGCGATCGAGCTGAAGCTCCTCGCCGACGTCGCGATCATCGGCCTGCCGAACGCCGGCAAGTCCACCTTGATCTCGTCGATCTCCGCCGCGAAACCGAAGATCGCGGACTATCCCTTCACGACGCTCGTTCCGAACCTCGGCGTCGTCGCCGGCGACGACAGCCGCACTCTCGTCGTCGCGGACATTCCCGGGCTGATCGAAGGGGCGCACCGCGGCGCGGGCCTCGGGATCCGGTTCCTGAAGCACGTCGAGCGTTGCCGCCTCCTCTGTCACCTCGTGGATGCTTCCGGCGAGGGAGACGCGGAGAAGGAAGTCGCCGTTCTCGAGGGGGAGCTCCAGCAGTTTTCGCCGGAAGTCGCGGCGCGTCCCCGCGTGCTCGTGGCCTCCAAGATGGACGCGGTGTCCGACCCCGAGCGTCCCGAGTCGATCCGAAGGGCGGCAGCCAGCCGGGGCCTTCCTTTCTTCGCGATCTCGGCGGTGACGCACGAGGGACTCGAGCCGCTCGTCCACCACTTCTTCCGAGCCGGGAGCCGGGATCCGGGAGCCGGCAGCGCGGAGGAGGAGGCGAACCCGGCGTGAGCCGAATCGGCGTCTTCGGCGGCACGTTCGATCCGGTCCACAACGGCCACGTGATGCCGGTCGCCCGCGCCGCGGAGCTCTACGGCCTCGAGCGCGTGATCTGGATACCGGCGCGGATCTCCCCGCACAAGGGCGCGCCCCCGACGGACGCCCGGCACCGCGTCGCGATGCTCGCCCTCGCGATCCAGGGGCGGTCCGACTGGTCTCTCGCCTTCGACGAGCTCGACCGCGAGCCTCCGTCCTACACGGTGGACACGCTGCGGACCCTCTCGGCGCGGTTTTTGCGAGACGAGCTCTGGTTGCTGATGGGTACGGACGCACTCGCGGGACTGGAGAGGTGGAAGGATCCGGCGGAGATCGTCCGGTTCGCCCGGATCGCGGCCTTCCACCGGGAGCCCTTCGTCGGGGAGCGGCTGCGCCTTCCGAAGATCGCCGGCATCGAAAATCGTCTGGAGGTTTTCGACGGCGGGTCGTTTAAAATCTCCTCGACGGACCTGAGAGACGGCCTGGAAAGGGGAGAGAGCCCAGCGGGCCGTGTCCCGGAGCCGGTCGCGGAGTACATTACGAAGCATCGTCTCTACGGCGGGGTCGAGGGTTGACGGCGGACCACACCTCGCAGGAAAAAGTCCGGGAAGGTCTGACCGCCGCTCTCGACCGGAAGGCATCCGCCGTGCTCGTCTTCAATCTCACCGAGCTCACGACGATGGCCGACTACTTCGTTCTCTCCACGGCCAGCTCGGACCGCCAGGCCCGCGCGATCTCCGACGCGATCACGGAAAAGCTCGGCCCCGCCCTCTCCGTCGAAGGTCTCCAGAATGCGAACTGGATCCTGATGGATTACGGCGACGTCGTGTTCCACATCTTCCAGGAGGAGGCGCGGCGCTTCTACGCCCTCGAGCGGCTCTGGGGCGATGCGGAGAACGAGACGGGCCGTTTCGCCGCCTTCTCCTGAATCCTCCGGGAGTCGGGCCGCCCGAAGCGCCCGAGCGGCCTGCCGGTCGCCGGCCGACCCTGAAGTCTCTCTTCCGGACGCATAGCCGCACCCTTGCGCGGGAGATCGCGCTCCTCGAGCGCGCTGTCGACCTGCCGACGACGATCCTGATCCAGGGGGACAGCGGGACCGGGAAGGACCGACTCGCGCGCGCGCTCCACGACGCCTCCAACCGGCGCGGCCGCCCCTTCGTGAAGGTCGATGCCGCCAACCTCTCGGACGACCTCATGGAGAGCGAGCTCTTCGGGCACGAGCGGGGCGCCTTCACCGGCGCGGTCACAGGCAAGCGCGGACTCCTGGAAGTCGCCGCGGAGGGCACGGTGTACCTGGACGAGGTGTCCTCGCTCTCCCTCGCGGCGCAGGCGAAGTTTCTCCGCGTCCTGCAGGAGCGGACGTTCCGGCGGCTCGGGGGCGTCGTCGTCCACCCCTTCCGGGCGCGGCTCATCGTTTCGTCGCGGCGCGATCTCTCCGCCCTCGTGCGCGAGAAAGGTTTTCGGGACGACTTCTTCTACCGGATCGACGTCGTTTCCGTCTCTCTGCCGAGGCTCGCGGACCGGCCCGAAGACGTCCTCCCGCTCGCGCGCCGGTGCCTCCGCGATGCGGCGAAGGCCTTTCAGCGCCCCGCGAAGCGGTTTTCGGGAGACGCCGAGGAGCTTCTCGCGCGCCACCCCTGGCCGGGGAACGTCCGCGAGCTCTTTCACGTCGTCGAGAAGGCGGTGCTGACGGCCGACGAGGCGATCGTCTCGGCCGCCGACCTCCCGTTCGGCGCGCTCGGGTCGACCGAGTCGCTTCTCGGGGCGGCGGTCGAGCGCCGGTGGACGTTGAAACAGCTCACGGACGCGTACATCGACGAGAGCCTCCGCCGGGCGGGCGGGAACCGCACGCTCGCCGCAAAGCGGCTCGGCGTGTCGCGGAAGTTCCTCTGGGAACGCGGCCGCAAGACGCCCGGGGAGAAGCCGGGACCGAAACCGCCGAGGAAATAACCGGGTCGGGCAGGGAGTTTGCTCAGTGCCCGTCCGGCCTTGTGACGGGTGACCCGGGTCCCGGAGCGGGAATCGGCTATCATCGCGCGTTTTGAAAAACGTCCCCGCCGGAAAAGCGGGGCAAAAGGAGACACGGAATGCCGACGAGCACCGCTCGCGCACCGAAACGCACCAAGCGCGAGATCGAGAAGTTCCGCCGCATGCTCGAAGAGAAGAAGACGATTCTCTCCGCCGAGCTCGCGAAGGCGCGGAGTGCGGAAGAGGAGACGACCGAGGAGTCCACGCAGGACATCGCCGACAAGGCCGTGTCCTCCTACACGCGTGAGTTCCTCTACTCCCTGACCGACGCGGAGCGGACCGTGATCCTCCAGATCGACGAAGCCTTGAACCGCATCGACGCCGGCGCCTACGGCACGTGCGACAACTGCGGCGTCGTGATGAGCGACAAGCGGCTCACGGCCGTCCCGTGGACGCCGTACTGCGTGGACTGCCAGGAGCTTTCCGAGAAGGGGCTGCTCGAAGGGTAGAGGTAGTCCCGCCCCCCTCGCGTAACCGCCGGGCGCGGCTCTTGCTCTCTTGCCCGGCGTGGACACGCCGATCCGTAATCGCCGATTGCCCGCCCGGGCCGGCGGCCTGATCGCGATTCTTTTCTCGGTAGGCGTGGCGCGCGCCGACTTCCTCGTCACCCTTCCCGCCGCCGCTTCTCTGCACGGGGTGCCGCCGGCGTTTTTCCACTCCGACGTGTGGGTCTTCAACGGTTCCGCGGAGAACGAGACGACGGTGACCGCGACCTACCGCTGCGCCGCCGGGAACTGCGGCGACGCCGTCCAGACGTTCACGATCCCGCCGCGCCAGGTGCGCGCGTTCCCGGACATCGTCGGAACCCTGTTCGAAGCGCCGGAGACGTTTGGAGCGATCGAGTTCGAGAGCCGCACGCTCATCGTCGTTACGAGCCGTCTGTACTCGCCCGCGCGGGGCGAGCCGACCGTCGGGATGTTCGTCGGCGGTTTGAAGGAGGACGACGCCCACGCGGCGGCGGTGCTGACGTCCCTCTCCCACTCCGCGAACCCCGGCTCCGGCTACCGGACGAATGTCGGCGTCTACAACCCCAGCGACGGGGCGCAGCCGCTGGTGTTCACCTTCTTCGCGGCTTCCGGGGAGTTCCTCGGGCGGTTCTTCGACTCGGTGGGCCCCCGGCGCCCCCTGCAGATCAACGACGCGGAGATCTTCCGCCGGCTGAACCTCTCCGGGGACGTCCCGGCCTTCTCCGCCGTTGTGACGGGGGACGGTGTTCACCCGCTCTTCGCGTACGCCTCGGTGATCGACAACCGCTCCGCCGACCCGATCTACGTCCCGGGCGAGGATGCGGCCGGACTGGCCGTCTCGAAGGTCACCCTGCCCGCGGCGGCGTCCCTGGGCGGGATCGGGGGGACCTTCTTTCACAGCGACGTCCGGGTCTGGAACGCGTCCTCGACCGCGTTCGCCGCCGTCACCGCCCGATACGTCTGTTTCACGGGGGAGTGCGGCAACTCGGAGCGCGAGGTGCTGATCGCCCCGCACCAGACGATCGTCCTCGACGACATCGTGGGAACGTTCTTCGACGCTCCCGGCACCGGCGGGGCTGTCGAGTTCGTGAGCGAGGAGCCGATCGTGGTCACGAGCCGGCTCTCCACGCCGGAGGGGTCCGAGCCGACGTTCGGGATGTTCGTTCCGGGGATGGTGCCCGACCGCGCATCGCCCGCCCAGGTGCTGAACGGGCTGGCGCGCTCCGGCGACTCGCGGGTGAACGTCGGCGTCTTCAACGACGCCGACCCGCAGGTCATCACCTACAGGCTCTTCGACGGCAACGGGAATCTCCTGGGGATCGCGTCCCGTTTCTTCGGAAAGCGCGAAACGTTTCAGGTCAACGACATCTTCGCGTTCCTCGGCGTCACGGCCGGGTCGGTCGAAAGTGCTTACTGTCTCGTCGAAGGAAGCGAGCTCTTTCCGATCTTCAGCTACGCCGCGGTCATCGACAACCGCTCGCAGGATCCGATCTTCATCCCGGGCGAGGACGACCCCGAAAAGCCGCCGATCCGGCCGTCCGAGGGCGGTAGCCGGTAGCCGGAAGACGGGAGAACCGGAAGCCGGAAGCCGGAGGACGTAGGATCTCCCCGGTGCCGAAGAAAGAGTTTGCCGACGACGCGGTTCCCGCATTCGACGAGGCGCCGTCTGTCGTCGCCGTTCTCGGCGACATCCCCTTCTTCGTGGAGGAGGCGGCCGAGCGGGCCCGCGCGCGACTCTCGGAGGGCGAGGTGGAGGTCCTGCGATTCGACGAAGAGACCCCGCCCGGCTCCGTCGCGGAAGCCCTTCTCAACCGGTCGCTCTTCTCGCCTCGGCGGCTCGTCGAGGTCGATCTCTCGCGGGTGCTCGGAGCGGAGTCTCCGGGAGAGCTTCTCGAGAAGGGGATCGAGGCGTGGGCGCGCGGCTCGGCGGCCGCGAAACGGGAGGCTTTCCGCCACGTCCGGCGCGTGCTCGCGTCGCTCGACGTGACGGTGGAGGGGGACCCGGCACAGGCCGCCGCCGCGGTCACCAAAAAAGTTCGAAAGAAAGAACTGGAAGAGCCCCTCGCCGAGATCCTCCACGAGCTCCCGGAGGAAAAGGCCGGCGAGGGCGCGACGCTCCTCTCGGCGCTCCGAATGTTGCTCGGGCGACCGAACGACGGGCTCGTCGCGCTCGTCACCGCCGCGGCTCCGCCGAAAGGCTCCGACTTTCTCGCCGAGGTCGGGCGGAAGGGCCTCCTGCTCGAGGTCCGGATGGGAGACAAGAGGCCGGAGATCGCCGCCGCGCTTCAGCGCCTCGCGCGCGCCCGCGCCCGGGAGCGCGACGTGAAGATCGAAGAGACCGCGATCGGGCGGTTGGTCGCCCGCACCGACGGCGACCCCTCCGCTTTTGCGGCGGAGCTCGACAAGCTCCTCGACTGGGCGGGGGAGGGGGGCCGCATCCAGGCCGCCGACGTCGGCGACCAGGTCGCGGACGAGGAGTCCGAGGACGTGTACGCGTTCTTCGATTCGCTCGGGAAGCGGGATGCCGCGGATGCGCTCTCGCGCCTCGACCGGCTCTTCTCGGGGCGTCTCGTGCGGGCCTCGAATCGGACGATCGACCCGGCTGACGGGGGCTGGCCGCAGATCTTCCTCGCGATGCTGACCGACGAGATCCGGCGAATGCTCCTCGTGCGGTCCCGGCTGTCGGAGCGTGGCGCCCCCGCATTCAGTCCGACCATGTCGTGGCCCGCATACCAGGAGCGCGTCGCGCCGTTCCTCGAAGAGCCGGTCGCGCCGTTCGGGAAGTCGCCGTTCGGCGGGAAGGCGGGGGGCTATCCCTTCCTGAAGGCGGCGGGAAGGGCGACGCGGTTCGACGAGAAGGAGCTCGCGCGCGCGCTCGCGCGGGCGGCCGACGTCGACGTGAAGATGAAGAACTCCGCGCCGATCGTCGAGACCCTGACGGCGTACGTGGGCGACCTGATCGCCGGGACCTGAGGCAAACTGTCCCCTGCGTTTCGGGGGGTCCTTCGCGGAGCCTGTCCTGAGGGGAAGGCGTCGGTCGAAATGCAGGGGATCCTTCGCGGAGCCTGTCCTGAGCCGAGGGCGTCGGTCGAAGCGCAGGGGATCCTTCGCTTCGCTCAGGATGACAGCCAAGGGCGAAGGGCTCAGGATGACAGCGAGGGCGAAGGGCTCAGGAGACAGCGCGGCTAAGATACGCACCGCTTGGCCGTTTCGATCGACCTCTCTCCGCGCACGGCCCTCGTCACCGGGGGTTCCCGCGGAATCGGGCGCGCCACCGCCGAGCTCCTCGCGGAAGCCGGCGCGAAGGTCGCCGTCAACTACCGCAGGGACGACCGCCGCGCGGAGGAGTTCGTGCGTCAGGTGCGCTCCGCCGGAGGCGAGGCGCTCGCCCTCGCGGGGGATCTGTCCCGGCCCGAGGAGGCGCGCCAGCTCGTTCGGGACGTCGTGGCGGCCTGGGGGCGGCTCGACGTCGTCGTCAACAACGCCGGGATCTGGGAGGAGGACCGGGCCGGCGCGGGAGACCTCGACACGTGGGACCGGACGTTTGCCGTGAACGTCCGCGGCGCCTTCGCCCTGACGGACGCGGCCATCGCTCCGATCGAGAGGGAGAAGGGGTCGATCGTCTTCGTCTCGTCCACCGCGGGCCAGCGCGGGGAAGCGCGCCACTCGGCCTACGCCGCTTCGAAGGGGGCGCTCATCTCCTACACGAAGTCGCTCGCCGCCGAGCTCGGACCGCGCGGAGTCCGGGTCAATTGCGTCGCGCCCGGCTGGGTGGACACCGACATGACCGCGGAGGCTCTCGGCGACGCGGAGTCGCGGGCGGGAATCGAAAGGTCGATCCCGGTCGGCCGGATCGCACGTCCCGAAGACGTCGCCGCCGCGATTCTCTTTCTCGTCTCGGACCTCGCGCGGCACGTCCAGGGAGAGGTTTTGAACGTGAACGGCGGAAGCGTCCTCGCGGGCTAGCGGAGGTCGACCCCGGGGAACGCTTCTTGCCGGACTGCGCGCCGTTCGACTCAGCGCCCGGTCTAGGGGGAACATGGAATGACGTGGCTGGCCGTACTCGTGATCGCGTGGGTCGCGCTCGCGCTCGGCGCCGTTGCGGGGATCCTGGCGTGTGGCCTCGGCCGTATGGCTGCTGAGACGGACGCGGCCGACGAAGCCGCGGGCGTCCTTCCTGAAGGAAGTCTACGACTCTCTAGCGCGCCGCCCTCTCGAGCGCCGCGATGGCCGCGGGCAGCTCGTCGAAACAGGTGATCGCTCGATCCGGCCGTTCCGCCGTCGGCGCGATACCCGATTTTGCGGTGATCTGAATGGTCCTGAGTCCCGCCTCCCGCGCGCCCTGGACGTCGAGAATCGGGTCGTCACCGACGTGGACCGCCGTCTTCGGCTCGCCACCCACGGCGTGCAACGCCGTAGCGAAGATCGTGGGGTCGGGCTTGCGCACGCCGAGCTCGTCCGAGAAGAAGGTCTTCTGAAAGCACTCCAGCAGGGAGAGCTTTTCCAACGCCTGACGCAGGACCATCCCGGGCGTGCGCATCGTATTCGACACGATCACGAGCGCGATTCCCGCGTCACGCAGCCGCACCAGCGCGTCCCGCGCGCCGGGATCGGCGGTGGGCAGATCCATGAGCAGCGGGCGAGCGTACGCGTCCACGAGCGCGTCGAGCGCGTTGCCCTGGATGCGCGCGGGCAGGGAGTCGTCGAGCGCCCGGAGGATGGCTCGGACGTGCTCGACGACGCCGACGTCCCTTCGGGTGCTCCACATCTTTCGCAGCACGTCGCCCGACGCCTGGTACGCGCGCGTGAGCTGCGCCTGGGAGCAATCGAACCCGTTCTGCAGGAGAAGCCGCTTGATGTCGTGCAGCCGGGGCGCCTGGTAGCGATCGTCCGCGCCGGGCGGCTCGAGGACGAGCGTGCCCCAGAAATCGACGGTGACCGTGCGCACCCTCACGCGGGAAGGTCTTCCGTGGTGGTCTTCTCGCGCTCGAAGTAGACGCCGTCGCGACGAAGCAGCAGAGCGAACGCGCGGAAGAGGATCCGGACGTCGAGGGCGAGCGACCAGTGATCGACGTACCACACGTCGAGCCGGATGCGTTCACTCCAGGCCACGCGGTTGCGCCCGTGGATCCACGCCCAGCCCGCCATGCCGGGCCGGACATCGAAGCGTCGCTGGTCTGCCCGCGCGCACTGGGCGGCTTGACTCGGCACCCACGGCCGCGGCCCCACGACGCTCATGTCGCCGCGCAGGATGTTGAAGAGCTGCGGGAGTTCATCCAGCGTCCACAACCGGAGGATGCGCCCCACGCGGGTGATGCGCCGATCGTCGGCGGCGACGGTGTGCCCCTCGGGCATGTGCTCCGCGCCCAGCACCATCGTGCGGAATTTCAGGCACCCGAATCGCCGGCCGCCGCGTCCGACGCGCTCCTGGGAGAAAAAGACCGGCCCTCGGTCATCCAGCTTGATGGCGAGTGCGATGAGGGCGATCAGGGGCAACAACGCGGTCACCACGATCCCCGCGAGGACGAGATCGACCGCGCGCTTGAGGGCGCGCGATAGCGGGTGCCCCACGCGTGCGTACGCGTGGGCGCTTGGGAATTCGTCGATGCCGGAGGAAAAGACTGATCTCACGTGTGGGCGCCGGGGCGGATGTGGCACCGGCCATGCCAAGCGTGAAGTACGTGATTCTTGGGCGGAGCGGGTTTGTCGAGGGCGTCAGGTGTAAACAAAGCCGACGGTAACGCCGCGCCGGTGCGATGTGCCGAACTGCGGACCACCAATCCTCCAACGTCGCTTCGAGGTCTTCTGAGATGACGTCGCGTGCGTGTTCTACCGCGATTCGCGGGTGAGGTTCAAGCCCGGGAAATGCGCTTCTCTCCTGTGTCGATGGCGTGCTCGCGTCGCGGCTCGTAGACTTGCGCGAATTGGCCTCACGCCTGCGCGGGGGAGAGGCGGACGTTCCTGAATCGCTATACCCCATACGTTCCGTATCTTGCGATCGCGATGCTTGTCGTCGGCGGGCTGCTGTACCTGCGACTCCTTACGTTCCCGCTCGCGCGAGATGAAGCGCACTACTGGACCACGATCGAGAGATTCGCCCGCGAGCCGATTCCCAGCGTTGAGCTGCTCCAAAGCTACGGCGAGCTTTCCGCGCCCCTGGCGTTCATCGTCTTCGGATGGATCGAGGCTCTCGCGGGGCACGGAACGACCTGGGGATCGTCCTGGGACGCTGGTTCAGTCTCGCCATCACCCTCGGCACGCTGATCGTGATTGCGTGGCGTGCGCCGCATCCCGGGAAAGCCGCGCTGGCAGCTCTTGGCCTCAGCCTGTGTCCCTACTTTCTCGGCGTCGGCTTCCATCTCTACACCGACGGCATCGCCACCTTCCTCGCAGTCCTGGCCATCCGACAACATCTGCAATCTCGATTCACATCCTCGGCCGTAGCCTGGGTGCTCGCGGTATCGACACGACAGTACGTAGTCGCGCTCGCGGCGGGCGCGTTCGCCTACGAATGTTTCCGATACCGTGAACACGGCGCGTGGACCCGAATCGCTTCGCCATTGGCGGGGTGCCTGACCCTTGCGGGCTGGATGCTTTTTTGGGGAGGCCTGGGCCCGGCGCCTGCGCTTCTCGACAATACCGGTGGAGCGACGATCGCGGCGGCGCATCCAGAGTACGGGCTCTATGCTCTCGCCTGCCTCGGTGCCTATCACGTCATTCCCGAAACGTTCTTGATGGGCGAACGCTTCGCGATGCTGCGGCGGGCTGAGAGACGAACGCTTTTCATGATGGCGTTCGTGTTGGCTCTGGCCTTCGTTTGGTTCCCTCCTCTACAGAACCCGATTTTCGTTCCGACTATGGGGTATCTCGACCTCGCGGCCCGCCGGCTGGTGCGCGACGATCGGCTGCGCATGGTCCTCTTCTTCGGACTTTCGTTGCTGGCCGCGCATCGCTGGTGCAGAAATCGGGACCTTGGATGCTGGCTGGTGCTCGCGCAGGTCGGTTTAATGTCGCTCGCCCTGGTCGCGTGGGATAAATACTCGCTCCCACTGGTCGCGTCCCTGTGGTTCCTGTCCGCGTGGCGCGCTATCATCCCGCCCATGCGCGCGGCCAACGTCGACCAAGTGGGCGAAGCATCACACAAGTGATGTGACCTTCAACGTGTGCGTCGGGAACACCGCAGTTGCCAATGCGTCTTCCGGTCAGCGCTGTCAGTCGTGATCGCGTCGTGAAATCAAAATAACTGCTTCCTGTCTCCCTGAATCGGTTCAGCAATGCCAGCGCGCACACAAGACCACAACGTCGACAGCGTCTCGAACGATGTTGAGGCGAGCGCCTCTTCGCAAGGGTCCGCGCTGGTCATCGGGACGACAACCCGCGTCCGGCTGCGGCTGGCAACTTCGGGGCGTTGGCCTGATCGATACCCGCGCGGAAACAACGACACTCGGCACCGCCATTCCGGAACACCCGACTGGGCGTTGACCTCAAAAGGTATGAACAAGCGCCAAGGAAACGCGCTTGCCCATGTGTTTTTAGGGGCCTGCGTAGGCTACGCGCTTCATGCGCACGTGATGATGCCAATTGTGCCGTTCGACGACGCATACATCTTGTTTCGGTACGTACGGCAGTTCTTCGATGGGCATGGTCTTGTCTACAACCCTGGCCAGTACGTGTTTGGTGTGTCGACGCCATTGATGCTGTTGTGGCTGCTTGGGCTTCAATGGCTGCAAAACCTATTTGGTGCGGCACAGGACTTTCCGACGACGGTGGTCCGCATGAATGTCGTTTTCTTCATAGCAACCGGACTCGCGACCTACCTCGTGATGCTTCGGGCAGGAGTCGCACCTTGGCTCTCGGCGGTGGCAACCGGACTTCTTCTCGTCAATCAGCGGCTAATCGCGATCAGCGGGGGCGGTATGGAGTCTTTTCTCTATACTTCGCTCGCGCTCTTTGCCTTACTCGCCGCCGCCCTTTCAAGGCCCATCCTATTTGGATTGATCGCATCGCTGGCCGTCATGACGAGGCTCGAAGGCGTATTTCTTGTCGTCACTTGGCTGATTGCTTTCTGGCCCATCCGCCGAAAGCTCCTGCTCGCGGCGATTGTCGGCACGCTTCCAATAGTGGGTTGGTTCAGTTTTGCTTACGGCTACTACGGCATGATTCTCCCGCATTCGGTAGTGGCGAAGTCTCAGCCGATCTATCTGCTCCCGACTCTAGCGACGGCGAAGGATCTGATTCTTCGCTCCGGCAGGTATGTAACCGGGTACTCGACCGGTACAGGCGGCATTTCGCTGTCGATTGGCGTGGTTGCGCTGGCGCTGTTCGTCATAGTGTCCTTCGTTGTCGCGCAGCGTCGCCGTGACATGCGCGTGGTCGCATTCGGGACGTTAGGGCTCTATCTCGGCACTTGTGCGATGTATGCAAAGGCGAACATCTACCTGTTTGACTGGTACACACCCGGGCTTCAGGTGATTTTCATGGTTGTGCATCGCGGGCTCTGGTGCTTAGCCGTTGGCCCCGCCGGCGCCTATCCACTGCGACGCCCCGCGCTGATGATCGTAGGTGGTTTGCTCGCTTGGTTCGCGGTGTCTGCGTTGCCCCTGGTCAGGCCTTCGGAGGGCGCCTCACACTTGTCGAATATGGATTGGATCGGAGCGGGTGGCGTAGTCGCGTTGCCGTTTATCGTGAAGCGGCGTTGTGGATGAACGGACAGGCTGGGCTGGGCGATCGCGTGGCAGCGGCCGAGATCGGAGCATTAGGCTACTACTGGCGCGGCGGGGTACTTGACGCATGCGGCCTCGTCAGTCCCGAAGCGCTTCCGTTCCTGCCCATCAGACCTGATGCTGCCGGTTACTCGACGGACGGTGCGCTCGATCCTGAGTTCGTTAGGGCAACAGGTGAGAGTGGGTTGTGGCCGCCGACATTTTCCTGAATAGGCTCGCCACACCGGACCCTTGGTTTCGAGATAATTTCGAAGCTGTCCGCGGATTCCCATGTGCATCCCAGTTTGCAGAAAAGACATCCTCGTCTACCGTCGTCGTCGCTAGTTACTGAAGGGATACTACGCGGACAAATGGTAGTACGGACCCAACTGGCCGACGCTCCTCGCCAATCTAGCGTGCCTGTACAACAGACGCTATGATTTCCTGCATGCTTAGGCTGGTTTGTGATGTGGTCTCGAACACCGCGCTTGGTTAAAAGCCACGCCGGAACCCATCCGTCCTACCCTTAACAGAATGTCGCGCGACCGCTCAGCTCGACCGAGCCTATCCGTAGTTATTGCCTCCCGTGATCGCCCGGCATTCCTCCGAGCCTGTCTGGAATCTATCAGTGAGTGTCGTTGTGCCCCGCAGGAAGTCATCGTCGTTGACAGCGCATCCCAGGATCCTCAGGCTACCGAGCGTGTGGCGCAGGAATTCGGCGCCTGCTTTATCCGGACGGAGATCCCTGGGGCAGGGCTCGCCCGCAAACTAGGAGCGGTGGCGGCTTGTGGAGAGATCGTCGCATTTACCGATGATGATGCAGTCGTAGACTCCCGATGGATCGATACTCTTATCGAGACTTTCACGGACTCGACAGTGGATGCGTCCGTCGGCCCGGTGTTCATTAAGGGGAGCACTCCTCCCGCCACGATGGCGGTAAGTCCGCGATTGACCCGGCGACGGATGCCGTGCGTTTTACCAGTGCGGGTTCGAAATGGAAACCGTCTCGCCTTCGGGTCCATTGGATACGGCGCGAATCTTGCGGTGCGCCGAACTACCTTTTTGCGACACGGTTTGTTTCGTACTGGCTTGGGTGCGGGTGCGCCAATTCCGGGCGACGAGAATTACTTTTTGTTTTCTTTGGTGGTTCAGGGTGGCTCGGTGGTCAATCAGCCTCTGGCGTGGGTTACTCATCCTGAGCAACGCCCGGAACGAATCCGAGAACTTCGACGAGCGGCCGCCGCCTATGTGCTGTACCTCTTGCGTGCGCAACCTCGGTTGTCAGGGAAGATCATCGGCCATCTGATGCGACGTTTGCTAACCCGTCGGGATGATGTTGGGGGGACGACCCGTCGATCGCGATGGTCAGTCCGTGAGCTCGCGGGAGTCGCGTTTGTGGGACCGCGCTTGCTTTTGGCCGCTTGGCGAATCGAGCGAAGGCTTGCGAGGTAGTTGCGCTACCTGAGCATTGGCGCTGACCGATGCGCTATCTCATTCTCGGCGGCGGCGTGGCAGGGCTGAGCGCGGCGCTTCACTTGCCGCGCGACGGCACGGCGCTCCTGGAGGCTGAGAACGAAGTCGGCGGACCTGCCTGATTGATCAAGCAAGGCGAGTTCCTCTTCGATCGCGCGGGACATTTCCTGCATCTTCGCGACGCCCGCACACGCGCGCTTATTCATGGCCTGTTGCCGGGACGCTTGGCGAGCCATGTGCGACACGCGGCGATCTACATTGCGGCCTCCTACATCCCCCATCCGTTTCAAGGACATCTCGGGTGGTTGCCTCCCGATTTGCGGCGGGACTGTCTCATCAGCTTTGTCGAAGCGTGTGCCCAGCGCGACGATGCGGAGCTCGAGGAGGTGCCGAATCTGTTGCACTGGTTTCGGCGCAATTTCGGCGACGGCATCACGCGACACTTTCTGGAGCCGCAGAACCGCAAGACCTATTGCTGCGATCTCACGGAGCTGGACTCGGGTTGGGCGACCTCGTACGTCCCGCAGCCGTCGATCGGGCAGATCATCGACGGGGCGTTCTTACGTGATGC
>CAWHTA010000004.1:0-293679 GCA_963832145.1 uncultured Acidobacteriota bacterium
TGCACCAGTCGGCCAGGTCGGACCAGAAGTACGGGACCTCGGCGAAGTCGCCCGGCCGGCCGGCGATCGCGGCGGCGGCGGCCTTGCCCTGGGCGAGCGCGACCTCCCAGTGCTCGATCCGCATCCTGCGGCCGTGCAGGACCGACTCGTACTCGCACGCGTCGCCGGCCGCCCACACGCCCGGCGCGGACGTCTCGAGCCGCGAGGAGCACGCGACGCCGCCGGTCTCGCCCAGCTCCAGCCCGGACGCGCGGGCGAGCATGACGTCGGGCACCGCGCCGGTGCCCATCACCACCATGTCGGCGTCGACCGCGCGCCCGGACTCCGTGAGCACGCGCGCGACGCGGCCGTCGCCCTCGAAGCCCGCCAGCGGATCGGCGCGTGACCAGCTCGATCCCGTGCCCCTCGGACAGCACGCCAGCGAAGTACGTGCCTCCTGCCCTTCGGCCCAAACCGCTCGTGGAGAGCGGGGCGTCCTCGAGCATCACGAGCGTGCAGTGGACGCCCACGGAGGTGGGCGAGGCTCGCCGCAACCTCGCACGCGATGTAGGCAGCCGCTGATGAGCATGTACTGCGACTCCCAGTTTTGCCGCGTCGTCGCGGATCGCGCCGCGCGCCCGAGCGCGCGCAGGTAGCGGAGCGCCGTGAGCGCGGCGTCCGTCGACCCGCAGGGCGCCGCACGTTCGCGCCGGCGGCCAGGAGCGCGCCGTCGAAGCCGCGACCTCCTCGCCGGCTCCTCAGTTTCGCGACGCGGGCCTCCGCGTCTCAAGCTTCATCAACGCCCCATCGCACGCGCGGCCGACGGCACCTTGGCCGCCGAAGGGTATGGCCCATTCCAGGTAGGCGTCTCCGCGCTCCGTCAAAGCCCCGCGCAGGTACTCCTTGGACGCAGACGGCGCGCTCGTAGGGCGGGTCGACGTCGCGCCCGCCGTGGAGGAGAACCGACCGTCGAAGCCGCCCTCGCTAAGCTCGCGTCTGGGCGCATCGCACGCCCCGGGCCGGGCCGCTGCTCGACGATCAGGACGTCGACCGTCGCGGTCACAGGCAAGGTCCGTCGGCGCCGAAAAAGACGAACTGGCCGGTGACGCCCTCTTCGAAGACCTGGTCGAGCATGCGACGAGGACCTCGTCGCCCGCCTCGATGACGGTGTCGGCCTTGGGGACGAAGCCTGACCGCCCTCCGCACGCAGCACGGCGACGACTACGGCGTCGTCGCCCCCGGGCATGTCGAGATCGAGACGCGCTGGCCGGCGGCGGGCGCATCCGTCGGGCAGATGCACCAGCTCGATGATCTCGAGGCGCTCCTCGGGCAGGTCGAGCAGGTGCACGAGGCCGTAGCGGGTGACCTCGTGCTCGATCAGGCGCAGGATCAGGTTGGTCGCTCGAGAGCGGTGGTTCGACGCCGAGGAGCTTGAAGTGCTCGAGGTTCCGGCGGTTGTTGCAGCGGGAAAAGACCACGCGGTCGACCTCGTACTTCTCCTTGGCGTACTGGTAGATCACCACGTCGTCCTCGTCGTCGCCGGTGAGGTTGCCACGACCAGGTTGGCGCGGTTGATCCCGGCGCGCTCGAGGACCCACAGCCACCGGCCGCCTCGCCGGACCTGGACGGCGGCGCCCAGCTCTCGCTCCACAGTCAGGTAGCGGCGCTGGTCGGACTCCGCGACCACCGTCACCTCGTTGCCCTTCTCGATCAGCTCGCGGCGCCAGGTTCCAGCCGACCTTGCCGGCGCCGGCGATGATCACGTACAGACCGGCCATCAGCCGACGGGCGACTCCGACTCGGAGAGCGCGGCGGTCTGGAGCTGCTCGATCGCGATCTGGGTCGGGCAGATCGGTCTGGAGGCCCTGCTCGCGGTACCAGGCGGCGCGCCGCGGGTCCAGGATGCGGGCGATTACGCGCGGGACCTCGAAGCGGCGGCGGCGCGATCTGGGAGACGACGAGGTTCGTGTTGTCGCCGTTGGTGGAGGCGATGAAGACCTGGGCCTGCTCGATGCCGGCCTCGACGAGCGCGTCCATCTCCAGCGCCGTGCCGATCGTGAAGCGCCCGCCGGCCTCCTCCCACCCCTTGCCGAGCTCGACGTCCAGCCGCTCGTGCGAGAGCGGTCTCGTTGAGCACGGAGACGGTGTGGCCCCCGGAGGGCCGAGGTGGCGATCGCTGCGCCCACACGCCCGGCGCCGACGACAAGCACGAACACGCGTGGACTCTAGCGCGTCGGGCTATCGTCCGGCGCGCCGGGTCCCCGGCCGACGGCGGGGCGAGACTTCCTCGCCGGCGGGCTCGCGTCGTCCGGGCGGCGCGGCGGTCAGGATCACCCGGCAGCGGCGCCTTGTTGACGACGTAGCGGGTGGTGTCGCCGACCAAGGTGTCGCGCAGCCCGGCCCGGCCGCCCAGCACCATGCCCGCCGCGGGTCGCGGCCGACTCCTCCGCGGCGAGCACGATCGCCTCGACGCCGCGCCGCTTCGCCTCGTGGACGATCGCCTCGCCCGCCCGCCGGGCGCGCACGACCGCGGTGGCGACCTCGACGCCCTCGTACTCCTCCCCCACCGCCTTCGCCCGCGCCAGCGCCTTGGCGGGCGCGCTTGAGCTCCGCCTTGGGCACCCGCGCGTCGAGCGGGAGCACCATCGGCACCTCGAACATCCACAGCGCCTCGATCACCGCGCCGCCCTCGCCGACGTCGTCGTTCTCCTCGGCGGCGAGGCGCCCGGCCGTCTGTACGATGTCGTCGTTGAGCGGGAGCCCGAGGATCGGCACCAGGATCGAGCCGTACTCCCCTCCGTGCGCGCCCGGGTCAGCGTCTGCTCCGGGACCGTGACGCGGCGGAAGATGTCCTTGTCCGTGGAGGTCCGGTAGTAGACGTACAGCGCCACGCCGAACACCATCCAGCCGATGCCCGTCCAGCGCGACCCGCCGTGGTAGAGCAGCAGCGCGACGAACGCCCCGGCCGACATCAGCGCGGCGAGCACGGCCGGGACGGGCAGCTCGCCCCGGCCCGATCGCAGGTTGACCGGCATCCGGACGGGCGGTCGCGCTCGGGCTCGCGCCAGCGCAGCCGGACCACCCCCACGGAGACGATCGTGAACGCGATCGTCGCACCGAACGCGCTGATGCCGACGAGGAAGTCGAGGTCGGCCGGCAACAGCAGCGCGATCGCCAGCAGCGAGCCGATGACGATGACGACCACCGGCGTCGAGCGCGTCGGGTGCAGGTAGCCGACGAGCGACGGGATCTGGCGGTTGAGCGCGAGCGAGTAGCCGAGCCGGGAGAGGCCGAGCATCGCCGCGTTGCACGCGGCGCCGAGGATCAGCACGCGGCATACCGCCAGCAGGTAGCGCAGCGGCTCGCGCAGCCATGCCTCGTCGAACGCGTCGGCCACGCCGACCATCGGCGCCTCGACCCATTCGCGGCCCGGCTGCGTCGGCAGCGCGACCGACGCGACCAGCGCGATACCCACGTACGGGACCGCGGCGGCGATCAGCCGTACCTGGATCAGCCGCCGAGCCCGCGGCGGCCGACCGCGATCTGCCGGCCAGGCCCGGACGACGCGTCGATGCCGCTGAACGCCACCAGGACCAGCGGGAACGCGAACAGCACGTCCTCGACCGAGGGCGAGGAGGCGATCGAACCGGGGTCGGTGAGCACCTCGGAGTGGAACAGCAGCGCCAGCCCGAAGGCGACGACGACGAGTTGGAGGATGAGGTCGGCGAGCACCATCAGCGCCGCGCGCTCGAGCGGCGCGGCGGCCCGCCGCCGCGCACGTTGATGACCGCCGTCGCCGCGACGACGCCGGCGGCGAGCAGGAACTCCGGGGCGCCGGAGTCGACCGGCTCCCAGAACACGGCGAAGTAGTCCGTCGTCGCGAACGCGGTCAGCGCGATCAGGATCAGGTAGTCCAGGCAGATCGCCCAGCCCGCGATGAAGCTCCACAGCTCGTTGAACGCGTAGCGCGCGATCACCGTCGCGCCGCCGCGCTCCTGGTGCAGCGACGCGCCCTCCACGTAGCAGGGCACGATCACGCGAAGAAGATCGCGCCCGCCAGGAACACGGCCCACGTCAGCCCGAGCGCGCGCTCGGCGACCACGCCGACGGCGAAGTAGATCGAGGCGGCGACGAAGCCCTGCACGATCCCGAACAGCGCCGGCGAGCCGAGCCCGCGCTTGAGCTGCGGGAGCGTGGTGTCGACCCGCGCGGCCGCCGCGCTGCGCGCGCGCTCGCCGCGGCCGGCCATCAGCGCTCGTCCTCGCCGCGGCGGGAGTCGACGTAGAGCCGCCCGCGCCCGCGGCGATGAAGAGGATGCCGAACACGATGCCCAGCGCGATCGGGCCGCCGCCCTCGGAGATGGTGCGGACGAGGATCGCGATGCCGATGAACACCATCAGCCCGGACGTCAGCCGGGTGAGCGCCCTCATGACGCAGACCTTGCCATCTGCAGGTGATTCTAGGGGAGTATGTTGACGGTGATCGCGACCGGAGCGCTGGTGGTCACGGCCCCGGCGTTGTCGGTTGCCTTCACGGTCAGGGTAGCCGCCCGAAGGTGCGTTCTTCCAGCGGTACGAGTACGGCGCGGTCGTGTCCTCGCCCAGCTTCGTCGCGCCGCGGAAGAACTCGACCTCTGGACGGTGCCGTCGCTGTCGGTCGCCGTCGCGTTGATGGTGATCGTCGGGTGCCAGGCGAACGTCGCGTTGTTGGCCGGTGAGGTGATGTTCGCGGTCGGGGGGCTGTTCGACGAGACGACGGTGATCGAGCGCGCGGCGCTCGTCGTCGTGGCGCCGAGGTTGTCGGTCGCACGGGCGGTCAGCGTGTAGGAGCCGGCGGCCACGCCCGTCCACTGGGATGTGTACGGCGCGGTCGTGTCCTCGCCGAGCTTGGTGGCGCCGTTGAAGAACTCGACCTTGGCGATGCCGTCGGCGTCGGTTGCATTCGCGGCGAGGCTCACGGTCGCCGGTGCGGTGAAGGTTGCACCGCTCGCCGGCGAGGTGAGGCTCACCGTGGTGGGCGACCTGTTTTCCTTCAGGGTCACCATGCGCGCCGTCGACGGCACACCGTTGGCGTCGACCGCAAAGAGCATGTACATGCCGGGCGGCGCGACGTTCGCGTTGAGCGGCGCGGTCGCGGTGAGCGTGCCGCTCCCGCGGGTGAAGGCCAGCGGCACGTAGCGCTGCTCCATGTCGACCGAGTGGGTGACCGCGCCGAGGCGCACCAGGGCGAGCTTGCTGATCGTCGCCGCCTCCGGCGTGGAGATCGAGAACGGCGCGGCGTACGCCGCCTCGCTCGGCGCCGCGGTGACCGTCGGTCGCGGGGCCAGCCCGCCGGATCCGTCCTTCTTGAACAGGTAGGGCGGGGTGAAGACCTCGGCGTTCTTCGCGAGGTAGCCGACCTGGTCGCAGGTACCGCAGATGCCGCCACCCGCGGACAGCACGCGACCGTCGGGCAGCAGGAGCGCGGTCGAGTGGTACTGACGCGTCACCTGCTGGGCCGCGAGCGTCTTCCACTGGCCGGTGGCCGGATTCCACTGCTCCGCCGCATAGACGCCGTTGTTGAGGTCGACGAGCCCCGCCCCGGACGAGTTCCCGCCCGTCGCGAGCAGGCTCCCGTCGGCGAGCGCGGTGAGGTTGTGCTGGCGGCGCCCGTTGGCCATCGGGGCGGTCGCGGTCACCTGCGGCGTCGCGCCGTTGATGTCGATGACCCGGGCATCTTTGCTCGAGCCGGCTCCGCCCGTGACGAGGATCTTCCCGATGTCGTAGAGGGCGCGGCTGCCGTAGCCGCGGTTCAGCGTGTCGCGCTGGCCGAAGGTCTGCCACGTCCCGCCACCGCTCGTGTTGAGCGAGCGCATGGTCTGGTCCGGGCCCGAGTAGAAGGCGCGGCCGTCGGGTGCCACGTCGAGCCACGGGTACAGCGGCAGGTTGAGCGACGCGGTGTTGAGCGCGCGCAGGCCGCCCGTGGTCGTGCGGACCTCCGGCATGTCGGGGCCGCCCTCGGTGATCAGCATCTCGCCGTTGCGCAGCGGCGTGACGCTCGGATACCACCGGCCGGCCGCCATGTTGGGGCCGAGACTCCACGTGTTCGTGGTCGGGTTGAAGGTGTGGGTCTGGACGATCCCGCTCAGCTGTGCGTCCTTGTTGCCGCCCGCCAGGAAGATCGACCCGTCCGTCAGGTGCGCGAGCCCGCTGCAGAAGACGTTGAAGCCGGTATCGACGTTGACCGGCGTCTGCGTCCCGGTCGCCGGGTCCCACACCGTGGCGCGGGTGTGGTCATGGACCGGATAGGTCTCGGTCGCGTTGTCGCCGACGGAGTCGTAGGCGAGCACCTTGCCGTTCGGGAGCAGCGCGACGTGGACGCCGACCACGGGCCAGTCCACGACCGGGCCCCAGGCCCGACAGGTCCTCGTCCCCCGCGACGGCCGCGGCGGCGGTGCGAGCGTCAGCGCGGGTCGCCCGCTGAGTCAGGGCCTCCATCGCCGGCTCGTCGGCAGCGGCGTGGACGCCCGAGTCCTCGGCCAGGTGGCCTGCGCTGCTGTCGAAGCCGCCGTGGCCGAGCGCGACCGGCGCGGGCAGGAACGCCAGCAGCGAGCCGGCGAGGACGAGCGAACGACCGAGCCGGAGCGCATGGACGACCCCTTTCTGATGGACCGGCGCCGACGCTATGGCTCCCCACCCCGGCCTCCCACCCCCGAACGTCCAGTTCCCGTGTCACACAGCCCCTCGCCGTATGGTCCGGTCGGTATGACGACCGATGACCGGGCCGGCGGCGTGAAAGGGCTCCGAGCCGTCCTCGCCGCGCTCGCCCTGTCGGCGGCGGTCCCGGGCGTCTGGGCCGCCGCCGCCCCGCGCTCGTTCTACGACGGGTTCCCCGGCGCGGGCCGCCACTGGGTGGACCGCCTGCCGGCCTACAGCGAGCACCTCGTCACCGACGTCGGCGCGTTCTACCTCGCGTTCGCGTTGCTGTTCGCGTGGGCGGCGGCGCGCCCGGCGCGCGAGCTCGTGATCCCGCTCGCCGTCGCCTGGTCGCTGTTCTCCACGATCCACTTCGCGTGGCACGTCGCCCACCTGGACGGCTTCCCGACCGCCGACGCGGTCGCCCAGACCGCCTCGCTGGCGATCGTGCTGGCGGGCGCGGGCGTCGCGATCGCGCTCAGCCGGCCTCGTCGGCCAGCTCGAGGAGCTTCTTGACGGTGTTCCAGTTGCGCGCGGTGGCGCTGACGCCGAGGCCCTCGCCCAGCGCCCGCGCGAGCTTGGAGCGCTGGAGCCCCTCGGGGTGCCAGGCGTAGACCTCGCGGCCGCTGATCTCGAAGCGCTCCGGCGCGAGGTCCGCCGCCTCGAGGCGCTCGACCGCCGCGCGGTCGGGCTCGCCGGACAGGAACGAGACCTGGCAGCGCTTGGGCTGCTCGTCGGCCTCCGCGATCGGGTTGCGCTCGATCGCGCTCGCGAGCTCGTCGCGCGAGCGGACGATCACGTCGGTCTCGACGCCGAACTCGCGCGCGATCAGCTTCTCCATGTCCCGCGCGACCGAATCCGGCTTCTTCGCGCTGCTCACCACGACGTTCCCGCTCTGGAGCAGCGTCCGCACGTCCTCGTAGCCGGCCGCCTCGAGCGCGGACCGCAGGTCGGCCATCGGCACCCGGTTGCGCGGCCCGAGGTTGACCGCCCGCAGCAGCGCGATGTGGCGAGGCATGGCGGGCAGGCTAGGAGCGTCGCGTCGAGCCGGCGGGCGATGTCGTCGAGCCGCTCGAGCATCTCGTCGCGCTGGAGCGCCGCCTCGCGCGAGCGGATGAAGCGCTCCGCGGCCGCCGCGGTCAGCACCGCGACGAAGCCGATCCCGACGACCATGACGAAGAGCGCGATCACCCGCCCGGTGTCCGTGCGCGGGTAGAGTCGCCGTAGCCGACGGTGGTGACCGTCGTGATCGCCCACCAAACGCCGTCCCAGGTGGTCAGGTCCTGCTCGCCTCCCTCGACCGCCGCGTACGCCGCGCCGCCGCCGATCGTGATGAGCGTGAGCACCGCGGCGTCCCGCACGCCCTCCGTGGTGAGCAGCCGGCGCACGAGCACGCCGGCCTGGAGCAGCGGCAGCAGCTGGAGCAGGCGGAACACCCGCAGCGAGGCGAGGTCCGGCGGCAGGAACGGCGGCGTGAAGAGCACGATCGCCACCTCCAGCGGGTGGTCGCGCAGCCAGCGCCCGGGTTGTCGACCACCCTGAGCATCACGACGCCTCGGTCGCGAACGCCAGCCAGGTCGCCCAGTTCAGCGCGAACGCGATCGCGTCCCACGGCTGCCCGAGGTCGCTGGACTCGATGATCAGCGTCGGGATCACGAGCAGCGCGGCGACCAGCGTCGCCAGCTCGAACCGCTGCTCGATCCGCTCCGCGCGCGGGTTCACGCCGGACGAGTTCGACGGCCGGCCGCGCAGCCCTGGCGCGCGAGTGGGATACTCGTCGCGAGGGGCTCGTGAACGGGAGATGAGGGCCCCGTGATCGTCGATGGGAGGGAGGCCCCACATGACGAGGAAGGTGCTTGCCGCAGCGACGTTCCTGCTGGCGTGCGCGCTGATCGCGCCCGCCGCCCGAGCGCAGGACGAGAACGCCAACTGCCGCAACCTGGAGCACCCGCCGTTCTCGGGCTGGGCCAGCCACGCGCAGATGAGCCGAAGCTGGCCCAGATCGAGCAGACCAGCAAGGGCCGGGTCGACGTCGAGGTGATCGGCCGCTCCAACCGGGGACGCGAGCTGTACGCGGCGCGCGTCGGCACCGGGGACCGGGTGATGCTGGTCACCAGCGCGATCCACGGCAACGAGAAGACCGGCACCGAGGCGCTGCTGCACTGGCTCCAGCACATCGGATCGAGCAACACCGCGGAGACGAAGGCGCTGCTCGCCGGCATCACCTTCGTGGCCGTGCCGATGTTCAACCCCGACGGCGGCGAGTTGAACCGGCGCCAGAGCGACTTCACGTGGGCGGAGGTCGTGCGGCGCTACGAGTTCCCAGAGGACACGCCGCCCGCCTGGTACTACAGCGGCGGCGCCGGCGGGTTCGACGTCAACCGCGACTTCACGCCGGACCTCGACTACGAGCCGCGCGCGCAGGACATGCCGGGCGCCGACGCGCTGCCGGGCTTCTTCATCACGCCCGAGTCGAGGACGCTGCGCGCGCACTACATCGAGCTGCGTGACGAGTTCGACGGCGTCGACGCCTACGTCGACCTCCACCACATGGGTCCGTGCGAGCAGATCGAGGGCGACGGCGACTACGTCACCGTCACGCTCGACTATCCGCCGCTCGGCCCGGAGGACAGCGGCAAGTACGCCGCGTGGCCGCTGCTGGACCAGGACAAGTCGCGCCGGTTCGCCTACGCCGCCTACCTCGGCATGCGCGACCACGCCGGCAAGGGCAACGCGGACCAGTCGCCATTCCTCGGCGGCATCGCGCGCTACCTGCACCCGGAGGCGCGCGATCTGCCCGGGCAGGCGCGAAGCTCGTTCGCGCTCAACGGGACCGGGACGGTCCTGTTCGAGGTCCGCGGCCAGTCCGACGACTTCGGCCAGAAGAAGAACGGGCAGCTGACGGCGATCGTCGAGGCCGGGGTCGCCAGCCTGGCACAGCGGCTCGCCGACGGCTCGGTCGACACGCTCGACGGCGACCGCTTCTTCGACCTGCCCGACTACGGCTGGGACGACGATGAGCGACGCGCTCACAGCGATCCCTTTCTCGTCACCGGTCACCGCCGGCGCCCCCGCGGCGCCGGCGGCCGCCGAGCTGCCGACCCGGCAGATCATCATGCAGCACAACGTCGTCGAGGACCAGGGCCAGGCGTGCGGGTTCCCCGTCCGCTGGACGATCGACCTCACGGTCGAGCGCACCCGGTTCTTCGACGACGACGGGAACCTCGTGCGGATCATCGACCACGTCCGCGAGGACAACACCGTCGCGAACCTCGCGACGGGGAAGGTCCTACGTGAAGGGCCAGACGCCTTCCAGCAGGTGATCTCCGTCGAGGGCGGGCGCGTGGCGAGCGTCGCCATCAACGGCCTCGCGCTGAACCTCCAGGGCGAGCAGCTCAAGGACGTCGGGCGCGTGGTGCTCGAGAACGGCGTGATCGTGTTCTCGGCGGGCCCGCACCCGGCGCGCGAGGCGATCGGCCCAGGTAGACCGCTGAGCGACGCGCTCGTGGTGTTCTGCGACGCCCTCGCCTGAGGCGGATAGTGTCGCCGGGATGGCCGATCCCGGCGACACGCTCACCCAGCCGAACGGGGTGCGGCTCACGTTCGCCCCTGTCCGCGCCCTCTGGATCCGATCGACGCCGAGGCAATCGCCGCGGGCGTCGAGCCCCTGTTTGCGCCGGATTCGGCCGCCCACGCGGCTTCCTGCGCCTCCTGCGGCGCCGTGGTGGCGCAGGCGCGGGCTCTCTCGGAGGATCTCGACGGGCTCTCGGCGATCCCCTTTCCCGTCCCGGACCTGGCGGAACGGGTCATTCGGCTGCGGCCCTTCTCGCCGCGGGAGCGCCGGACTTACGCCCTCTGGCGGGCGCCGATCCTCCTCGCGGGCGGCCTGGCTGCCGGGGGTCTCGGGCTCCTCCTCGCCCCGGCGCTGACCGGGTCCGATCAGGTGGGGCTCGCCGGCGGGGCGCTCGTCCCGCTGCTCGCGTTCTTCCGGTCGCTGGCGCGCTGGGCGCCGGACCTCGCGAGAGTCGCCCCGTCCGGTTTCGAAGCCCTCGCTCAGGCGTTTTCCCAGGAGCGTGCTCTCGGGATCGCGGCACTCCTCCTCCTCCTGCCGTCGGCGTTCGGGCTGACGAGGGTCTTCTCGCGAGCGCGGAGCCGGCGTTGAAAACTGCGGCGGCTGCGGCGGCGCTCCTCCTGTGGGCGTCGGGCGCGGCCGCCTCCGGTCCCGGAGTCGCGGTCCTCGCACGGGACATCGTCGTCCGTGACCCCCTTCCCGGGCGCGTCGTCGCGGTGGCCTCCGACGTGACGATCGAGGGCCCGATTGCCGGCGACGTCGTCGTGTGGGGAGGGGACGTCACCTTCGGAGTGAACGGGTCCGTCGCGGGCGACCTCGTCGTCTTCGGCGGCACCATCTCGGGAGTTCCCGGGAAGCCTCTTCCCGTCGCCGGGCGCATCTCGACGCCTGGAAACCTGCTGCGCCTCTATCTGTCGGAGATCGAACGCGCGCCCTGGGAGCCCGGAGCGTTGTCGCCCGTCGTGTGGGGACTCCGTCTTCTCGCGCTCGCGGCGTGGCTCGCAATCGCTGTCGCGCTTCTCTTCTTTTTCGGCTCGTCCCTCGCGCGCGCCGCCGATCGCGCCGAATCGGACTGGACGGGAGCACTCCTCGCGGGGGCGCTCGGGGTGCTCACGATCTTTCTCGCGGCGGCCGCGACGCTCTCGCTACTTCCCTCGGCGCTCGCCATTCCGCTCGCAATGTTCTTCGCAGCGGGCGCCGTCGCCGCGAAGGTGTTCGGTATGGGAGCGCTCTTTCTCCTCGTCGGGCAGAAGCTCCTCGCGAACGTCTCCCCGTCGCGGCGGCCCGCGGCGCTCGCGCTCGGTTTCGCGGTTCTCGGGGGCGTCTCTCTCCTCCCGATCGCCGGGCCGATTCTCTGGAGCGCCGCTTCGATCGTCGCCGTCGGTGTCGCGTTCCTGTCGCGATTCGGCGCTCCGCGTTTCCGCGTCTCCCTCGCGAACAGCTGATCCCTCCGGTCCCGGCCGGTTGATTCGCGCTGCTCCGCGGCCATAGAGTCGGAGCGTGAGCCCCCGGACAATCGGAGTCGTCGGAGCCGGCCAGATGGGCAATGGGATTGCCCACGTCGCGTCTGCGTCGGGGTTCTCCGTCCTCCTCGTGGACGTGGACGAGGGATTGCTGCGCGGCGCCCGGGCGACCATCGAGAAGAATTTCGACCGCGAGGTCGCGAAGGGCAAGCGCACCCCGGAGGAGAAGGACGAGGCGCTCTCCCGGCTCGCGGGAACGACTCACATCGGCCGGCTCTCGGAAGCCGACCTGGTCATCGAGGCAATCGTCGAGGCGGAGAGCGCGAAGAGGGACCTCTTCCGGCAGCTCGACTCGGTGTGCGGCCCCGAGGCGATCTTTGCCTCGAACACTTCTTCGATCTCGATCACCCGATTGGCCGCGTCGACGGGGCGGCCCGAGCGCTTCATCGGGATGCACTTCATGAATCCGGTCCCGGTCATGTCCCTGGTCGAAGTGATCCGGGGGATCGCGACCTCCGACGAAACGAACGCCGCCGTCGAGGACGTCGCCCGCCGCATGGGAAAGATCCCCATTTCCTGCAACGACTCGCCCGGCTTCGTCTCGAACCGCGTGCTCATGCCCATGCTGAACGAGGCGATCGACACGCTCGCGAGCGGCGTGGCGAGCCGCGAGGCAATCGACGGGATCGTCAAGCTCGGGATGAACCACCCGATGGGGCCGCTCGCGCTCGCCGACTTCATCGGCCTCGACACCTGCCTCTCGATCCTTCGCGTTCTCCAGGAGGGCTTCGGGGACCCGCGTTACCGGCCGAGCCCTCTTCTCGTCCGGATGGTCGACGCCGGATGGCTCGGCCGGAAGTCGGGCAAGGGTTTCTACGAGTACCCGCCCGGCCCGCAAGCCTGGACCTGATCGATGTTCTGCCAGGTCTGCAACGCGCGAAACCCGGACGACGAGGAGTTCTGCGTCCGCTGTCAATCGAAGCTCCTCGTGCTCTCCGGGATGGGAGTCGTGGAAGAGGGACGCGAGTCGCACGAGGAGATTCCCTTCGACGAGCACCTGCTCGAGCGGATTTCGACCCTCGAAGAGGTCGTCAAGAGGACGGGCGACGCTTTGAAGTCGCTCTTCGAATCGCTCGGGAACCTCGAGAGGAACCTGTTCGTCGCGCACACCGGGGTACTCGCCCTGCAGGAAACGCTCGAGCGGCGCGGGGTCGTGCGGGCCGAAGAGGTGCGCGACCTGTGGGAGACGAAGCTCGACGAGCGGATGCAGGCGGTCGAGAAGAAGGACCGGTTTCTCGAGCGGCGCGACCGGATCGTCGCCCGGATTTCTCCGGCCCACCGGGAGATGTTCGAGAAGCGGCTTCGGGAGGCGGAGTACGCGCTCCTCGCTCTGGACGCGGATCGCGGCATTCGTTCGCTCGAGGACCTGTACAAGTCCGACCGCGCCAACGGGGAGCTCGGTTTCTACCTCGCCGAGACCTTCTTCTCCGCCGGGGACATGGAGCGGGCGTCGGGGTATCTGAAGAAGGTCCTTGCCGTCCAGCCGAACCACTTCGAGTCGCTCGTGTACTCGGGGATCGTCTCGTCGGAAGCGGGGGACGCGACGGCCGCCGAGGACTTTCACAAGCGGGCGCTCGCCCGCCGCTCGGATGCCTTTCTCCCGCACTTCGCGCTCGGCGCTCTCTACGCGCATGCGTCGCGCTGGGACGAGGCGGAAGGCGGAGCTGCGGAAAGCGGTCGACGTCGCGTCCCAACCGTCCGCGCACGTCCTGCTCGGGACCGTCCTGCGGGAGAAGGGGGACGTTGCCGGCGCGATCCGCCACCTGGAGGAGGCCCTGACGCTCCAGCCGGACTCGGAGGAAGCCGTCTTCCAGCTCGGCCTCTGTCACCTCGAGAAGAACCGACTGAAGCGTGCCCTCGAGTGTTTTCACGAAGCCCTCGAGAAGAACCCCCGGCGCCTCGAGTACCAGGAGGCCGTGCGAGTTCTCGAGCGCCGCAAGCTCTACCCGCTCCCCGACGTCGAGGGGCCGGGAGCCGACGCGTATCGGCGGGCCGAGGAGGCGCTCGGCCGCGGATCCCTCCGTCGCGCCCACGACCTCTACCGTCAGGCGCTCGTCGCGGAGCCGGGCAACGCGACCATCCGAATTTCCTTCGCGATCCTCTCGGCATCGCTCGGCCTCTGGAAGGAGGCGATCGTCGCTTGTCGCGAAGTGCTCTCCGGCGAACCCGAGGAAGTCGTGGCGGCCGCGGCGTGCTCCATCCTCTCCGAGGCCCTCCGCGCGGAGGGGCGGCCGGACGAGGCGGCGCAGGTCGTCCGTGAGTTCCTGGACGGGCACGACTCGTCCACGGCCCGCGCCGTCGGGTACTACGAGCTCGCGACGAACCTCGCGGAGTCCGGAGACGACCTCGACTCCGCGCTCGACTACGCGGGCCGCGCGCTCGCGGCGGCCCCGGAAGAGCTGAAGCCCTTCCCGCTCGCGGCGCTCGGCTGGGTCCACTACAAGCGCCAGGAGCTCGACCGCGCGATCGACTGCCTGCGAAAGTCGAGCGAGCGCGCGCCGGTGCCCACGACGTTCCAGCACCTCGGCCTCGCCTACCTCGCGGCGGGTCGGCCCGAGGACGCGAAGGCCGCCTTCCACAAGGCGAAGACGGCCGCTCGCGGCGGCAAGCTCGAGGACCGGGTCATGCAGCAGGTCCGGAGCAATCTCCGGCTTCTCGAGAAGGCGGGTCCGAAGAAGAAGCCGGAACCGAGGCCCAAGGCGAAGGCCAAGGCCCAGAGCCCGAAATAGCTGTCAGCTGTCAGCTGTCAGCTCAGGGATTCGCTCCCTCGATCCCGCTGATAGCTGAAAGCTCATAGCTGATAGCTTCCTCAAAAATGCGCTGGTCCAAGTACTTTCTGCAGACCGTCCGCGAGGTGCCGGGTGACGCCGATGCGGTGTCCCACGTGCTCCTCGCGCGGGCGGGGATGATCCGCCGGATCGCCGCGGGCATCTACGCGCTCACGCCGCTCGGGCTCCGGTCCCACCGCAAGACCGAAACGATCGTCCGCGAGGAGATGGACCGCGCCGGATGCCTCGAGCTCGAGCTCCCCATCCTTCAGCCGCGCGAGCTCTGGGAGGAGAGCGGCCGGTGGGAGCGCTACTCGGCCGAGCAGATCCTCTTCCACCTCAAGGACCGCAAAGCGGGGGAGTACTGCCTCGCGCCGACCGCCGAGGAAGCCGTCACGTCGGTCGTGCGCGCCGGCGTCACCTCCTACAGGCAGCTTCCGATGACGCTTTACCAGATCCGGACGAAGTTCCGCGACGAGATCCGGCCGCGCTTCGGGCTCATGCGGGGCCGCGAGTTCCTCATGTACGACGGGTACTCTTTCGACGCGGACACGGAGGGGCTCGACCGGTCGTACCGCGCGCAGGACGCGGCGTACCGCCGGATCTTCGAGCGGTGCGGGCTCGACTTCACCGTCGTCGAAGCGGACTCGGGCGCCATCGGGGGAAGTGCCTCGCAGGAGTTCATGGTCCTCGCCGACACCGGAGAAGACGCTGTCGCGCGATGCACCGCGTGCGGCTACGGCGCGAACGTCGAAAAGGCGGAGACGGGTCGCCGGCCGGCGCCGTGGGACGGGGAAACGGCCGGCGTGCTCGAAGAGGTCGAGACGCCCGGCCGCGGCGGGATCGATGAGGTCGTCGAGTTCCTCGGGATCACGGCCTCCCGGATGATCAAGTGTCTCGTTTACGACACCGACGAGGGCTACGTGGTCGCGCTCGTGCGCGGCGACCTCGACGCGAACGAGGTCGCGCTCAAGAACGCGCTCGGCGTCGAGCGCCTCGCTCTCGCCTCGGAGGACAAGATCGAGGGCGCGACCGGCTCGCCCGTGGGCTTCGTGGGCCCCCACCACCTCGCGAATCGGGGGCTGCGCGTCGTTGCCGACGAGTCGGTGCGCGGCGCGGTAAACGCGGTCACCGGTGCGGGGCGGCGGGACTGGCACGTCCGCGGCCTCTCCCTCGAGCGCGACGGCGGCGAGGCGGAGTTCGTCTCATTCGCGACAGCCCGATCGGGCGACCCCTGCCCGCGGTGCGGCCAGCCGCTCTCGATCGCGCGGGGCATCGAGGTCGGTCACATCTTCAAGCTGGGCACGAAATACTCGACGGCTCTCCGCTGCGAGTTCACCGACGAAAAGGGCGGGACGCGCCCCGCAGTGATGGGGACGTACGGGATCGGCGTCGGCCGCACCATGGCCGCGGCGGTCGAGCAGCACCACGACGGCGACGGCATCGTGTGGCCGCTCGCGCTCGCGCCGTTCGAGATCGCCGTCGTATCGCTCAATCCCTCCGACGACGCGGCGCGGCAGTCGGCGGACTCCCTCTACGAGAACCTTGTCTCGGCGGGGGAGGACGTCTTCTACGACGACCGCGACGAGCGGCCGGGCGTCAAGTTCAAGGACGCGGACCTCGTCGGCTTCCCGATCCGCGTGAACGTCGGCGGTCGCGCGCTGAAAGAGGGGAAGGTCGAGGTCGTGAGCCGTCGCGACAAGTCCGTTCGCGCCGTGCCGCTCGCGGAGGCGGCGGAGGCGGTGCGCGCCCTGCGCCAGGAGCTTGCAGGGGCGGCGTGAGAAAGATCACGCGCGAGGAGGCGCTCGAGTACCACTCGCGCGGCCGCAAGGGCAAGGTCGAGGTCGTCCCGTCGAAACCGTGCCGCACTCAGGAGGACCTCTCGCTCGCGTACAGCCCCGGCGTCGCGGAGCCGTGCCTCGAGATCGCGCGCGACCCGGAGACCGTCTACGACTACACGGCGAAGGGGAACCTCGTTGCCGTCATCTCCAACGGCACGGCGGTGCTCGGCCTCGGCGACATCGGTCCGCTGGCGTCGAAACCCGTCATGGAGGGGAAGGGCGTCCTCTTCAAACGGTTCGCCGACATCGACGTTTTCGACATCGAGGTGGACGCGCGCGACCCGCAGGCGTTCATCGACACGGTGGCCGCGATCGCGCCGACGTTCGGCGGGATCAACCTCGAGGACGTCAAGGCGCCGGAGTGCTTCGTCATCGAGGAAGAGCTGAAGAAGCGACTCAAGATCCCGGTCTTCCACGACGACCAGCACGGGACCGCGATCATCTCCGCGGCCGCGCTCTTGAACGCGCTCGAGATCGCCGGGAAGAAGATCGGCGACGCGAAGGTCGTCTTCCTCGGCGCGGGAGCGTCGGCGATCGCCTGCGCGAAGCTCTACCTCGCTTACGGAGTGAAGAAGGAGAACCTCCGCATGGTCGACAAGTCCGGAGTGATCCGGATCGGACGCCAGGAGGACATGAACGAGTACAAGGCGCAGTTCGCCGTTAAGACCGACGAGAGAACCCTGACCGACGCCCTCGATGGAGCCGACGTCCTCGTGGGGCTGTCGGGGAAGGGGCTCGTCAAAGGCGAGATGCTGAAGAACATGGCGCGCGACCCGATCGTGTTCGCCCTCGCGAACCCCGAGCCGGAGATCACGCCGGAAGAGGCGCGCGCGGCGCGGCCCGACGTCATCATGGCGACCGGGCGGAGCGACTACCCGAACCAGGTCAACAACGTGCTCGGATTCCCGTTCATCTTCCGGGGCGCGCTCGACGTCCGCGCGACCGAGATCAACGAGGAGATGAAGAAGGCGGCTTCGCAGGCACTCGCCGCGCTCGCCAAGATGGACGTTCCGGACTCGGTGTCGAAGGCGTACGGCGGCCAGGAGTTCCGGTTCGGTCGCGAATACCTGATCCCCAAGCCCTTCGACTACCGCGTGCTGCTCTGGGTCGCGCCGGCCGTCGCGGAGGCCGCGATGATGTCGGGCGTCGCCCGGAAACCCGTGACCGACATGGCCGCGTACCTGCGCCGCCTGGAGGCGATGCTGTCCCGGGCCCGCGAGGTGATGGGGGTCGTCATCCGGAAGGCGCGCCAGGACCCGAAGCGGATCGTGTTTCCGGAAGGGGAGCACCCGAAGATTCTCCGGGCGGCAAAGATCCTCGCGGAGGAGGGCATCTGCCGGCCGATCCTTCTCGCGCGGGAGGAGGAGGTCTCGGAGCTCGCCCGGGAGCTCCAGCTCCCGATGGACAAGATCGAGTTCGTCCACGCCCGATCGTCTCCGCGGCTTCCCGACTACGCGCGGCTCCTCGAGGAGCGGCGCCGCCGGCGCGGGATGACCGCGGTCGACGCCGCCAAGCAGGCGGGTTCGCGCAACGTCTACGGGCCGCTGATGGTCGAGGCGGGCGACGCGGACGGCGTCATCTCCGGTCTGACCCAGCACTATCCCGAGACGATCCGGCCCGCGCTCGAGATCGTCGGCACGGCTCCCGGAGTGCGCCGCGTCTCGGGTCTCTACGTGCTCGATCTTCAAGGACCGGACGTTCTTCTTCGCGGACACGACAGTCAACATCGACCCGACCGCGGAGGAGCTGGCGGAGATCGCGCTCCTGACGGCCGACGCCGTCCCGCGCTTCGAAATGGAGCCGCGGATCGCGATGATCTCGTTCTCGAACTTCGGCTCCAACACGCACGCGAACGCGCAGAAGGTGAAGCGCGCCGTCGAGATCGTCAAGGCCGCGCGGCCGGACCTACCGATCGACGGCGAGATGCAGGCGGACTACGCGATCGTGCCGGAGCTCCTCGAAGCGGAGTACCCCTGGGCGACGGTCCGCCGCCCGAACGTCCTCATCTTCCCGGACCTCCAGTCGGCCAACGCCGCGTACAAGCTCGTGTGGCGCCTCGCCGGGGCCGAGGCGATCGGCCCGATCCTCCTCGGCATGCGCAAGCCCGTGCACGTGCTGCAGCGCGCGGTCGAGGTCGCCGACATCGTGAACATGGCCGCGATCGCTGTCGTCGACGCGCAGGAGAAGGAGGCGGAGGCGGGGACGCGTCTCCGACGGAGTTGAATCAAGCCCGGAGTGTCGCTGAATCCATTACCTCTTGAACGGCGACTTGATCTTCTTGTAGCCCGCCGGGATCGCGAAGACGGACTCGGGGATCGGGCCCTTCTTCACCTCGGTCGCCTCGGACCACGTCGACTGCTTCACGATGCCCATGTCCATGTCCATCTCGAGCGCGAGCGGAAATCCCTCGATCTTCTTCATTTCCTCGAACATCTTCCCGTACCGCTTTCCCATGGGGCCCATCGAGGCGAACGAGAACTTTCGCCCCTCGTAGTACTGCGGCGGTGATGGCAGACCCTTCGCGGCGCAGAACCCGAAAACGAGCGCTTCGCCCATGGAGAGCTCGTAGTCGTCACAGTCGTAGCCGGCGATCTTTTGCGAGGTCTTCAGCTTCTCGACCTTCACGTCGTCGGTGCCGCCGAACATCGACTCGTACATCGGGTTGCCCTTGAGATCTCGCTGCAGGCTGTCGAAGTAGGCAGCCATCTCTTCCATCGTCGTCTCCGAGTACTCCTTCTTCTTGTGGTCGACGAAGACGAGGCGCCCGGTTTTGAACTCGATGATCGCGTCGTTCTGGCCGTCGGTCGTCCGCGTCTGCGTGGACGACAGGTACTGCGTGGACGTGCCCGCGCGGCCGCCCATCGTCGTTTTCGAGACGATCGTCAGGTCCTGCGCGGCGAGGGACAGTGCGCCTGCGAACGCGATCGAGGCGACGAGAGCCCGGCGTCGGAGTCGGGTCATGGATTCATCCTCCTGTTTTCGAGAGGCCGAAGGGTATCACCGCGTCGCCTCGCGAGCCCTTCGAAAATATAATCGGGGCGCGTGCGGAACGACCTCGCCCTGCGCTTGCGCGAGCGCATACGGCGCGAGGGGCCGATCTCTTTCGCCGACTTCATGGAGGCGGCGCTCTACGATCCGGAGGACGGCTACTACTCGCGCGGCGCCCGCATCGGCGAGGGCGGCGACTTCGTCACGTCCCCGTCGCTCACCCCCGCGTTCGGCGCCGCCATCGCGCGGCGGTTTGCCGCGGACGCCGGGCGCCTCGAGGGGCCGGTGCGCTTCGTCGAGCTCGGGTCGTCCTCCGGCGCGTTCCTCGCCGCTTTCGCCGAGGCGCTCGCCCTCCGCCATCCGGAGGTCTTCGCCCGAACGAATTTGACCGCCGTCGAGCGAGCAGCCTCTGGCCGGCTGAGGCTCTCCCGATTTCCCATCGAGATCCTCGCGGATGCCAGCGAGCTCGAGGAGGGGTCGGTCACCGGATGGATCTTCGCGAACGAGCTCTACGACGCCCTGCCGGTCGCGCGCGTTCGTGTCTCCGCCTGCGGCGGTCTCGAGGAGCTCCGCGTGAGCGCCGAGGGGGAGCGATTCGCGTGGATCGCGCGCCCGGCCCCAACGGAGTGGGCCGAGGCCTTCGCGGCGCGCGGCGTCGAGCTCCAGGCGGGACAGATCGCCGAAGTCCGCCCGGGCGCGGCCGCCCTTCAGCGTCGCCTCGCGCGCGCGCTCGCGCGGGGCCGAATCGTCCTCTTCGACTACGGGCATCGCGCGGGGACCCTCTATCACCCGTTCGCGCGGCCTTCGGGGACTCTCGCGGTGCACGAGGGCGGACGGCGCGGGGGCGATCCGCTCGAGCGGCCGGGCGAGCGAGACCTGACCGCTCACGTCGACTGGGACGAGCTCGTCGCGGCGGGGGAGTCGGAGGGTCTCGTGACGCAGGGGCCGGTTCGACAGGGCCGGTACCTGACCGAAACGGGCATCTTCGATTTCGTGAACAGCGAAGCGGAGAAGTGGCGCGTCTACCGGCTCGTCGATCCGGCGGGGATGGGTGACGAGATCTCCGTTCTCGTTCAGTCGCGGGGGATTTGAAAGCAAGGCTTTCCGAATTTGATTCACCGCATCGCTCCGATACAATGCCGCGCCGGTGACGGATTACCTCCCCATCCTCATCTTCGCGCTGCTCGCGGCGGCGCTCCCGCTCGCCACCATCTTCATCGCAAAGGCCCTTCAGACCCGGAAGCCGAACACAGCGAAGCTGGAGCCGTACGAGTGCGGGATCGAGCCGAGCACGTTCGCCCTCGACACGCGCTTTTCGGTGCGCTACTTCCTGATCGCGGTCCTGTTCGTCGTCTTCGACGTCGAGACCATCTTTCTCTTCCCGTGGGCGATCATGTTCAACCGGCTCGGGCTCTTCGGCCTGATCGAAATGCTCGTTTTCCTCCTGATCCTCGTCGTCGGCTACTTCTACGTGTGGAAACGCAAGGCTCTCGACTGGGCCTGAGGGCGACATGGGGCTGATCGACAACCGCTTCGGGGACAATGTCCTCACGACTTCCGTGGACTCGGTGATCAACTGGGCCCGCCGGTCGTCGATCTGGCCGATGCAGTTCGGCCTCGCCTGCTGCGCCATCGAAATGATGGCCACCATGGACTCCCGGCACGACCTCTCCCGTTTCGGGGCGGAGGTGTTTCGCGGGACCCCGCGCCAGTCCGACCTGATGATCGTCGCCGGCACGGTCGTCGAGAAGATGGCCCCGATCGTCAAGCGGCTCTACGACCAGATGCCCGAGCCCAAGTGGGTGATCGCGATGGGCTCCTGTGCGACCTGCGGCGGCCCCTACCGAACTTATGCCGTCACCCAGGGGGTGGACCGGATCGTTCCCGTCGACGTCTACGTGCCCGGCTGTCCGCCGCGTCCGGAGGCGCTCATTTACGGGATCATGGCGCTCCAGAAGAAGATCGACCGGATGAAGGTCATCCGGAAAGCGTCCTAGCCCGGATCAGGCGTGGCCGAGGAAACTCCCCCGCCCGTCCCCCCGCCGTCGGACGTGCCCGCTGAGGCCGCGCCCGCGGCAGCGGCGCCCGCCGCCGCTCCGAAGGCGGCGCCGCCGAAAAAGGTCGAGGCGACGGACGCCTCCGCGCACCCCTGGGTCGAGTCGCTCCGCGCCGGCGTCCCCGACTCCGTCGTTTCCGCGAAGGAGTTCGCGAAGCAGGTCACCGTCGTCGTCGCGCGGGAGAAGGTCGCGGCGGTCGCCCGCCACCTGAAGGACGTCGAAGACTTCCGCTACTGCGTCGACGTGACCGCTGTGGACTGGCGCGACCGCCAGCCCCGCTTCGACGTCGTCTATCACTTCTACTCGTTCTCGAAGAACGACCGGATCCGGATCAAGTGCGCCGTCGGCGACGGCGAAGAAGTCCCGTCGATCGCGGAGTTGTTCCTCGCGGCGAACTGGCCGGAACGGGAGACGTGGGACATGTTCGGGATCCGGTTCGCGGGCCATCCGGACCTGCGGCGGATCCTCACCTGGGAGGGTTTCCACGGGTTTCCGATGCGCAAGGATTTCCCGGTCGAGGGGATCGACACGGGCGCCGCCGTTTACCCGGAGGAGTGGCCCGAGGGGGGCGGCCCCGCGGCGGACGACCCGAACCGGAAAACGGTGTCATGAGCGACGACCGCCCGCTGACCGGGGAGGAGAAGGCCTTGGCGGTGCGAACCGCGGACGAGCTTCGCGAGGCGGCGCTCGCGGCGGCCGAATCCGTTCCCGTCGAAATCCATTCCCCCACGCTCTTCGACGTGCAGGAGATGGAGCTGAACTTCGGGCCGCAGCACCCGTCCACTCACGGCGTCCTGCGGCTCGTGATCCGGGTGGACGGGGAGAAGATCCTCGAGACGAAGCCGGACGTCGGCTACCTCCACCGGGGGACCGAAAAGCTCTTCGAGACCGAGACGTACCCGATGGGGATCCCCCACACGGACCGCCTCGACTACGTCGCGGCCGCGACGAACAACCACGCCTACTGCCTCACGATCGAGAAGCTCCTCGCAGTCGAGATCCCCCGCCGCGCTCAGCTCATCCGCGTCATCCTGGACGAGCTGCAGCGCCTCTCCTCTCACCTCGTCTGGCTCGGCACGTCGGGAATCGACCTCGGCGCCGTGACCCCTTTCTGGTACGCCTTCCGCGAACGCGAGCAGATCCTGGACTTCTTCGAGGAGTACTGCGGCGCGCGGCTGACGCTGAACTGCATGCGGATCGGCGGTCTTCCGTTCGACATTACCGCGGGCTGGGTCGAGCGGCTCATGGAGTTCATCGACGACCTTCCATCGCGGATCGACGACTACGAGCAGCTCCTGACCGACAACCGGATCTGGAAAAAGCGCACCGTCGGGATCGGAGTGATCTCGGGCGAGGAGTGCATCGAGTGGGGAGTGACGGGGCCGGTTCTCCGGGCCTCCGGCGTCGAGTGGGACCTTCGCCGCGCGCAACCCTACGAGTGCTACGACGAGCTCGACTTCGCCATCCCCACGCGGACGAACGGCGACACCTACGACCGGTACATCGTCCGCGTCCAGGAGATGCGGCAGAGCGTCCGGATAATCCGCCAGTGTCTCGACCGCCTCCCTCTTCCGCCGGGCGAGTTCCGCGGCAAGGTGCCCCGGGTCATCAAGCCGATCGCGGAAGAGGTCTACGCGTCGATCGAAAGCCCGAAAGGGGAGCTCGGCTTCTACTGCGTCTCGAACGGAACGAACCGTCCGTACCGGATGCACGTCCGTCCCCCGTCGTTCATCAACCTGCAGGCGCTGCCGCGGCTCGCGAAGGGGCACCTCGTGAGCGACCTCGTGGCGCTCATCGGAACGATCGACATCGTGCTCGGCGAGGTGGACCGGTGAGGGCGGCATGAAGATTCTCACGCCGACCTTCCTGACCTACCTGAAGGTCGTGATCCTGGTCGCGGTCGTTCCGGCGGTCGTGGGATTCGTCATCGTCCTCGCCGAACGACGCCTCATGGGGTTCATGCAGGCGCGCCTGGGGCCGAATCGCGTCGGCCCCAAGGGGCTCCTCCAGGGCGTCGCCGACCTCGTGAAGCTCGTGACGAAGGAGGACATCACCCCCTCGCGAGCCGAGAAGGCCGTCCACTTCCTCGCGCCCGTTCTCGCGGTCGTCCCCGCGCTGACGGCCCTTGCCGTCATCCCGTTCGGGCCGGCCGTCCGGATCGGGCGGATCCGCACGCCCCTGTGGGTGGCCGACATCAACATCGGCCTCCTCTTCCTGCTCGCGATCACGTCGATCGGCGTCTACGGGATCATCCTCGGGGGCTGGGCCTCGAACAACAAGTACTCACTGATCGGCGGGCTGCGCTCCGCGGCGCAGCTCGTCTCCTACGAGGTCCCGATGGGCCTCGCGCTCGTCTCGGTGCTTCTCATGACGCGCTCCCTCTCGATGGTCGAGATCGTCCTGCGCCAGGAGCGCCTCGGTCTCTGGTTCGTCTTCCCCGGCCTTCTCGCGTTCTTCCTCTACTTCGTTTCCGGGGTGGCCGAGACGAACCGAAACCCGTTCGACCTTCCCGAAGCGGAGTCGGAGCTGGTCTCCGGCTTCAACACGGAGTACTCGGGCGTCAAGTTCGCCTTCTTCTTCCTCGGCGAGTACGCCGCGATGATCGTCATCTCCTGCGTGGCCGTCACGGTGTTCTTCGGCGGCTGGCTCCCGCCCTTCCCGAACGTCCCCGCGCTCAACTTTCTCGACGTCGTGCCGCCTTTCGGGTGGTTCCTGATCAAGACGGGCTTCTTCATCTTCTGCTACATCTGGTTCCGCTCGACCTTTCCCCGCTACCGGTTCGACCAGCTCATGGCCCTTGGCTGGAAGTGGATGATTCCGCTCGCGCTCGCGAACATCGTGATCGTCGCCCTCGCGGTCCTCCTGACGCCGGGACGGAGCAACGGGATGTTCACGCTCTCGTATATCTTTGGCGGGCTTTTCGTTTTGATGTTCCTGCTGGCGAAGCTGCGCCGCAAGCTCGCGCGGCGCGAGCGACTGGCGGCGGTCCCCGCGTCGGCTCGGGAGGCAACCTGATGGCCCTGAAGAAGTGGCTCGACAAATTGACGCTCCTCGACCTCTTCGACGGGTTGAGCGTCACGGGGAGACACCTCTTCACGAAGAAGGTGACCATCCAGTACCCGGAGCAGAAGAAGCTCCCGTCCGACCGTTTCCGGGGAATGTTCCGGCTCGACGAGGAGCGGTGCATCAAGTGCACGCTCTGCGCGATCGAGTGCCCGATCAACATCATCTACATCGACTGGCACAACGAGAAGACGCCGGAGGGCAAGTCGGCGAAGGTGCTCGACCGCTTCGACGTGGACCTGAAGCGCTGCATGTTCTGCCAGCTTTGCGAAGAAGCCTGTCCGACCAACCCGAAGTCGATCTGGTTGACGACCAAGACGTACGAGATGGCGGCCTACGACCGGAACGACTCGCTGTATCTCGACATCCGGAAGCTGACCGACTGGCGCGCCGCTCCGAACGTCAAACCGTTCACCGTCATCGAGCAGGGCTGACCGGTTGCCGATGAGGGGGCCGCTCCGTCATCTCGAGACGCGCCGGGGGAGATCCGGTCGATGACCGGGGCGGAGACCGTTCCCGGCGCCCTGCTGACGGGCGGAGCCGGCTGGGCTTTCGTGATTTTCTCGGTGCTCGCTCTCGGGACCGCTGTCGCCGTCGTGGTCGCGAGGAATCCGATCCACTCCGCGCTCTTCCTGCTGTCGTCGTTCCTGCTCGTCGCCTGCATCTTCTTCCTCCAGCAGGCGGAGTTCGTCGGCGCGGTCCAGATCCTCGTCTACGCCGGCGGGATCATGGTCCTCTTCCTCTTCGTCATCATGCTCGTTCACCAGCGCGACATCCAGGACGCCCTGACGTTCCAGCACCAGTGGGACGTCGCACTCCTGTTTCTCCTGGCGTTTCTCGTCCCGTTCCTCTACGTCCTCGGGACCGAGAAATTCCCCGTGCTCCAGGGGAACCCGGACGCGTTCCGCACCGTGAACGGAAAGCTCGCCGGCAATACGGAAGCGGTGGCGTGGGTCCTGTACCGCGACTACCTGCTTCCGTTCGAGGTCGCTTCGATCTTTCTTCTCGTGGCGATGATCGGGGCGGTCGTGCTCGGCAAACGGACCATGGAAAAGACGGATTAGCCGCGCCATGAACATCACGATCAACCACTACCTGATGGTTTCGTTCCTCCTCTTCTCGATCGGCTTTTTCGGCGTGCTCGTGCGGCGCAACTTCCTCACGGTTCTCATGTCCGTCGAGCTCATGCTGAACGCCGTCAACCTGAACCTGATCGCGTTCTCCCGCCGGCTCTCGGACCTGACCGGGCAGGTCTTCTCCGTGTTCGTCATCACGATCGCCGCGGGCGAGGCCGCGATCGGACTCGCCCTCACGATCTCTGCTCTTCCGTCAGCGCCGCACGTTGAACGTGGAAGAGGCGAACTCGATGCGCGGATGAGAGACTTCCTCTACCTCGTCCCCCTCTTCCCGCTCGCGGGGTTCCTCGTGAACGGGTTCCTCTACCTCGCCACCCACCGGACGAAAGGGGTGGCGCACGGCGACCATGCGCCGCCACCGGGTGAACAGCCCGCCGCGGAGTCGAGCCTGGCTGCGGGTCACCCCCACGCGCACGGCCACGCGGAGAGCGAGCCGCGGTTCAAGGCGGTCCACACGGCCGTCGGCGTGGGATCCGTCGCGCTCTCGTGCGTTTTCGCGCTCGGCGCGATCTTCGACGTCGGAGTGGGGGCGCTCGCCTCCGGGACGCACCACGTCCAGACGTTCTATCGCTGGATCACCCTCGGCGTGAACCAGGCGACCGGGCAGGTCCCGGGAGAGCTCGGCGAGTGGTTCGTGGACGTCACGCTCCGCCTCGACTCGCTTTCGGCGCTCATGATCGCCTTCGTCACTTTCGTCGGGCTTCTCATCCACATTTACTCGGCCGGCTACATGGGGCACGACAAGGGGTACGGCCGCTACTTCGCGTACCTGAACCTCTTCATGTTCTCGATGCTCACGCTCGTGCTCGCCGGGAACTTCCTCCTGATGTTCGTGGGCTGGGAGGGGGTGGGACTGTGCTCCTACCTCCTGATCGGTTACGACTACCACAAGAAGTTCGCCGCGGACGCGGGCAAGAAGGCTTTCGTCGTGAACCGGATCGGCGACTTCGGCTTCATCCTCGGGATCTTCGGGATATTCGCCCTCTTCGGCTCGCTCGACTTCGGCCGGGTGTTCTCGGAGGCGGCGGCGAACCCCGGCGCGTACTCGCCTTACATGACGCTCGTCTGCCTCTGCCTCTTCCTCGGCGCGGCGGGCAAGTCGGCGCAGGTACCGTTGTACGTCTGGCTCCCGGACGCCATGGCGGGCCCCACGCCCGTTTCCGCCCTCATCCACGCCGCCACGATGGTGACCGCCGGGGTCTACATGGTCGCCCGTTGCAACGTGCTCTTCCGCCTGTCGCCGGACGCGCTCCTCGTCGTCGCTGTCGTCGGGGGGTTCACGGCGATCTTCGCGGCGACGATCGGTCTCGCGCAGACCGACATCAAGAAGGTCCTCGCCTACTCGACGGTGTCGCAGCTCGGGTACATGTTCCTCGCGTGCGGCGTCGGAGCGTTCAGCGCGGGGATGTTCCACGTCGTGACGCACGCGTTTTTCAAGGCGTGCCTCTTCCTCGGGTCCGGCTCGGTCATCCACGCGCTCGGCGGCGAGCAGGACCTCCGCCGGATGGGAGGTCTCTCGAAGAGAATTCCGATCACCTACGTGACGTTTCTCGTGGCCACGCTCGCGATCGCGGGCGTGCCGCTCCTCGCCGGCTTCTTCTCGAAAGATGCGATCCTCGCGGCGGTCTTCGAGGCCCACTTCCCGCAGGTCCCCTGGCTTCCGAAGCTTCTCTGGGCCGCGGCGCTCTTCACCGCCGGGCTGACCGCTTTCTACATGTTCCGGCTCGTCTCGCTCGCGTTCTACGGGAAGTTCCGTGGCACCGCCGAGCAGGAGGCCCACATCCACGAGTCGCCGCCGTCGATGACCGTGCCGCTCGTCGTGCTCGCCTTCCTCTCCGTCGTCGGCGGGTGGATCGGCATCCCCATCGTGCACGGAGGCAACCGGATCGGCGAGTTCCTCGCGCCGGTGATCCCGCCGATCGCGGGCGAGCACGCCGCGGCTCACCATCCGTCCGTTTCTCTCGAGGTCGCGCTCATGGCGGCCTCCGTCCTCGCGGCGGCGGTCGGGCCTCCTCCTCGCGTGGCTTTGGTACGCGAAGGGAGACGGAATCGTCCCCGCCCGGCTCGCCGAGCGCTTCCCCCGCCTTTACCGGCTGATCCTCGACAAGTACCGCGTCGACGAGGCCTACGACGCCGTGTTCGTCGAGGGCCTCGGGAAGGGGGGCGGGCGCTTCCTCTGGGAGGTGGATGCGACTGTCGTCGACCTCATTCCCAATGGCGCCGCGGCGGTGACGCGCGGCGCGGGATGGCTCTCCAACCTATTCGACAAGCACCTGGTGGACGGCGCCGTCAACGGCGTCGCGGATTCACTCCAGGGCGGCTTCCGGCTGCTGCGCCGCTCGCAGACCGGCCGGGTCCAGAACTATGCGCTCGTGATGGGCGGCGGGCTCTTCTGCATCGTCGCGGTGTACCTCCTTTTCCGGTAATGGGGACAGATTTATTTACCAGCGACAGCGTGGTTGATTGACGAGGGGCCAGGTAAATAAATCTGTCCCCAGCGAGGGCTGAATGGAATTGATGGGCGTCTGGATCCCGATTCTCTCCGTGGTGACGTATATCCCGCTCCTCGGGGCGCTCGCGATCGTCTTCTTCTTCCCGAAGCAGAAGACCGGCGCGATCAAGACCGTCGCGACGGTCGTCGCCGTTCTCGACCTCCTCGTTTCCCTTCCGCTCTGGTTCCTTTTCGATCGGGGACGCGACGGCTACCAGTTCGTCGAGCAGGCGTCGTGGATCCCGTCGCTCGGCGTCTCCTACCACTTCGGGATCGACGGGATCACCCTCCTCCTGATCCTGCTCACGACCCTGACGGGCGTGATTGCGGTCGCGTGCTCGTACACGGCGATCACCGAGCGGCAGAAGGAGTACTACGTCCTGCTGTTGCTGCTGCAGACTTTCATGATCGGAACTTTCTGCTGCCTCGACCTCTTCCTCTTCTACGTCTTCTGGGAGGTCATGCTCGTTCCGATGTACTTCCTGATCGGGGTGTGGGGGAGCGACCGCCGGCTCTACGCCGCGATCAAGTTCTTCCTCTACACGCTCGCGGGATCGGTCCTGATGCTGCTCGGCATCATCGCGCTGTACTTCTACAACACCACCGGGTTCCTCGGATACGGAGGGCTGGGGCGGGCTCCGACGTTCTCGATCGAGACGCTGACGGCCGTCGCCGCCGGGATGCCGGCGGACCTCCAGATCTGGCTCTTCTTCGCATTCTTCTTCGGGTTCGCGATCAAGGTCCCGATGTTCCCGTTCCACACCTGGCTCCCCGACGCCCATACCGAGGCGCCGACAGCGGGCTCGGTCATCCTGGCGGCAATCCTCCTGAAGATGGGCACGTACGGATTCGTCCGCTTCTCGCTCCCCATGTTTCCCGACGCGATCACGACGCCGTGGGTCCTGACGCTCATGGTGACGCTGTCGATCGTCGGGATCGTCTACGGCGCGGTGGTGACCCTCGTCCAGAAAGACATGAAGCGCCTGATCGCGTACTCCTCCGTCTCCCACCTCGGGTTCGTGATGCTCGGGGTCTTCTCGCTCAACATGGCGGGAGTGCAGGGCGGCATCCTGCAGATGGTCAACCACGGGGTGTCGACGGGCGCGCTCTTCCTCCTCGTCGGGATGATCTACGAGCGCCGCCACACCCGCCTGATATCGGAGTACGGAGGGATCGCGAGTCAGATGCCGGTGTACGCGGTGTACTTCCTGATCATGGCGCTTTCCTCGATGGGTCTTCCCCTCCTGAACGGCTTCATCGGTGAGTTCACGATCCTCCAGGGTGCGTTCGCGAGGAGCTTCTGGTGGGCGTTCTTCGCCGCGACGGGAATCGTGCTGGGGGCGGCGTACCTGCTCTGGCTCTATCAGCGCGTCTTCTTCGGCGAGATCACGAACCCCGCGAACGCGAACCTGCCGGACCTGACGCCGCGCGAACAGCTCACGGTCGTCCCGCTCGCCCTGCTCGCGCTGTGGATCGGCATCTACCCGAAGCCGATGTTCGACGTCCTGCGGCTGCCGTCGGAGAAGATCGTCGCGGCCGTCGGCGGCCGGACGACCCCGGCTCCGGCGCTCGCCCGAAAGGACTCCCGGCCGCCGGTGGCGGCCCTCGGACAGGCGGCGGCCCGCCCGTGAGGGTGACCGGCAGCGACTGGCTGCTCCTCTCGCCCGAGCTCCTCCTGACCGCGGCGGGGCTTCTCGTTCTTTCGCTCGCCGTGTTCGTCGACAAGGCGAAGGAAGAGTTTCTCGCCTTCTTGACGCTTCTCTTCGTTGCGGCGTCGATGGCCCTCGTGCTCTTCCTTTCGGGCTACTCCGGACGAGGCGGCTCGATCCTCGGCGGGATGTTCGTGCTCGACAACTTCGCTGTCTTCTTCAAGCTGCTGATGCTGACGTCGATCGCATTGACCGTGCTCGCGTCGATCCGGTTCGTCGGATCCTCTCCCTATCCGGGAGGCGAGTACTACGCGCTCCTTCTCTTCACCGGCGTCGGGATGCTGTTCATGGTCTCGGGCGACAACCTGGTCTCGATCTACGTCGCGCTCGAGCTCATGGCCCTGTCGTCGTACGTGCTCGCCGGGTACTTCAAGGGCGAGATCAAGAGCACCGAGGCCGCGCTCAAGTACTTCATCCTCGGTGCGTTCTCGTCCGGCGTCCTCCTCTACGGCCTCTCTCTCGTCTACGGAGTCGCGGGGAAGATGGGCCTGCCGGAGCTCGCGAAGCTCTTGGCGACGCAAGAGAAGTCGAACCTCCTCCTCGTGGGGATCCTCCTCATCCTGGCGGGCCTCCTCTTCAAGATCGCCGCGGTGCCGTTCCACGTCTGGACCCCGGACGTGTACGAGGGCTCGCCGACCCCCGTCACCGCGTTCTTCTCCGTGGGGCCGAAGCTCGCCGCCTACGCCGTGCTCGCCCGGATCTTCTACGTCGCGTTCCCGAAGTTCCACGCGGACTGGGGTCTCATCGTCGCGCTCGTCGCCGCCGCGACGATGGTCTTCGGCAACCTCGCCGCGCTCCTCCAGGCCAACGTGAAGCGGATGCTCGCCTACTCGTCCATCGCCCACGCGGGATACGCGCTCCTGGGCGTCGTCGGTTTCCGGACCGAGTTCGGGCTCTGGGGAGTGCTCGTCTACCTCCTCGCGTACACGTTCATGAACTTCGGGGTGTTCGCTCTCGTCGTGTTCCTCGAGACGAAGGGCTACGCCGCCGAGCAGGTGTCCGACTTCAACGGCCTCGCGAAGCGGAACATGACGGCGGCCGTCGTGATGCTCGTCTTCCTGCTGTCGCTCGCGGGCATCCCCCCGACGGCCGGATTCATCGGGAAGTACTACCTGTTCACGGCCGCGATGAAGGCGGGTTACGCGTGGCTCGCGGTGCTCGCGGTCCTCATGTCGGCGGTCTCCCTGTTCTACTACTTCCGCATCGCCGCGGCGATGTTCTTCTCGGAAGCGGAAGGCGCGCCCCTGCGGAGCTCATACACGCTGACGACGGCGGTCCTGATCTGCGCGGTTGCGACGCTCGTCGTCGGCGTCGCGCCACAGCCGTTCGTCGAGATCCTCCGGGCTTGCGTGATCAAGTCGCCCTAGGGTGCGAACGGGGTCAGGTCTTCACTGAAAGCGTCACGCGCGACTCGGCCACGCCGTCCCTGACACTTGCCCGTAAAGTGTCAGGTGGAGACCTGACCCCATGAGCCTGACCCCATGAGCCGACTCGCGATCGTCGCCCGCGCCTCCGCGGCCGGCATTCTCTTTCCCCTGTCGCTCGTCGCGGGTTGGTTCCTCGGCAAGTGGGTCGGCCGCGCGCTCGGCCTCGGGCTCGCACCCGCGTACGTGGGCGCGGTTCTCGGGGTCGCTGCGGGCTTCTGGAACCTCTACCGCATCCTGCGCGGAATGGAGAGCGGGGGAGAGGGGCGCTGAACTCCGAAGAGGCCATCCTGCGGCGCATCCGCACCCGCTCCGTGGCGATCGCGGCCGCCGGTGCCGTGGGTGCGCTCTTCTTCGGATGGCGCGCGGCCGTCTCCTTGACAATCGCCGCGGCCGTCGTTATTTTCAGCTTTCTCGTTCTCGAGAAGCTGACCGAGCGTCTCGTACCCCCGCAGGAAAAGAAAGGGCTCAAAGCTGTGCTACCTCTCCTGCTGGTTACGGCCGCCGGTGCGGGACTTCTCGGAATCGCGCTCCTCCGCTGGAGGGGCTTCGAGCCGGTGGCCGGAATGGCCGGTCTGTCGGTCGTGGTCGTAGCGATCGGGGCGGAGCTTCTGACGGGAGGAAAGGGCGAGTCGGCGTGAGCGAGCACCATTCGATCCTCTACGGGCCGATCAACCGGCTCCTGATCTCGCTCTTCGGACCCCCTCCGGTCGAGAACCTGTCGCCGGCCGCGGCCGCATTCTGGTTCCCGGACGGCAAGGCCGCCTGGATTCCGGACCACGCGATCATGGTGCTCCTCGTGATGCTGATCTTTCTCGTCTTCCTGCCGCTCGCCGCCCGCCGCTACGACAAGGAGCGGCCCGGTCGCGTTCAGAACTTCCTGGAGATGATCGTCGCGGGGGTGCGCTCCCTCGTCTCCGACATCATCGGGCACGGCGCCGAAAAGACGTACGCCAACGTCATCGGCGGTTTCGCGCTATTCATTTTCGTCGGCAACCTCTTCGGTCTCTTCTTCTTCCTGCAGCCGCCGACGGGCACCCTCTCGACGACAGTGGCCCTCGCCCTCCTGTCCTTCCTCTACTTCAACTACCAGGGGATCAAGGAGCACGGTTTCTTCGGGTATCTCAAGCACTTCATGGGACCCGTCCTCTGGCTCGCGCCGCTCTTTTTCGTCATCGAGATCATCGGCAACTTTGCCCGGATCCTGTCGCTCTCGCTGCGGCTCTTCATGAACATCTACGGCGAGCACACGGCGACTTCGATCTTCGCCGGCCTGGTTCCGATCGTGGTTCCGTGGCCGCTCATGGCCCTCGGCCTTTTCACGGCGCTCCTTCAGGCCTTCATTTTCGCGACCCTTTCGTCGGTCTACATCAGCCTCGCAACGGCCCACGAGGAGCACTGAGCTTCCGGCGGCCCTTCAGAAAGACAAGGAGACTCGAGATGCGGAAGAAAACGGTTGTACTGCTCGCCCTCGCACTGGCGTTTCTGGCCCTCCCGGTCCTGGCCCAGGAGACGGAGCCCGCCGGCGCAACGGCCCGACCCTGGGGTGCCGGCGCCCTCGGAGCGGCTTTCCTCCTCGGCGTAGCGGCGGCCGCGGGCGCGGTGGCCCAGGGCAAGGCGACGTCGGCGGCGGCGGAGGGGATGTCCCGGAACCCCGGGGCGGCCGCGCCGATCCGGACCATGACCATCATCGGTCTGGCCCTGATCGAGTCGCTGGTCCTGTACGCCCTGCTCATCGCGTTCCTGATCAAGGACAACTGACCCCGACCTGTCCCCCCCGGGGGACAGGGTGTTCTTCTTTGGAAACTGGTTGCGGCCGGTTTTCGTACTTATTGCTGAAGTCGCCTCAACGGCCCGAGCGGCTATTCCGTAGGTACTACGGAGGTTAGCTCGGGCCCGGCCGGCTCCAAAGAAAACGGCCGGCCGGGCAAGCAATTTGCGACTACGGAAGGACATGGAGAAAGTAAGCGTGCAACCGATTACCGAGGGAACTCCCCAGCCGGTCACATCCTGGGATTTCGACTCCCAGGTGATGCCGTACGTGGACTCGCTCTACAACACGGCATACCGCATGACCCGCAGCTCCGAGGACGCCGAGGACCTGGTCCAGGAGACCTTCTTCAAGGCGTACAAGTACTACGACAAGTTCGAAGAGGGGACCAACCTGAAGGCGTGGCTCTTCAAGATCCTCAAGAACACGTTCATCAACAACTACCGGAAGAAGAAGCTCGAGCCGCGGAGCGTGGACTTCGCCGAAATCGAGGACTCCTTCGAGCGGATCGTGCGCCGGGACAACTCCGACCGCCCTTCCGACCCGGAGGCGGAGTTCTTCACCGGCGTCCTGGACGACGACGTCCGCAAGGCGCTCGAGTCGCTTCCCTACGACTACCGGATGGTCGTCATCCTGGCGGACCTCGAGGACTTCTCGTACAAGGAGATCGCCGAGATCCTCGACTGCCCCGTCGGGACGGTCATGTCGCGGCTCTACCGGGGCCGCAAGCTGCTCGAGAAGGCGCTCCTCCGGTACGCCCGCCGGCACGGCTACATCCGGGGAGGCGAGCCCGCCAAGATGCGGACCCGCCCGAAGACGCCGGCCGCCTGATCCGACTGTCCCCTGCGGGGGTCGGGGGACTCCCCTCCCGGCCCCGGTTTGAAATCTCTGGCTGCCGGTCGCGAAGCGACCGCCGCAGCCCAAGCCCCCGGAATTTCCCCTCTCGCGAGGCCGTTTGTCCCAACGGTCCGATGAACTGCCCCCAAGTCCGATTCCTGCTCTACGCCCACATGGACCGGGAGCTTCCGCGTTGCGATTCGGAGGCCCTTTCCAAGCACCTGGCCGTCTGCGGGCCGTGCGCCACCCGGGCCGATTCCGCCCGCAGCCTGGGCAAGGTCCTTCGGTCGCGTCTCGACCGCGCCCCGGCCCCCGCTCGGCTGCGTTCGCGCCTTCACAGCTCCCTGACGGCCAACCAGCCCCTGCGCCCCCGTGCTTCGTCGTACTTCGTCGCGGCCGCCGTCGTTCTCATGATCGTTCCGCTCGTCGCCGACACGCCCTCGCGGACAGCGTCCGCGTCGGCGGTGGTGAGCCCCGCGTCCGCGCTCGTTTCGCAGACGGTTCCCTTCAGCCTCGTCTCGAAGCGGATGACGGGAACGTTCGTCTGCGTCCAGTGCGAGGGACGACAGGACTCCGGTCTCTGTCCGATCCCCGAGAATTCTCACGTGCCCGGCTTCTGCGCGGACAACGGCGAGATCTGGCGCCTCATGACGCGGGATCCCGGCTTCGGCGAGGCTCCGCTCGGCCGCGCCGCGACGCTCGAAGGCACGGCGTTCCCGCAGTCCGGGTTCCTCCGCGCGAATCGCGTCGGCTACTGAACAAGTAGCTCCCAGCTGTCAGCGATCCGCTGTCAGCTCTTCCTTTTCCCTTCAACTCTAGAATCCCGGTATGCAATCGGGAGAATCCGTGCTCGCGAGCGCTCCCGCTCGCGTCGACCTCGCGGGAGGTGCTTTCGACTGCGGCGGTCGCTGCGCCACCGGCAGTCGAGAGATTTCAACCCGGAGCCGAGCCCGTTGATCCGGCAATGAGCCCCGCATCGTTCGTGGAAGCTTCTGCGCCTGCACGTGTGGATCTTGCCGGCGGGACACTGGATCTCTGGCCATTGCACGCTCTCCACCCCGGCTCGGTCACGGTCAACCTCGCCATCGACCGGCGCGCCTCGTGCCGCGTCGGGCGCGCCGGGGAGGGGATCCGCCTCGTCGCGCCGGACCGGGGTCTCGACCGACATGTGAGCTCCCCGAAGGAGCTCCGCGACGACCCCGGAACCGCCCTCGTGGGAGCCCTCCTGGAGGAGCTCGCGCCGGAGGGCGGAATCGAGCTCGAGTTCCGGTCCGGCGTCCCCTTCGGCTCCGGGCTCGGTGGGTCCTCCGCGCTCGCCGTCGCCGTCGCGTCCGCGCTCGGGCGATTCCGAGGCGCGGCTTTCGGGGCCGCCGTGACCGTCGAGTTCGTGCGCGACGTCGAGACCCGCGTACTCGGGAAGCCCGCCGGCGTCCAGGACTACTACCCGGCTTTCGGCGGCGGGCTGCACGTCCTTCGGTTCGAGACGGGACAGACCGTGGCCGAGCGCGAGAACGTCGACACGGAAGCGTGGGACGCCCACCTGACCCTCTTCGACACCGGCGCCGCTCACTCCTCCGGGATGAACAACTGGGAAGTGTTCCGGCGTCGGCTGGAAGGCGATCCGGTCGTGGCGCGCTCCCTCGAGAAGGTCGCCTCCGCCGCGCGGGAGATGGCCGCCGCGGCCGGGGCGGGCGACTTCGGGGCGATGGGGCGGGCGCTCCAGCTCGAGTGGGAATCGCGGCGCGAGCTCGCTCCGGTCGTCTCGTCGCCCGCGATCGAGGCGGCCATCTCGGCCGCGGTCGCCGCGGGCGCGTGGGGCGGCAAGGCGTGCGGCGCCGGCGGAGGGGGCTGCGTCGTCTTTCTCTCGCCGCCGGAGAGGACGGCCGCGGTGCAAGAGGCTCTCGGGCGGCTCGACGGCGGACAGGTGCTGCCGGTCCGGGCGGAGAACCGCGGGCTGACTGTCGGCTAGGGCGTCGAGTAGCCCCGGTAGGCGAGGTAGAGGAAGATAAGCAGGAGCACGATCAGGACGAACCGCGCCATGCCCATGAGCCGCGTCCGGGCAACAGGGCGCGTTCCCGAGGGCTTCATCCCCGTGACCGCGGCGACGATCCCGATCGCCACCGCGAGGCCGAGCCAGAAAATCCAGCTCATCCGGTCACCGCGACTTCATCCACTTCACGCACTTTTCGAGCTCCCTTCGCATCACTTCCGCGGACGGCGCATGGTACCGCCAACCGTGCCCCGGAAGCACCCACTCGAAGCGGAAGTCGAGGAGCTTCTCCATCGAACGCACCTGCTCGGTCCAGGAGTACCAGCACGCGTCGCGGAAGCCGACGAGCTGGCCGAGCCGGCGCGACCACGCGAGGTGGTCGCCGGTGAACAGGAACTTCTCGCGGTAAAGGAGCACCGCGTGGCCGCGCGTGTGGCCCGGAACGGGGATCGCGATCAGGTCCGGCGCGAGCTCGACGGGGTCGTCCCCGGAGAGCTTCCGCTCGACCTCGCCCGTGCCGGCGGTGACGTCGCGCTCGTGGAGGATCCGCTCGCAGCCAAACTTTCGCGCGAAGGCGGCGTGGTCCGCGACGTCGTCCTTGTGCGTCAAGAAGAGGAGCGAGACGCCGCCCCGCCGCTCGATTTCCTTCACGAGCGAATTCACGGCGCGCGGCGAGTCGACCATCACGTTTCCCTCCGCGCGCTCGACGAGGTAACTCCACGCGCCGAAGGAGCTCTCCGCGGTGAAGCCGCAGAACGACACGTTTTCCGCCACGGGCTCCGGAAAGGCGGCGATCGCGCCGCGGGCATCCGCGCGCGAGACCGTCCCGATCGACCCGGTCGGGCAGGCGACGAGCGCCATCAAGGCGCGCTTTCTCTCCGCCTCGCCCGCCGGCTGCCGCCCGCACATAGGAGTGCCCGTCTCCGGCCGAGAAGACCCCCGGTTCGACCCGCCGGCACGTGTCGCAGTCGATGCACGTCCGGTCGACGTAGAAGTCGCCCGGGACGTTGTCCGGAAGGCGTTCGGCAACGCTCGCCACTAGATCCGGTCCAGCTTCTCGCGCGTCCGCTCGTTCCGGACGTCGCCGGTGTTCAGGGTCGTCTTCGGCTCGAAGAGAAGGACCTGCGCCTCCTCCTCGGCAACGGGGCAGTGCTCCACACCCTTCGGAACGACGACGAACTCGTTTTCTTCCAGGTCGACGTCCCCGTCGCGAAATCGGATCTTGATCCGGCCGGAGACGACGAGAAACATCTCGTCCTCGTCGTCGTGCTTGTGCCACACGAACTCCCCCTGGAACTTCACCAGCTTGACGTAGGAATCGTTGACCTCGCCCGCGATCTTCGGGCTCCAGTGCTCCCGGAATCCGCCGAACTTCTCCGCGAGATTGACCTTTCGAACGAGCATCTCTCTACATCCTTCCGGGCTCGGGAATCCCGAGCAGCTCGAGCAGCCGCGACATGGCGGTGCGGAAGATCCGGGCGACGGCAATGCGTCGCGCGCGGACCGCCGGGTCCGCTTCGTTCACGATCGGCTGCCGGTGGTAGAAGTGGTTGAAAGCCTGGGCGAGCCCGAAGGCGTGGCGGGCGACCGTCGAAAGCTCGAGCGAGGACACGGCGCGCTCGACGACCTCGGGGATCGCGGCCGCATCGAGCACGACGCTCCAGAGGTCGTCGTCCCAGGCGGCGGACTCGCCCGGCTCGACCCCCGGCGCGACTGCGAGGCCCTCGCTCTTCGAGTTTCCGGAAAATGTTGTCCGCCCGCACGAGCGAATACTGGAGGTACGGCCCGGTGTCCCCCTCGAAGTTCAGCGCGTCGTCGAAGTCGAAGGCGATCACCTTGTTTCGCCCGAACTTGAGAAGGAAGTACCGCAGGGCGCCGACAGCGATCGCGCGGGCATCCGTCTCCGCGGCGGCGTCCTGCTCTTTCCGCCGCAGCGCGATCTCTTTCCGGGAGCGCTCGAGGAGGAGGTCCACGAGGTCGTCGATCTTGACCCCGAGGCCTTTCCGGCCCGACATCTCGACGAAGGGCTTCTTCTCGTCCTCGGGGGACAGCCGGTACTCCTCCTGGAAGCGCTCCGCGAGCTCCCGCGCGGCGCGGGGCGTGAGAGCGACGGTCTCGTAGGAGAAGTGCACGCTCCGCTCCGCCTCGCTCGCGTAGCCCAGGACCCGCAGTCCCTCCTTGACGACCTTCTGGAGGTACGCCTGGCGCACGTCGATCACGTTGATCACCGCGGTCGCTTTCCCGAAGTCGGGCGCGCCCGGGACGCCCTGGCCGTCGCGCGCGGTTCGCCAGAGTGGCCTTTCGCGGATCTCCCTCGAGATCTCCTCTTCCGTGACCGCCCCGGTGTTCCACTCGGGGCGGAAGAGCTCGTACTCGAAGTCGACGTCGAGGAGGCCGAACTTCCACAGCTGGTAGGCGATGTCCTTCGCCGTGTACGTGACGGTGCCGTTCGACCGCACGAGGATCTTGTCGGGCTCCTCCATCCCCGCGAACTCGGGGGAGTCGGCGAGGCGGAGGACCCAGCAGCCGGCCTGCTTGCCCTCGGTCTCGAGGAGAACCGCGCCCGATCCCTTCAGGCGCTCGAAGGCGCGCTTCCAGAAGTCCTTCCGGAGGATGTCACTCTCGCGCGGGAGGAGGTCGTACGCGACGTCCAGCCTGCCCATGGTCGCGAGGTGCGCGGAGACGATCGCCTCGGTCAGGACTTCCGCGATCTTCGCGGTCTCGTTGGTGCCCTCCTCGATCGCGTGGAGCACCTCCGCGCGCCACTCGCGGCGTCTCCGGACGCTCCTCGTAGACGCGCGCGACCTCGGCGTAAACGTCCCAGCAGAGGTACGCGATCCCGCGCGGGTGGCGTGAGCCGTCGGGAAGCGGTTTACCCCGGATCGCGGAGCGCACGTCGTCGGCGGAGCGGACGCCCTTCAACTTCGTGAGGCCCGCGACGACGTCGGCGACCTGCACGCCCGTGTCGTCGAGGTAGTTCTGCACCTCCACCCGGATGTCCCAGGAAGGCCAGCGAACGGGCGAGCACGTCCCCGAGCGTCGCGTTGCGGAGGTGGCCGATGTGCGCGGCCTTGTTCGGGTTGATGTTCGTGTGCTCGACGATCGTCTTGCCCGGCCGCGCGGCGGGGGACGCGACCTCTTTCCCCATCGCCGCGACGAGACGACCCCGATCGAGGAAAAAGTTCAGGTACCCGGCGCCTTCGACGCGGGCCTCCCGGACCCCCTCGGGCAGGAGCAGTGCGCCGGCCAACTCGGAAGCGATCGCCCGGGGAGCCTTCCGGAGCGTCTTCGCGAGGTCGAACGCCGCCGGGGAGGCGAAGTCGCCCATCGCGAGCGACGGCGGGCGTTCGAGCGCGACCGACTCGAGTCGAACTCCCCACAGCTTTCCGGCGGCGTCGCGCAAAGACGCGGTGAGATCCGCGCGGATCGACTCGAGGCTCATGGCCGCCGAGTATAAGGAAGGGCAATAGCGGAACCGGTCCCGGCGTTACCATCAATCCATGAACGGGAACGTCGTCCGCTCCGTGTCGATCGAAACGAGCACGGCGGATGCTTTCGACGCTTTTACACGCGTCGCGGAGCTGCTCTCGTGGTGGTGCGAGGGCGCCCTCGTCGGGCGCCGGGCCGGCGGCAACTGGGCGCTCGGCTTCACCGACGAGCGCGGCGGGACCCAGGCGACGTTGATGGGCAAGATCGCGACGTACGAGCCGGGACAGCGCCTGGCGGTACGGGACATCTCCTACGAGCCACGCTTTGGCGAAGCCCTCGAAGGTCTCACGATCGATCTGACGTTCGCCGAGCGGGACGGCGGGTGCCTCGTCACCGTCGAGCAGGGGATACCGGACGCCGGACCCGCCTACGAAATCTTCCGGGACGAGGCGGGCTCGGGGTGGGAAGAGCGGCTCGCGGATCTCAAGCGGTACCTCGAAGGGCCCCGTCAGCGCCGCGTCCTCGTCGAGGCGGGGCTTCCGGAGAACTAGAATCGCTCCGATGGAAGTCCAACCTCCCGGCTGCGAGCGATGCGGCGGCACCGGCTGGGTGCTCGAAGCGCTCGAAGGCCGGAAGCAGGCGCGGCCGTGCTCGTGCCGGGCGGAGACGTTGAAGCGCGAGCGGCTGGAAGCGGCGGAGATCCCCGACCGATACCGCGAGGACAACTTCGACAACTTCGCCGACGACTCCCCGCTTCTCATCAATGCGAAGCAGACCGCGCGCGACTTCGTGGACTCCTATCCGGCGGTCGACTCCGGGCTCCTCCTCGTCGGGCCGGCGGGCCGGGGCAAGACCCACCTCGCATGCGCGATCCTCTCCGAGCTCGTCACGACGAAGGGGGTCGCCGGTCTCTACGCGGACTTCTCCGATCTGCTCCTGCGCATCCAGACGAGCTTTCGCCCCGACGCGGACTCTTCGAAGGAGTCCGTTCTCACGCCGTACGCGGAGGCCGAGGTTCTCGTGCTCGACGAGCTCGGAGCCTCGAAGCCTCATCCATGGGTTCTCGACGTCCTCTACAACCTGCTCAACACGCGTTACAACCGGAAGCGGATCACGATCGCCACCTCCAACTTCGAAGACGAGCCGGACTCGGCGTCTGGCGAGAGGGAGAGGCTCGAGGATCGGATCGGCTACCGCCTCCGCAGCCGGCTCTACGAGATGTGCACCCTCGTCACGCTGCGCGGGAAGGACTACCGCAAAGAGGTCCTCGGCACCCACGTCCGGTCCCGATTTTGAGGCGCGGGCGCCTCGCCACGGCGGCGCTGGCGGCCGTCTGCCTCGCGTGGGCTGCCGGCTGCGCGACCGCGCCTCCGCCCCGAAGGGATCCGGCGGCCCCGCCGGGCGCTCCTCCCCCGGCCGCGCCGTCCCGGCGGGAGCGGCGCGCCGCCCCTCCGCCCGTCGACGTGCCGTCGCCGCGCGCGCCGTCGGGCGTCCTCTACCGCGTCGGTTTGAAGAGCGACCTTCCGCTGCTGACATACGGGTCCGTGGGCGAGCCGTGGATCCTCGTCTCGGGCGGACGGGCCGAGAGGGTGCGCGGGCCGATCTACTTCGAGCCGGAGGGACCGGCAACCGGCGCCCCCGCCTTTTCCGTTCAGGCGGGAGCCTTCTCGCAGGAGGAGCCGGCACGACGAAAGCTCGAGAAGGTCGCGGCCGACTTCCAGACAACCGGGTCGGTCGCGTTCTCGGCGGAGCGCGGCGTTTATCGCGTGCTTGTCGGCGCGTTCCGGACGCGCCCGGAGGCGGAGACTTTCGCGGAGAGACTCCGTTCGGCCGGACAGGAAGCGGTCGTTTCGGAGGGAGCGGTCCTTGCCGCCGCTGCCGCGCCGCCGGCGGTGATCCGCGTGGTCGCGGAGGACGGCGCCGTTCGCCGTCTCGCCGCTCCGATCGACGTCTTCGCCCCGGCGCCGGCGCCGGGTCCCGCAAACGTGACCCTCGACGGTAAGCCCTACCGGGGGAGTCTGCTCGTGATGGTGAACTCCCGCGGGACGCTGAACGTCGTGAACCTCGTCGATATCGAGGAGTACCTCTATGGCGTCGTGCCGGCGGAGATGGGACCCAAGCGCTACGACGAGATCGAAGCGCTCAAGGCGCAGGCGGTCGCGGCGCGAACCTACGCTTTTGCCCACCGCGGGCAGTTCGGCGCCGAGGGATACGACCTCTGCGCGACGCCGAAATGCCAGGTCTACGCGGGCCTCGCGGCGGAGGACCCGCTGACGAACAGCGCCGTCGACGCGACCCGCGGGCTCGTCCTCGCTTCCGGGGGCACGTTCGCGGACGCGCTCTTCATCTCGACCTGTGGAGGGCGGACCGAAAACGTCGAGAACGTGTTCGTCGGAGGCGCGGCGCCGTATCTCGTGTCCGTCGAGTGCGGCGAGCTCGTGACGACGCCGCTCGCGGGAGCGCGCGTGCGGTCCGCTTCGCCGTCCGGCCGCTCCGGGCTCGAGTGGCGCGGCTATGTTCTCGACCGGCACTCGGGCCGGCGCCGGACGGGCCGCTCCGCGCTCGTCGAGACTGCGCAGCGGCTCGCGGGAATCGAGAGGCGTTCCTCGCCCGCGTCCTCGCTGGCTCCGGCCGCGGCTTACCCCTCGATCGTCGACGCCTTCGACCTGAACGGGGCGCGCGCCGTTCACCTGCTGCCCCGCGAGAACCAGTACTACGCCGAGTCGCCGGCGGTGACCGGACGCCTTTCGGGGCCCGCCCGCGACGCCTACGCCTTCCTCCAACGGTTCCGCTTCGGCGCGGGCGAGCCACTGCCGCCGGCGGACCGCAACCTCTCCGAAGGGGAGTACGCGGGCCTTCTCTTCTCGGGAGCCATGCGCCTGCTCGGAGTGACGGAAGGCTCCGGGAAGTTCCTCTCGCGCCAGGGGTCGAACGTCTGGGCGCGAACCCCGGAGGGTCGCATCGGCCTTCCCGTCGATCCGGAACTCCCGCTCGCGCGCCGCAACGGAGATCGCTGGTTCGTCGCTTCCTCTCTCTCCCTGCGCGCGGGGGACCGGCTGCGCTGGTGGAAGCGGGGGAACCAGATCCTCGCTCTCTGGGTCGAGGTCGACGCCGCGGGCCCGTCCTACGAGCGGGAGTCCTCGTGGACCGAGTGGGTTCGCCGCGTGCCGGGCCGGGAGCTCGCGCGGCGGATGGCCGCCCGCGTCGCCGGGACCGAGGTGCGCGACCTCGTCGTCACGAAGAGGAGCCCGTCCGGGCGGGTGACCGAGATGCGCGCGGTCACCGACGCCGCCGAGGTCACGCTCAAGTTGTTCGACGTCCGGCAGGCGCTCGAAGATCCCGGAGATGCTCTTCACTCTCTCGCGGACGAAAGGCCCGCAGGGCGAGATCGAGTTCGTTTTTCTCGGCCGGGGCTGGGGACACGGGGTCGGCCTCTGTCAGAACGGGGCCTACGGAATGGCCCTCGCGGGGGAGACTTACGACCGCATTCTTCGACACTATTACCGGGGCGTCGACATCGTCCCTTTCACGGGGGTCCAGGCGGCCCCGCCCTCCGGCCGCTAGAAGCTCGAAACGGTTAGAATTTCGCCGATGAGCGCCGTACTGAGTTCCGAGCAGCTGGCGATCCGACAGGCCGCGCGCGAGTTCGCGGACGCGGAGATCCGGCCCCACGTCATGGAGTGGGACGAGGCGCAGCACTTCCCGAGCGACGTCTTCCGCAAGCTCGCGGAGCTCGGCTTCCTCGGGACCATCTTCCCCGAGAAGTACGGCGGCGCCGGCCTCTCGTACATGGACTACATCGGGGTCATCGAGGAGATCGCTGCCGTGGACGGGTCCGTGGCGCTTTCCCTCGCGGCCCACACGTCGCTCGGAACCAATCACATCTACACGGCCGGGAGCGAAGCCCAGCGGCAGAAGTACGTCTCGAAGCTCGCGAGCGGCGAGTGGCTGGCCGCGTGGGGTCTGACCGAGGCCGAGGCCGGCTCGGACTCCGGCGGGACGCGCTCGACGGCCGTCCGGGACGGCGACGACTGGGTTTTGAATGGGTCGAAGAACTTCACGACCAACGCGTCGGTGGCGCAGGTGGCGGTGCTCATGGCCGTTACCGACAAGTCGGCCGGGCGTCACGGGATCTCCGCGTTCATCGTCGAGCTCGACAACCCCGGCATTCGCGTCGGCAAGAAGGAGAACAAGCTCGGCATGCGGGCGTCGGACACGTGCACCCTCGTCATGGAGGATTGCCGCGTCCCCGGAGAAAACCTGGTCGGCGCGCCGGGAAGCGGCTTCATCGACTCGATGAAGATCCTCGACGGCGGGCGGATCTCGATCGCGGCGCTCGCTGTCGGGATGGCGCGGGGCGCCTGGGAAGCGTCGATGAAGTACGCGAAGCAGCGGCGCCAGTTCGGCCGGGCCATCGCCGAGTTCCAGGCGATCCAGTTCTACATCGCCGAGATGGCCACGGAGATCGACGCGGCGCGGCTTCTCACGGAGCGCGCGGCGGAGGCGCGGGACCGCGGCGAGGGGACGACCCGGATGTCCGCGCAGGCCAAGCTCTACGCGAGCGAGATCGCCGTGCGCGCGGCGGACCGGGCGGTGCAGATCCACGGCGGGTACGGCTTCATCAAGGACTTTCCGGTCGAGAAGTTCTACCGCGACGTGAAGCTCTGCACGATCGGCGAAGGGACGAGCGAGATCCAGAAGCTGGTGATCGCACGGAGCCTGCTTTCGGAAGAGGCATGAGCCCCTCCCCGGCGCCGGGGACGGCGGCGCTCTTCGAAGGGGTCGTGGCCGGCGACGCGCGCCGGATCGGGCAGGCCATCTCCGCCGCGGAGTCGGGCGACGGAATCCCCGATCTCCTGCGGCTTCTCTTCCCGCGGACGGGCCGGGCGCGCGTCCTGGGTCTCACGGGACCGCCGGGAGCCGGGAAATCCACCCTGGCGCTCAAGGTCGCTCAGGAATACCGGAGGCGCGGCTCCACGGTGGGGATCGTCGCCGTGGATCCTTCCTCGCCGTTCACAGGAGGCGCGATTCTCGGCGACCGCATCCGCATGAGCGAGATCTACACGGATCCGGGAGTCTTCATCCGCTCGATGGCCACGCGCGGCGCAATGGGAGGGCTCGCCCGGGCGACGAGCGATGCGGTGGACATCCTCGACGCGGCGGGCTTCGACGTCGTGCTCGTCGAAACGGTCGGCGTGGGCCAGGACGAGGTGGACATCGTCCGGACTGCCGAGACGGTCGCCGTCGTTCTCGTTCCCGGTCTCGGCGACGACATCCAGGCCATCAAGGCGGGAATCCTCGAGATCGCGGACGTCTTCGTGGTGAACAAGGCCGACCGCGAGGGCGCGGACCGCGCCACGGCGGAGCTCGCGATGATGCTCGACCTCTCTCCGAAGGACGGCTGGCGGCCGCCCATCGTGCGAACGATTGCCCCGAGGGGCGAGGGAGTCTCCGAGGCCGTGGAAGCGATGGAGTCGCACGGCCGATGGCTCGCCGACTCCCCGGAGGGGGATTCCCGCTCCGTGCGCCGGGCGCGGACCCGCCTCCTTGCGCTGCTCGAGGAGCGCTTCCGGCGCGCGATCGAGTCCCGGGCCCCCGAGTCCGACGGGCTCGAAGAGGCCGTGCAGCGCGTCCGGGAGCGAAGCGAGGACCCGTATTCGGCGGCGGCGAGGCTCTTCGAGCGGCTCGTGCGCGAGCCCGTGGAAGAACGCGCGTGACCGTCTTCGCCTACCGCCTCGACCACGTCGGGATCGCTGTCTCGTCGATCGATGCCGCGCTCGGCGTCTACGAAGCGCTCGGCCTCGCGGTGTCGCGGCGCGAGAAAGTCGAGAGCCAGGGAGTCGTTACCGCTTTCCTCCCGGTCGGTGGGACGCGGCTCGAGCTGCTCGAGCCGACCGGCCCCGACTCGCCGATCGCGAAGTTCCTCGCGAAGCGCGGCCCGGGAGTGCACCACGTCTGCTTCTCCGTCGGAGACCTCGAGGACGCGCTCGCTAATCTCAAGGCGCGCGGCTTCCGCCTCGTCCACGAAACCCCCGTGCCCGGCGCGGACGGGCGCCGCGTCGCGTTCCTGCACCCTTCGGCCGGCCACGGCGTCCTGATCGAGCTCTCGGAAGCCGAGGAGATCGATTGAAGCCGGGACAGATCGTCCTGGTGAACCTCGTCGGCCCGCGCGAGAAGTTCTGGGGAGTGCTCCACGAGACGAGCCCGGCCGGGGTCACCGTGCGCGGCCTCGCGCTCGATGCGCTCGACAGCTGGATGCGCGAGGTCGCGGGCGGAGGCGAGCCGTCCTTCTTTCCCGCGACAGTCTTCTTTCCGCTCCACCGCGTCGAGCGGCTGTTCGCCGACGAGGCGCTGGGAGAGGTCGAGTCCTACGCGGAGAAGTTTCGAGCCCTTGTCGGGCGGGACGTCGAGGAGTTCCTGAGCTGGCCCCCGCGGGCCCGCAAATAGGGGACAGACCACGGTTTCTCAAACAGGGGACAGACCACGGTTAAGGGTTTCGCAATAGGGGACAGACCACGGTTTAGCACTTCTCCACCCTCCTTGGTCGTCCGCTCTTGCCCGGCACCACGCGACGGCGCAAGACCGTCGCGATTTCCGCCCTGAATCGCTCGTCTCCGAGTGCGTAGTTTCCGTTGGTCGCCTGCCGGATTTCCGCAATTTGCTCCGGGTCGAGGTATGCCGAGAGCAGCTCTCGGTAGGTGGAGAGCCGGTCCTCCTCGTTAAGTCCCAGCGCGAGATAGTCGGGATGCGGACTGAGGACGGAATCCGGCCGCCCTTCCGCGTTGGCAGCATAGCTCGACCACCGGTAGTCCCTCGGATGCAAGACCATTCGAGCCCGCACGGGGTTGAGCTCGATGTATCGATAGCACGTCAAGACGTAGCTGTCGCTCTGAGCCACGCAAGAGCGAAATCGGCCCTCCCAGAGCGTGCCGCTCCGCCGGTAGCAGCGATTCACGTACTGGACGTATCGCTGTCCGAGGTGCTTCATGAGCAGTCCCGCGCTGTCCTTCCGGGTCGGAGTGAGAAGCAGGTGGACATGATTGGTCATCAGCACGTAGGCGTGGACGGCGCAGTCGAACCGGTTTGCCATCTCACGCAAGGTGTCCAGATAGCGCCGGTAGTCTTCATCGGCGTAGAAGCAGGGCGTGCGGTTGTTGCCGCGTTGGATGATGTGCCAGGGAATGCCGGGGACGGTGAGACGGGCGCGCCGCGGCATGATGGAGCTCTACGTCTCAATTGTCTTGAGAGGGGAGCGAACCGTGGCCTGTCCCCGGCTAAACCAGGCCATGGACTGTCCCCCGTTGGGGTTCCGCGTTTTCCGAGAGAACCGAGGTCTGTCCCCGGTTTCGGAAACCAAGAGCCGCAGTGAAACCGTGGTCTGTCCCTGGTTTCTACGCCTGGTTTCTATCGGTTCCGCTCCACCGAGTTAAACCGTGGTCTGTTCGCCGGTTTCAGAGATCCTGGGAGAGATCGAGTCCTACGCGGAGAAGTTTCGAGCCCTGGTCGGGCGGGACGTCGAGGAGTTCTTGAGCTGGCCCCCGCGGGCCCGCCCTAAAAAATCACGTTCCTGACGAAGTAGTCCTGGACCGTCGTTCCCCGCGACGCGATGAGCTTCGCCTGCTCGAGCGTCATCTCGAGGGTTCCGGCGGGTTCTCCCGACGCGGTCGTCATCGTGATCTGCACGGTCGCGGGCCGCCCGCGGTCCGCCGCTTCGATGATCGCCCTCGCCGACGCGGCGATGACGTTGAACACTTCCTGCTCGGAGTTCGCCGTCGCGGAGAGCCGCGTCCTGCCGCGTTCGTTCGACAGGCGGTAGCGCTGGATCGAGGTCTCGTCGAAGATCCGGGAGAAAGCAGCCTGGACCGCGGGGTCGACGGTTCCCCGGGCGTCCGCGGGGGCCACACCCGATCCGGCGGCGGCGGCAGGACCCGGCGTGGCCACCCCGAGACCGCCGGTCTGGCGCGGCCGGACGAGATCGCCGAGGGGTTGGGTCGATCTCGGTACCGGTGTGGGGAGCTGTTTCGGCTTCTCTTCGGGCGCGTCGATCGAGACGACGTTTCCGAAGTTCTCTTTGTTGTACTTCTCGGTTCCGGGGACGTCGATCTTGTCCAGGTCGATCTGGGTGATCGTGCCGTTCTCGAGCGTGATGATCGCCCGTTTTCCCTTTACCGTGTACGTCGAGCGGGCGAACACGAGCGACCCGTCCTTCAGCTTGATGACGTAGCCGAACGCCGCCGACGCGAAAAGGAAGAGAGCGAAAACGGCGAGCGCCGCGCGCGCGAAACCCCTCGTCCGGCGCGCTTTCTCCGTTTGACAGGGGTGTTTCACCGGCAAATGATAGCACTTCGATGCTGATCGTCATGGATTCGCTCGCGACGGCGGAAGACGTCCGCCGCGTCGTCGCGGCGATCGAGAACGCCGGTCTCCAGGCTCACCCGATCCCGGGGGCCCAGCGAACCGCCATCGGCATCACCGGCAACCGCGGCACCGTCGAGTCGGCGGCGTTCGAGAACCTTCCCGGGGTCGCGGAAGTCATTCCGGTCACCGCCCCCTACAAGCTCGTTTCCCGCGAGGCGAAGCGCGAGGACACGATCGTGGTGATCGGGGGAGTGGCCGTCGGGGGCGAGCGCATCGCGGTCGTCGCCGGGACCTGCGCGGTCGAGTCGGAGAAACAGGCTCTCTCGATCGCGCGCGCGGTCCGGGACGCCGGCGCGACGCTCTATCGAGGCGGCGCCTTCAAGCCGCGGACGTCTCCCTACTCCTTCCAGGGGCTCGGGGAGGCGGGGCTGAAAATCCTCGCCAAGGTTCGGGAGGAGACGGGTCTTCCGATCGTCACCGAGGTCCTCGACACCGAGACCGCGGAGCTCGTCGCGGAGTACGCGGACTGCCTTCAGATCGGCGCGCGCAACATGCAGAACTTCGCCCTCCTGAAAAAGGTCGGCCGCATCCGCAAGCCGGTCCTCCTGAAGCGCGGGATGTCCGCGACGATCGAGGAGTTCCTGCTCTCCGCCGAATACCTCCTCGCGGAAGGGAACTACGAGGTCGTCTTGTGCGAGCGCGGAGTGCGGACGTTCGCGAACCACACCCGGAACACGCTCGACCTTTCCGTCATCCCGTACGTCAAACGGATCTCGCACCTGCCGATCCTCGTGGACCCGTCGCACGGCACCGGCAAGCGATTGAAGGTCCTGCCGATGTCGAGGGCCGCGATCGCGGCGGGAGCCGACGGCCTGCTGATCGAGGTCCACGACCAGCCCGAGACCGCCCTCTCCGACGGGCCGCAGGCTCTCCTGCCGGACATGTTCGCGCAGCTCATGAACGAGGCTCGCCTCCTCGCGCCGGTCGTCGGACGCCTCGCTTGAAGGGGCTGCTCGTCCTCGAGGACGGGTCGCACTGGACGGGCGAGGCAATCGGAAGGCCGGGGACCTCGTTCGGCGAGATCGTCTTCAACACCGCGATGAGCGGGTACCAGGAAGTCCTCACGGACCCCTCCTATGCGGGACAGATCGTCGTGATGACCGCGGCGCACGTCGGCAACTACGGCGTGCGCGCGGACGAGTCCGAGTCGTCGCGGGTCCACGTCGCCGGCTTCCTCGCTCGGGATTTCCCGGAGCGGTGGAGCGGCGCCGGCGGCGAGGAGAGCCTGGCGGACTATCTCGGCCGCGAGGGCGTGATCGGGCTCCACGGGCTCGACACGCGGGCCCTCGTCCGCCGCATCCGCTCGGAAGGCGCGATGCGGGCCGGCCTCTCGACCGAGATCTCCGACCCGGAGGAGCTCTCTCGCTCGAGTCCGCGAGTCGCCGCCGATGATCGGAAGCGACCTCGCGCTCGGCGTCTCGACGGCCGAGGCCGAGGAGTTCGGTCTCGAACGGGGGGCGGGAACGTTTCCGGGTGGCGGCGATCGACTACGGCATGAAGCGGAACATCGTGCGCCTTCTGAACGCGGCGGGCTGCCGCGTGAAGGTCTTTCCGGCGTCGACCCCGGCGGCGCGCATTCTCGAAGACGACCCGGACGGAGTGTTCCTCTCGAACGGCCCCGGCGATCCCGCCGCGCTCGCCGGACCGATCTCGACGATCGAGCGCCTCGTGCCGGAGAGGCCGATCTTCGGCATCTGTCTCGGACACCAGCTTCTCGGTCTCGCTCTCGGGGGCACGACCTTCAAGTTGAAGTTCGGTCACCGCGGGGCGAACCATCCCGTCCAGGACCTGGTGACGCGCACCGTCGCGATCACGTCGCAGAACCACGGCTTCGCCGTCGCCGGTGAAACGCTCTCCGGAGACGTCGAGCCAACGCACGTCAATCTGAACGACGGCACGCTCGAGGGCTTTCGCCACCGGACTCTGCCGATCCTGGCGGCCCAGTTCCACCCGGAAGCCTCTCCCGGGCCCCACGACGCCAACGTGCTCTTCGAAACCTTCATCGCGGAGATGGAAAAGCGCCGGCGGGCGAAAGCCGGATGAGGTCGCTGCCGCTCGAAGTCGCCCTCGCCTACCTGCGGGCGCGCTCGTCGCGGCTCGTCTCGTCCGTATTCGCTCCTTTCGATCGCCGGCATCGGCCTCGGCGTCGCGGCGCTCGTCGTGGCGATGGGGCTTCTCTCCGGCTACCAGCGCGAGATTCGGGAGAACCTGATCGGCGCGAACGCCGAGGTCGTCCTGTTCCCCCTCTCCCTCGACGCCGAGGCGGACCCCGGTCGGCGGCCCTCCGGGTGGCAAAGCTGCCCCGGGTGCGCGCGACGTCTCCCGTGATCTACCAGTCGGGGCTCGCCTCGTCGGAACGAAACCCCGACGGCACCGACGTCGTGTTGAAGGGCATCGATCCGGCGACCGAAAGAAAGGTGTCGAAGCTCGACGCATACCTGCCGGGAGCGGAGCAGCTTCTGACCCGTGGCTCGCCCGACTCTCCGCCGGGCGCCGCGCTCGGGGCCGAGCTCGCGCGCGTTCTCGACGTCCGCGAAGGGGATACGGTTCTTCTCTCGGTCCCGGACAACACGGCCGGCGCCTCCGCGCTCGTTGCCCGGAGCGCCCCCTTCCGGGTCACCCGGATTTTCCGCACGAACTTCTACGAGTCCGACTCCGAGCTGGTGTTCCTCGACCGGGAAGTCCTGCGCGGGCTGGCGCGGATGGCGGGGGAGGCGAACGTGATCGAGATCAAGCTCGACACGATCCGCGACACGGAAGGCGCCGCCCGGGCGATCGGCGCCGCCGCGGGGAAGGAGTTCTCGGTCACCGACTGGCGCTCGCTCAACACCGGCCTCTTCTCCGCGCTGCGCATCCAGCAGATCACCCTCTTCTTCGTCATCGGGCTCATCGTCGCGGTCTCGACCTTCAACATCGTGGCGACCCTCGTCATGACGGTGCAGGAGAAGAAGCGGGACATCGGAATCCTGACGGCGCTCGGAGCGGAGCCCCGGTTCTTTCCGCGCGTGTTCCTCCTGCTCGGAAGCCTTCTCGGTGGCGCGGGGGTCGTCTCCGGCGCGGCGTTCGGCGCGCTCGTGTGCTGGCTGATGACGACGTTTCGCCTGCTGCGATTTCCGCCCGGCGTCGCGGAGATCTACTTCGTGTCCTATATCCCGTTCGTCGTCCGTCCGCTCGACCTCGCCGCGATCGTCGCTTTCGCCGGGGCCGTGATCCTCGCCGCGTCCTGGGTCCCCGCGCGGCGGGCCGGCCGCGTGAACATCGCGGAAGCCCTGCGGTACGAGTAGACGCAAAAAGAACCGGCGCCCGAAGGCGCCGGTGGAAAACGTCCGGTAGCGGGAGCTACTCGGGGGTCGGAACGCGCCGTCGGCGTCCCCTTCGGGTTCCCGCCCGCGCGTCCCTCGCTCGCGACGTAGCTCACGCAGTCTCCCTGGTTCCGGAACCGGGGATTCGTGAAACGCCGCCAGCCCTCGTTCCGGCACTGATCCGCCGAAGTCGGCGCGGCGCCCACGGCCGCCGTGACCGTCGGGGTGACGGAAACCCCCGCGGTCGGCGTCCGTGTGGCCGTTGCCATCACGCCGCTCGTCGGGGTTCGCGTCGCCGTCGCCGAGATGGCCATGGTCGGGGTCCGCGTCGCCGTTGCGCTCACTCCCGCAGTCGGGGTCCGGGTCGGGGTCGGCGTCGGCTGACCGAAGGCGACCGTAGTGATTCCCAGCATCGCAAGGAAGCAGACACTTCTCGCAATTGTCCTCATCATCGAAACTCCTTTCGCCGCATCCGCCACCTCGGCGCCGCGGCCTCTCGAAGGCCTGAAAACCAACGGCCGCGACGGCCGTTACCCACTCGTCCGGGACTGACCTATTCAAAATGGTTGCCATCACCAAGGCGATGGAAAAGCGCGCTACGGCACGCGAAGTTGACCTTTGCAAGCGGATGTGTCGCTCGCGGAGGACGGTGACCGACGAAGCTCTGCCGCGGCTCACGCGTATAATCCTCGGCGCCAAAAGATTCCCGTATTCACAGGAATAATTTTTTCCGGAGGTCTTCATGTTCACTCGGATGACGAAGGTCGCCGTCATGGCCGGAGGTCTCCTCTTCGCGGCGCAGGCCCTCTCGGCCCAGAGCTGCGGCGAGTGGCTCTGGGCGAACCCCGCCCCGCTCGGCAACGGGCTCTCGGCGGTCGCGTTCGGGAACGGGTTGTACGTCGCCGTGGGCCGCTCGGGAACGATCCTCGCGAGCCCCGACGGGGTCGAGTGGAATCAACAGATCTCCAATCCGAAGGTGGACATCTCCGACGTGCTGTGGACCGGCTCGCAATTCGTTGCGGTCGGTCAGGGCGGAGCGGTTCTCACGAGCGCCGACGGCCAGCTCTGGTCGTTCCGGAGGGCGGGTGTGACCCCGACCCTCCGGAAAATCGTGTGGAACGGATCTCTCTACGTCGCCGTCGGCGACGAAGGCGTCGTCGTCACGAGCCCCGACGCGCGGGACTGGACCGCACGGGCTTCGCGGACGCCGTGGACGCTCAAGGACGTCGCGTGGGGCGGTGGACGGTTCCTCGCCGTCGGTGACACCGGCTCGATCGTGACGAGCGCGGACGGCTTCTCGTGGACCCGCTCAACTTTCGAAACGATCGACGCGCTATCCGCCGTCGCGTGGGACGGATCTCGGTTTCTCATCGGGGGGACGTCGTTTCCCGACTTCGGCCTCGCACTGTCGACGGCGGACGGCATCGGCATCGCGAGCTACGGCCTCGGTTACCACACCTCGATCAGGTCGCTCGTGTGGACCGGAGGGGAGTTCCTCTCGGCCGGCGAGTTCGGTTCCATCCTTTCGAGCCCCGACGGAATTCACTGGACGCCGCGCGTGACCCCCACTCGTACGGAGCTGACGGACCTCGTGTGGAACGGTCGCGAGTTCCTCGCCGTCGGTGGAAAGGGAACCGTGCTCTCGAGCCCGGAAGGGCGGGAGTGGTCGGCGCGTTCGGGTGGCCAGCGCAATGTGCTCACGGCGGTGGCGTGGGGCGGCAACCTCCACGTCGCGGCGGGGGCGCTCGGGACGATCATGACGAGCGAGAACGGGTCCGACTGGACGACCCAGACGACCGGAACGCGGAAGTGGGTCCTCGGCGTCGCGCACGGCGGCTCACGTTTCGTGGCTGTCGGCGAAGCGGGGATGGTCCTCACGAGCCAGGACGGCATCGCGTGGACCCGCCAGTCGTCCGGTACTCGGGAGATCCTTTTCGACGTCGAGTGGGACGGGTCCCGCTTCGTCGCTGTCGGCAGCGGCGGCACCGTCATATCGAGCCCCGACGGTGCGGTGTGGTCCGCTCCTCAGCGCATTCACCAGAACTCGCTCCACCGGATTCTCTGGAACGGATCGCTCTGGGTCGTCGTCGGCGGCGTGGAGGCGCGCCTCGTGTTCACGAGCCCCGACGGCGTGACGTGGACGCGGCGGGTCGGGATAACGGGGGGAGGCTACTCCGACGTCGCGTGGGACGGCCTGCGCTTCGCCGCTGTGGGTGACCAGGGTGTGGTCTCCACGAGCACCGACGGAATCACCTGGACCCACGGCAACGCGGGCACCGACCGGGGCCTGTTCGGGATCACCTGGAGCGGTTCGCGCTTCGTCGCGGTCGGCGAGAACGGGGTGCGGGCGGAGAGCCCGGACGGTGCCGCGTGGACCTTGCGCGACTCGGGGACCGAGAACGACCTCTACGTCGTGCGCTTCCAGGGAGGCCGCCTCCTCGCGCTCGGCAAGGCCGGCACGGTTCTCAGCGAGGGCTGCGGATCGAAAAACATCCGGATGTCGCGCGTCAGCTCGTTCCGCTGAAGTAGTCCCGACACAGGTCGGCGCCCCGACACCTCGTCCTCGAGTCGAGGCGGGTGGGGCGCCGCTTATACTCCGCCGCGGCTTCGATGCCCAGGCGAACCGACATTCACAAGATCCTCGTCATCGGATCGGGCCCGATCGTCATCGGTCAGGCCTGCGAGTTCGATTACTCCGGCACGCAGGCCGTTCGCGCTCTCCGCCGCGAGGGATACCGCGTCGTCCTCGTCAACTCGAATCCGGCGACGATCATGACCGATCCGGAGCTCGCCGACGCGACGTACGTCGAGCCGCTCACGCCGGCGTTCCTCGAACGGATCATCGAAAAGGAGCGGCCGGACGCGATCCTCCCGACGGTGGGCGGGCAGACGGGCCTGAACCTGTCGCTCGCCCTCGCGGACGCGGGAATCCTCGAGAAGTGGTCCGTCCAGATGATCGGCGCCAGCCGCCAGGCGGTGCGGGTCGCCGAGGACCGCGAGCTCTTCAAGCAGGCGATGATCGAGATCGGCGCGGAGGTGCCGCGCTCGGAGCGGGCCCGCACCCTCGAAGACGCCGTTCGCATCGCCCGGGAAATCGGCCTGCCGCTCGTCGTGCGCCCGTCGTTCACGCTCGGCGGGTCCGGCGGCGGTGCCGCTCGGACGGAGTCGGAGTTCCGGGCGATTGTCGAGAACGGGCTCGCCGAGTCTCCCTCGCACGAGGTGCTGATCGAGGAGTCGGTCGAGGGCTGGAAGGAGTTCGAGCTCGAGGTGATGCGCGACCACGCCGACAACGTGATCGTCGTCTGCTCGATCGAGAACTTCGACGCGATGGGCGTCCACACGGGCGACTCGATCACCGTGGCGCCCCAGATGACGCTCTCGGACCGGCAGTACCAGGAGATGCGCAATGAAGCGAAGGCGATCATCCGGCGGATCGGCGTCGACACGGGCGGTTCGAACATCCAGTTCGCCGTCGAGCCCGGGACCGGCCGGCGCACCGTGATCGAGATGAATCCGCGCGTGTCGCGGTCCTCCGCGCTCGCCTCCAAGGCCACGGGGTTTCCGATCGCGAAGATCGCGGCGCTCCTCGCCGTGGGGTACACGCTCGACGAGATCCCGAACGACATCACGAAGAAAACCCCCGCGTGCTTCGAGCCCTCGCTCGACTACGTCGTCGTGAAGATCCCGCGCTGGGCGTTCGAGAAGTTCCCGAAGGCGGACCCCACCCTGACGATACAGATGAAGTCGGTCGGGGAGGCGATGGCGATCGGGCGCACGTTCTCCGAGGCCCTCGGCAAGGCGATCCGCTCCCTCGAGATCGGGCGGGACGGCCTCGACGACGGTCGGCCCGCGCTTGCCCGCGAGGAGCTCCTCGCGAAGCTCGAGGTCCCCACGTGGGAGCGGATCTTCCATGTTCGCCGCGCGTTCCTCGACGGCATGAGCGTCGAAGAGGTCGCGGAGCGCACCCGCATCGATCCGTGGTTTCTCGACGCGATGGAGAAGATCGTGGCAGCCGAGACGTGCGTGGCGGGGAAGTCGCCGGACGGTCTCTCCAGCGACGAGATGCGAAGGCTGAAGCGGCTCGGCCTCTCCGACGCCGCCCTCGGACGGGCAATGGGTTGCGGCGAGAGCGCGGTTCGGGAGCGCCGGCGCGAGCTCGGGCTCGCCCCGGTCTACAAGACGATCGACACGTGCGCGGCGGAGTTCGAGGCGTACACCCCGTACTACTACTCGACGTACGAGGACGAGAACGAGTCGGTCCGCACGGAGCGGCCCAAGGTCGTGATCCTCGGCGGCGGGCCGAACCGGATCGGGCAGGGCATCGAGTTCGACTACTGCTGCGTGCACGCGTGCTACGCGCTCTCCGAGGCGGGCTACGAAACGGTGATGATCAACTGCAACCCGGAAACGGTTTCGACCGACTACGACACGTCCGACCGGCTGTACTTCGAGCCGCTCACCTTCGAGGACGTCTCCGCGGTCCTCGACAACGAGAGGCCGGACGGCGTGCTCGTCCAGTTCGGCGGCCAGACCCCGCTGAAGCTCGCGCGGCCGCTCGAGGCGGCCGGGTATCCGATCTGGGGAACGTCTCCCGACTCGATCGACCTCGCGGAAGACCGGGGGCGCTTCGGCCGGCTCTTAGACGAGCTCGGCCTTCGGGCGCCGGCGCACGGCGAGGCGCGCACGAAGGACGAGGCGCTCGCGATCGCCGCGGAAATCGGCTACCCGATCGTCGTCCGGCCGTCGTACGTGCTCGGCGGCCGCGCGATGGCGATCGTCTTCGACGACGACCACCTCGCCTCATACATGGCGCGCGCTGTCGAGGCCGCGCCGGACCACCCCATCCTGATCGACCGGTTCCTCGATGACGCGTTCGAGTTCGACGTGGACGCGCTCTCGGACGGGAAGAGCACGTGGATCGGCGGCATCCAGGAGCACATCGAGAAGGCGGGGATCCACTCCGGCGACTCGTTCTCGGTCCTCCCGGCGTGGAAGGTGACTCCCGCCAAGCTGCGCGAAATGGCGGACGCGACGCGGAAGCTCGCCCGGGCGCTCTCGGTCAAAGGCCTCATGAACATCCAGTTCGCCGTGCAGCAGGACCTTCTCTACGTGCTCGAGGTGAACCCGCGTGCGTCGCGCACCGTCCCGTTCGTCTCGAAGGCGATCGGCGTGCCGATGGCGCGGGCGGCGGCGCTCCTCGCGGCGGGCCGGTCGCTCGAGTCGCTCAATCTGCCGCCCGAGCGTCAGCCGGTCGACTTCTTCATCAAGGCGCCGGTCTTCCCGTTCCGGAAGTTCCGTGGGGAGGACGTGCTGCTCGGCCCGGAGATGAAATCGACGGGTGAGGTCATGGGCATCTCGCCCCGCTTCGGCGATGCCTTTGCCAAGGCGTGCGAGGCGATCGGGACCCACCTGCCCCTGGAAGGCGCGGCGTTTTTGACGGTCAATCCGTACGACAAGGAGAGCGTGATCCCGATCGCCCGCGAGCTCGCCGACATGGGGTTCCGCCTCTGCGCGACGGAGGGGACCCGGGAGGCGCTCGCGGAGGCCGGGCTCGCCGCCGACCACGTCTTCAAAGTCAATGAGGGAAGCCCGAACGCCGTGGACCGGATGGAGGCGGGGGAGATCCACCTCGTGATCAACACGCCGCTCGGCGGTGAGTCGCACTACGACGAAGCCGCGATCCGGGCGGCCGCGCTGCGGCTCCAGATCCCGTGCCTGACGACGCTCTCCGCGGCTGCGGCGGCCGTCGAGGGGATCCGCGCGTGGCGCGAGGAGGCAACCGGCGTGGCGGCGCTGCAGGAGTACCACCGGGCGTGAGGGAATCCCGGAACCAGTGAGCGCCGCCTTCGACACGGACCTCGACCTCGCGACGCCTCCCGCGCGCCGGCCCGGCACCGGCGTCCGCTTCCTCATCTTCCTGCTCGCCGCGGGCGGCAGCGCCGTCGTCCTCACCGATCGGTTTCCCGCGCGGCGCTCCCGACCGGCTGGCAGCGCTCGCGATCGCGCTCGTCCTCGCGCTCACGGCGGTCGTCCGGCCGGCGCGCGCGGTGCGGGACTTCTGCTTCCTCTTTCCGACGGTCGGAGTACTCCCGCGCCTTCTCGGAGCCGCGGACCCCTTCGCGTGGCCGCTCCTGCTCTTCGGCGCCCTCGCGGTCGGCTGGACGTTCCGCTTTCTCTACGACTTCGAAAGCGTCCCCGACCGTTCCCGCCTCGACGGCCCGCTCCGCGCCCTGGCCGCCCTCTGGGCGCTCGCAACGCTGCTCGCGGTCGTACGGGCGACGACGTGGTGGTCGATCACTCACGGCGTGACGGGACGGTCGGTGAACGCCGAAGGTCTCGCCGGCGGCGCCGCGGTCCGCGAGAGCGCCCTGGCCTTCGCCGTGCTGGCCGCCGGCGCGGGGTTCTTTTTCCTGCTGAGGCGGTCGGGCGCGGCAGTGCGGGCGGAAGCGCTCCGCGCTGCGTTGATCGGGATCGCGGTGTCGGCGGCGTGGACCGTTTTCCCGGTGTCCGGCGCCGGCTTCCCCGAGACCCGGCCCTTCTGGCGGCTGACGGGCCGTCTGTCGGGCGGCGCGAGCGACCCCAACGCTCTCGGCCTCCTCTGCGGGCTCGCGATTCCGGTCCTCGTCGCGCTTGCTCGTCGACCGCGCGCGGCCGCGCTGGGCGATCTGGACCCTCGTGCCGCTTCCCGTCGGCCTCGCGCTCTCCGGCTCCCGCAGCGGCTTCCTCGTGGCGGTTCTCGGGAGCGCCGTCGTGATCGCGCGAGCGTCGCTGCCCGGGAAGTGGCGCGTCGGCATCGCGGTCGCCGCGCTCGTGCTCGCCCTGGCCGTCGCCCTCGTCCCCCGGGACGCGCCCGGCGGAGTCGGGGACCGCCTCGGTCACCTCTTCCGTTCGACGCTCTCGATCGACGACCGTGCCTCGTCGCGGCCGATTCTGTGGCGCTCTGCCGTTCGTCAATTCGCGGAGTCGCCGGTCGAGGGGGGAGGCCTCGGGACCTTTGCGTGGCGACTCCCGGACCTCGCGGGAGCGGACCGCGCGCGACTCGGAATCCGGGACAATCCCGGCAGCGCCTACCTCCAGGCCCTCTCGGAGACGGGCGTGATCGGACTCGCGCTGACGCTGTTCTTCGCGGTCACCCTCGCGGTGCACGCGCTTTCCGCTGTGCGCGAACCGGACCGCCTCGGGGTGGCGGCTGCGGTGCTCGCTTTCCTCCTCGTCCTCGTCGTCGGCTCGCACTGGTTAGCGCCCGAGGTTTCCCTGTTTTTCTTTCTGCTCTGCGCCGTTGTCGCCGCGGGCGGTCCGGAAACGGGACGGTTGTGGGCTCGCGTCCGCGTCGGTCTCGTCGTTCTCTACGGCGTCGCCGTCCTTCGAGCGGCGCTCGCGACTTCCGATCCGGCGGAGGCGTTTCGCCACGGAAAGCTCGCGGGCTTCTACGCCCGGGAGGCGGGCATAGACGGGCACTTCCGCTGGACGAGGCAGCGGTTTGCCGTGCACGCGGCGTCCGGCGCCCCCGAGCGGATCTCGCTCGCGAACTACTCGCCCGAGGGGCGGCCGGTCGAAGTCACCGTCCGCGCGGACGACGGCCCGGTTCTCATACGGCGCACGATCCCGCCCGGCGGCTCGACCGCTCTCGCCCTCCGGCCGGGCGGCCGTCCGCGCGTCTTCCTCTTCGAGCTGTCCCGCGCCTTCGTTCCGAAGCGGTTCGGCCTCCCGGATCGACGGAAACTCGGGGTAGTGGCCGTAATGCCGGAGGACCGGAGCCCCTGACGTGTTGAGCGTTCCCGAGCAGGTAGGACGGCAAATCCTCGTCTGCCCGGTCACTCGGAAACGACTCGTGCTCGAGGACGGTGTCCTTCGAACCGGGGATGGCAGTAATCGTTACGCGAGCGTCGGCGGCGTCCCGATTCTTCTCTCGGATCCGCAGGCCGCCGATCGTTACGTGCGCGGGTCGTCACGGATGGTCGAGGAGTACGGTCCGGCCGATCCCAATGTCCAACAACGAAGCCCGACCGGCCCGCTGCGGAAACTCCTGGCCCGCGACTACCGAACCCCCGAGTCGACTGCCGCGTTCAATCGCTTTCTCGAGCACGCCGGAGGAGAGTCCGTCTACCTCTCTCTCGGCGGGGGTCCCGGGCGAGCGCATCCGGAGCTCGTCAACGTCAACATCGGGCCTTTCCCCAACGTGGACGTCGTCGCGGACGTGCACGAGCTTCCGTACGCGGACGCGAGCGTCGAGGGCGTTTTCTGCGAGGCCGGCTTCGAGCACTTTTCCGAGCCGGATGCGGTGGTTCGAGAAATGTTCCGAGTGCTCGCGCCCGGTGGAAGGTCATACTCGGTGACGCCGTTCCTGCAGGCGTACCACGGCTATCCGGACCACTTCCAGAATCTGACCGTTTCGGGACACCGCCGCCTTCTCGAGCGCGGAGGCCTGCGCGTGCTGGATGCGGGACCCTGCGTCGGGCCGCTCCACGCGCTTTTCGATCTCGGCACCGTCTTCATCAACGAGTATTCCCCCGCACTCATCCGGTCACCGGTGCGGAAGGCGTGGAGGCTGTTGAGCGCGCTCGCCGGCCCGATGAACCGGCGGCTGAACAGTTCCCGGAACGCACATGTCTTCGCCTCGACGACTTACTGCCTGGCGGAGAAGCCGAACTGACCGCCTATTTCTCGCAGACGACGAGGTCCTGGAAGGTCGACGCCCCGGTGCGACCGCACCACTGACCGCGAATCACCGTGTGTCGCCGGAAACCGGCAGCGGCGATCTCCGCCCCCAGAGCGTCTTCGTCGATGGCGACCGCCTCCGCGGGATTCGCCCCGTCGGCGAGCCTCATCGGGCCGTCGATGACGGGAAATCCATAGATGCCCGGCATCGAGGGGAGCCGCGGCGTCGACTCCTCGTTCAAGAGGAAGAAAGTGGCAACGAGGCGCCCTCCCGGCTTGACGACGCGAGCGGACTCGCGCAGATAACGGCGCATCTCCGGAAAGGTGAGGTGCGTGAACAGCGAGAACGCGAAGGCACAGTCGAAGCGTTCGTCGGAAAAGGGAAATCGGAACTCCGTTGCCGGGACGCCGAAGAGTGCGTACTCGGAGCTGCGGACCGATACGTGGCGAAAGCGAAAGTTCGGATAGTCGCGAGTGATTCGGCGGCGGCACCAGCGGATGGCTCCGCGAACGACGTCGAATCCCTCGTATTCCACTTCGCGGGGCAGGCGGCGCGCGAGCGAGAACGCGACTCGTCCGACGCCGCAGCCGACGTCCAGAAGCGAGGCCTTCGCCGGAACGTGGCCGTGCTCGAGGACCAGGTCGGCAAGCTGGTCGCCGACGGCCTCGAAGTCGCCGTCTCCCACGAACCGAAGCCGGAGCGGGGGAGACTTGCGGTCGGTCTTGCCCGCGAGAAAGACCCGGAAATCTATGTAGGCCGCTTCCGCGTAGCGGGTGAGGCGTTCGATCGGACGCCACATGACGCTCGCCCGCCTACGGCGACGGTTTCCGCTGATACGCGGCGAGCCGCTCGCGGTGCGCGGCGAGGCGCGACTTCACGTCCTCCATCCGGTCGCCGCCCGTGGATTCGAGGAGCGCGTCGGTGAGGACGAACGCGAGCATCGCTTCTGCAATTACGCCGCAAGCGGACACGGCGGCGACGTCGCTCCTCTCGTAGGCCGAGCGAGCGGACTCGCCGGTCGCGAGGTCCACGGAATCGAGCCCTTTTGCGAGCGTCGAGAGCGGCTTCATATAGACGACGACGATGACGTCCTCCCCGTTGGTGACGCCCGCCTCGAGGCCGCCGGCGCGGTTCGTCCGGCGCCGCAATTCGCCGTCGGGGCCGCGCTCGATCTCGTCGTGGGCCCGGGAGCCGGGTCCGCGCGACGCCTCGATCGAGGACCCGAGCTCCACGGCCTTCACGGCGGGAATCGAGAGCATCGAGGCGCCGATGCGTGAGTCGAGCTTGCGGTCCCAGGAGGCGTAGGAACCGAGTCCGGCGGGGACGCCGCGCGCGCCCACGAGGATCGAGCCGCCCAGCGTGTCGCCGTCCTTCTTCGCGGCGTCGATCGCCTGGACCATCTTCTTTTCGAGCGCGGCGTCGATCGCGCGCAGGGGCGAGTCCTCCCGGACCTTTTCGAGCGACTCGAACGTGCGCGGCACGTGGTCGTCCGCAACGTGCCCGAGAGACAGCACGCCGCTTCGGACGTCGATCCCGCACTCGGTGAGAAGTAGCTTGCACACGGCGCCCGCCGCGACGCGCGCCGCCGACTCGCGCGCGGAGGCGCGCTCGAGCACGTCCCGAAGGTCGGCCGCACCGTACTTCTGCCCGCCCGCGAGGTCCGCGTGGCCGGGACGGGGCCGCGTGACCCGGCGGTCCGCCGCGGCCAGGGGGTCGTTGTCGAGAGGGTTCATGACCGTCGACCAGTTGGCGAAGTCGCGGTTCTCGATGCCGATCGCGATGGGGGAGCCGAGCGTGACGCCGCCGCGGACGCCGCCCTCGAAGAGGGCGTGGTCCTTCTCGATCTTCATCCGCCCGCCGCGCCCGTAGCCGTGCTGGCGGCGCGCGAGCTCGCGATCGACGAATGCCGGGTCGATGCCTAAACCGGCGGGGATCCCTTCCAGGATCGCGGTCAGGCGCGGACCGTGCGATTCACCAGCGGTCAGAAGGCGAAGCATCGGGGGATCGTGACACAGGCGCCGCGCATTCGGCGTGGAGAGCCCCTCACCCGACCCTCTCCCCGGAGGGGAGAGGGAGAAGAGGCGAGGCTAAACTCCCGGCGTGGGTCGAAAGTACGTACTCAAGACGGCGACCGGGCCCAAGACCTACCGGATCGACTACGACCGCGAGCTGAACGAGGAACAGAAGGCGGTCGTGCTCGCCGGAGGGGGGCCGATCCTCGTCATCGCGGGAGCGGGGTCGGGAAAGACCCGCACGCTCGTCTACCGGGTCGCGCGGCTGATCGAGTCGGGCACGGACCCCTCGCGGATCATGCTCCTCACGTTCACCAACAAGGCGGCGCGCGAGATGCTCCGCCGGGTCGAGGCGCTTCTCTCGGTGGACACGCGGCGGCTCATGGGAGGCACTTTCCACTCGGTCGGCAGCCGTCTGTTGCGGCGGTTCGGGTCGCGGCTCGGGCTCTCGCCGACCTTCACGATCCTCGACGAGGAGGACGCGCGCGAGACGTTCGACGCCGCGATCTCGGACCTCGCGATCCCGACCCTCGAGAAGCGATTCCCCAAGGGGGACGTGCTCCTCGACCTGTACTCTTTCAAGATCAACACGGGGCGGCCGTTCCTCGAGGTCCTGACCGAGCGTGCCCCGCACTTCCTCGAGCTCGAGCAAGACATCGTCCGCGTCTTCCAGCAGTACGCGGAAAGGAAGCGCGCGGCGAACGCCGCCGATTACGATGACCTGCTCCTCGCGTGGAAGCGGCTCCTCGCGGAGGCGCCGGAAGTCGCGGCGCAGCTCGCGGCGTCCTACGATCACGTCCTCGTCGACGAGTACCAGGACACGAACAAGCTCCAGGGCGAGATCGTGGACGGCATGGCGAAGATCCGGAGGAACGTCTGCCGTTGTCGGCGACGACGCGCAGGCGATCTACTCGTTCCGGGGCGCGTCCTTCGAGAACATCCTCGGCTTCCCGGAGCGCTATCCGGACGCCAAGGTTTTCCGGCTCACCCGGAACTACCGTTCGACGCCGCAGATCCTCGCGCTCGCGAACGCCTCGATCGCGAAGAACGAGAAGCAGTTCCAGAAGGACCTCGAGGCCAGCCGCGCCCACGGGCCCCTTCCGGCGGTCGTGGCGCTTGCCGACGTGTCCGAGCAGGCGCGCTTCATCGCGCAGCGCGTCCTCGAGTGGCACGACGAGGGGGACGCGCTCGCGGATCTCGCCGTCCTCTACCGCGCCCACTACCAGGCGCTCGAGCTCCAGATCGAGCTCACGCGCCGCGGCATCCCGTACGAGATCCGGTCGGGGACGCGCTTCTTCGAGCAGCGTCACGTGAAGGACGTGCTCGCTTTCCTGAAGCTCGTCGTCAACCCGAAGGACGAGCTCTCGTGGAAGCGGACCCTGAAGATCTTTCCGCGCGTCGGAGAGCGCTCCGCCGCCGCGGTTTGGGAAGCGATCGGCCGCGCGCCGGACCCGCTCGTCGCGTTCCGTTCTCTGGGCGCAGTCTCGAGCCTGCCGCGCGGCGCGGACGCGGCGCTGAAGCCCTTCCGCTCCCTCGTCGGCCGGCTCGACTCGCCGTCGCTCCGTTCCTCGCCGGCCGAGGCGATCCGGTTCGTCGTCGAATCGGTCTACAGCGACTACGCGCGGGCGAAGTTCCCCAACGGCGAAGCGCGGCTGGACGACCTCGAGCAGCTCGCGCAGTTCGCGCAGTCTTACGAGTCGCTGCCCGGGTTCCTCGAAGAGGTGACGCTCTTCAACGAGCTCTCGGGCGAGGACGTCGCCGCGGGAGAGCCCTCGGACGACCGGCTCGTGCTCTCGTCCGTGCACCAGGCGAAAGGGCTCGAGTGGAGCCGGGTGATCGTGATGTGGCTCTCGGAAGGGCGTTTCCCGAGCTACCGCGCCGCCGTCACCGACGAGGGCCTCGAAGAGGAGCGGCGTCTCTTCTACGTCGCGGTGACCCGCGCGAAGAACGAAGTCGCGCTGACGTATCCCATGCTCGCGCGCGACCGGTACGGCGTGGACGTGATCCTCGAGCCGTCGCGTTTCGTGACGGAGCTGCCGGAGGACGTCTCGGAGCGGTGGACGGTCGAGCTCGAAGCCGCACCGCCCGAGCCGGCAGAGAGGGGACAGATTTGAAACTGTCCCCGCAAAGCCGGAACCGGTCAATTGACGTCGTAGGGAAAACGCGCGCCCTGTGCGAAAATCGTTGCCAGTGATGGATTTGCGCGGCTGGCGAGCTCTGGCATTCCGCTCGCACTCCGTTCCGGCAGCATGAGAGCCGACGACCTCTACGCCGCCATCTGCCGGGAGGCGCTCGAGTCGCGCCAGCGCGACGTCATGTCTTTCGTGGACAACGGCATGGCCGGGATGTCCACGCGGCTCGAAAAGACCCTGATCCGGCTCCCCGACGGTCACTACCTCCTCGGCCTGGGCCCCTACAACGCCGGTCTCGTGCGGCTCGACTTCGAGGAGCTCCTGATCGGGCGCGAGGTGCCCGAGTTCATCGGCGTCGGGATGCCGGTGTCGGGATTCCGCGTCTCGTCCCCCGACGCGTTCCTGAACACCGAGGTGTCGCGGCTTCACGCGAAGCTCGTGCGGCGGGACGGCCCGCGGTATCTGCTGGTGGACATGCGCTCGACCTGCGGGACGTACCTGAACGGCGATCCGGTGCCGAAGCCGGACGACCTCGGAGGAATCTCCGAGGAGGACTGCGCGCGGCCGCTCCTCTCCGGCGATTTCTTCTCGCTCGGGCCGTCCGCCGTCAATCTCTTCCTCTTCTTCGAGAAGTGAACGGTCCCGGGCGACCCGGGCAAAAAACAGCAGTTCTCGTCGGCGGCGCGGCATCCTTCGTCGCGGGCGTCTACGTCCTCGAGGCGATTCGGCCCGCCCTTCTTCTCGACCCGGACCCCGGCTGGCTCATCCCGCGTTTCCTTCTCTGGATCGGGCTCCTCTCGTCCGCCGGGGCGGCGGGCGCGCTCGCGGCATCCCTCCTTTTTCTCTGGAGCCGCGTCGTTCCCGAAGGCCCACTGGCTCTGCCCTTCCGGCGCGCGACGGTCGTCTTCCTTGCGGTGGCGGCGCTCGCGGCCGGCGCGTTCTTCCGATTCGCCGGCCTCGACTCGCTTCCGATACCGCTCTGGCTGGACGACGTCTCGCTCATCGAACCGACGATGGCGCTCGAGCGAGGCTGGGTCGACTTCCGGGACTCCATCCGGGCCGCGCCCTATGGCGTTGCGGAGCCCTACGGAAGCGTCGGAGTGCTCTACCTCCAGCTGTATCGCACGTCGCTCGAGCTCGCCGGCACGACCGTACTCGGGGTGCGCCTTCCCTCCGCGCTCGCGGGCGCGGTCTCGGTGGGAACTGCGATGTTGCTCGGCCGCGCGCTTCTCCCGCGCGGGGGCGGGGCACTCGCGGGCCTTGCTCTCGCGGGGATGCGCTGGAGTCTGATCCTCTCGCGGTGGGGCTGGGTGGCGATTGCCGTTGCCCCGATGCTGGACCTTGCGACGCTCGCCCTTTTCGCCGCCCGCCGAAGGAGAAGCCCCGCCCTCGCGGCGGCCGCCGGCATCGTCGCCGGAATCGCGGCCCACATGTATCTCGCCGCGTGGGTCGGGGCGGCCGCGCTCCTCGCGATCGCGGTGTGGCCGGCGACGGTCGGAGACAGTCGGCTCCGGCGGCCGGCGCTCGTCTTCGCCTTCGCGGCGGCTTTCGCCGTTACCGCGGCCCCGCTCCTCCTGCTCCGGGAGGGGAGAACCTCTCCCTACTTCGCGCGCGCCTCGGACCAGAACGTCCGACTCGAGGTCCAGCGGTCCCGGTCGGCCCTGCCGTTGTTCGGCGTCGCCGCGGACGCCCTCGCGTCCCCGTGGTTTCGGGCCGACCCGACGGCGCGCCACGATCTTCCCGGTCGCTCCCGTCTCGGTTGGATCGGGGGGTCCCTCGCGGCGGTGGCTCTCGGCTTTGCACTTCTGCGGCCGCGCCGTGACTTCTCCGCGTACCTGCTCGCGAACGCGGCCGCGGCGTTCGCCGCGACCGTCGTCGGGGGGAGGGCCAGCGTCCCGAACGGATTTCGGTTCGCCTACCTCTCGGACGTCGCCGCCGTGGCGATCGCGGGAGGAGCGCTCCTCGTGCTCGCGATGGCGCCCCCCCGACGCCGACGGTTAGCGGCGCTGGCTGTCACCGGAGCGATCGCGATCGCTTCCGCGGCGGGGACGCGCGACGCGCTCGTCGGCTGGGCCGGCTCACGGACGACCTTCGACGCCTTCTGGGGACAGGACACGCTGCTCGGTCGCGCCGCCGCCCGGTGGGACGCCTACGGGCGAGTCGAGCTCGACCCCTCGCTCGGAAAGAACCGCCTCACTGTCGCCGGGGTTCGAAGGTACCGGCTCGATCCGGATCGGGAAAGGGGAAACGGAAAAGGGGAAACGACCGGAAGCGGGGAGCGGCGATTCCGAATCGTGTCAACGGTCAGTCCTTCCGCATCGGGGGAGCGCCTCGTTGAGCGAATCGCCGACCCATGGGGAAGGGAATGGGCCCGGGTCTACGCCCGGAAGACGCGCTGACCTCCGACTACTGGGTCAGGTAACCCCACTCCCGCAGGCGCCCGACGGCATACTGACCGTACTCGCCCTGCCCCTGCGTGGCTTGCGCAACTTTGGCGTACTGCTCCGCCGCGGCACGGCGGTCGCCCGCGTCCTCCAGCGTGCGCCCCGCGAAATACGCGACGAGGTACGTGTCCGGTACGAGCCGTTCGGCGGCCCGGAGCTGCTCGATCGCTTCCCGGTGGTCGCGGAGGCGCCAGTTCGCGGCGCCGTTCACGAGCCGTCCGTAGAAGAGCTGCGGGTTGAGCGAATTCGCGCGGTCGGAGACCTGCTCGGACCGTTGGAAGTCTCCGAGGTCGTAGAGCGTGTCGCCCCAGAGCGCGTTCAGGATCGGCGAGCCCGGGACCATCGACACGGCGCGCTCGAGCCGTTCCGCGGCCTCGCGGGTCCGCCGGTTGCGCGCGTGCTCCTTCGCCTCGTCGGCGAGTGCGAACGCGGGAGCTTCTTCTTTGAGCGGTCGGACCGCGCGGAGGAACTCCGACGTCTGCGGCGGCCGGTCCGCCACGGAGGGGTCGCTCGCGAGTCTCTGTTCCGCCGTCGCGATGCGCTCGGACGTCATCGGGTGGCTCGCAAAGAGGTTGTTGAACTTCGAGGGCTCGCGCTGCGCGGCGGCGGCGAGGATCTGGAAAGTCTCGACGAACGCGCGCGGGTTGTACCCGGCCGCGGTCATGTACTTGTACCCGAGATCGTCGGCCTGCCTCTCCTGGTCCCTCGAATACTTTGTCGTCAGAAGGGCCGCGCCGACCTGTCCCGCGAGCTCGATCGCGCCCGCTCCGGGCACGCCCTGGGTCTGCAGAACCGCGCCGCCGACGCCGAGGAGGAGACCGAGGAGCTGGCTCCGGCTCGCCGAAACGACGGAGTGCCGCGCGGTGACGTGACCGATCTCGTGCCCGAGGACCGACGCGAGCTGGTCTTCCGACTCCATCTTGGAGATGAGGCCCCGAGTGATCGAAAGCTTTCCGCCCGGAAGCGCGTAGGCGTTCGGCTCGTTCGAGTCGACGACGTTGAACTCCCACGGCAGGTTCGGCCGCTCGGAGGCTCGCGCCATCTTCATCCCGACGCGCGTGACGAGGTTCTGGACCTCCCGGTGGGGGAGTTCTCCCTCGGAGAGCTGGGTGGTGATGGGGTAGTAAGCCTTCCCCATCTCCAGCTCCTGCTGCTCGGACATGAGCACGACCTGCGATTTGCCGGTGACGGGGTTGGTCGCGCAACCCGAGAGGGCGAGAAACGCGGCAATGGCAGCAGCAGCGGTCGTTGCGGGGAACCGTCTCATGAGGCCTCCTCCCGGGCAGAGCCCGGCTGGCTCCGAAGTATCAATTCCCGTGCCGGAAGCAGGGAGGGGGGGTGCCACTTCTCCCTCTCCCCTCCGGGGAGAGGGCCCGGGGTGAGGGGCTCTGTCACCGACGTCGTGTGACTACGCGACCGGCGCCGAGTCCGTCCGCGGCGCCGCAACGGCCCGCGCGAGGACCTCTTCCTCGACGTCGAACGCGGAGGGGCGGATCTCCTGGAACCCGCCCCGCGCATCCCAGATCCCCATCGTGCGGAGGGGCGGCCGGTAGATGTGGAGCGATACCGCCCGGGTCCGGGGGAGGAGGCGGTGGAGGACCGTGGGGCCGGTTTCGGAGAGGTCGCCTTCCGGGCGAACCCGCGAGTCGGCGAGCTCCGGCAGCTCCCTGGGAACGCTGAACCGCTCCTCGAGCAGCGTCCCGGAGAGAATCGCCATCCCCCCGAGCACTCCGCGGTGATCGTGGATCGGAGTGATCTGGCCGGCTTCCCAGCCGATCACCATGACTTCCCAGTCCTCCCAGAGCAGGATCGGATGCCGGACATAGTGCTGCGAATCGAATCGCACGCGCTCGAGGTAGCGGTCGGCCTCGGCTGCGAGACACCGGGTCAGCGACGCGGGCGTCGGCCGCTCCGGGCCGATGCTCTTCTCGTGGAGGATCTCGCGCACGATTTCCGCGAAGTTCATGGGTCGATTCTAGGACGGGAATCGGGAAACGAAAAACGGAAAGCGGGGTCCCTCGCGATCTTTTCTTCTTTCCCGTTTACCGTTTTGCGGCCCCGGATGCTAACGTCCCTCGCCGCATGAAGATCGCGGTCGTCCCCGGCGACGGGATCGGTGTGGACGTGACCCGCGAAGCCGTGAAGATCCTCGAGACGATCGGCCGGATCCGCTCCCTTCCGGTCGAGCTCGTCCACTTTCCCTGGAGCGCCGACCACTACCTGGCGACCGGCGTCACGATCCCTCCCGGCGCTTTCGACGATCTCTCGCGCAACTACGACGCCGTGTTCATGGGCGCCTTCGGCGACCCCCGCGTACCGGACATGAAGCACGCGGCGGACATCCTCCTCGGGGCGCGCTTCACCCTCGACCTGTACGTCAACTACAGGCCGGTGCGATGCCTCGACGACCGGTTGAGCCCGCTGAAGGCGTTTTCGGCGGCGGACATCGACTTCGTCGTCTTCCGCGAGAACACCGAGGGCGCGTACGTCGGCGCCGGCGGGAACTTCAAGAAGGGGACTTCCGACGAGGTGGCGATCCAGGAAGACGTCTCCACGCGGAAGGGCGTCGAGCGGATCGTTCGCCATGCGTTCGAGTTCGCGCGCGCCCGCGGGCGCAAACGGGTCGTGATGTCCGACAAGTCGAACGCCATGCGCTTCGCCGGCGACCTCTGGCAGCGCGTCTTCGGCGAAGTCGCGCGGGAGTATCCCGACGTCGAGTCGTCGCACCTCTACATCGACGCGCTCTGCATGCAGATGGTGAAGGACCCGCGGCAGTTCGACGTGATCGTCACGAGCAACATGTTCGGGGACATCGCGACGGACCTCGGGGCGGCGCTCCAGGGCGGCCTGGGGATGGCCGCCTCGGGGAACCTCCATCCCGGGCGCGTCTCGATGTTCGAGCCGGTCCACGGCTCCGCCCCCAAGTACGCGGGGACGGGCCGGGCGAACCCGTTCGGGGCCATCCTGACGGCTGGACTGATGCTCGAGTACCTCGGCCACGTCGCGGAGGCCGAGGCCGTCGAAACCGCGGTCGCGGCCTGCGTGCGGGAGGGCCGGTGCACGGCCGACGTGGGAGGGTCCCTCTCGACGGCGGCGGCCGGCGACGCCGTCTGCGAACGGATCCAATTCGGTTAGTGGAAAAGCGTCGGGCTTGGTACAATTCCGGCCCTAAACCAGAAGGAGATCAAGCGATGGGGATACTGAATCGCCGTTTGTTCGCGATCGTGTGTGTTGCCGTTCTGGGACTCACCCTTTTCGCGTCGCCGGCCTTCGCCGCGAAGAAGTTCCAGGACTCGGATGATGCGAAGGAGGCCGACGAGCCGGCGAAGTTCCTTCCCGACTACGACAAGCTGACGAAGGGGAAGGACGCCGACTGGGTTTACTTTCCCGAGGGGAGCCTGAAGAAGTACAAGACCGTCGAGGTGAAGGATTTCGTCGAAAACGGCAAAGGGAAGGAAGCCCGGCGCGCGGCGGAGGACGCCCGGGAGTACATGGAGCAGTGGCTGGAACGCGCCGGCTACAAGCTCGCCGAGAAGGGCGCGGAGCTCGTCATCGAGGGCAACGTCTTCAACGCGTGGGAGCCCGGCACGGGCGCCCGCATCTGGGGCGGCTGGATGGCGAATCCCGGCGTCGGCCTCGAGGTGATCGCGAAGGACTCGAGCGGGAAGGTCGTCGGCGAGATCCGGCACAAGTCCCGCGGCTCCACCGTCGAAGACGCGGTCGAGAACGCCCTGGAAGAGGTGGCGCAGGCCATCTCGGACGGACGATAGGACCGCGGGGAACGGCCCTCCGGATCCACAAACCACTCTCTTTCAACCACTTGACTCGGCGGCGGGCTCCCGGGAACCGGGGGCCCGCCTTTTGCTGCTTCCTCTCCGTGGTAGCGTAATTTCGGTCGCGGAGGAGAACCCAAGATTACAGACCCCAACCAGGCCGTCACGCTTCCCGATGCCGGGTTCACCGCTCTTTTCGGCATCGCGGACGAGAACCTGAGGGCCATCGAAGAGGCTTTCGGTGTGAGGCTCGCCGCTCGAGGCAACGAGGTCTCGGTCGTGGGCGAAGGTCCGGCCGAAGACCGGGCGCGCAGCCTCCTCGCCGCGTTCTCCGATCTCGCCGCCCGGGGCTACCCGCTGAAGGGCAGCGACGTCGCGACAGCGATCCGCGTCCTCAAGGAGGACCCGGCGGCCTCCCTCGTCGAGTTCTTCACGGAGAGCCCGTTCGGGCCCTCGCTGCGTTCGGTCGTGTCCGCTCGAAACACGAAACAGCGGCTCTACGTTCAGACGATCGATCGCGACGATCTCGTCTTCGCGATCGGTCCGGCCGGCACCGGCAAGACCTATCTCGCGGTCGCAATGGCCGCGGCGGCACTGCTCGAGAAGAAGGTCAAGCGGATCGTGCTCGCCCGCCCCGCTGTCGAAGCCGGGGAGCGTCTCGGGTTCCTTCCGGGCGACATGGTCGAAAAGGTGAACCCTTATCTCCGGCCCCTCTACGACGCGCTGTACGACATCCTCGGCTACGAGCGAACGGCAAAGCTCCTCGAGCGCGGAGTGATCGAGATCGCTCCGATCGCGTTCATGCGCGGAAGGACCTTGAACGACGCCTTCATCATCCTGGACGAGGCGCAGAACACGACCTCCGAGCAGATGAAGATGTTCCTCACGCGGATCGGTTTCGGATCGAAAGCCGTCGTCACGGGCGACATCACCCAGGTGGACCTGCCTCAGGGCAAGACGTCGGGCCTGAGGGAAGCGCAGAAGATCCTCTCGTCCATCGAGGGAATCCGGTTCGTGCTCTTCGACGAGCGTGACGTCGTGCGGCACCCGCTCGTGCAGTCGATCATCACCGCTTACGACCTGCTCGACCGCGAGCGCGAGGCGTCTTTCGCGCGTCCGAACGGCCGCTGAAAAAATGCGGGGGCTCGCTTTCTCGCATCGCATCGCACGACCATTTGATCGAAGTGGTCAGCGAGGCCTGACGTCGTGACGAGGCCGATCAGTTTCCGGCGCAAGCGCGTCACCGCGCGGGAGACGGGCGCCCCGCCGATTCGGCCGTACCAGCGCCCGATCCTCTGGGGGACGCTCTACGTCCTCGTCACGACGCTTTCGTTCGCGCCGACCCTGACGTTCCGCACCGTGCCCGTCCGCCCCGGGTCGATCGCGACGCGGGACGTCGTCGCGCCCCGCGACCTGATCGTTCCCGATCCCGACGCCACCGTTCGGCGCAAAGCGGAAGCCGCGGCAGAAGTCCTGCCCGTTTACGACTTCGACCCGGCCGCTCCCGGTCGCTTCGAACAGGACATCCGCAAATCCTTCGCGCAGGCGAGGGCGGCCGCGGGGCGCAGCGTGTCTCGCGGCGAAGTGACCCAGGACGTGCGCGACGCCTTTCAGTTCCCGATCGGCGACGGCGCTCTCGGCGCGCTCGCGCGGGTTGGTTTCTCAGCGGCCCTGGAAAACCGGCTCGTCGCCACCGGCCTCGAGCTCTATCGAAAGGGGATCGTCGACAATCGGGAGCTCTATCTCGATCAGCGCAAGGGACTGCTCGTGCGCGACACCGCGACCGGACGCGAGCAGCGCCGGCGCGAGGACCCGTCCGCGATCGAGTACGGCTCCGAGGCGAAGTCCGAGGTCGCGCTGCGGCTCGCGGACGGTCCCCTGACGCCCGACGAGATCGGGGAGGTTGCCGCTTTTCTCGCGGCCTCTCTGCGGCCGAACCTGTCGTTGAACGCCGCCGAGACCGGGCACCGCCGCGAGGAGGCGTCCCGCTCCGTCGAGAGCGTCTTCACCAAGATCCCGCGCGGGAAGATGATCGTCCGCAAGGGAGACGAGATCACGCCCCGCACCTCGGCGTGGGTCGCGGCAGTGCGGGCGTCCGTCTCCGACCCGTCTTCCTGGGTGAAGGTCGCCGGCATTCTCATTCTTCAGACGCTCGCGGCCGTCGTGTTCTGGCTCGACGCCCGTCGGTACGTCCGGCGCAAGCGAGAGCGGCCCCGGGAGGCCATTTACGCGTCGGTCGCTTGCGCCGGCATCCTGTTTGCGCTCCTCACGAGGGGGTTCTTCCACCTCGCGCAGGGCTTCTCCTCGAGCTTCGAAGGGGCGGCAACGGCCGCGGCGACCTACTACGCAATCCCCTTCGCCGCCGGGCCGATCGTCGCGAGCCTGATCGCGGGAATGGGGCCGGCCCTTCTCTTTGCCGCGGCGAGCGCCATCGGAGCCGGGATCCTCATGGGACAGAGCTTTCCGTTCGCGCTGTTTGCGCTCATCGGATCGCTCGCCGGCATCTTCGCGACCGGAAAGGTGCGGGCGCGCAGCGTCCTGCTCGCGATGGGCGGGTTCGTCGCGGCGGCGAACGTTCTCTCGATCACGGCCATCCAGTTCCTGAGCGCGGAACCACTTCGGTGGAGCTTCGTGCTCGATGTTCTCGGCGGGCTCGTCGGAGGGCTGCTCGTGTCCGCCGCGGTGGGGCTCGTTCTACCGATCTTCGAGCACTTCTTCCACGTCACGACCGACATCCGGCTGCTCGAGCTCTCGAACCAGAACCTTCCGCTGCTGCGCACCCTCGCCCTCGAGGCTCCCGGCACGTACCAGCACTCGCTGATGGTCGGTCACCTGGCGGAGGCGGCTGCGGAGGCGGTCAACGCGGATCCGCTCCTCGCGCGTGTGTCCGGCTACTACCACGACATCGGCAAGACACGGATGCCCGCCTACTTCATCGAGAACCAGTCGAAGGGATTGAACCGGCACGACCGGCTCGAGCCGTCGATGAGCGCCCTCATCATCTCCGCGCACGTGAAGGAAGGTCTCGAGCTCGCGAAGGGGGCGCGGCTGCCGGAGCCGATCGTCGCCGCGATCCGCGAGCACCACGGCACGAAGCTGATCCGCTACTTCTACCAGAAGGCGCTCACGAAGGCGGAGCCCGCCGCCAGCCCCGTCCACGAGACCGAGTACCGCCACCCCGGCCCCAAGCCCGGAACGCGCATCACGGGCATCCTCATGATCGCCGACGCGGTGGAGGCGGCTTCCCGCACGCTCGTCGAGCCCACACCGCCGAAGATCCGCGCCATGATCCAGACGATTGTGGACGACTGCCTGCGGGACGGGCAGTTCGACGAGTGCGACCTCACGATGCGGGATCTCGCGTTGATCGTCGACGCGCTCGAGCGCACGGTCACGACCATCTTTCACCACCGGATCGACTACCCGGGCTTCGACTTCAACCCGGAACGGACCCGGCGCAAAGCGGAAACGGCGCCGGTCTCCGCCGCCGCGGGGTCGGCCGCGCGACCGACCGGGCCCCGGCCGGCGTAACCCGGATGCTTCTCCGACCGGGGAGGCGGGCACGCAGAATATGGACGTCGAAATCCGCTCGAGCGCTTCGGGAGCTCCGCCGAAGGCGCGCGTCCGCCGGCTGCTCGGCCGCGTCAGCCGCGCGACGCGCGACGGCGCTCGCGAGGTCTCGGTCCTTTTCTGCGGAGACCGGCTCATGGCGGGTCTCAACCGGCGCTGGCGGGGGAAGGACCGTTCGACCGACGTCCTCGCGTTTCCCGCGGAAGCGGTCGCGGCCGGATTCCTGGGCGACATCGTGATCTCCCTCCCGTACGCGGCCCGGCAGGCTCGAACCCGCGGCGAGTCCCGCGCGCGTGAGGTCGACCGGCTCCTCGTGCACGGCTACCTGCACCTGCTCGGCTACGACCACGAGACCGACCACGGCGAGATGGAGGCCCTCGAGGCCCGGCTGCGAAAGCGGTTCGGGATCGCCGAGAAGCACGGGGGCGCCAGATGATCTTCTTCCTGGCCTCCGGTTTCTGCTACCTCGCGTTCCTCCTTTTCGAGAGCTTCGCGATCGGCCTCGACCGCATCTCCTCCATCAAGCTGCGCGGGCTCCTCGAAGAGCACCCGGAGCGGGCGCGCATCCTCTCGGGCCCGGGGGAGATGGAGATCATCCGGACGACGACGAAAGTCCTCGTCCAGGCGCTCCTCCTGGCGGGCCTCCTGACGGTCGTCTCCGGCTTCCAGAGCCTCGGCGTCGAACCGGCGTGGGCCTGGGGTGGCAGCGTGTTTCTCCTGGGATGGCTCGCGTCCGAAGTGATGCTCCTCAAGTTCGGTGCGTCCGCCGACGCGGAAAAGACGGTCGCGCGCCTGCTGCCGGTCGTGACGGGAGCGTCCTGGCTTCTCGCCCCGCTCGCCATCCCCGTGAGGAAGATCCTCGACGGCCGGGCCGCGGCCGCGCCGGAGACGTCCCCGGCGACCGAGGAGGAGGTCCAGGCGTACATCGACGTCGGGCGTCAGGAGGGGATTCTCGAGAAGGAAGAGGAAAAGCTTCTCATGTCGATCGTCGACTTCGGCGACACGCGGGTCCGGGAAGTGATGACGCCGCGAACCGACATCGTGTGGATCGACGTCGCCTCGTCGCTGACCGTGCTCGCCGACCTGTTCGTCGAGTCGAAGTACTCCCGGATCCCGGTCGTGCGGGGCTCGATCGACACCGTCGTCGGGATCATCCACGTCAAGGACACGCTGCAGTCGATCCGCGCCGGCGGGTCCCGCCCGATCGCCGAGCTCGTCCGCGAGGCGTATTTCGTTCCCGAGACCAAGAAGGTTTCCGAGCTCCTGCGCGAGTTCCAGAGGCGCCACCTGTGGATGGCGATCGTCGTGGACGAGTACGGAGGCGTCTCGGGGCTCGCCACCGTCGAGGACCTCCTGGAGGAGATCGTGGGCGAGATCTCCGACGAGCACGAAGACGAGCGCGAGGAGGTCACGCGCGCCGGCGAACAGGCTTACTCGGTCTCGGGCAAGGCGAACGTCGCGCGGATCCGGGACCTCTTCGGACGCGGACCCGAGGAAGAAGAGTTCTCGACGATCGGCGGCTTCCTCGCGGCCCGTCTCGGCCACATCCCGCGGCCCGGCGAGACGCACCGCGAAGGGGACCTCCTCTTCACCGTCGAGGAGGCGGACCGGCGGCGCGTGCATCGCGTGCGCGTCGAGGCCGACGCCGTCTCCGTCCCGAGCGAGGGCTGAGCCGGTCTTGACGGACTCGGAGGACTCCGCTCCCGGTTCCGAGGCTCCGGGCCCCGGCTCCTACCGGGCCGGAGAGGTGGCCGTCGTCGGCCGCCCGAACGCGGGCAAATCGACCCTCGTCAACCGCCTCGTCGGCGAGAAGGTCGCGATCGTCTCCGACAAGCCCCAGACGACGCGGAAACGCATCCTCGGCGTCGCGAGGCGGCCCGGCGTCGAAATGGCCCTCGTCGACACGCCCGGAATTCACCGGCCCGAGCACCGCATGAACGCGGCGATGGTGCGGGACGCGAGCGACGCCCTGTCGACAGCGGACCTCGTGCTCCTCGTCGTGGACGCCGCGGAGGAGGGGCGAGAGGGCCGCGTGCTCCAGCTCCTCGAGCGCGCCGGCACGCCGGCGATCCTCGCGCTCAACAAGATCGACCTCGTCGCGAAGCAGCGGCTCCTTCCGATGATCGCGGACTTCGCGTCGCGCCACCCCTTTCGCGACATCGTGCCCATCTCCGCGAAGACGGGGGACGGCGTCGACCGGCTCGCGGACGTTCTCGCGTCGCACCTTCCGGAGCGCGAGGCGGCCTATCCCGAGGACTTCCTCTCCGCGACGCCGGAGGCGGAGTGGGCGGCGGAGGTGATCCGGGAAAAGCTCCTCGAGCGGACGCGGCAGGAGCTTCCCTTCGCTTCAACCGTCGTCGTCGAGCGCATGACGCGGGACGACGGCCGGGACGTCACGGTGATCTACGCGTCGATCGTCGTCGAGCGCGAGGGCCAGAAGGGGATCGTCATCGGCAAGGGCGGCGCGATGATCCGCGAGATCGGCACGGCCGCGCGGCAGGAGCTCGAGTCGACGTCGGGCGGAAAGTACTTCCTGGACCTGAACGTGAAGGTGCAGGCCGACTGGCGCGACGACGAGAGGTTTCTGGCGAGCCTGGGGACGAACCCGGAGGTCTGAAACCCCGGGAGGCGCGCGCTAGCCCCGAACGGCCTTCCGGACGCGCTCGGAGAGGTCGTCGAGCGACTCGGCGAGCGCTTGGCGCAGCCGCTCGATTTCCGCGGTCCAGTTCTCGTCCGCTTCGCGGCGGACGTGCTCCTCGAGGAGCGGCGCGAGCGCGAGGCTGATCGCGCCGGGCTCGCGGCCGGACTCCGCCAGCTTCGCGGCGAGCGACGACTCGACGGTCTGGAGGTCCCGCGCGAACGCGGCCTTCTGCTGCTCGAGCCTCTGCTGGACTTCACGGATCCGCTCGTCGACCCGCCCTTCGACGGCCGCGAGCTCGCGGAAGACCTCGTCGCGCAGCTCGAGGAGCCGCGACGGCGCGGCCGCGGTCTCCGCCGCCAGCGCGCGCCTCTCCGCCGCGTCGATGCGTGCCTCGAGAGATTCGTGCACGGCCTCCAGCCGTGCCTCGATCGCACGGAGCTGCTCGGCGGCCTCCTCGGGGATCGCTGCGGGAGGCTCCTCCTCGAACGGGGGCTCGAGACTTTCCGACGGTGGGTGGTCGCCCGGCGCGGCTTCTGCGGAAGCCGGTCCGCCGGAGAGCGGCCTAACGAGGGTGAGCGGCGGCCGGCGCTCCGGCCTCTCCCCCCCGGAAGGCTCGCCGGCGAGCTCCGGGTTGCCCGCCGTGACGGAAGCCGCGCCCTCGCTCGGGGGCCGTCCCTGGAGCCGCCGCAGGAGGTCGAGGAACGTGAGCTTCGAGATGAGCTTGAAGGTCTCCGTGACTCCGCTTCCCTCGCTCGCGACCGCTTCGACGTGGGGATACTGCGAGAAACCGAGGGCCTCCTCCATCGCCGGCACGGACAGGATGTCCGGAAGGTCCCGCTTGTTGTACTGGATGACGACGGGGAGCGTGGCGAGGTCGAGGGAGTTCGCCGCGAGGTTCTCCCGGAGGCTCTGCCAGCTCTCGAGGTTCTTCGGAAGCATGGTCCACTGCGAGTCCGCGACGAAGACGATTCCATCGGCTCCCTTCAGCACGACCCGCCTCGTTTCGTTGTAGGCGGTCTGGCCCGGGACGGTCGCGAGCTGGAAACGGATCGTGTAACCCTTGATGTCTCCGAGCTCGACGGGCAGGAGGTCGAAGTAGATCGTCCGATCCGACTCCGTCGAGAGCGCGAGGAGGTCGCCGGCCGTCCCCGGCTCGAGCCGCCGGTGGAGGACCTGCAGGTTGGTGGTCTTCCCGCCGAGTCCGGGGCCGTAGTAAACGATCTTCGCGGTCAACTCGCGCGTGGACGCGTTGTAGAAAACCATGGGAGCTTTCGCCGATTCTAACCGGTCGGCCGCGCCCGCTTCAGGAGCGGTGGCCGAGTTTGAAACGAGGCCCGGGCTTCTATACACTCGCGCGGCTTGACCGAAACCCTCCTCCTCAAGAAGGCGAAGATCCTCGACGCGGAGCGCATCAGCCGGATGATCGACCGGATGGCGCACGAGATCGCCGAGCGCCAGAAGGACCTTCCGGGACTCGCGTTCATCGGCATCCGAACGCGCGGCGTTCCGCTCGCCGAGCGCCTTTCGGTGCGACTCGCGGACCTCGTCGGGCAGGCGTTCCCAGTCGGCACGCTCGACATCACCCTCTACCGCGACGACCTTTCCACTGTCGCGTCCCAGCCGGTTCTGAAGAAGACGGAGATCGAGTTCGACCTGAACGAACGCACCGTTCTGCTCTGCGACGACGTGCTCTACACCGGCCGCACGATCCGCGCCGCGCTCGACGGCGTGATCGATCTGGGGCGGCCGCGCGCCATCCGACTCGCCGTCCTCATCGATCGCGGGCACCGCGAGTTCCCGATCGAGGCGAACTACGTGGGCAAGAGCGTCCCGACGGCGCAGCGCGAAGTCATCAAGGTGATGTTCGCGGAGACCGACGGCGCCGACGAGGTCTGGATCCTGGAGAAGCCGGGCTCGTAGACCGGTACCTTCGCCAGGTGTCGGAGATCCAGAAACTTTGACGCCGCTCCCCCCGAAAGTCGCCGCGCTCCGGTCGAAGGACCTCCTCGGCATCGGAGAGCTCGATCCGGACGAGATCTCGCTCATCCTCGACACCGCCGATTCGATGCGCGCCATCGGACAGCGCGAGATCAAGAAGGTACCGGCGCTGCGCGGCCGAATGATCGCGAACCTCTTCTTCGAGCCTTCCACGCGAACGCGGTTCTCGTTCGAGACCGCCGAGAAGTGGCTTTCCGCGGACTCGCTGAACTTCAGCGGGGGCAAGGGCAGCTCGGTCGAAAAGGGCGAATCGCTCCTCGATACCGCGACGAACCTCCAGGCGATGTCCCCCGACCTGATCGTCATCCGTCACGGCTCTGCGGGCGTGCCGCACTTTCTCGCGCGGCGCCTCGAAGCGGGGGTCGTCAACGCGGGCGACGGCGCGCACGAGCACCCGACCCAGGCCCTCCTGGACGCCCTGACCATCCGGCGGCGCTTCGGCAAAATCGAAGGCCTGAACGTCGTCATCGCGGGGGACATCGCCCACTCCCGCGTCGCGCGGTCGAACGTGTTGCTCCTGAAGAAAATGGGAGCGAGCGTGACGGTGTGCGGTCCTCCGACCCTCCTGCCTCCGCGGGTCGAGGAGCTCGGCGCTCGAGCGACGACGGATTTCGACGCCGCGCTCGACGGGGCCGACGTCGTCATGATGCTCCGCATGCAGCTCGAGCGCCAAGGGCGCTCGCTGTTTCCGTCGACGCGCGAGTACTTCGCCCGCTACGGCCTCTCCGCCGAGCGGTTCGCGCGCGCGAGCCCGGAGGCGATCGTCATGCACCCCGGCCCGATGAACCGCGGGGTCGAGATCGCTTCCGACGTCGCGGACTCGCCGCGGTCGGTCATCCTCGAGCAGGTCGGAAACGGGGTCGCCGTTCGGATGGCCGTCCTCTACCTGCTGCTCGCGCGACGCCCCTGGGAAGGGGAGCGCGAAGCGTCGTGACGGCTCCGTTGCTCGTGCGCGGAGGCCGGATCGTCGACCCGGCGTCCGGACGCGATGGCATCGCCGACATCCTCCTCGCGGACGGGGTCGTCGCCGGCGTCGGGGAGCGGCTTTCCCGCGAAGGAGCGGAGGTCGTGGACGCTTCGGGTCTCCTCGTCCTTCCCGGCTTCATCGACCTTCACGCGCACCTGCGGGAGCCGGGGCGCGAGTACGCGGAGACGATCGCCTCCGGGGCGGCGGCCGCGGCGGCCGGCGGCTTCACCGCGGTCTGCGCGATGCCGAACACCGATCCGGCGAATGACGGCCGCTCGGTGACCGCCTTCGTGGCGTCCCGCGGCCGGGAAGCGGGCTCGGCGCGCGTGTATCCCGTCGGCGCGCTCACGCGAAACCGGAAAGGCACGGAACTGGCGGAGTTCGGAGAAATGAAGAGTGCCGGAGCGGTCGCGCTGTCGGACGACGGTGACTGGCTCGCGGACGGCGACATTCTCCGCCGGGCCCTCCAGCACGCGGCGCTGTTCGACCTGCCCGTCATCCAGCATGCTGAGGATCCCTCGCTGTCGCGGCGCGCTCCCATGCACGAAGGAGCGGTCTCCACCCGCCTGGGCCTTGCCGGCCAGCCCGACGCGGCGGAGGCCGCGGCCGTCGCCCGCGACATCCTGATCGCGCGCCTCACGAACGGCCGCCTCCATTTCGCTCACGTTTCGACGGCTCTATCGCTCGCCTTCGTGCGCGAGGCGAAAGCGCGGGGGATCGCGGTGACCTGCGAGGTCACGCCGCACCACCTGACGTTGACGGATGAAGCGGTCTCCGGCTCCGGGTACTCGACCCGCTTCAAGATGAATCCGCCCCTCCGCGAAGCGTCCGACGTCGAGGCCCTCATCGCGGCCCTGGCGGACGGCACCGTCGATGCGATCGCGACCGATCACGCTCCCCATCACGAGGACGAGAAGGGCGTCGAGTTCGATGCGGCCCCCTTCGGCGTCGTCGGGCTCGAGACCGCGGCCGCCGTCGTTCACGATCGGCTCGTCCTTCCCGGCCGCCTTCCGCTCTCCCGGTTCGTCGAGCTCTTCTCGTCCGGTCCGGCGCGGGTCTTCGGCCTCCCGGGCGGCACACTCTCTGCCGGATCTCCGGCCGACGTGACCCTCTTCGATCCCGCGAGGCGATGGACGGTCGACCCCTCCCGGTTCGTCTCGCTCGGGCGGTCGACGCCGTTCGCGGGGTGGGAGCTCATCGGCGCACCCGCCGGCACGATCGTGGCCGGCGCCTTCGTCTGGAGGCCCGCCGAGGGCTGAAGTTGCTCCGTTGTTCCTTTCCATTCTCGTCCTGTCGGTTCTGGCGCTCGCGGCCCCGGATCCCGCACCCTCCCCGGCGGTCCGGCGCGTCGCGGTCCTCCTTCCCGAGGGCTGGGCGCCCGGGGAGCTCGCGCGCTGGGCGTCGTTCGCGAAGCGGCAGGGGATCGAGATACGCATCGGCGCTCCGCCCGCGGCGTCCGCGGGCTGGGAGGTGGTTCGCCTCGCCGCAGTTCCGGTCGCCGACGCTTTCGGGCAGCGGCTCGCGGCTTTTGGCGTGACGGCAGATCGGGGCGGGTTCTCGTTCGACGGCCGCGCCTACCGCGGGGCCGCCGATGCCATCCTCCTGTCACACCCGGAGAGGCCGCTCGAGACCCTCGTTCTCGGAACTTCCCGGGAATCGGCGACGCGAATGCTCCGGCGCGTCTTTCGCGGCGACGGCGGTGCGGCGGGCCGGTTCCACGCCCTCTCCGGGGAGCTCTCGAAAGAAGGTCGGTTTCGATCGGGGCGCGGCGGCGCGCTCGAGATCGACCGCGGGTCCGAAAGGGACCGCATCGCGGGGCGCGAAACGTTCTTCTCGCGTTTAGCGACCGCCTCCCGCGGCACGGCCGTGTGGCGCTTCCCGGAAAGCGAGCGGAAGTCGTTTACGAAGTGGAGTCCGGCGCTCGATCGATTCCTCGCGGCCGCTCCCCGGCGCGCCGCCGTGACGGTATGGATCTACCCCGATCCCGCGACGAAGGCGCTCTACATGGGCTCGTCCCGGCCGGCCGACCTGTCGTGGGAGGGGGAGCGTGCTCGAATCGACCTGGACGCGTCGGCGCCGGCCGAGCCGGATCTCGTCTCGCCGGTTCTCGCCGCGGCCGCGGCCGGCGGTACCTCGCCCGGGCTCCGCAAGCGCGCGACCCTTCTCCTCGCGGAGGGCGCCCGCCGGCACAGACGGTGGTGGGGCCGGGACGTCCCGATCTTCGCGTCCTTCCTGCAAGGCGTCGGCTCTCATCCGACTGTCGCCGAAGTCCTCGGCGGCGACGACCGGGACGACGCGTCGCCGATCGCTCTCGTCGGCGCGGCCGCGGCGTGGCTCGACGCGGGCGCCCGAAAAGGGGGAGAGGCGTCGGTGCGCCGCGTGCTCGGCGGTCCGGAGGGAGAGCTCGCCTCCTCGCTCGACGCCTGGCGGCGCGCGGCCCTCGAACGGCGGGACGCGCCCGTGCGCCGCCGCCCGCTTCCGGCCGGGTTCCTCCGCGGGGTCTCGTACGCGATGTCCAACTCGATCGAGGGGTCGTACGCCTCGCCGCAGTCGCTCGAAACGCTGCGCCGGCTGTCGCGCATGTCGGTGAGCTCGGTCTCCGTGATCCCGTACGCGTTTTCACCTACGGAGCGCACGCCGGAGATCGGTTTCGTTCACCGGAGCCCCCGCGGGGAAACCGACGAGAGCACGGTGCGGGCGGTCTCGGACGCGCGCGCCCTCGGGATGACGGCGATGGTGAAGCCCCAGATCTGGATCGGCGGCGGCGCGTTCGTCGGAACGATCGCGATGAAGACCCCGGAGGAGTGGACGAAGTGGTTCGCTGCGTACCGGCGCTTCATCGTTCACCACGCGATCGTCGCCGAGGCATCCGGCGCGGCGCTCTTCTGCATCGGGACGGAGCTCTCCGGTACCGAGGGCCACGACCGGGAGTGGCGTGCCACGATCGCGGCGGTCCGCCGCGCGACCGGTGCACCCCTCCTCTACGCCTCGAACTGGGCCGCCGGCGCACCGAAGGTCCGATTCTGGGACGCACTCGATGCGATCGGCGCGGACTTCTACGACCCCCTTTCCCTGGATCCGAACGCCTCCGACACGGCCCTCGTCGCCGGAGTCCGACGCGCCACCCAGCCCCTCGGGCGGCTCGCGGCGACGACCGGCCGGCCCGTCGTTTTCGCCGAAGCCGGATATCCGCCGGCCCGGGGCGCCTGGACGGCCCCTCACGACGAGGACTCTCCCCGCCCGTTTTCGACGGAGGACGCCGCGCGCTCGATCCGCGCGGTCTTCGCGGCGCTCGAGGGGGAGAAGTGGTGGAAGGGCGTCTACTGGTGGAAAGCGTTCTCGGACGGCCGCGACGCGGGACGAGACGACCGCAGCTTCAACTTTCTCGGCCGGCCGGCAGGCGAGGCGATCGCCGAGGGATTCCGCCGACTCGCCGCCGCCGGCGGCGTAGGTTCGCCGTGAGCGCCGGGATTCTCGACGTCGCCCAGGACGCAGCCCGGGCGGGCGGTCGAAGTCCTCGAGCGCTACTGGCGGAGCCTTCCGGGCGCGGCAATCGAGGAGAAGAAGAAGAACGACTTCGTGACGCACGCCGACAAGGAGAGCGAGGAAGTCGTCGTCGCGAAGATCCGCGAGCGATTTCCGGAGGACGGCTTTCTCGGCGAGGAGGGCGGCCAGCGCGGGTCGGGCGGCGAAGCGCGGACGTGGCTCATCGACCCGCTCGACGGCACGTCGAATTTCATCGCGGGATTCCCGTTCTGGTGCGTGTCGGTCGCCGCGCGGGAGAAGCGGGAAATCGTCGCGGGCGCGATCTGGGACCCCCTGCGCCGGGAGATGTATGCGGCGGAGAAGGGCAGTGGAGCCTTCCGCAACGGCGAGCGGATCTCCGTGAGCCCGCAGCGGGGCCTCGACGGCGCGTTCCTCGCGACCGGCTTCCCGTTCCGCTACAAGGAATGCGTCGACCTGTACCTCTCTCTCTTCCGCCAGCTCTTTCTCCAGGCGCGCGCGATCCGGAGAGCGGGCTCCGCGGCGCTCGACCTCGCGAACGTCGCCGCCGGGGTTTTCGACGGGTTTTTCGAGTTCCGGCTGTCCGCCTGGGACATCGCGGCCGGCGCCATCCTGGTGGAAGAGGCCGGGGGACGGGTGAGCGATTTCGACGGTCGCGACCGCTTCTGGGAACGGGGCAACGTCGTGGCCGGGAATCCCGGGGTCGCCGACGAAATCCTGCGCGTCGCTTCGGGGTTGTTCTCCGACGAGGAAATCTGAAAGGAGCCCCCATGCGCGTCCGAATCGCGTTCGCCTGTCTCGTCACGCTTACCGCCGCAATTCCTCTCGTCTCGCAGGAGAAGCCCCGACCCTATGCCGGAGACGAGAAGCGCGAGATCAAAGCCCTCTCTCCCGAGGAGATCGAGAGCTATCGCACCGGCGCCGGAATGGGTTTCGCGAAGGCGGCCGAGCTCAATCACTATCCGGGGCCGAAGCACGTCCTCGAGCTGGCGAAAGAGATCGGGCTCGATCCGGTGGAGGAGAAGCAAGTGCAGCGCACGTACGACGCGATGCACAAGCAGACCGTCGGTCTCGGCGCTCGTCTCGTCGTCGCCGAGCGGGATCTCGACGGTCTCTTTGCCGCAGCGACGATCAACGAGGCGTCGCTCGCGCGGTCCGTCCGCGAGATCGCGCGTCTCCAGGGGGAGATTCGACTCGAGCATCTGAAGGCGCACCTCGCGGTGCGTTCCTTGCTCACGCCCGCGCAGGTCGCGAAGTACGACACTCTTCGGGGCTACGGGTCGGGGGCCGCCGGACACGACCCGACGCGCCACGGGCACTAGTCAGCCGGCGAGCACCACCGGCACCGTCGCCGCGCGCAGAACGCGGTCCGTCGTGGAGCCGAGAACGAGCTCGACGACCCGACCGTGGCCGTGCGCTCCCATCGCGACGAGGTCGCCGCCCGCGCCGACCTCCTCGAAAATCGCGTCGTCGGGGTGGCTCTTCCGCACGACCCCGGTCGCCTTCACACGCCGGTAGCGCAGCTCCTCCTCCGCCTCGGCGAGGAGGCCCTGCCCCTCCTCCTCGTCGTCGCTCGCCGTCACGACCCGGATGGGAAGGTCGAGCAGAGCCGCCAGCTCCGCCGCGAGAGCCAGCGCCTTGCGGGACTTCGGTGAGCCGTCCCAGGCGAGCACGGGCTGCTGGAAGTCCCGGTATTCGACGGGCGCGACGAGCAGCGCCGTCGGCATCCGGCGCGCGAGAGCGTCCGCATGCCTTCCGACGAGATCCCGGCGGTGCTCCGCGTTCGCACCGCGCGAGCCGACGGCGGCGAGGCCGCAGGACTGGGCCTCTTCCTCGAGGATCTCCGACACGTTGCCTTCCTTGAGCACCGCCTCGAACTCGACGCCCGCTTCCCGGGCCCGCGCCTCGAACGCCGCCAGAATGGCGCCTCCCGCGGAGACGAGGGCCTCCCGCAGCTCGCCGGAGAGGTTCAGAAACGGTTGAAAGCCGACGGAGCCCGACAGGTCCGCGACGACGACGCCGTCGAGCATCGAGCGATCCACGACGTGGATCCCGCGAACGACGCTTCGGGCGGCCCTCGCGAGGCGGAGCGCGTGAGAGAGGGCGCTCTCCGCGTGCGGAGAGCCGTCGAGTCCGACCGCGATGCGCGAGAACGTCATGAGATCACCACCCCCGCATAACCGACGACCGAGGAGTCGTCGCCGGTTTCGTCTCCGCTGTCCCGGCGGGCCGCGACTTCCGCCCGCGATGCTCCGAGGTCGCGCGCCGCGAAGAGGAGCGCGGTCGTCGGAAGGACTCCGCACATCGTAATGGATCGCTCGATCACGGTTTCGAAGAGCCCCTCCGCGTCGAGCGCTGCGACGCGCGCGAGCGCGAGGTCGTCCTTCGCGCGGCCCACGGCGCGCGACTCGTAGTGGTTCATGTCGGAGGACGCCAGGACGACCGGCGGGTCCTTTTCTTCGCGGACGAGCGTTGCGAGCGCTTCGCCCACTTCGCGACAGAGCGGAAGGGAAGTCGCTCCCAGGCTGACGGGCACAATCTCGACGTCGGGCCGGCGGACCTGCAGGAAGGGGAGCTGAACCTCGAGGGAGTGCTCCTGGCGGTGGGCGCCGGCGTCCTCTTCGAGGCTCGGCGCGAGCGCGAGGAGCCGGTCCGCTAACCCCCGCGCGAGGGGAACGTCCCCGAGCGGCGTCCGCCAGGCGTCCGAAGGGTCGAGAGCGGCCGGGGCTCCCCGGCCCGTGTGGTTCGGACACAGGACGACCGCCCGCCGCGGGATCGCCAGGCGGGCGTAGACCGCCCCGGCGACGGGACCGGAGTAGACGTAGCCCGCGTGAGGCACGACCGCGCCGACAGCGGGGCCCGGCTCGATACGCGCGCCGAGGAACTTCCGGACGTCACGCTCGAGCTGGTCGGGACGGGAAGGGTAGAACTGTCCGGCGACGGCAGGCTGGCGAATCGCCATCCGCCAATCGTAAGCCGAATCGGTGCCGGCCTAATTGACGATGAGGGTGGCTTCGGCCGACTGCCCGGCGAGCTCGATCCGGATGATGGCGCTGCCCGGGCCGACCCCCGACGCCACTCCGCCCCCGTCGATGGTTGCCACCGACGGATTCGACGAACGGAATTGCGCCATGGCGTTTTCGAACTTCGTTCCGTCCGGCATGACCGCCACCACCTCGAATCGCTGGGAGTCGCCGACCCGGACGAGGGCCGTCGACGGTCGCACCTCGAGACGGGCGATGTCCTGCACGAGCACGGTCACCTCGGACCCCCCCTCGAGCTCCCCGATCCGGGCCGTGACCGTCGCCTTGCCATTGCCGACGGACGTGACGACGCCTTCCGGAGTGACGGTCACCACCTTGTCGTCGGAGGAGGCCCAGGTGAGCGGCAGCGCGACCGCCTCGCCCTTTGAGCTTTTGATGACGCCGGAAACCGGCAGCTTGGTCCCGGCGGGCCCTACGAGGGTTGCCTGCGCCGGGAGGAGCTCGATCACCGCCGCGTCCACTACCTCGATGGGGACGTCGGCGGTAACGGTTCCGAACGTGACGGTGATCGTCGCGTTCCCGGCCGACTTCGACACGACCCGGCCTCCCTCGTCGACAGCCGCGACGTCGGGCGCCGAGGAGGACCACGACGCCTTGGGCGCCTCCTCGATGGGCTGTCCCTTCTGATCGAACAGCCGGGCCGTCAACCTCTGGCCCCGTTCGACTCCATAAAGAACAACTTTGCCGGGCGACACCTGGACCGAGGCCGGTTTCCTCGAACAACTCGGGGTGGCGGCCAGTGCGAGCAGGCAAAGCGCGACGCGCAGGACCGAAATCGCTTTCATTGGAACAACTTCGGAGAGGATAACACGGCGGGCCGTCGCCTCGCCAACCGGGCCGGCGGTACGAATTTCGCATGCGCTGTTACCATCGCGGAGCGTAAGAATTCCGGCCACTTTTTTCCGACAGACCGGGGAGGATCCCAATGAACCAGGAGTACCCGCTCGGATACCGTTCACGCGCAGCGTTCGCGCTCTTCACAGTGTTTCTCGTCGGAGCGTTTGCCCGGGGGATCACGCTCCCGTCGGGGTTCACGGACGAGCTCGTCGCCACCGTCGGGGCTCCGACCGCTCTCGCCTTCACGCCGGACGGCCGGCTTCTGATCACGACCCAGCCGGGCCAGCTCCGCGTGTTCCAGAACGGCGCGCTCGTCGCGACGCCCGCGCTCAATCTCGCGACGACCGGAGCCATCTGCTCGAACTCGGAGCGCGGGCTCCTCGGGGTCGCCGTCGATCCGGCCTTCACGCCGACGAGTAACAACTTCGTCTACCTCTACTACACGTTCAACCGGGCCGGGACCTGCGTGAACCGCGTCTCGCGCTTTACGCTTTCGACGACGAACGTCGCTTCCGGTGAGCTCGTGCTGATCGACAACATCCCATCCCCGGCCGGGAACCACAACGCCGGCGACGTGCAGTTCGGCAAGGACGGCTATCTCTACGTCAGCGTCGGCGACGGAGGCTGCGACTACGCCGGCGGCGGCTGCGCGGGCTCGAACGACGCCGCGCGGGACCAGCACAGCCTCGTCGGGAAGATCCTCCGGATCACGAAGGCGGGCGGAATCCCACCGGATAACCCGTTCCTCGCCGCCCCAACGGCGGACTGCCGGGCGACAGGCGGAACGACCGCGCCGAACCGGTGCCGGGAGACCTTCGCGTGGGGTCTGCGCAACCCCTTCCGGATGGGGTTCGACTCGAACGCGGCGGGGACCCGGTTCTTCATCAACGACGTGGGTCAGGGAGCGTGGGAGGAGATCGACCTCGGCTCTGCCGGGGCGGACTACGGTTGGAATGTGCGGGAAGGGTTTTGCGCAAACGGCTCCACGACCAATTGCGGCCCCCCTCCGGCGGGAATGACCAACCCGGTTCATGCCTACGGCCGCTCGGTCGGAGCGTCGATCACGGGGGGAGCGTTCGTCCCGAACGGTCTCTGGCCGCCGGAATACGACGGCGACTACCTCTTCGGCGATTACGTCGTGGGCAAGATCTTTCAGATCGAGGGCTCGGGCGCCGGCGCGCGCACGGAGTTCGCCACCGCTCTCGGAGGGTCGAGCGCCGTCCACCTGCTCTTCGGGCCCCGCGCCGGCAGCCAGGCGCTGTACTACACGACCTACGCGGGAGGCGGGCAGGTTCGGCGCATCTACCACACCGCCGTCAACGGCGTCCCCACGGCCGTCGTCACGGCGGAGCCGGTGAGCGGGCCCGCGCCCTTGACCGTGAACTTCGACGGCAGCGGATCGAGCGATCCCGACAACGACCCGCTCACGTGGCTGTGGACCTTCGGCGACGGCCAGACGGCGACGACGACCGGTCCGTTGACTTCGCACACTTACGCCAGCGGTAACTTCACCGCTTCGCTCCGCGTGCAGGATTCGAGGGGCGCAACTTCGGCGCCCGACACCGTCGGCATCTCCTCGGGGAACACGGCGCCGATTGCGACGATCCAATCGCCCGCGGCCGGAGCGACCTTCGCGGTCGGCCAGATCATCACCCTGACCGGGAGCGCGACCGACACCCAGGACGGAGACCTTCCGAGCACCGCGCTCCAGTGGACGGTTCTGCGGCATCACGACACCCACACTCACCCCTGGTTCGCGGGAACCGGGAACAACCTGACTTTCGCGGCTCCCGCACCCGAAGATCTTTCCGCGACGAACAACAGCTACATCGAGGTTCGCCTGACGGTAACGGACTCCGGAGGCGCGTCGACGACCGCAACGCGGGACGTCCAGCCTCGGAAGGTCGCGATCTCCTTTGCCACGAACCCGTCCGGGTTGAACGTCGTCGTGAACGGAACCACGATGACGGCTCCGACCACGATCACGTCGTGGCAGGGGTGGCAACTGAGCCTGAACGCTCCCGCCCAGGGAAAGTACAAGTTCACGAGCTGGTCGGACGGGGGGGCTCAGTCGCACACGGTCACGACGCCGGCCACGCCGACGACTTACACCGCGACCTTCAAGAAGGGCGGGAAGCCGAACTAGACGATCTAATCGGGGGACCCGGAGGGTCCCCCGAATTTCTCCCGTGAGCGGGGGACCTTAGCGGGTCCCCCGAAACGGACTTGAGCGGGGGACCTTAGCGGGTCCCCCGAAACGGACTTGAGCGGGGGACCTTGCGGTCCCCCGGGCCCCCAGGTTTTGACTCTGAGCGACGTTAGGCGGTCGTGACGGCCTGAACCGCGCGGCGGAGCTTGCGGACTCCTTCGTCCGCTTCCTCGCGCGAGAGGGTGAGCGCCGGCCGGAAGCGGATCGCGGAAGCTCCGGAAGCGAGCGCAATCAAACCGTTCTCGAGGCAGGCGGCAAGGGTCCGGTCCCGCGTCTCCTTGTCGGGCAGGTCGAAAGCGACGAAGAGACCCCGGCCGCGGACGTTCGAGATCGCCGAAAGCTCTCCCGCGAGCTCGCGAAGCCGGCCGAGAAGGTGATCCCCGGTCGCGCGCGCGTTCTCGATCAGGTTCTCCTCTTCGATGATCTCGAGGTACTTCGCGCAGCGGACCATGTCGGCGAGGTTTCCACCCCAGGTCGAGTTGATCCTGGACGAGACGGAGAACACGTTCTCGACGTCGTCGATCCGCGAATTGGAAGCGAACCCGCAGACCTGGGTCTTCTTGCCGAAGCAGAAGAGGTCGGGCTCGACCCCGAACTGCTGCCAGGCCCACATCGACCCGGTCAGGCCGACCCCCGTCTGCACCTCGTCGAAGATCAGAAGGAACTCGAGCTCGTCGGCGAGCCGGCGGAGCCGGGCGAAGAACTCGGGCCGGAAGTGGTTGTCTCCGCCTTCCCCCTGGATCGGCTCGAGGATCAGGGCCGCCACGTCTCCCGGGAATCGCGCGCAGGCCTCCCGGATCTCCTGCTCGACCCGGTTCTCCGCCGCTTCGACTTCGCGGACGACATCCGCGGTGACGGGGAAGGAGAGCCGGGGGCAGGTGAGCCGCGGCCAGTCGAACTTCGGGAAGTACTGCGTCTTGCGCGGATCGGCGGTGTTCGTGATCGAAAGCGAGTACCCGGACCGACCGTGGAACGCGTGACGGAAGTGGAGGACCTGTTTCCCCAGTTCCTCGGAGAGCCCGCGCGCGAAGTTCTTCCGCACCTTCCAGTCGAAGGCGGTCTTCAACGCGTTCTCGACGGCGAGCGATCCCCCCTCCACGAAGAAGAGGTGGCGGGCGTGGGAAGGAGGCACGGCGAGCGTCGAGAAGGTCTCGACGAACGCGGCATAGAGCATCGTGTAGGTGTCACTGTTCGTCGGCTTGCCGAGGGCCGCCTGGAGGAGCCGCTCGCGGAACTCGGGGTCGGCTGTCTTCGGATGGTTGTATCCGACCGGGTAGGTCGCGAAGTTGGTGAAGAAGTCGAGAAGCATGCGCTCGCTGCGCGCGTCGTAGAGATAGGAGCCGCGGCTCCGCTCGAGGTCCATGACGACGTGGTAGCCGTCCACGAGGATGTGCCGGGACAGCACATCGAGGACGTCCTGCGGGGACAGCTCGGTCGGGGTAGTCGTATTCATCGGGCTCCTCGAAGTCGAATGCGGACCGGGAAGACTAGCACGGAGGACTACGGACGGGGAGGTCGGACGCGGACCCGCGGCTACCCTCCGCCCGCGACCGACTGGGCGGGAGCCATGCGGGTGTCTTCGATCCGGGCGCCGACGCATCGATCCTTGCCGAGCTGCTTGGCGCGGTAGAGCGCGGCATCGGCGGCGCGGAGGAGCTCGTTCTTCTGCTGCTCGACGGAAGCGCCGGGCGTCGCGTGGGGACGGATGGAAGACACTCCGAGCGACGCGGTCAGGACGCCCTGCAGGTTGAGCGCGGGGTCGTTGAAGCCGTAGGGGCGCGAGAGAAACGTCGAGCTCCGGATCGCGTTCCGAATGGAGAGCGCCACTTCCATGCCCTGCTTCATGTCGTGCCCTGGCAGGATGAGGACGAACTCGTCCCCTCCGTAGCGGGTGAGCGTCGCGCGGTCGTCGGTGACCGTGCGCCGGAGGAGATAGCCGACCTCGCGCAGGACCTGGCTGCCGGCGAGATGGCCGTGCCGGTCGTTCACCGCCTTCAGGTTGTCCAGGTCGAGGAACACGACGCAGAGGTCGCCGCCGTCGCGCGAAATGCGGGAGAGCTCCTGCGTCAACCGCAGGTGGAGGTACCGCTCGTTGAAGAGACCCGTGAGGCCGTCGCGCTTGGCCACCTCGAACGCGCGCCGCGCGTCGAGCAGGTTCTGGATGGAAATCGACGCGTAGTCGGCGAAGATCTCCAGCAGCCGTCGGTCTTTCTCACGAAACCCTCCCGGACCGAGCTTGTTGACGAGCTCGAGGACGCCGCAGACGGCCGCTTCGATCCGGATCGGCACGCAGACGACCGACCGCGTTTCGAAGTCGTCGGGAAGGTCGAGCGTCGGGTAGAAGTACGGATCGGCGAGCACGTCGTCGGTCATGTAGCCCGCGCCGGTCGCGTAAACGCGTCCGACTATTCCGATCCGGGCGTTCATCCGCTTGTTCAGGCGCGCGTCGGCGCGGGCGCCATAGGTCGCGATGAAGACGAGCTCGTTCTCCATGCGGTCGTCCGAGTTCTTGGTCATCGGATCGTCGAGCAGGATCGAGCCGGCTTCCGAGGGGACGAATTCGTTCGCCTTCTGGAGAATCTCGCGCAGGAAGCGGTCGATTTCGATCTCGCCGGTGTAGGCGTAGTACGCCTTATGGCGTTCGAGAAAGTTCTCGAGCCGGCGATTTTCGAGTGTATGGACCTGCAGCACGGTTCGTCCGGAGGTTTAATTTTACCATTTGATACGCTCGAACCGTGGCGCTCCTCCGCGAGGTGGATCCCGGAGAGATCGGCCTGGCCGGACGCGTCAAACCCGCTGAAAGACGCCCGCCCCGTTACGCCCTGTTCGACTCGGCCGGCCGGAGGGTGGAGGACGCCCCCGTCCAGGGGATAGCGGCCCGGCTGGCCGCGGAAAAGGGCTTTTTTTACGCCGACTTGCACGCTCCGAGCGAGGCGGAGCTGGAGGCCCTCCGCCAGGAGTTCCAGTTCCACCCCCTCGCCATCGAGGACGTCCGGACCCGCCACCAGAGACCCAAGATCGACGTGTACACGGACCACTACTTCCTCGTTTTCTACCGGATCGGGGCCGGAGGGGGGACGGGGAGTGGCAGCTCCAGGAGCTCGACTTCTTCATCGGCCCGAACTTCCTTGTCGTCACGCACGACTCGGAAGTCCCTCTCCTCGACCAGGTCTTCGACCGCTTCTGCCGTGAGGTGGGAAAGAAGGACGTGTCGAGCCTCCTCTACGACCTCCTCGACGCCATCGTGGACGACTACTTCGTGTATCTCGACGACCTCGGGGAACGGTCGCAGTCGATCGACGAGCGGATATTCGAGAGCTTCGACCCGAAGAGCCTCGAGCAGATCCTGGACCTGAAGCGCGACCTCGCCCTCTTGCGCCGGGTCGTCGCTCCCGGAAGGGACGCGGTCAACGTGCTCCTGCGGCGCGATCCCCCGATCCTCGACACGAGGCACATCTTCTACTTCCAGGACGTGTACGACCACCTGATCCGGATTTCCGACTCGATCGACACCTACCGGGAGCTCGCGACCGGATCGCTGGACGCCTTCCTCTCGATTCAGAACAACCGGATCTCGGAGATCGTGCGCAAGCTGACGGTCGTCTCGATCATCTTTCTGCCCATCACGGCCGTCACCGGATTCTTCGGGATGAACTTCCACATCTTCGAGCCGCCGGCCCGGAACAACGCCCTGTTTCTCGCGAGCCTCGCCCTCATGGTGCTCGTTCCGCTCGGGATGCTCGTTTACGTGCGGCGGAAGGTCCTTCGTTGATCCCGGCGCGCAAGCGCTGGGGGCAGCACTTTCTCGTCCGTCCCGAAACGGCGCGCCGCATCGTGGACGCGGCGCGCGTCGGTACCGGCGACACCGCTTTCGAGGTCGGTCCCGGCGAGGGCGCGCTGACGCGGCCGCTCATCGAGCGTGCCGGCCGCGTGCTCGCCGTGGAGATCGACCCGATGCGCGCGGATGCGCTCGACCGGGAGCTGTCCGGTCGGCCGAGCTTCCGCCTCCTCCGGGGTGACGTCCTCGACCGGACTTTCCGGCAGTGGCTCGAGGATGCGGGGTGGCTGCCCCCCGCTGTGTTCGTCTCCAATCTCCCCTACAACGCGGCGACACCGATCCTTCTGCGCTCCGTCGAAGAGGAGGGCACGTTTTCCCGCTCGATCGCGACGGTACAGAAGGAGGTCGCCCGGCGTTTTGCCGCGAAGAGGGGGGAGGAGGGTTACGGGTACCTTTCCGTCCGAACGGCCGCGTTTGCGCAGGCGCGTTCGCTCTTCGACCTGCCGGCCGGTGCGTTTCGCCCCCCGCCGAAGGTGACTTCGACCGTGGTCGAGCTCGTCCCCCGATCGCCGCGGCTCGAGCCCGCTTCGCGGGAGCGGGCGCTCGCGCTCGCGTCGCTCGCCTTCCGCTCCCGCCGCAAGACCGCGGCGAACGCGATCTCGGGAGCGTCCGCCGTCGCGCGGTCGTCGGTCGAGCGCGCCCTCGAAGAGCAGGGCTTCGATCCGCGGGCGCGTGCCGAAGAGCTTTCGCTGGAGACCTACCTCGCCCTCGGCGAGAAAATCGACGTCGGCGCGGCGTCGAACCCGGCATGAGCTCCTCGTCCGAAGTCTCACTCGTCGCCCTCGGCGGTCTGGGCGAGTTCGGGCGCAACGTCCTCTGGGTGTCGGCCGGCGGCTCGAACGTCGTCGTCGACGTCGGCGTGTCCTTCCCCGACGAGACGTTTCCCGGCATCGACCGGATCGCTCCGGACCTTTCTCCGCTCAAGGACGTCTCGATCGACGCCGTTCTCCTGACCCACGGTCACGAGGACCACGTCGGAGCGCTGCCGCTGCTGCGGGAGTGGTGCCGCGCTCCCGTCTACGGCCTGCCTTTCACGCTCGCGCTCGCGCGGCGGCGCCTCGAGGAGGCCGGCCTCCCGCGGGATCCCATGGTCGAGGCGCGACGGGGCGAGACCATCCGGGCGGGGGCTTTCGCGATCCGATTTTTCCGCGTCTCCCACTCGGTGCCGGACTCCGCGGCGATCCTGATCGAAGCAGGCGGGCGAAAGCTTTTCCACTCCGGAGACTTCAAGCTCGATCCGGACCCTCCCGATGGCGAGACGACCGACGTCGAGGCGATCGCCGAAGCGACGGCGGGGGGAGTGGATCTCGCGCTCGTGGACTCGACCAACGCGGAGCGGCCGGGACGCGCGCTGTCCGAGCGGGTCGCGGGGGACGGTCTCGCGGCGGCTTTCGCCGGGGCGCCGGGACGGATCATCCTCACGACCTTCTCGAGCCACGTGTCGCGCGTCTCCCAGGCCGCGGAAGCGGCGATCCGGTCCGGCCGTCGCGTTGCGATGCTCGGCCGGAGCATGCGTACCGTCGCGGAGATCGCGGAGAGGTTCGGCCGCCTCCGGCTGCCGGACTCCGCGCGGATCGCCTCGGGGGAGCTCTCCCGCATCCCTCGCGAGCGGGTGCTCTGTCTGACGTCGGGGAGCCAGGGCGAGCCTTTCTCCGCCCTCTACCGGCTCGCGCTCGACGAGCACAGCGACCTCCGACTCGATCCGGGCGATCTCGTCCTCTTCTCCGCCCGCACGATTCCGGGCCACGAGCGGTCGGTCAACCGCGTCACCGATCACCTCGTCCGCCGCGGAGCGCGCGTGATGCGCGAAACCGAGCCGCCGATCCACGTCTCGGGTCACGCTCATCGGGAGGACATCGCCGACTGGCTCGCCCTCGCGAAGCCGCGCGCCGTTCTCCCCGTTCACGGCGAGCCGCGGATGCTCGCCGCGGTCGCCGAGGTCGCGCGCGAAAACGGGATCCCCGCCGACCGCGTGCCGATTCTCGACAACGGAGACCGGCTGACCATCTCCGACGCCGGCCTGAGGGTCGAGCGCGGGGCGGTCGCGACGGGCAAGATCTTTCTCGACTCGCGACCCGAGACGGTCGACCTCGACGTCGTGCGCGACCGGAGAAGGCTCGCCGAGGAGGGATTCGTCGCCGTGCTCGTTCACGGCCGCGAGATCGCGGTCACGGCCCGCGGCGTCGCAGAAGATGACGCGGGGCTCGCCCGCGCCGTGACGAGCGCGGCGAACGAGGTCCTCGACCGCGCGACCCCCGAGGAGCTCGCGGACGCCGAGTGGCTGCGAGCGGAGATCGCCCTCGCGGCGAAGCGGGCCTGCCGCAGGGAGTTCGGAATCCGGCCCGTGATCGTCCCGGTGGTCGTGTGATCGGTCCGCAAGCGTGAGCTGGGCCGAAGCGCTCCTGCTCGGGGTCATCCAGGGACTGACGGAGTTCCTGCCCGTCTCTTCCGACGGGCACCTTTCCGCGGCGGAGCTCCTCCTTCCGCGATTTCGACAGGTCGGCGTCCTCTTCGACGTGATGGTTCATCTCGGCACGCTCGCCGCTGTCGTCGTGTACTTCCGGAAGCCGCTCGCGGACGACGTGGCGGGCCTCTTCTCGGGCGACTCGGCGCGGCGGGCGTCGTCCTGGCGGCTCGCCGCCCTCGTAATTGCGGCGACGGTGCCGACCGGGATCGTGGGACTGCTCCTGAAGTCGACTGTCGAGGCGTCCAAGCGCGACCCCCGCTTCATCGGTGCGATGGAAATCTTGACGGGCGTCTTCCTCACGCTCTCGCTGTTCGGCCGCAAGGCGGGGCGGGAGCGCGAACAGACGACCCTCTGGGATGCGATCCTGATCGGGACCGTCCAGGGCCTCGCGGTCCTGCCGGGACTCTCCCGCTCGGCGTCCACGATCGCGTTTGCTCTCCTCGTCGGCCTCTCCGCGCGGTGGTCCGCGAACTACTCCTTCTACCTGCTCATCCCGGCCGTGTTCGGGGCTTCCGTTCTCGAGATCTACCAGGCCTGGGAGGAGCAGGGGAGCGGTTTCTTCGCGGGTTCGGACTTCGCGCGATACGTCTTCGGAGCCGTGGTGGCCGCGGTCGTGGGCTACTTCGCGATCGGGTGGTTGATCCGCGCGGTCGTGGCCCGGCGGCTCTACTGGTTCGCGATCTATTGCGTGATCTTCGGACTCGCGCTCATCTACCTCTTCCCGTAGACGTCCCCCGACTCGTTCTTTCGAATCCACTCCTGCGCGTGCCGGCTCGCCAACCGGATGACGCCGTAGATCGCGACGCAGCAGAGGAACGCGAGGAGAAGTCCCGCGTCGGCTTTGAGCGGCTGGTGCTGGAGGCCGATCGGGAGGACCGGGAAGAGGACGAGAAAGTAGATCCCGTTTCCCACGAGGACGGCGACGAGGTATTCGATCCACCGCCGCAGGGTCATTCTCGAAGTGTACCCGCCCGGCGGGCGGCCGCGAGGCGTCCGGTAAGATTCGCCGTCCGGAAAGAGGAATTGCACAGGAACCAATGCGATTGAAAGCGTTGATGGGAAGGGGCGTGCTGGCGCTGGGGGTCTCGGTCCTCTTCGGACCCCTGCCCTCTCCCGCGCAGGCCCCGACCCCGGTCTCCGTCGCCCCGCTGACCCTCCCGGAAGCGCTGGCGCTCGCGGCCCGAAACAACGAGCGCTCCGGCATCGCGCGGGCGCGGGTGGATCGGGCCCGTGCGATCCGGCGCGAGGCTTATGCGACCCTCCTTCCCGACGTGAACATCACCGGGACTTTCACTCGGCGGTCGGAAGAGGTGACGCGGACGATCGACGAGGACGAGGTCGTCGTCCAGGCGGTGAACGCCGTCTCCGGGCTCGCCACGGTGGACGCCACGCTCCTCGACGTGCGGGCCTTTCCCGTCGCGCGGAGCGCCACGCGCAACCTCGAAGCCCAGGAGCACGCGTCGGCGGAGATCCGCCGCACACTCGCTTACGACGTCGCGGAGACCTTCTTCAGCGTGCTCTCCGCCGAGCGCCTTCGCGACGCGGCGAGCCGCCGGATCGAGGTCGCGCAGGCGACGGTCTCCGATGCCCGTATCCGCATGGAGGCCGGCCTTGCTTCCTCGAACGACCTGACGCGGTCGGACCTCGAGCTGGCGACCGCGCGGCTGTCGCTCACCCAGGCCGAGAGCCTCGTCCGGACGGAGCGGCTCTCGCTCGGATACCTGATCGGGGCTCCCGCGGACCGTCCGCTCGCCGAGCCGGGTCCCGAGCCGACGGAAGGGGAGGCCGAGGCGCTGGAGCGGCTCGCGGTCGAGTCGCGCGCGGACCTCCGGGAGCTTCAGCTCCGCGCGGAGGCGCTTCGACTCCTCGCCCTGGAGCCGAGGCTCCGCTTCATCCCGACGCTCGGGCTTCGGGGGACTTACCGCGGCACGAACGAGGCCGGTCTTTCGGGCCGCGACACGGATTGGAACGTCGCCGCGCTGTTCTCCTGGGAAGTCTTCGACGGCGGGGTGCGCTATGCACAGGCCGCCGCGCGCGAGGCGGAATACCGCGAAGCCCTGCTCGAAGCCGACGCCCTGAAGCGTCAGATCGGCCTCGAGGTGCGGACCGCGCGCACGGATCTCGAGACCGCGCGGGCCGCGCTCGAGCAGGCAGAGGTTCGCGCGCGAGTGGCCGAGCAGAACGCCCGCGAGGTCCGGGTGCGCTACTCCGAGGGGCTCGCGACGGCCCTGGAGCAGGCGGACGCAACCGCGTCCGCGTTCGAGGCCTCGGCGGAGCTCGCGCGCCAGCGGTTCGCGCTCGGCGTGGCGCGGCTTTCGCTCTCGCAGGCCCTCGGCCGCTGGCCCCTGGCTTCTTCTCCCGCCTCCGACGCTCCCGCTCAGCCGACGGAGCCGCTCGCGCCATGAGGGCACGCTCGTTCGGGCGTTCTTCGTGCGCCGCGCTCGCCCTTGCGGGGCTTCTCCTCCTCGCGGGCTGCTCGAAGAAGGCGGAGTCGGCAGGCAAAGGCGGCGGCGGCGGCGGTGGCGGCCGCGGCGGAGGGGCCCTCGAGTTCCCCGTCGAGGTGGCTTCCGTCGAATCGCGGCCCGTCGAGTACACCGTCTCCGCTGTCGGTTCGGTCGAAGCGTTCGAGCGGGTCGAGATCACGTCGCGCATTCCGGGCGCCGTCGAGCGAGTCCACTTCTCGGAGGGCAACGTCGTCGGACCGGGGTCGCTCCTCGTGGAAATCGAGCCGGAGCGCTACCGGCTCGCCGTGCGGTCCGCCCGCGCGACGCTCGAGAAAGCTCAGGCGGCCGAGGCGGAGGCGATGACCGGCCTGAAGCGGCGCGAGATGGTCAATGCGCAGAATCCCGCGCTCGTGAGGAAGAGGACCTCGACACGTGGCGGACCCGCGTCTCGACAGCGCGGGCGGAGGTCGCCCAGGCCCGCTCCGGACTCGGGCTCGCGGAGCTCAACCTGCGCGAGGCGTTCGTCCGCGCTCCCGCCGCCGGAGTGATCCAGACGCGCAACATCCAGACCGGGCAGTACGTCCAGCCCGGCGCGGCGCTCGCGACGCTCGTTCGGCGGGAGCCGCTGCTCCTGCGGTTCCAGGTTCCGGAGCAGGACGCCGCGCGCATCCGCCCCGGGATGCGGGGGCGTTTCGTCGTCCGCGACAGCGCGAAGCAGTACTCCGCGCTCCTCACGCACGTCGCGGCCTCGGCCGACTCGACGTCGCGCATGGTGGCGGTCACGGCGCAGGTGGATGATCCGGCGCGAAGCAGCCTCCGGCCGGGGTCGTTCGCCCAGGTGACGGTGCCCGTCGGCTCGACAGTCGAGGCGCCCGTCATTCCGCAGATCGCGGTACGACCGAGCGAGCGGGGGTTCCTCGCGTTCGTCGTCGAAGGGGACGTCGCCCGCGAAAGGGAAGTGCAGCTCGGCCTTGCGACCGATGACGGCCGCGTCGAGGTCAAATCGGGTGTCAAGCGGGGAGAAAAGCTCGTCGTCCGCGGCGCGGAAGCGCTGCGCGACGGCGCGAAGGTTCGCGTGACGGGTCCCGGCGCGGGGCCGGTGCCCACTGCCGGGTCACCGGGAGAAACCAGATGAAGCTGACCGACGTCTGCATCGAGAAGCCGGTCTTCGCGTGGATGCTGATGGCCGCGACCGTCGTCTTCGGCGTCGTCGCGGCGACCGCGCATCGGCATCAGCCAGTTCCCCGACGTCGACTTCCCGACCATCTCGGTCGGAGTGACGTGGGAGGGCGCGGCGCCGGAGGTCATCGAGAACGACGTCGTCGAGATCCTCGAGGAGGCGGTCGATCCAGGTCGAGGGCGTCCGCTCGATCACGTCCTCGTCGCGGCAGGGCGGGCGCCTCGATCACCGTCGAGCTCGACCTCTCGCGCGACGTCGACCTCGCGCTGCAGGACGTGCAGGCGAAGGTCGCGCAGGCGCAGCAGAGGCTGCCGCGCGACATCGATCCGCCCGTGATCTCCAAGATCGAACCCCGAGGACCAGCCGATCATGTGGGTCGGCCTCTCCGGGCCGTTTCCCGCAGCGTGCTCGCCGACTACGCGCGCTACCGCGTGAAGGAGAAGCTGCAGACCGTGCCCGGCGTCGGCGAGATCACGCTCGGCGGCTACCTCGAGCGCAACGTCCGCATCTGGGTCGACGCCGCGCGTCTCGACGAGCGAGGCCTGACCGTCACGGACGTCATCGCCGCGCTGCAGCGCGAGCACGTCGAGCTGCCCGCCGGGCAGGCTCGAGGCCGACGGGCGCGAGGTCAACGTGCGCGTGCTCGGCGAGGCGCTCGACCTCGACGACGCTGCGGCGGATCGTCGTCCGCGAGGTGCGGGCAGCCCGGTCTACCTCGAGGACGTCGCGCTCGTCGAGGACGGCTTCGAGGACATCCGCCGCGTGTCGCGCGTCAACGGCGAGCCGGCGCAGGGCCTCGGCGTCCGCAAGCAGCGCGGCGCGAACGCCGTCGCGGTCGCCGCGGCGTGCAAGCGCGGCGCTCGCCGAGATCCAGAAGACCCTGCCCGAGGGCATGAAGGTCGGCATCAACTTCGACTCGACGAAGTTCATCGAGGAGTCGGTCCACGAGATCCAGATCGAGCTCGTGCTCGCGGTGCTCCTGACCGCGCTCGTCTGCTGGCTGTTCCTCGGCTCGTTCTCGAGCACGCTGAACGTGGTGCTCGCGATCCCGATGTCGCTGCTCGGCACGGTCGCCGTCATCTACTTCCTCGGCTTCACGCTCAACACGTTCACGCTGCTCGGCCTCGTCGCTCGCCGTCGGCATCGTCGTCGACGACGCGATCATGGTGCTGGAGAACATCTTCCGCCACGCCGAGATGGGCAAGGACCGGGTCGCGCGCGGCGCGCGAGGGCACGCGAGGAGATCACCTTCGCCGCGCTCGCCGCGACGCTCGCCGTCGTCGCGATCTTCCTCCCCGTCGTCTTCATGAAGGGGGTCGTCGGCAAGTTCTTCCTCCAGTTCGGCGTGACGCTCTGCGTCGCGGTGCTGCTGTCCTACCTCGAGGCGATCACGCTCGCGCCGGCGCGCTGCGCGCAGATCCTCGACACGTCGCGCGAGCGGACGCGCGGCCGGGTCGGCCGGTTCGTCGACCGCGGGTTCGAGCGCGCTCGCCGCGGCTATACTCGGCGCGCCCTGGCGTCGCGGCCTGAAGCGGCCGGCGCTGGTGCTCGTCGTCCGCCGTCGCGCTCTTCGTGGTGGCGTTCTTCGTGCTGCAGAGCCTGCCCGAGCGAGTTCGTGCCGTCGCAGGACCAGAGCCGTCTCATCGATCCGCCTGCAGACCGCGGTCGGCTCGGACCTCGACGAGACCGACAGCTCTTCCGGCGCGCCGAGGCCGTCATGGACACCGCACCCGAGGTGGAGCGCGCACTTCGCGGTCATCGGCGGATTCGGCGGCGGCGGCAGTGAACACCGGCATCCTCTTCGTCACGCTCGTGCCGCCCGCGGCCAGCGCGAGCTCACCCAGCAGGAGTTCGCGGGCGTCGTCCGCAAGGAGCTGAACGCGATCCCCGGCGTGCGCGCCGTCGTGCAGGACCTGTCGCAGTACGGCTTCACGGCGCAGCGCGGCTTCCCGGTCGAGTTCTCCGTGCGCGGGCCGGACTGGGACAAGCTGATCGCGGCAAGCGAGTCGATCAAGACGAAGCTCGCGCGCGAGCGGCATGGTCGTCGACCTCGACACCGACTACCAGCTCGGCATGCCGGAGCTGCGCATCGTGCCGGACCGCGCCCGCGCGCCGACCTCGGGCGTCCCGATCGAGGACGTCGCGACCACGATCAACGCGCTCGTCGGCGGCGTGCGCGTCGGCAAGTACAGCTCCGGCGGACGGCGCATCGACGTGCGCCTGCGGCTGCTGGCCGCGCAGCGCATCGCGCCCGGAGGACCTCGGCCGGCTCCGCGTGCGGACGCCGGTCGGGCGAGCTCGTCCCGCTCTCCTCGCTCGTGACGACCGAGGAGCGGCCGGCGCTGCAGGCGATCACCCGCCGCGATCGCGAGCGCGCGATCACCGTCTACGGCAACGTCGCGCCGGGCCACTCGCAGGACGAGGCGCTCGCGGAGGTCGAGAAGGCTCGGCCAGGACATGCCGGCCGGCTACCGCGTCGTGCTCGGCGGCGCGAGCGTCGCGTTCCGCGAGTCGATGGGCGAGCCTGCTGTTCGCGCTCGTGCTCGGGATCGTCGTCGCGTACATGGTGCTCGCGTCGCAGTTCAACTCGTTCCTCCACCCGGTCACGGTGCTGACGATCTTGCCGCTGTCGATCGCGGGCGCGGCGTTCGCGCTGCTGGATCGCGGGCAAGACGCCTCAACATCTTCAGCATGATCGGCCTCCTGCTGCTGATGGGCATCGTCAAGAAGAACTCGATCATCCTCGTCGACTACGCCAACCAGGCGCGCGCGAGACGGCCTCGGACGCCCGCGACGCGATGCTGCGCGCCGGCCCGGTCCGCCTGCGTCCGATCCTGATGACCTCGGTCGCGACGATGATGGCGGCCCTCCCGCCCGCGCTCGGCCTCGGGTCCGGGCTCGGAGATCCGCACCCCGATGGCGATCGCGGTCATCGGCGGACTGATCGTCTCGACGGCGCTTCAGCCTGCTCGTCGTGCCCGCGTTCTACGTCACGACCGACGGTCTCGCCATGAGGCTGCGGGGATGGCGCCAATCGCGGCGGCCGGCGGTTGCGGAAGCGGAGCGGCCGGCGGGGTCCTAGGTCGGAAGCCCCGTTTTCGCGGGGCGCGATCAGCCGTAGAAGATCTCGGCCACCTCGAGCAGCTCGGGATCCACCGTCTTCAGACTGCCGACCGCTTCTGCCAGCGGAACGCGGACGATCTTTCCCTCGCGGAGGGCAACCATCTGGCCGAAGGCGCCGTCGTGTACGGCATCGATCGCGGCGATGCCGAACCGCGTCGCGAGGACCCGGTCGAATGCCGTCGGCGTGCCGCCCCGTTGCACGTACCCGAGCACCGTCACCCGCGTGTCGAAACCGGTTCGTTGCCGGATCTTGCCGGCGATGGCCTCGCCGATACCGCCGAGCCGGACGTGCCCGAAGTCGTCCACCTCGCCGGACTGCAGGACCATCGAGCCCTCCTTCGGCTGAGCGCCCTCCGCGACGACGACGATCGACGCGTAGCGGCCCTTCTTGTGCCTCTGCACCAGACTCTCGCAGACTTCCTCGATGTCGAACGCGCGCTCCGGCACGAGGATGTAGGCGGCGCCTCCCGCGATTCCGGCGTGGGTCGCGATCCACCCGGCGTGCCGGCCCATCACCTCGCAGACGAGAACGCGATCGTGTGATTCGGCGGTGGTGTGGAGCCGGTCGATCGCGTCGACGACGATCTGGACGGCGGTGTCGAACCCGAAGGTCACCTCGGTGCCCGAAAGGTCGTTGTCGATAGTCTTCGGCACGCCGATCACCGGCAGTCCGCGATCGAACAGCTTCAGCGCCACACCGAGCGTGTCCTCGCCGCCGATCGCGATCAGCGCTTCGACGCGGAGTCCGGCGATCGACGCCTCGAGCTTTTCGGCTCCCCCCTCCTGCTTGAAGGGGTTCGTCCGGGACGTGCCGAGGATCGTGCCGCCGCGCGGCAGGATCCCCCGCGTCCCTTCCGACGTCAACGGGACGGCGTCTCCTTCGATCACGCCGCGCCATCCGTCGGCAAACCCGATCAACTCGTCGCCGTACGACTTCTCGCCTTTGCGGACGATTGCCCGGATCACCGCGTTCAGACCCGGCGCGTCTCCTCCTCCGGTCAGAACTCCTACACGCATGACGCCCGACTCTAGCCCGGAAGTGGGTCGAACGCGGCCCTGGCTGCGGCTCAGCTTTCCGGTTCTCCGAACAGCTCGCCCTGCGCCGAGGGGCGGCGAAAGGACGAGACCTCGGGCACCTCCTCGTCCTCGTCGTCCTCGTGGTCCGCGTTCAAGCCGACGCGGCGGCACTCGACGTCGAACAGGGCCTTGATCGCCTTCCAGCGCTCGCCGCGGCCGACCATGCGGTCGTGCCACTCCGTCTCGTTCTTCTTGCCGCCGCGGGCCTCGCCGATGGCGTTCCAGATCTTGCGGGCCCGATCCGGGAACACCTCCGCGATGCGTTCCTCGAAGACAGGAAGGGTCTGGCCCGACAGGCGCAGCATGACGAGAAACGCGCTCTTCGCGCCCGCCTCCCTCGCGCGCCGGAGGAGCGGCGCGACGTCGCCGTCGGTCAGTCCCGGGATCACCGGCGCGATCGCGATCGTCGTGTTGATGCCCGCGTCGGAAAGAATCTTCATCGTCTCGAAGCGCTGGGACGGAAGGCTCGCTCCCGGTTCGACGGCCCGTCCCATCGCGTCGTCGGCGAAGGGGATGCTGATCGAGACGGACACGGACGTCTCGCGCGCCATCGCCGCGAGCAGGTCGACGTCGCGGCGGATCAGCGCCCCTTTCGTGATGATTCCCACCGGGTTCCGGTACTCGCGACAGATCTCGAGGCAGCGGCGGGTGAGGCGGTAGTTCGCCTCGAGCGGCTGGTAGCAGTCGGTGTTACCCGAGAAAGCGATGACCTCGCCCTTCCAGGAGCGGCGGTGGAACTCTTCGCGCAGGCGCTCCGCGATGTTCGTCTTCACGACGATCTTGCGGTCGAAGTCGGTGCCCGCCCCGAAGCCGAGGTACTGGTGGCTCGAGCGGGCGTAGCAGTAGGCGCACGCATGAAAACATCCGCGGTACGGGTTGAGGCTCCAGCGGAAGCCGACGTCGGGGCTGTCGTTCTCCGCAAGCGCGCGCTTCGCCTCCTCCTCGTAGATTTCGACCTCGGCGGGTGGCGGCTCACCGAGCCACTCGACCTCGGTCGCGGCCCACGGATTCGGCGGATTGGAGACGCGTCGGATCACGGCCCGTACGCTAGCAGTTACGCCTGTTTTACGCCAGCGCCACGCTGAGCCGTAAGAAGTTAGAAGGCGTCACCTCAGCGGTGGGGCGGGCGAGCTCTCTCGCGAGCCCGTCGATCCTTCGCCGGAGCTCGTCGCGGGTTTCGATGAACCGGTCGTACCGCGTCGCGGGGTCGTCGGGGCCGTAGGACGGGTCCTCGATCGACCAGTGGACGACGCGCCCGGCGTTCGGCCAGAAAGGGCAGTCCTGCGCCGCGGAGTCGCAGACCGTCACGACGACGTCGAAGGGGCGGTCCGCGAACTCCTCGACTCCCTTCGACCGTGCGACGTTCATGTCGACCCCGAGGTCCTGCATCGCGCGGATCGCGAGCGGGTGGACGTATCCCGCGGGACGAGAGCCGGCGGAGACCGGCTCCATCACCTCTCCGTGAAACTCGCGCGCGAGCGCTTCCGCCATCTGGCTGCGCGCGGCGTTACCGGTGCAGAGAAAAAGAACCTGCTTCTTCATGTGCGATTGCCGAAGCATAAAGCGCGCCGCCACGAACTCCGCCGTATCGTCCGTCGGGTTTCCGTCCGATAATGGACGGACTTGCAGGAAGGTGGGTTTTTTCGGAGCCGGGCCGCCAGCGAGGCCTTCGGCGTCCTCCTGTTGCTCGCCGGGGCGCTCGCCGCGCTCGCACTCTATTCGTACGACCCCCACGACCCGAACCTCTTCTCGATGACGACCGGGGAGGCGGAGTCCCCTACGAACTGGATCGGCGGGTTCGGGGCGTCGCTCTCGGCCGCTCTCTACCAGGCGCTCGGGTTCGCGGCCTGGACGGTGCCGGTGCTTCTCGGGTTCTGGGGCCTGCGGCGTTTCGCCGCGCGGCCCTTCGAGAATCGCGGCTCGAAGGCGATCGGCTTCGGGCTCATCTTCCTCGCCGTGCCCGCGCTTCTCTCGCTCGCCTTCGGGCGACGGCCGCTCGCCGGCGAGGATGCCGAGGCCGGCGGGATCGTGGGCCGGGCGGTGTCCGAGGCGGCTCGCGCGCGGCTTGGAACGACGGGCGCGGTGCTACTCGTCGTCACGTTCCTGCTCATCGCGATTCCGCTCGCGACCCAGGTGTCCCTGGCCGACGTGTTCTTCGGACTGCGAGTCAAGCTGGTGGGTCTCCTGTCGCGCTTTCGTCTGGGCTGGGCGCGCTCGAGCGACCGGCGGACCAAGGAGCGCCTGCGGCGCACGGTCGTCACCAAGCACCTCGAGAAGGCCAGGCGCGAGGGGATTTCGCTCGCGGACGTCCCGTTCGCATCCGACGAGCCACCGTTCCTGAAGGAGGTCCCGGGTCCGGGCAAGTTCACGATCGTGAAAAAGGTCGTCGCGCCCCCGCGTGCGGCGTCCGCGGCTGCGCCTCCACCTGCCCGGAAGAGGCCGGCCAGTCCTCCCCAGCAGCGCCTGCCGCTCACGGTCGAGGGGTACACCTACCCGCCCGTGTCGCTCCTGGAGAAGCGCGAGGGCGCCGGCGCCGTCGACCGGAGGGTGCTCGCGGAAACCGGTCGCCTGATCGCCGCGAAGTGCGCCGAGTTCGGCGTGGAAGGGGAGGTCGCCGAGTACCACCCCGGACCGGTCGTCACCACGTACGAGTTCCGCCCCGCGGCCGGCATCAAGGTCAACCAGGTCATGGGCCTGTCGGAGGACCTCGCGCTCGCGCTGTCCGCCGAGTCGATCCGCATCGAACGGTTGCCCGGCCGCGCGAGCGTGGGAATCGAGGTCCCGAACCCCGGCGGCGGCGAGATCATCGCCCTTCGCGACGTCATCGAGTCGGAAAAGTTCCAGTCCTCGCCCTCGCTCCTGACCCTCGCGCTCGGGAAGGACATCCACGGCGAACCAATCGTGGACGACCTGCGCGCGATGCCGCACCTGATGATCGCCGGGACGACCGGGTCCGGAAAGAGCGTCGCGATCAACGCGCTCATCACGTCTCTCCTCTTCAAGGCGAGGCCGGACCAGGTCAAGCTGATCCTCATCGATCCGAAGATGGTCGAGCTCGAGATCTACGAGGACCTGCCCCACCTCGCGACGAAGATCATCACCGATCCGAAGAAGGCGGCCAACGCGCTCCGGTGGGCTGTCGACGTCATGGAAGAACGTTTCCAGACCCTGTCGAGCTTCGGGCAGGTCCGCAACGCCGAGCAGTACAACGCCGCCATCCAGGATCCGGAGGCCGTGGCGCGCGTGCGCGCGCAGCACCCGGATGATCCGGACCTGAAGCTCGAGCCGATGCCGTTGATCGTGATCGTGATCGACGAGCTCGCCGACCTGATGATGACGTCGCCAAAGGAGGTCGAGGAGTCGATCGTGCGCCTCGCGCAGAAAGCGCGCGCGGTCGGCATTCACCTCGTCGTCGCGACGCAGCGGCCCTCGGTGGACGTGCTGACCGGGGTCATCAAGGCCAACCTGCCATCGCGGATCGCGTTCAAGGTCTCGTCCAAGGTCGACTCGCGCGTCATCCTCGACGGCAACGGCGCGGAACGCCTGCTCGGACGCGGCGACATGCTCTACCTGCCGCCCGGCACGTCGCGCCTGCGACGAGTCCACGGCGCCTACGTGTCGATCCAGGAGACGGCCGGCCTCGTGAAGTTCCTGAAGCGCCAGGCGAAACCGCAGTACGACGAGGAGATCACGAAGGAGCGCGTCGAGATCGCGCGCCGGGACGACTCGGGAGACGAGACCGACCCGCTCTACGACGAGGCCGCCCGGCTCGTCGTGAAGGAGAAGATGGCTTCGATCTCCTTCCTGCAGCGCCGGATGGGCGTCGGATTCTCGAGGGCCGGCAAGCTGATCGACCTCATGGCGCGCGACGGACTCCTGGGGCCGCCGCGGGGATCGAAGCCGCGCGAGGTGCTCGTCGCCGACGACTACTTCGAAGAGGTCGATCGGGCGCCGCGGTAGGAGAAGCCCGCTCTCCGCCCCTCCGCCTCATTTCCCGGGCCCTGCCTTTACCTGATACCCGATACCTGATACCTGATACCTGCCATGCGCATCGTCTTCTTCGGCACGCCCCGGTTCGCGGTTCCGTCTCTCTCCGCGCTCCTCGAGGCGGGCTTTGACGTCCCGCTCGTCGTGACGCAGCCCGACCGGCCCGTCGGCCGGAGTGGACGCCCGCAACCTTCGCCCGTCGCATCGCTCGCGGAGGAGCGGGGGATTCCCGTCGAGAAGCCCGCCAGGGTGCGCGGCAACTCTCCGTTTCTCGAGACTCTCCGCGGCGCGAGGCCCGACGTGATCGTCGTCGTCGCCTACGGGAAGATCCTCCCCGACGAGATCCTCGACCTGCCGCCGAGGGGTTGCGTCAACGTTCACGCCTCGCTCCTCCCGCGGCACCGCGGCGCGTCGCCCGTCCAGGCGGCGATCCTCGCGGGCGACAAAGAGACCGGAGTCGCAACGATGAGGATCGTGTCGGAGCTCGACGCGGGGCCGGTCTATCTCGCGCGCAAGGTCGCCATCGGCGACCGCGAGGACGCGGCCGCGCTCTCCGACCGCCTCGCTCGCGCGGGCGCGGAGCTCCTCGTCGAGACGATCCGCGGGCTCGAGTCGGGCGCGCTCGAGCCGCATCCCCAAACTGGAGAGCCGACCTTCTCGCGGCCGCTCACCCGGGAGGATGCGCGGGTGGACTGGAGCCGCCCGGCGGCGGAGATCGAGCGGCGGCTGCGCGCGTTCACGCCGTGGCCGGGTCTCTACGGGATCCTCGCCGGGGAGCGCGTGAAGTTGATCGAGATCGAGCCGGCCGCGCCCGCCGAACGAGAGTCGGAGCCGGGGACGCTTCGAGCAGAGGACGGCTGGCCGGTCGTGGCGGCGGGGCAGGGCTCCGCTCTGGTGCTGCGGAAGGTGCAGCGAGCGGGTCGAAAGCCCGTCACCGGGCGCGAGTTCCTCGACGGGCTGCCGAATCTTCCCGCGCGGTTCGAGCCCGCGTGACCTCCCGCCCGCCCTCGCGCGCCCGGGCGGCCGCCGTCGCCGTGCTCCGGGACGTCCTTCGGCACGGGGCCGAGGCGACGCCGCTCCTCGCCGCGCGCGGAGCCGCGCTCTCGGCGCCCGACCGTGATCTCCTCCGCGAGCTCGTTCTCGGCGTGCTTCGGCACCGCTCCGCCCTGGACGCGGAGCTGGCGTCGGTCTGCCGCGCGCCGCTCGCACGGCTCGCCCCAGGACTCCGGGAGATTCTGGAGGTCGCCCTCTACCAGCTCCGTCACCTCGATCGCGTTCCCGGGTATGCCGCTGTCGACGAGGCCGTTCGTCAAGCCCGCGCCGGCGGGGGAGAGCGGGCGGCGAAGCTCGTGAACGCCGTCCTCCGGAAGCTCGCGGACCGGCCCGCCCCCGCCCGCGCCACCGCCGCGTCGGCCGCGGAGCTCGCGCGCGAGACCTCGCACCCGGAGTTCCTCGTGCGCCGCTGGGTCGAGCGCTTCGGCCGGGAGACCGCGTGCCGGATTCTCGACGCCGACAACGCGCACTCGGGGCTGGACCTCCTCGCGAACCCGCGGCGCACGGATCGGGAGACGCTCCGCGAGGCGCTCGCCCGCGAAGGCGTCGAGTCCGAGCCTTCGCCCCTGTCGCCGCTCGCGCTGTCGGTCGTCTCCGGGAACCCGCTCGGCTCGCCGCTCCTCGCGGAGGGATACTTCACCGTGCAGGACGTCGGTGCACAGGCGCTCGCTCTCCTCCTCCCTCCCGGAGATCTCCTGGTGGACCTCGCCGCCGCTCCCGGAGGAAAGTCCTTCGCCGCGCTCGCACTCGGGCGGGCGAAGAGGACGGTTTCCCTCGATCGGTCCCCGGCGCGCCTCCGTCGGTTCGTGGAGAACGCGCGGCGCCTCGGAATGTCCGAGGCTCGCCCGGTCGCCGGCGATTTCCTCGCGCCTCCACTTCCGGCCGGTCGATTCGACCGCGTCCTTCTCGATGCCCCGTGCAGCGGAACCGGCACTCTCCGGAAGATTCCGGAGATCCGCTATCGACTGAGCCCCGCCGCCATCTCGAAGCTCGCCGGATCCCAGGCCCAGGCGGCCGCCGCCGCCGCCGAGCTGCTCGCTCCGGGCGGTTACCTCCTCTACGCCACGTGCAGCCTGGAAGAGGAGGAGAACGAAGCGGTCATCGCGAAGGTCCTCGCGGCGCGGTCCGACCTCGAGGCGGCGGCGATCGACCCACCCTCCTCGCTTCGTCCCTTCGTGGACGGCGCCCGTTTCCGGATTCTCCCGGACGAGCGGACCGACGGTTTTACTGCTCACTCTGATTGTCAGGCTTCAGACATAGAATTGTCGACAAGTGAGCAGCGGAAGTCCGATTCCGGTCCTCGACCTCACCCGGTATGAACAGGAGCTGAACGGAGAGATCGCCACCCGGGTCTCGGAGATCTTTTCCTCCGGCCGGTTCATCATGGGCGCCGTCAACGAGGAGTTCGAAAAGAAGTTCGCGGAGGAAGTCGGAGTCCGCCACGCCCTCGGGGTCTCTTCCGGCACCGACGCGCTCCTCGTGGCCCTTATGGCGCTCGGAGTCGGACCGGGCGACGAGGTCGTCACGAGCCCGTTCAGCTTCTTCGCCTCGGCGGGAGTCATCGCGCGGCTCCAGGCGCGTCCCGTGTTCGCGGACATCGAGCCCACGACCTTCAACCTCGACCCCGACCGGCTCGGGGCGGCGATCACGCCCCGCACGAAGGTCGTGATGCCGGTTCACCTCTACGGTCAGGCCGCCGACATGGACACGATCCTCGAGGTCGCGGGACAGATCCCGGTGCTCGAGGACGCCTGCCAGGCGGTCGGAGCCACGTACCGCGGCCGCAACGTCGGGACGATCGGGAAGGTCGGGGCGTTCTCGTTCTATCCGACGAAGAACCTCGGCGCCGCGGGCGACGCGGGCGCCGTCACGACCGGCGACGACGAGATCGCGGCCCTGCTCGCCAACCTGCGGCTTCATGGAGAAACCGAGAGATACCGGCACTCACGGGTCGGCGGCAACTTCCGACTCGATTCGCTGCAGGCGGCCGTCTTGAACGCCAAGCTGCCGCGCCTGCGCGAGTGGACGGCTCGGAGAATCGCGATCGCGGACCGCTACGGGGCGCACCTGTGGGACGCGGACCTCGCCGGCCGCGTCACCGTTCCGTTTGCGGCCCCGGGTCGAAAGCACGTTTTCCACCAGTACGTCATCCGGGTCCGCGACCGCGACCGAGTCCGCGCGAAACTCGCGGAGGCCGGCATCGGAACGGCGGTGTTCTACCCGATCCCGCTCCACCTCCAGGAGTGCTTTGCCGACCTCGGGTACCGCGAAGGGAGCTTCCCGAGAACCGAACAGGCCGCGCGAGAGGTACTGGCGCTGCCGATGTTCCCGCAGCTCACGGACGACGAGGTCGACCGGGTCGCCGAGGCCGTGATCGAAAGCACCCGCTAACGGGTCGTCGGGGGCGGGCTCGCGCCCGTCCTCTCACGAACGAGAAACCCCTGACGCGCCCGTGCGGCGTCGAGAGTCCGCCACAGGTATTCGCCCAGGATTCCGAGCGAGAGGAGCTGCACCCCGGAGAAGAACGCGAGCGCGACCATGAGCGACGTCCATCCGCGGAACGGCATGCCCGTAAAGACCTTCAGGCCCACGAGCAGCAGGGCGTAGGCGAAAGAAAACACCGCGATCACGGCGCCCGCGACCGACATCCAGCGCAGCGGGGCGTAGGAAAACGAGATGACCGAATCGAGGAAGTGCTTGACCTTCTTGCCGAGGGTCCAGCGCGACCGCCCCTCGGAGCGGGCGAGCCGCTCGTAGGAGACGAGCGCGACCGGAAATCCGGCCCAGAGGATGAGTCCGGGCAGGGAAGTGTTCACTTCGCGGCTCCCGGTGAGGAACTCGATTGCCGGCCGTCCGACGAGAAAGCAGTCGAAGCCCCCCTCCGGCATGGACTCGAACGCGAGGCTCTTCAGCGTCCGGTAGTAGAGGTTCGCGGCGGCTCGGGTCGGCCAGGGCTCGGGGCGCGCGGACCGGACCGCCAGGACCGCGGTCGCGCCGCCGCGCCACGCCTCGACGAAACGGGGGAGGAGCTCCGGCGGCTCCTGGAGGTCCGCCGAGAGGACGGCGGCCGCTTCCCCCGTCGCTTCGTGGAGTCCCGCGAGGATCGCCATCTGCGATCCGAAGTTCCGCGTGAGGCGGACGCCGCGCGCCGCGGGCCACGCGGCGGCGATCGTGGTGATCCGCGCCCAGGAGTCGTCCGCGGAGCCGTCGTCCACGAAAATCGGCTCGAGCTCGAAGTCGGAGCGGGCGGCGATCTCCCGGAGCGACTCGGCGAGACGCGGCAGGCTCGCCGCGTTGAAGTAGACCGGGACGACGACCGAGATCCGCTCGCCGCTCACGCCGGTCTCTGGAAAAACTCGCGCACCCCCGAAACGACGGCGTCCTGCTGTTCGTCCGAGAGCGTCGGATAGATCGGAAGCGAGAGCACGGTTTCGCACGCCTCCTCGGAGACCGGAAAGTCTCCGCGCCGGTGCCCGAGAAAGGACCACGCGGGCTGGAGGTGCAGAGGGACGGGATAGTGGACCGCCGTCTCGATTCCACTCGCCGCGAGGTGCGCGGCGAGTGCGTCCCGGGAGGGGGTCCGGATCGGATACAGGTGCGGCGCGGAAACGGAGCCGCTCCGCGCGCGCAGGAGCCGGAGGGGCAGCCCGGCGAGGCCGGAGTCGTAACGCTTCGCGATGTCCCGACGCCTCGCGTTGTCCTCGTCGAGGAAGGGAAGCTTGGCGAGGAGGATCGCCGCCTGGATTTCGTCCATTCGCGAGTTGCGCCCCTCGGTCTCCGACACGTCCCGACGGCTCCAGCCGTACTGGCGCAGCCGCTCGACCCTTCCGGCGAGGGCTTCGTCGTTCGTCGCGACGGCGCCCGCGTCGCCGTAGGCGCCGAGGTTTTTCGTCGGATAGAAAGAGAACGCAGCGGCGAGCCCGAACGAGCCGGTCTCCCCGCCGGCCGCCGACGCGCCGAGCGACTGCGCGCAGTCCTCGACGAGCGCGAGCCCCTTCTCCCGCGCGAGGGCACGGAGACCCTCCGCGTCCGCGACACCGCCGTAGAGGTGGACGGCCAGGACGAAACGCACACCGGCCGCGAGCGCGCGCTCCGCTTCGACGCGACCGACCGTCAGCGTGTCGGGGTCGACGTCGGCGAACCGGGGGCGCGCCCCCGCGAGGCGGACGCCGGCGAGGACCGGCACGCACGCGTTCGCGGGGAGAAGGACCTCGTCTTCGGCACCGGCGCCGGCGGCGGAAAGGGCAAGCGCGATCGCATCCGTTCCGCTGGCGCACGCGACCGCCCGGGCAACTCCGAGGCGTTTCGCGAGCGCGCGCTCGAACGCGGCGCCCTCTTCCCCGAGGATGAACCGCCCGCGGGAAAGGACCCGCGCGATCGCGGCGTCGATGGCGCTTCGGCGCGCGCGGTAGTCCGCCTCGAGAGATCCGAACGGAACGCGGACGGTGGCCGGCGTCGCCGTTTCCTTCAAGGAGGAGGGATCTCCGCGACGGTCCCCTCCGTTCCGAGGCAATACCGCCGCCCGCAGGCGCACTCCGCCTGCCGATCGGTGAACCGGAGGCTGTCCCCGCAGCGGCAGACGTGCCCGTGCAATTTCGCGGGGCTCCCGTACACGAGCGCGAAGTCCGGCACGTCGCGCGTCACCAGGGATCCGGCTCCCACCATCGCGGAAAGTCCCACCGTGACCCCGGGGAGAAGCACGACCCCCGCGCCGAGGCTCGCGCCCGCCCTCACGAGGGTTCGGGGATGCGTCTCGCGCGTTCGGCCGCTGCGGGGCCGCGCGTCGTTCGAGAACGAGACGTCCGGCCCGACGAAAACGTCATCCTCGAGGACCACGCCGTCATAGAGGGAGACTCCGCACTTGACCGTCACGCGGTCGCCGATGACGACATCGTTCTCGACGAAACACCGATCGCAGATGTTGCAGTCCCGGCCGATCGTCGCTCCTTCGAGGACGTTCACGTAGGCCCAGATGCGCGTTCCTTCCCCGACGCGCGGGGTCGCGACGAGGGCAGTCTCGTGGATCAGCGGCATGGAACCAGTGAACTTAGCTTAACAGGGGGACTGATTTATTTAGCAGATGTCGGGTCGCGAAGCGAAACAGATTGCTAAATAAATCTGTCCCCTTTTTCAGAAGTACTCGACCTTCCGGTGCCGGTAGAAGTCGACGGTGTGCTCGAGGCCCTCGCGCAACCCGACGCGCGGTTGCCACCCCGTCAGCCGCCGGATCTTCGTAATGTCCGACACGAAGTCGCCCGGCTCCTGCGCCTTTCTCTCCGGGCTGAACTCGGTGAAGACGATCTCCGTGTCCGGAAGGATCTCGCGCAGGGTTTCCGCGACTTCGAGAAATGTAGACGCCCGGTCATTGCCGACGTTCACGATCTCTCCGACCGCCCCGGGCTCGACCGCCACGGCGAGGAGCGCCTCCACGCAGTCGTCGACGTAGAGGAAGTCGCGCAGAATCTTTCCCGTTCCGAAGACCGGTATCGGCTTTCCCTCGAGGGCCAGCCGCACGAACCAGTTCACCACGCCGAAGTGCGAGTGCCTCATCTGGGCGCGGGGCCCGTAGACGTTCGTGAGACGCAGCGGAACGGTGCGCACGCCGTGGATCCGGGTGTACGTGCGGCAGATCATCTCGGCGGACAGCTGCGAGATCTCATAGATGCCCCGGGGATCGGCGGCTGTCTCCTCCGAGACGGGGAGCCGGACGGCCGGTCCGTACTGGCCCCGCGTGCCCGACCGCACGACGATCGCTCCCGGGTTCCGCTTCCGGCACGCCTCGAGAACGGCGGCCGTCCCCTTGATGTTGATGTCGATGTCGGGATACGGGTTCGAGAGCGACAGGACGTGCGAAACCTGGGCGGCGAGGTGGAAGATGACGTCCTGACCCTCGACGAGCCGCGCCATCTCCGCCTCGTCCCGGACGTCGGACCTCTGCACGTCGATCTCCGAGCGGATCTCCGCGACGTTGGCGAGGTTGCCGCCGTAACCCTCGATCATCGCGTCACAGACGACGACGCGGGCGCCTTCGCGGACGAGCCGCTGCGCGAGGTTCGATCCGATGAACCCGAGCCCGCCGGTCACGAGGACGTTCTTTCCGGCGAGGGAAGCCATTCGCGGCGTCAAGATAGCATCGGGGTCGGACAACATTCGCATGAGGAGAAACACGCCTTCACCAACGCCGGCACTCGAATGACGCAGCCGCGCCGGATCCTGATCGTCGTCGGGACGCGGCCCGAGGCCGTCAAGCTGGCTCCCGTCATCCGCCGGCTCCGGAGCGAACCCTCGCGTTTCGAAACGGTGGTCTGCGCGACGGCCCAGCACCGCGAAATGCTCGACCAGGTCCTCGACCTCTTCGAGATCCGGCCCGACGTGGACCTCGACCTCATGCGCGCCGACCAGGCGCCCAACGAGCTCGCCGCGCGCGCCTTCGCGGCCCTCGACCGCGTGCTCGTCGAGCACCCCGCGGAGTGGCTGCTCGTCCAGGGGGACACGACGACGGCGCTCTGCGCCGCCGTCGCCGCCTTCCACCGGCGCGTGCGCGTCGGGCACGTCGAAGCCGGGCTTCGAACGGGAGATCTCCAGCAGCCGTTCCCCGAAGAAATGAACCGCCGCGTCGTCGACCTCGTGACGGACGCGTACTTCGTGCCGACGGAGCGCGCGGCGTCCGCGCTGCGCGCCGAGAATGTCGCGGAGTCGCGGATCCACTTGACGGGCAACACCGTGGTCGACGCGCTGATCCAGATCGCGGAGATGCAGGGCGACGTCCCCGACGAGGACCTCGTGCTCATCACCGCGCACCGCCGCGAGAGCTTCGGGGCGCCACTCGATTCGATCGTCGCGGCCGTTGGGCGTCTCGCTCGGGCCTTTCCGGGCTTTCGCTTCGTGCACGTCGTCCACCCGAACCCCAACGTGCGCGCCGCGATGACCGGCTATCGCGGCCTGGAAAACGTCGAGCTCGTCGAGCCGCTCGATTACCGCGCGCTCGTTTCTCTCATGCGGCGGAGCCGCCTCATCCTGACCGACTCCGGCGGAATCCAGGAGGAGGCTCCGACCTTCGGAAAGCCGGTCCTCGTTCTTCGGCGCAAGACCGAGCGGCCCGAAGGCATCGACGCGGGGCTCGCGCGCCTCGTCGGAACCGACGAAGAGCGGATCGTCGAAGAAGCCGAGCGCGTCCTGGAGGGCCGGTCGGACCTGGCCCGCGACGCCCGGGCGGTAAACCCCTATGGAGACGGACGAGCGTCGGAGCGCATCGCGGCGGCGCTCGACGACGCCCCTTACGAGCCCTTCGAGCCGCTCTCGACCGGCGCCGCCCTTGCCCACCCGCGCCCGCGTTAGCGTCCGGCGCCTGGTTCGCGGGCTACTCCCGGAGCCGCTCCGTCGGAGCTACCATCGGTACGCGCTCCGGCGGGATTTCGGGATCGATCCGGCGACCGGCGCGCGGCGCGCATCCCCCCTCGACCCGTCCCTTCCGCGCGGCGTCAATCTCGTCGGCTGGTTCGACTCGCCCACCGGGATCGGCCAGTCCGCCCGCGCCCTCGCGCGCGCGGCGGAGACCGCGGGGCTTCCCGTCGCGCGGATCGAAGCAGGAGATCTCGAGTCCGGCGCGGATGTCTCCGCCCCCTACGCGTTGAACCTGTTCCACGTGAACGCCGACGGCGCCGCGGCGATCGTCGAGCTCTGCGGCCCGGCCGTTCATCGGGGGCGCGCGAACGTGGGCTACTGGTACTGGGAAACCGAGGAGTTCCCCCGAGTCTGGCGCGACCGCTTCGCGTACTTCGACGAGATCTGGGTGGCGTCCGAATTCTGCCGCGCGTCGATCGCCCGCGAGTCGGGGATCCCCGTCGTCGTCGTCGCGCCGCCCGTGATCCTCGAGATCTCGCCCGAATCGCTTCTCGAGGCCCGGCCGGCGGCGCCCGGGTCTTTTCGCTTCCTCACGGTCTGCGACGCGGACAGCGTGCCGGAGCGCAAGAACCCGCTTGGCGCCGTACGCGCGTTTGCCCGCGCGTTTCCGGCGAACGCTTCCGTTTCGCTCACCGTCCGAATCGCGAACGCGGCCAACGCTCCCGGCCTCGTCGAGGAGCTGGAGGCGGCCGCGCGCGGAGCCCGGGTGAGGATCGAGACATTGCCGCTGGAGCGCGGTGGCATCGAACGGCTGCTCGCGGAATGCGATGCGTACGTCTCCCTTCACCGCTCCGAGGGCTTCGGGCTCCCGATCGCGGAGGCGATGGTCCTCGGGAAACCGGTCGTTGCGACGGACTACTCGGGTCCGCGGGACTTTCTCGACGACTCGACCGGGTATCCGGTGCGATGGGAGTCCGTCGTGCAGAAGACGGAGCTGCCCCCTTACCCGGCGGAGACCCGCTGGGCCGAGCCGGACGAGGAGCACGCCGCCGGGGAGCTCTCGCGGATCGTGTCCGACCGGGGCGAGGCGGACCGGCGCGCCGAGGCCGGGCGGAGAAGGATCGAGTCCGCTTACGGCATCGAGGCGGCCGGGCGTCGGGTCGCCGATCGCCTCGGTCAGATCCTCGCGCGGCTGGCGACGTGAAACCGGACTGGGAGAGGGGGCTCCGGGGTCGCCTCTACGCGCTCGGGCGGCGGGTCGTACCGCTCGCATGGCGTCGCGCGGTCCGGAGGCGATTCGCCCCGGAGAAGCTCCTCGGCCTCCGCAAGCCTTCTGTGAACGTCCCGCGGTTCGAGTTCGACGCCGCGGAGGCGAGGCCCGGCCGCCCCGACGTCGTCGTGCTGCCGGTGATCGCGTGGTCCTATCGCCGCCAGCGGCCGCAGCAACTGGCGGCCGCGCTCGCCCGGAGCGGAAGGCGCGTTTTCTACGGCTCCCTCGAAGGCGAAGGGGAGCCCGCGGACGCGGTCGGCGTCGCTCCGGGAGTGACGCTCTTCCCGATTGCGGGCGTGCGCCGGGAAGATCCCGCGGACCGGAAGCTCGACGGCCTCGCGCTCGAGCGCGCGGCCGACTCCCTTGCAACGGTCCGCGATCGCTTCCGGTTGAACGAGGTCGCGGTCCTCGTGCAGAGCCCGTTCTGGGCGCCGCTCGCCGCGCGGCTCTCCGAACGATTCGGCTGGAAGGTCGTTTACGACTGTCTCGACGAGCACGCGGGCTTTTCCGCGAACCGGGCCGAAGCGCTGCGCGCGGGCGAAGAAGCGATCGTGAAGACGGCCGACCTCGTCGTCGCGACGTCCGAGCCGCTTCTCGAGCGGTTGCGCGTCACGCGCCCCGACGCATTTCTGATCCCGAACGCGGCGGACCGGGAGGCGTTCGGCGGCATTCCGGATCCCGCGCCGGACCCGAACCGGCTCACGGTCGGATACGCCGGTGCCGTGGACGACTGGTTCGACTTCGAGCTCGTCGCCGCGGCGGCTCGCCTGAGGCCGAACTGGACCTTCCGGATCGTCGGCGGGTGGGAAGGCCGCCGCGCGTCACGGGCGGGGTTCCCCGAGAACGTCGTCTTCGAAGGGGAGCGGCCGTACTCGGAGATACCGGAGATCCGCGCGACCTTCGACGTCGAGATGATCCCGTTTCGACTGTCCCCGCTGACGCACGCGACGGACCCCGTCAAGCTGTACGAAGCCCTCGCCGCCGGACGCGGCGTCGTCGCGACGCCGATGCGCGCGCTCGCGTCACTCGCCGAACTCGACCTGGTCCGCCTCGCCGCCACTCCGGAGGAGCTCATTCGGCAGCTCGCGAGCGCCGCCGCCGCGGGGCGCTCGGAGATCGAGCGTCGGCGCGCCTTTGCGCGCGAGAACACGTGGGATTCGCGGGCGGTCCAGCTGTCCGAACGAATCCGCGAGCTGTGGCCGCTCGTCTCGATCCTGATCGTGACGCACGACGGGCTCGCCTGGACGCGACTGTGCCTGGAGTCGATCGACCGCCGGACCGACTGGCCGCGATTCGAGGTCGTCGTCGCCGACAACGCGTCGACGGACGGCTCGCGAGAGTGGCTCGGAGACGAAGAGCGCCGAGGGGCTCTCCGCGCGGTGATGCTGCCGGACAATCGGGGCTTTGCTTCGGGGATCAACGCCGCGGCGGAGGCCGCGCGCGGCTCCTTCCTCTGCCTCCTGAACAACGACACGGTCGTGACGCGCGGATGGCTCTCGTCGCTCGTCCGGCACCTCGAGCGGGACGCTTCTCTCGGGATGGTCGGGCCGTCCACGAACGAGATCGCCAACGAAGCGAAGGTGGACGTCGGCTATCGCGAGCTTCGTCACCTCGACGCCTGGGCCCGCTCTTACACGGCGGGTAATGCCGGTCGGGCCGAGAGCATCCCGATGCTCGCCATGTTCTGCGCTCTCCTGCGTCGCGACGTGTTCGACCGCATCGGGCCGATCGACGAACGATTCGCGATCGGCATGTTCGAAGACGACGACTACGCGATGCGGCTCGCCGCCGGGGGTTTCCGCCTCGCGGTCGCCCGGGACTCCTTCGTCCATCACGAGGGGCGGGCGAGCTTCCGCCGAATGCCCGAGGTCGAATACCTCCGGATCTACGGCGAGAACCGGAGCCGGTTCGAGGAGAAGTGGAAAGCACCTCCGCGGCGCGCTCGCTCGATTCCGTCCTTCGCCGAGATTGCCCGCAAGGCGACCGAAGTCGGAGCGCTGTTCGTCTTACCGCCGACCATCGGCTGGGACGTGACCCTCGTGCAGCGCCCGCACCACCTGGCCCGGGCCTTCGCGAGACTGGGATTCCCGGTGATCTTCGAGGAGGAGTCGGGCGCCGTCGAGCCCGGCGAGACGGCCGAGCTCTCCGACGAGGAGGAGAACCTCTGGGTCTGCCGGGGAGCGACTCCCGACGGGATGCCGAACCGCGTGATCTGGTCGTTCGCTTACAACGTTCCGGACGAGGGGCGACTCGAGGCAGCGCGCCTCGTCTACGACATCATCGATCACCCGGACGTCTTTCCCCATCCGGCCCGCACGCTCCGTCGCAATCACGATCGGGCAATGGAGCGGGCGGACGCGGTGTTCGCTGTGTCCCATCCGCTGCTCGACGACGCGCGCCGGCGGCGCCCCGACGCGATCTACCTTCCGAACGGCGTCGACTTCGCCCGCTTCGCCGCGCCGCCCGACCCCGGGTCGGTTCCGGAGGAGATCACGCGGGCGCGCGCGCGCGGCCGACCCGCGGCCGGTTACGTGGGAGCGCTCGCGCGATGGGTGGATTCGGACCTGCTCGCGACCCTCGCGGAGCTGCGTTCGGACTGGGACTTCTTCCTGGTGGGCGAGGCGCTCGACGACTCGTTCGATCGTTTCGAAACGGCGCGCCCCTCGAACCTCCACCTGCTCGGGCAGCGGCCCTACAGGTCGATCCCCTCGATCCTGTCCGCGTTCGACGCCGGATTGATTCCCTTCCGGCTCTCGCCGGAAGGGGCGAACGCGTCCCCGATCAAGCTCTACGAGTACCTCGCGGCCGGCCTCCCGGTCCTCGCGACGGCGATCCCCGAGTGCGAGCTCCTTGACGAAGTCGACGTCGCGACCTCCGCGGCGGGATTTTCCGACCTTCTCGACCGCGCGCGCGCTTCGCGTCGCTCGGAGGAGTTTCGGCGGCGGGCCCGCGAGCGTGCCCGCGAAAACGACTGGTCCGAGCGCGCCCGGGCGGCGCTCGCGCTGCTCTCCGCCGCGACCCCGACTCGGGGTGTCGGCGCCGACCCGGTCGGTTAGAATCGATCGATGTTTGAACGACGATCGGGCGCGCGCGCTTGAGCGCCAGTGCGCCCGTCGCGCCGGCTGCGGCCGCCGGCCCGGGCGTCTCCGTTTACGATTCGGCCGAGCACCGCTCCCGGGCAATCGAGGAGGCCGGGGCCCTCTGGCGGTACCGCGGCCTCGTGCACGAGCTGATCGTTCGCGACATCAAGGTCCGTTACAAGCGATCGGTCCTCGGGATCGTCTGGACCATGCTCGCTCCGCTCCTGAACATGGTGGCGCTCACGCTCGTCTTTTCGACGATTCTCAAGCAGCAGATCACCAACTACCCGGTGTTCTTCATGGCCGGCGCGATCTTCTGGGCGTTCTTCTCCCAGAGCACGTCGTCCGCCGCGGCACAGACGCAGGATTCCAACGAAATCGCCAAGCGGATCTACATTCCGCGGTCGGTCTTCGTCGCGGCGTCGATCGGAGTCGGCCTCGTGAACCTCGCCCTTTCAATGGTTCCCCTCCTGCTCATCCTCATCGTGACCGGTTTTCCGATCTACTCGACGTGGGCGTTTCTGCCGGTCGCCGTCTTCATCGAGGTACTCTTCGCCGCCGGCGTGGGCCTCTGGCTCTTCACCCTTGCCTCCCGGTTTTCCGACGTCCGCGAGATGTACCTGGTCATCGTGCAGACGTGGTTCTTCCTCACGCCGATCGTGTATCACCCCGCGATCGTCCCGCCCAGGTTCCGCTTCGCTCTGTGGCTGAACCCGCTCTACTACCTGATCCAGACGTTCCGGAAGCCGATCTACGACGGCGTCCTCCCTTCCCCCGCCCTGGTCGGCGCGTCGTTCGCGATATCTCTCGTCGTCTTCGTGAGCGGTTGGATCTACTTTTCGAACCGCGCCGAGCGGTTTGCCCTCCAGAGCTAGCCCATGCCGCCCGTCATCACCGTCGAACGCGCCTCCGTCCGGTATCGCATCCCGAGGGAGCGGGTCGGCTCGCTGAAGGAGTACGCCATCCGCCGCCTGAAGCGCCGCCTCTTCTTCGACGAGTTCGAAGCGCTGCGCGACGTGTCACTGCAGGTGAACGCAGGCGAGACCGTTGGGGTGGTCGGAAAGAACGGCGCGGGGAAAAGCACCCTCTTCCGCCTGATCGCGCGCGTCATGCCGCCGTCGGTGGGGCGCGTCGTCGTCGTCGGTCGCGTCGCGCCCCTGCTCGAGCTCGGGCTCGGCTTCCACAGCGAGCTGACGGGGCGGGAAAACATCATGCTGCAGGGGACGCTTCTCGGATTCTCCCGCGCCGAGATGCGCCGCCGGACTCCCCGGATCGTCGAGTGGGCGGAGATCGAGGAGTTCATCGACGCGCCCATCCGCACGTATTCGAGCGGAATGGCGGCGCGGCTCGCGTTCTCCGTCGCCACCGACGTCGAGCCGGAAATCCTTCTCGTCGACGAGGCGCTCGCTGTCGGGGACGAGGGCTTTCAGTTGAAATGCCACCAGCGCATCGAAGACTTCCGAAAGGCGGGCAAAACGGTCCTCTTCGTCTCGCACGCGCTGCCCCAGGTGCGCGAGAACTGCCGTCGGGCGGTGTGGATTCACGAGGGGCGACTCATTCGAGACGGTGAAGTCGGGGCTGTGACCGAGCTCTACCACCGCTGGTCCATGGGGGAGCAGGTCGCGCTGCCGCAGGCGCTGTGAGAGGCGCCGGGCGCGGTCGCTAGGTGGACGGCGGCTCGAACCCCAGTCGCTCGGCGACGACGTAGGCCGGACGCCGCTTGACCTCCCGGTAGATCTGCCCCACGTACTCCCCGACGAGGCCGAGAGCAACGAGCTGAACGCCCGCGAGAAACGTCATCCCGAGTGCGGCGATCGTCCACGGTCCGAATCGAGCGTCCGTAAAAAGGCGCAGGGCGAGGAAAAGGAGAATCCCCGTGACGGAGAGTGCTCCGAGAGCGAAACCGAGCCAGGTCACGAACCGAATCGGCGCGGAGGAGAAACCGGTCAAACCGTCGAGCCCGAGGCGCGCCAGGCGGGCGAAGGAATAGTGGCCTTTTCCGGCGGCCCGCGCGTCGCGCACGTAGGGCACCGGCCGCTGCCGGAATCCGATCCAGCTCACCATCCCCCGCAGGTAGCGGTCCCGCTCGGGCATCGTCTTGAGCACGTCGACGACGCGGCGGTCGAGAAGGCGGAAGTCTCCTGCCTCCTCCGGCATGGCGACGTCGGACAGCCTGACCAGGGTCCGATAGTAGAGGGCCGTGATCCAGAGGCGCGCGGCGGATTCTCCGCGGCGCGCGGTCCGGGTTCCGTAGACGACCTCGTTACCCTCCCTCCATCTTGCTACGAGCTCGGGGATCAGCTCGGGGGGGTCCTGCAGGTCCGCGTCGATCACCACGACGGCGTCGCCGCGCGCGGCGTCGAGACCCGCCGAGATCGCCACCTGGTGTCCGAAGTTCCGCGACAGCGCGATCACTCGGACGCGCGGATCGGCACTGTGAATCTCACGGAGGAGAGCGAGGGTGCCGTCGCGACTCCCGTCGTCGACGTACAAGATCTCGTGGTCGGTTCCGAGCGTTTCGGCGACTCGCGTCAGCCGCGCGTGCGTTTCGGGCAGCACGGCTTCCTCCTGGTAGCAGGGCACGACGACCGAGACGAGCGTCAATCGGGACTCCCTTTCGATACGAGCGAACGGAGAGATTCACGCGGACAAGATCAAATGGGGGCCACCCTTGGCAAGCTCGGAGACGAGGAGCGACGCGCAGGACCTCGCGCGACATGAGGCTCGCCGCCGCGGCGCTCGCCGCACTTCTCCCGGGTGCCTGGATCGCGTTCGGCCTGCGCCTGCCCGGGTTCCCGTTCGGAGCGAGGCTTCTGACGGCGGTCTCCCTCGGCCCGGTCGTGCTCCCGGTCCAACTCTACGCCTTGAGGTTCCTCGGAGTTCCTTTCGAGAGCGCCGCGGTCATCCTCGCCGTCGGCAACCTGCCCGCCCTCCTTCTGATCGCGAGGAGAGGTGGTCCAACTCGGCCCGAGCGGGCGACGGCTGTCGATCTCGCCCTGCTTCTCCTCCTCTGTGCGGCGGTGCTCGCGCCCCAGATCGCGAGCGTACAGGCGCGCGCCTACACGGGGCACGCCTGGATGTACGCCGACACTTCGTACCTTTCCGCGAACGGCGACCGCGACCTCGAGGAAGCGGAGCTCGCCGGAATCCGGCTCGCCTATCCCTGGGCGGGTCTCGTCTTCCAGGGAATCGTGTCCCACCTCGCGGGGTCGCCTCCCGTCGTCCAATACATATGGGTCAACCTGGTCTGGCTCTTCCTCGCGGGATGCCTCGCCGCGGCGATCGTCGCTGATCTCGGAGGAGGACGTCTCGCTCGCGCCGCCGCGGCCGTCGCGCTCTTCTTCGGCGTGAACTTCACCGGGTATGCCCTGCTGCAAGCGATCCACGCGTCGCGGGGCGAGGTCGACATCCGTTACCTCTTCGCGCAGTTCGGAGATGGGCGCTTCACGCCCTGGCTCGCGAAATACCTGTTTCTCCAGCAGGAACCCTTCGCTTTCGCGCTCTTCCTCGCGCTCGTCCTCGTCCTGGCGCGGGAGTGGCCGCAGGGCTACGCCGGAAGCCCGGCCGCGCTCGCGGGCGTCCTGCTCGCGGGACTCGGAATCGTCTACCCGATTCTCTTTCCGGCGGGATGCGCGGTCGCGGCGGCGGGGGTTGTCGGGGCGTGGCTCGAAGGCCGGGGCCGCCGGCGGGGAGCTCTCCTGCTCGGCGCCGCTTCCCTCGCCGCGGCGGGCCTGGCGATCGCGCATCTTGCCTTCGTCTCGCGCGACCGGTTCGACCCCGCGGCCCGGGCATCCGACGGCTGGTGGATGGCAGCCAAGGCGGTCTCCGCACCGATCGTGTTGGCGCCCCTTCTCGTCGGACTCGCCGTCGCCTGTCCGGGCGTATGGCGAACCCAGCGCCGCGCGGCCTTCGTTCTTCTCGGGGGGCTTGCGGGGAGCCTCGTGCTCTACATCGCGCTGGCGCTCGGAGAATGGCGCAACGAGTACAAGTTCATTTTCACGGCGGCAATCAGCGCGGCTCCGTTCGCCGCCCTCGCGTTCGGCCGACTCTCCTCGCGCCGCTTCGGTCCGTTGGTGCTGGGGGTGCTGACAGCCATTCTGGCACTTCCGCTCGCGCAGAAGGTTTCCCGCGGTTGGCCCCTGGAGGGTCTCGGCGGCCCGCCGATCGAAGCAAAAGGGTTCGACCTGAAGCTAGCCCGAGGCGAGCGCATGGGGGCGCTGACCGAGGCGATCCGCGATCGCACTCCGCGCTCGGCGATCGTCGTGCTCGACGAGGATCCGGGCGTCCACCTCCCGACCCTGACGCGCCGCAAGCTCTACGTTCCGCCGCCGCAGGAAAAGCCGCATCCGGGCGTGGGCGAAAAGTCCGAAGACATGCTGAAGATCATCAAGGGCTACGACTCTCGAGTCCTCCAGGAGAGGAGGGGCATCGTCGCCATGCTCTTTGGATCGGTGGAGGACGCCGCCCGCGAGCGAGCGCTGTCCCGGGTGCTCGCTATTGGCCGACCCGTTGTAGTCGTCTTCGCCGAGGCGCGTTACGCCGCGCTCGCACGGTGGCTTGAGGAAAGGACAGGCGCGAGGCGCGTCTATTCCGACTCGGACGGGTCCGTCTGGCTCGTCGGGGCGCCCGCACCCTGAGCCGCCTCACGCGCCGACTCGACCTGCCAGAGATACTGCCGGGGATGAACGACCGCGAGCTGTGCGCGCGGGGTCTTCTCGAAGGGCGTCCCCGCGCCGGGAGAGAGTTTGAGGCGCGTCTCGTCCACGAAGAGGAGGATGTTCTGCGCGTACCACCACTCGACATCCTCGTTGCTCCACACCTCGCGCCGAATGCAGTCGACCGGAGCGAACCCGCGGGCCTCGAAGAGCGCCGCCCAGTAGTCGGGCCACTGTTCGTTGACGTGGTTCGTTCCTCCCTGGAAAGGGATCGCCGCGGAAAACAGAACGAACGGCGAGAGGGCGGTCAGCGAGTCGACGAACATCGCGGCGCATTCGGCGGGCAGGTGCTCGGCGACTTCGAGCGAAACCGCGAGGTCGAATTTCCGCTGCAGACGCAACGCCCGCGCGAGATCGTGCGGGACGAAGTTGTCGGGAGGGATCTCGAGTCGCGCCCGATCGACGTAGTCGCCGTCGACGCCGACCACATCGGCGATCCCGTTCTCCCGGAAGACTGCCAGCCAGGTCCCGAGACCACACCCCACGTCCACCACGCTCCGAGGGTGCAGTCGGTCGATGAGGAGCGGAACGATGACGCGGGCGGATCGGCGTGCGCCCTCCCGAAGTTCCTCGAAGAATCGCTCGTCGTAAATCGTCAGAAGAGCACCTCGCCCCAGCCACCCCAACCCGGAGGACATCCTCCGGAGCGGTCGGGGTTGACCTCCGCAAAATAATTCCGGGCGGCAACGGCATCGGGAAGCGCCCGGACTTCGCGGCGTCCGACGTGGTACACGAAGAGGTGCGGGCCGTACGGGTAGCGGCTCGGAAAGTCGTACTCGAACGTGTAGATGGCGTCGTCCCGCGCCTCGAGCGTCGGGTTGACGACGTCCGCGAGCAGCGTGGCGTCCCGATAGTAGAGCTGCAGTGCTCCGGCGAGATCCCATGCGGCCTCGAAGACCGGCGCGGGACCGGCGTAACGGCACACCCCGTCGAGGAGGACTGCGCTGCCCGGCGCGAGCGTCGGAAACTGTTTGCGGACCTCGCCCAGCACAAGCTGCTGCTGTTGCCACGAGCGGGTCCAGAACGTGGCGAGCGTTGCCGTGACGAGCGCACCGAAGGCGACCCACGCAGACAGAAGAATCGCGAAGATTCGCCGGGTGATCACCTCACGGCGCGCGAAAGCGCCCAGCCAGGCGAGAGCGCCCGTGATCGCCAGGGCGGCCCCGAGCGACGCGGCCGCGGCAGTCCGGTTGCCGACGCCTGTGGGCGACAGCTGGATGTTCCGGTTCGTGAGAAAGATGCTGTATCCGAGCGCGAAAACGACGAGCCCGGCGAAGAAGAGCCGGGCCGCCGTCCGGCGTTCCGGCGTCGCTGCTCCGGGAGCGTTCGAGACTTTCCGCAGGTAGAGAAAGGTGACGACTCCTCCCACCGCCGCGACGGCCAGCGTGATCGGAAAAGGAAAGCGTGCGGCGAGGCGCGCCGCCGTCGCCGGGAGGAAGATGCCGTAGTCGACGAAGTTGACGGCGATTGCCGCACGAAGATTGAGGCCGGACGTTCCCGGGGGGTAGTCCCATACGACCAACGTGCGGACCAGCCCGGCCGCGAACCCGGTCACGTCGCCTCCGGTCCCGAAGCGCTCGCTCGTCGCGAGCTTGAACGCCACGAGGGCGGCGAGCGCGGCGAGGTTCATCCACGGAATCGCGGCGAATGACCGGGTTCGCCTCCACACGAGGAAGGCGTTGAACAGGAACAGCGGAACGGCAATCTCGTAGGCGAGCACGCTCAGGACAAGGGAAAGGAGGCTGAGCGCGGCCCATCCGACCCGCCTTAGGCCCGCGGACGCCGGCGATTTCAGGTCGGCGTAGAGCGAAAGGAGATAGAGAGCGATCGCGAGGCTCGCGTTGAAGCCGCCGCCGTACCAGAACCGCAACGCGGTGAAGTGGGGCGCGACGGCCCACAACGCGGGTGCCGCTACGGCATAGACGCGGGGCGTCCCGAGCTCGCGCAAAGCCAGGTAGAAGAGGAGCGCACAGCCGGCGAGAACCAACGTGTTGACGACGTGGTAGGGGAGAGGTTCGAGGCCGAACGCCTTGTAGAGCGCGGCGCGATAAAGCCACGCGACCGGCCGCATCCGATCGTGCGGCAGGAGCGCCCGGTACGTTCCTCCGAGGGATTGATCCGGCGAATTGGAAGAGATCGCGAGGAAGGCCCAGTCGTCGCTGTAGAAGCCGAGCCCGGTCAGGAAGGGGGCGATCGCGAGGACGGAAAGGAATGCGAGGAGGAGCGCGTCCGCAACCGCGGAACGTCGCTCGGACGAGTTGCGGCCGATCAAGGAGCCGGCTCGCTTGGCTTCACGATCACGCCGATAATACCCGCCCATGCAGGTCGACAGCAGCGCGCGAGATCGGGCGGCAGACCCGTCGCCAGTGGTCTCGGTCGTCATCCCGTGCCACGACCTCGGAGCCTACGTCGATGAAGCGGTCCAGAGCGTCCTCGACCAGACCTATCGCAATTTCGAGATCGTCCTGATCGACGACGGCTCGACGGATCCCGTTACGCGAAACCTGTTCACTTCCTACCAACGCCCAGGGACCCGCATCCTCCGGACGCCGAATCAGGGACTCGCGCGGACGCGCAACCTCGGGATCCAGGAGGCGCGCGGCCGTTACATCTCGTGCCTCGACGCCGACGACCTTTTGGAGCCGACCTTCCTGGAACGCACGGTCGCGATCCTGGAATCGGACCCGGCGACGGCGTTCGCCTCCTGCTGGCTGACCGCGTTCGGCGACTCGAGCTTCCTCTGGAGCCCGACGACGTGCGACTTCCCGCACCTGCTCGCGGAGGACACCGTGTGCAGCGCCGCCCTCATGCGCAAGGACGCGATCCTCGCTGCCGGCGGCTACGACCCGGGAATGCCCGCGGCGGGTTACGAAGACTGGGACCTGGCGATCGGGATGGTCGCCCGGGGCCTTCGCGGACGAATCGTGCCGGAGTATCTCTTTCGATACCGGGTTCGTGCCGGTTCCATGAGCGGAGACTGCACAGCTCCGCCGAACCACGCCGCGCTCATGGAGTACCTCGTCGACAAGCATGGCGATGCGTACCGGCGGCACCTCCTGGGCGCGCTCGAGGTGATCGAGCAGCGGACCGCCGAGATGGAGGCCTACCGAAGGGAGGTCCCCGCCGTCCCCGACGGCGATCAGGCGCTCCGGATCGGCTTCCTCGAGAAAACTCTTTGGGGCGTGCTCGAGTCCACGAACTGGAAGGCTTCGCGCCCGCTCCGGAAGGCGGCGAGCCGCCTTCGCGCGACCGGACGGTCGAAAGAGCCCGGGCTTTCCGTGATCGTCACTTGCAGAGATCAGGGAATGGAGCTCTCCGCGGCCGTCGAGAGCGCGAGCCGGCAGATGAGCGACCGGGACGAAATCGTGATCGTCGACGCGGGGTCGACGGACCCGGTTACGGCCCAGGTGCTGGACGGCTACCGCTCGGCCGGATTTGAAGTTCTGCGCCACGAGGGCGGAAGCCTGTCCGGCGCGCGGGCGGCGGGACTTGGTTCGGCCCGGGCGCCGTACCTGTTCGCGATGGGAGCCGACGAGACGCTCGGCGAGGGATGCCTGCCGCGGGCCCGCCAGATCCTCGAGGCCGATCCATCGATCGACTTCGTCGTGCTCGGCGCCCGCGACGCAGACCGGAGCGGCTTCGCCTGGATTCCGGAGTCGGCGGACCTTCCGGGCATCCTCGGTTGTTCCCGTGCCGTGTTCCCGTTCGTCCGGCGCGAAGCTTTGCGCTCGGCGGGGGGCTACGACCCGACGCTGCCCGACCCGGAGCACGCCGATTGGGACCTCGCGATCCGCCTCGCCGCCGCGGGAGCCGAGGGCGCGCGCGCGACGGACGCGCACGTGGACTTTCACGTCCGGCGGCGACCGCCCGGCTCGGACGACTCGTCACTCGCACGGCGTGTCTTGCCGGTTTTCAACCGTCACCGCGAGCTCTTCGAGACTCATTGGAAAGCCGCCGTCCTCTGGCACGAGATCGGGCGCCGGAACCTGCAGGCCTTCGCGTGGGATCCCTTCAACGCCCCGGTCGCGGCGGCAGCCGGAACCATCGACTGGGGCGGGCTGCGACGACTGGAGCCCGTGAGCCGCGTCTGGGGGACCGACCGCGGGCAACCGATCGATCGGTGGTACATCGAGCGGTTTCTCCGCGGACGACGCGGCGACATCCGGGGCCGCGTCCTCGAGGTGAAGGACTCGACGTACACGCATGCCTTCGGGAGCGCCGTCGAACGGGCGGACGTCGTGGACATCGCCGCGGACAACGCGGCGGCGACGCTGGTGGCCGACCTCGCCGGGAAAGACGCGCTGCCCCCGGACGCGTTTGACTGTTTCGTCCTCACCCAGACGATCCACATCGTGTACGACGTGCCGGCCGTGCTCGAGAACGCCGCCCGCTCGTTGAAGCCCGGAGGCGTTCTGCTCGCGACGCTGCCCGTCGTGAGTCGGCTCGACTACGAGTCGGGCCTCTCCGGCGACTACTGGAGGTTCACTCCCGCGTCCGCCCGGAGGCTCTTCGAAGCGGCGTTTCCGGGCGGGGAGGTCGAGGTCGAAGCGCACGGAAATGTCCTCACCTGCTGCGGCTTTCTCATGGGGGCGTCGGCGGAAGATCTGCGTCCGGAGGAGCTCGAGCGCGAGGACCCGTACTTCCCGCTGATCCTCTGCGTCCGCGCCGTGAAGAAGGCGGCCCCCTTCGCGAAAACGGGCCACCGCCCGGCATCGGAAGCAACGCCGGAGGGCGGAAAGGGTCTCATCCTCCTCTACCATCGGATCGCCGAATCGGCGCGAGACCGGTGGCGACTCTGCGTTTCGCCGAAGAACTTCCGGGAGCAGGTCGACGTGCTGGCGCGGCGCTTCCGGCCGTTACCGCTGCGCGAGCTCTCCGAGGGAGCCCGGGGTGGGTCGATCCCGGACCGCGCCGTCGCCGTCACGTTCGACGACGGATACCGCGACAACTGGACGGACGCCATGCCGGCGCTGCGGGGCCGGGGGGTTCCCGCGACGTTCTTCATCAGCGGCGACGGCGCCGCCTTCGGCGAGACCTTCTGGTGGGAGGCGCTCGACCGGTCGATGGACTCGCTCGACATGGACGAGGTGGCGGCGCGGGACCTCCACGGCCGGCTGATGCGAACGAACGGGGAGGAGCGCGACCGTATTCTTCGAGAGCTTCCGCGTCCCCCGGGCTCGCTGCCGGGGCGGATGTCCGAGGGCGAGCTCGCCGCCCTCGCGGAGGAGCCGCTCGCCGAAATCGGCGCCCACGGCTGGACGCATCGAGCACTCGAAAACCTCTCGCGGGAGGAGCAGGAAACCGAGATCGTGGCGAACGTGCGAGAGCTCATGCGCGTGACCGGGGAAAAGGTGCGGTCGTTCGCCTACCCCTTCGGGGGCCCCTTCGACTCGTCGACGGTCGCTATACTGCAGGGGGTGGGAATCGACGTGGCCTGCGCTCTCGAGAGCCGTCCGGTGACCTCCCGGTCGGATCTCTTTGCGCTTCCTCGCGTGGAGGTCGGGAACTGGAGCGAGAGGGAGTTCGAAGAGCGGCTGAACGCGCTCCTCGATGTCTGAGTCCGACTTTCGAGTCGTCGCGATCATTTCCGCCTTCAACGAGGCGGACATCATCTCCCCCGTCATCGGGCATCTCGTCCAAAACGGCGTCGACGTTTACCTGATCGACAACCGGTCGACCGACGGCACGCCCGACGCCGCGAAGGAGTGGCTCGACAAGGGCCTTCTCAAAATCGAGCAGTTCCCGGCGAAGAAGCCGTCCGGCGACGGACCGCCCGTCTTCGACTGGGAGGGGATCCTCCGGCGCAAGGAGGAGCTGGCGAAGGAGCTCGAAGCGGACTGGTTCATTCACCACGACGCGGATGAGTTCCGCGAGGCGCCGTGGCCCGGGATGAACCTCCGCGACGCGATTCGATGGGTGGATGGGCTCGGTTACAACTGCATCGACTTCCGGGTTCTGAACTTCCCTCCACTCGAAAACGGCTTTCCGCCGGGAACGGACCCGTCTCAGCACTTCACATACTGGGAAGATCCGGTCGACTCCGACACCCTCCAGCGCAAGGCCTGGAAGGCGCAAGAGTCGGGTGTTTCGCTCGCCGCTTCCGGGGGACACGAGGCACAGTTTCCGGATCGCCGCGTTTTTCCGGTCCGTTTCCTGATGCGGCACTACCCGATCCGCAGCCAGGAGCACGGGCGGCGAAAGGTCTTCGACGAGCGCAAGAAGCGGTTCGTCGACAAGGAGCGCGCCAAGGGGTGGCACGTCCAGTACGACTCGATCGCCGAGAATCACTCGTTCCTGGGCGATCCGGCGAAGCTCCACCTCTACGACCCCGACCGGATCCGCCTCGAGCTCATTCTCGACAGCGACCCGGGTCTCGCCAGCCTCAGCGGAACGCGCCCCCGCGACCTGATAGCTCGCCTGATCGACCGCGAGCGTCACAACGCGAACCTCGAGACCCGGAACGCCGAGCTGGAGCGCCAAGCGGTCACCCTTCGCGCGGAACACGCGGAGAGCCGGGCGCGGGCCCGGGAGTCCGAGACTCACACTCTGACACTGAAGAGAGAAGTCGCCGAGCTGCAGCGACACGCTTCCGCGCTCGAGCACGACCGCCGGACGCTTGCGGGGCACGTCGCGCAACTCCAGCTTCACGCGGCGAACCTGGGCAGCAAAGTCGCGGAGCTCGAGCGGCACACCTCCGGTCTCGAGAAGGACCGCGCGACGCTCACGGCGCACGTGGCGCACCTCGAGGGCCTGCGCGTCGAAGCGGCGAACGCGGCGGCGCGGCTGGCGGAGCTCGAGCGCCACGCGTCCGGGCTCGAGCGAGACCGTGAGAGGCTGGCCGCCCACATCGCCCACCTCGAAGCGGTCCGCGACGAAAAGGACCGACACGTTGCGTTGCTGCACGCGGAAATCACGTCTCTGCAGGCCGAGAGGGTCGAGCGGGCGGAGCTCGAAGGCCGCCGGCTGGAGCTGCAGGCCCGGCTCGAAGAGATGACGGCCCGCTCGCGCGATCTCGAAGACCGTTTCACCGCCCTGCGCGCGCGGGCAAACCGCGAGGAGGCGTCCCGAAGGGAGGCCGAGCGGGAGCTCGCCGCGATCCGCCAGTCAACCTCCTGGAGGGTGACGGCTCCGGCGCGCCGGTTTCTCGACTTTCTCAAGAGGGCTCTGGGGACGTAGCGGAGGAGGCGCCCGCGTTGTGGTAGTTTTTCCGCTCTCCACCGGATCGAAAGGAACAATGAACAGCCGTCGAGTTTTTTCCTTACCCCTTCTGGAACCAATTCGACCGGGAACGTATTACGCGAGTGCACGAGCGTGTGACAACCAAACAGAGCCTGCACTCCCTACGGCCCGGCCGGGCAACTGTCTTCCATAGAGTCACCGTGGCAACCATCGAAATCGAAGCGAAAGAGCCCCGGGCGGCAACCGTCACGTCCGGCACTCGCCCCCAGCCGACGCCTGCCGACTCCGCGGCCGCGGAGGCGCGCCGTCTCGCGGAAGCCCGAAAGCAGGGGGAGGCCGAGGCGGAGGTCGTCGACCTCAAGTTGAAGGTCGAGGAGAGCCTCACCCGGGAGCGCCGCCTCCTGGAGACTGTGACGGAGCTCCAGGAGACCGTCGAGCACCTCCGGCGCGTCGAGAGCGAGGTCCGCTCGCAGCTCGATCGCCACACGACGTTTCACAGAGATCTCGAGAGATCCCTCGGGTGGCGCGTGCTTCAGTCCCTTCGGCGCCTCGTCGGACGCGGGTGGTGACCGAAGACGCAGCGCAGTCGATTGCCCGGCTCGAGGCGCGCGTCGCGACCCTCGAGCGCAAGCTCGTGGAGCGGTCGGCGTGGATCCGGGCCCTGGCTCGCGACGCACGAGATGAAGAGCTGATCCGGCTCGAGCGCGCGGTCCTCGGACTCCCGCCGCTGCCCCGCGCGGGGTTCGGGCTGAGGGGCTGGGCCGAGACCACGAGCCTTTCCTCGGGGGACGTCGAGTCCACGCTGCGCGAGCTCTGGAGGTCGCTGACCCCCTTCGACCGGACCGAGGATTGACGGTGTCGCCGAAGGCAACCGTGATCGTCCTCGCGTGGAACCGCTGGGATCTGACGCAGCGCTGCCTCGACTCACTCGGCGCGACGGATCTCTCCGACGCCGAGGTTCTCGTCGTGGATAACGGGTCGACCGACGAGACCCCGGTCCGGCTTCTCGACTATCCGTGGCTGCGCGTCCTCACCAACCCCGAAAACCTCGGCTTCGTGCGCGGCAACAACGTCGGCATCGCCGCCGTCGATCCGGCCTCCGACGTCGTCCTCGTCAACAACGACGTCGAGTTCCCTCAGACGGACTGGCTCGTGCGTCTGCGTGCCTGCGCGGCCGAAAACCCGACGGCCGGCGTGATCGGTTGCCGGCTGCGTCTCCCCGATGGGCGCCTGCTCCACGCCGGGACCTACATCCTTCCCGAGACCATGTGGGGCCAGCAGATCGGCTCGCTCGAAAAGGACATCGGCCAGTACGGTTCGACGCGGCCCGTCGAGGGGATCGTGTTCGCCTGCGCGTACATCAAGCGCGAGCTGATCGACGCGATCGGCGGACTCTCGGAGGACTACCAGTCGTACTTCGAAGACACCGACTACTGCCTCCGCGCCGCCGAAGCCGGATTCCAGACGCTCGTCTGCGGCGACGTGACGCTGGTGCACCACGAGCACGGGTCCACGGACCTCGACCCGGGACAGTTCGAGAAGATCTTCCTCGCCAGCCGGGACGTTTTTCGCAGGAAGTGGCAGGACCGACTCGAGAAGCGGTATCGCCGCGACGTTCTCTGGCAGTCGATCATGAACTTCCCGACCGGCTACGCGATGAGCTGCCGCGAGATCCTCCGGGCGCTCGACAGGCAGGGCGTGCGCGCGGCGTACGAGTACATCTACGGCCCGGGCACGCCGTTCCCGGTCGCCGAGCCGGAAGGCAACGGCGACTACGTCATGAACGTCATTCGCGGGCGGACGGCGAAGCCGGACCTCGCCGTCGTCTACGGGCAGGGAGACGTCTTCTCCCGGAACCGCGGGCGCCGCCGGATCGGGTTCACGATGCTCGAGGTGGACGGGTTCCCGCCCGAGTGGGTCCGCCAGGCCAACGAGATGGACGAGGTCTGGGTCCCGACCCGGTTCAACATGGAGGGATTCCGGGGGTCCGGGTTGAAGCGGCCGATCCAGACGATCCCACTCGGCGTGGACACCAACTACTTTCACCCGGACGTTCAGGCCTACCCCAACCCGAACGGCGAGTTCGTTTTCCTTTCGAACTTCGAGTGGGGCGAGCGAAAGGAACCGTGGCTCCTGCTGAAGGCCTTCAACGACGTGTTCTCCGCCCGCGAGCCGGTGCGGCTCGTCTGCAAGATCATCAACAGGGATCCGGCGGTGAGGGTCCGCGAGGAGATCCGCAAGGTCGAGCTCAAGGAGGGGGGCGGAAAAATTTCCTTCCTTTTCAACCGCGAGTTTCCCTACTACCAGCTCGGCTCGTTCTACCGCTCCGCCGACTGCTACATCTCCGCGGGGCGCGGTGAGGGATGGGACATGCCGCTGATGGAGGCCATGGCGTGCGGCCTTCCCTCGATCGCGACGGACTGGGGAGCGCACACGGAGTTCGTTCATTCGGGCAACGCGTACCCCCTGCGGTCGCGCCGCACGATTCCCGCTGTCGCGAAGTGCCCCTACTACGACGGGTTCCGGTGGGCCGACCCGGACCCGGAGCACCTGCGCTACCTCCTCCGGCACGTCTACGACGAGCGCGACGATGCGCGGCAGATCGGCGCCGCGGCGGGGCGCGAGATGGCGGAGAAGTGGAGCTGGGATCGTTCCGCCGCCCGGATCGCGGAGCGCCTCGAAGCGCTGGCCTAGGAGTTAGAGGACGCCGGGGCTGAAGGCGAGCAGGTTCGGAGTCCTCATGCAGGCGAGGATCTCCAGCCTTCGGTAGCGGATCTCGGTGACGATCAGGTCGTGCGGCACGAGGATCGCGAGCGCGTCGCTTCCCCGCGCGACCGAGAGAACCGAGTCGCAGGCGTACTCCGGCAGCAGCGGGTCGTACAGCGAGACGTCGAGCCCCTTGCGACGGAGGATTTCGAAGACCTCGAACGAGGGACTCTCGCGCGTGTCCTTGACGTTCGGCTTGTAGGTCGCGCCGAGGCACACTACCTTCGGCTCGGCGACGCCTTCGACGGACCGGAGGATCGTCTCCGCCGTCCGGCTCGGCATCGCGTCGTTCACGTCGCGCGCCGAGCGGAGGAGACCGGTGCTCCCGGGGGAGCCGTGGATCAGGAACCACGGATCGATCGGGATGCAGTGCCCGCCGACTCCGATGCCGGGGCTCAGGATCTGCACGCGCGGGTGCTGGTTGGCGAGCTCGATCGCCTCGTGCGGGTCGATGCCGAGCTCTTCGCAGAGGATCGCCACCTGGTTGGCGAACGCCACGTTGACGTCGCGGTAGGAGTTCTCGATCAGCTTGACGAACTCGGCGGTCCGGTCGTTCGTCAGATTGAGCTTGCCCTTCACGAAGGTTGCCGAAGAGCTCCGCGGCGCGCCGCGTCGAGCGATCGTCGATGCCGCCGATCACGCGCGCGTTGAAGACCGCTTCCGACATGATGTTTCCCGGGAGAATCCGCTCCGGGCAGTGGGCGAGGAGAATCTCCTCGCCGACGCGATAGCCGCTGCTGCTCGAGGATCGGCTGACCACCTTCTCCGTCGTCAGCGGCGGTATGGTCGATTCGACGACGACGAGGTTCCCGGGCTTGAGCACCGGAACGATGGACAGGGCGGCGGCGATGACGGCGTCGAGGTCGGGACTCTTGTCTTCCCCCTTGACGGGCGTCGGGACCGCGATGACGAACGCGTCGGCTTCGACGGGGGTCGCCCGGGCCGAGAGGTTGGCCTGGACGTCCGGATCCTGGAAGAACTTCTCGAAGTCTTCCTTCTCCTCGATCTTGCAGGTCCGGTTGTTGATCGCGCGGACGACGCGCTCGTCGACGTCGACGGCGGTGACGCGGAGTCCGCCCTTGGCGAGGTGGAGACTCAAGGGGAGTCCGACGTAGCCCGCGCCCACGACGACGACCGACTCGAGGGCGCGGTCTTTTTTACCGTCCGACACCGTAGTACTCCTTCTGCCAGGCGATGGTGCGCGCGATGCCCTCTTCCAGTCCGACGGTCTCGTGGTGGCCGAGGTCCTGCTTCGCCCGCTCGGCCGACGTCTTCTTGTCGCGCGTGTTGTGCTTCTCGACGTCGACGTACTCGACCAGGCGGTCCGTCTTGCCGCACAGGCGCAGGATGAGATCGGAGATGGTCTTGATGTCGTGGTACGTGTTCCCGGCGATGTTGTAGACGGCGCCCGGGCGGAACCGGGCGGAGATCGCCGCGAGGGTGCGGGAGGTGTCGTCGATGTAGGAAGACGTGCGGTGGTGGTTCAGGAAGACCGTGTAGGGCAGGTCGTGCAGCGCGGAGTAGATGAACCTGCAGATCACGCTCCGGTATTCGCTGTACGTCTCACCCGGCCCGTAGGTGTTGAAGAGGCGAACGATCACCGTCTCGGTGCCGTGAACAGCGGCGGAGTTGGAAACCTGCAACTCGTTGACCCACTTGGAGATCGCGTAGTCGTTCATCTGGCGGATCGGATGCTCGTTCGGCGTGTCCTCGATCATCAGCCCGTCCCAGTCGCCGTAGATCTCGGAGCTCGAGAACACGACCATCCGGAAACCGAGCTCCTCCTGGAGCCGGATCATGTTCTTGGTGCCGACGGCGTTGCTTCGCCAGAGCGTCTCGTAGAAGTCTTCGCCGTTGATCCGACCGAACTCCGCCGCCGCGTGGTAGACGAAGTCGAACGGCACCTGCGCGAAGACGTTCTCCATCTGGCGGAATTCGCCGACGTCCCCGCGGAAGTAGTACCGGCCGTTCCAGCCGTGGTTGTGCGGGCGATCGAGGACCCACACTTCGTGGCCCTCCTCGCGGAGCCGGAGAGTGAGCGGCGCTCCGACCGCTCCCAGCCCACCCGTGACGAGAATCTTCATTCGGCTCGCATCCCTTCGGCTGATTCCGTGACCTACCAGTCGAGCGTGAACCACCGACCGGTCAAGCGATTGACAAAAGCTTTGATCAGGATCTTACCGTAGCCGGGTCCGGCGCGAAGGAACGAGAAGCTGCTCTGGCCGGACGAGCGCTTGAGGTGTCGCACGTCCACTTCGGTCACGCGGCGGCTCGCGAACCACGCCTTGAACGTGATCTCGGGCGAGATCTCGAACCCGCCGCTTTCCGGACCGTAGCGCGCGAAGATCCGGCGGTGAAAGACGCGGAACGCGTTGGTGTAGTCGTTCACCTTCACCCCGATGGAAGCCCACGCGACGAACCGGAACAGCCGGCTCCAGAAGCGATAGAGGAGGGGAACGGTCGCGTAGTTGCGCCGGTGGCGGTAGCGCGAGCCGATCGCGAGAGCGAAACCCTCGTCGCGCACCTTGCGGAACATCTCCGGGATCCGCGACACCTCGTCCGACCCGTCGCCCATCGTGACCGCGACGATCGGCGCGCGCGCCTTCGTGAGGCCGAAGCGGATTCCGTTGCCCATCCCGCGGGGCGTCGGCTTCGAGTAGGCGCGGATGGCGGGCGACCTCCACATCTGCTCGAGAGCGACGGCATACGTGTCGTCGGGGCTCGAATCGTCGACGAGGAGAATCTCGGCGGAGATCGGCTCGCTCGAAAACGTCTCCAGCAGGCGATCGCACACGAGCGGCAGGTTTTCCGCCTCGCGGTACGCCGGGACGATCACCGTGAGGTCCGGCTCGCCGGGGGCGAGCGCTCCCGTCCGCCAGCGGCCTATGGCTGTGAGAATCCGCTCGGCCGCCCGGCCGTCCCCGAAGTGTGGCGCGGCGAAATCGCCTCCGGAGTCTCCCGGACCGACGTCCGCCGCCGGATGACCCGTCGGAAGGAGAGTCGATCCGTATCGGGGGTCTTCCAGGGCGGCGGGAAACAGGCGGCGATCGGCGAGGAAGAGGAGATCCGGCCTTTCGGCGCGGTTCGGGGCGCTCGCGGCGAGGTCCTCCTTGCGGAGCACAAGGCGGAAGACCGGTACGCCGAGCGCTTCCGCGCCCACCGAGACGAGCGCGCCGAAGAGCCCGCCGGTCAAAACGAGGCACGCTTCCGGCTTCTCCTGTGAGAGCGCCTCGATGATTCCGGCGAACTCGGGCACGACGAGGCTCGACTCGGGCGCCGTCCGGTGACCGATCGTCCGCCCACGCAGGGGGGAACCCGGCGCGGGGGGCGCAAGGTGCAGAACGACGGGGGAGATGCCGGCGCCTTCGAAGTGGAACGCGTCGAGCCACCCCCACTCTTCGCCGCCCGCGACCGCGACCGCGAGCTTCATGGCCGCTGCCGGCCCTGCCAGAGCTCCCCGAGCCCGCGGGCGAGGTCGTTCTGCGGCTCGTAGCCGAGTTCCGCGCGCGCCCGGCCGATGTCTGCCACGCTCCGGCGAACCTCGCCCGCCCGGAAGTCGCCGAAGACGATCTCCGACGGAACTCCCGTCAGCGCGACCATCGTGCGGGCCAGATCGAGGATGCTCGTCGCCACGCCCGTGCCGACGTTGTAGACCGAGCCGGCCTTCGCTCTCTCTGCGGCGAGCAGGTTCGCGCGGACGACGTCGGCTACGAAGACAAAGTCGCGAACCTGGCTGCCGTCGCCGTAGATCGTGAGCGGCAGCCGGCGCCGGAGGCGGTCGAAGAACGTCCAGATGACGCCGGAGTATTCGTTCGGGGCCATCGGCTCTCCAAAGACGTTGAAGTACCGGAGGCACACGGCCGGTACGTCCCAGATTTCCGCGGCGAGGCGCGCGTATCGCTCTCCCGTGAGCTTGCTGAGCGCGTAGAAGCTCGCGGGGTTCACGGGGTGGGACTCGTCGATCGGGAGGCGGACCGCCTCGCCGAAAATCGCGGACGAGCTCGAGTACACGAACTTGCGGACCGCTGCGCCGCGACACGCCTCGAGGAGCCGCACGGTGCCGAGAACGTTGGTCGCCGCGTCGGGTCCCGGCTGCTCGATGGACTTGATGTTGCCCACCTGTGCGGCGAGGTGAAAAACGTAGTCGGCGTCCCGCACGAGATCCGCCACCGCGGGTTCCGACGCCACGTCTCCATCCCGGACGAGGAGGCGCGCGTCTCGCGGAAGGTTCCCGGTCGTTCCCGTCGCGAAGTTGTCGAGAACCGTCACTCGAGCACCGCGCCGCAGGAGCTCGGCCGTGAGGTTGCTCCCGATGAAGCCGGCTCCGCCGGTGACGAGACAGCGCGCACCGTCGAACGGGGAGCCGCTCATGGCACCACTTCCACCGGCAGCTGCGCGGCCCCGCCCGCAGCGGCATCGAACCAGCTGACGCCTTCCTGGACCATCGTGAACTCGAGGCGATAACGGCCGGGCGTCGTCGGAGAGGTCACGCGAGCCTGCACGGAGACGGTTTCGCCCGGCTGAAGGTCGCGCGGCAGGCTCGTCCGGGTGCCGTCGTAGACGACGACGCGGCCCGCGAAGTCGATCCAGTGGTAGCTCAGGTTCACTGCCAGAGTCCCGGTGCCTTCTCCGCTCGCGCTCCACGCCTCGGTCGTGGGGTTCGTGACCCGAACGGGGATCGTCACTTCCTGTCCGGTGCGAACCTTTTCGATTTGGAACATCGGGCGCAGGATCTGGCCGAAGTGCGACAGTCGGCGCGGCCGGCTGTCCGCGAGTCTCCGGGTTTCCCCGGCGTCGCGGAACACGGAGAGCCGGAAGTGGCGCAGCACGGGAAGCGCGTACCGCACCTGCTGGATCTCGGGGTGTAGCCGCTGCAGCATGGCGACGTCCTCGCCCCTCGCCATTTCCGCTCGTGCGGGAAGGAGCATGGCGCGGCGCGCCGGAAAGATCGGGATCGAGTAGAGGGAGCTGACGGCGAAGAGCGTCGCGATTGCTCCGACCGCGCCAGCCCACAGCCGCCGCGCCGGCCTCTCCCGAATCGCGGCGACGCTCCAGACGACGCCGATAGTCCCGATCCAGAAGAGGCTCGAGACGGTCGTGTACCGGGAGGCGAGAGCGTTCGGCGTGCCGAAGGTGAATCGGGCGACGGACACGACCAGTCCGCTCGCGAGCGCGTACGCGGCGAGCGCGAGGGAGCCGAGCGGCCACTCGGCGCGGGGACGGCGGAGAGCCCTCGCGGTGGCGACCAGGAGAAGGAGGACTCCGGCCGTTCCGACGACGGCGGCCACGCCGGTGTCCCGTGGAGGCCATGCCGAGCCGCTGAAGCTCGCGAGCGGCGATCCGAGGAAGGTCGTCACGTAGCGAAGGTAGGCGATCGGTCGAATGAGAATCGTCTCGAGGGGGGGCGCCGCGCCCCCGCGGAATCCGGCGAGGTACGACCCGATGACGGCGAGGGAGACGAACGCCCACACCAGAAGGTGAATCCATCGCCTCCCGCGGACCTCCGGGGCGAGCGCGACGAGCACCATCCCGATCGGCCACACCAGGAGGCCGTTGCCGAAGGAGTACGTCGCGACGAAACCGAGGAGCGCGGCGGCGGCGAGAGTCTTCCCCTCGAGCGGAGGACGTCGAAGGACGCCGATCGTGGCCGCAGTGAACACGACGTTCAGGAAGACCTGCATCTGCCAGCCCCACAGCCAGTTCTCCCACTGGGCCAGCGAGAAAACAGCGAGGGACAGAACGAACCAGAGCCACACAGGGGCGGGCTTCCCGGTGGCGGAGAGGTCCCGCCTCAGGATCCGCGCGAGGAGGAAGAACGTCGCTGTCGCGAGGAGCACGTCCAGGGCGATCTCATAGAGCACGTTCCAGCCGGTGACGTTTGAGAGGCCGAGCATGATGAGCCGGGGAAAGATCAGCCGGTGTTCGCCGTGCTGCGACCAGAGATCGGCGGCCGTCAGCGTCCCCGTGTAGAACCGCTCGATGTGCGGGACGAAAGACCACTGGTCGATGAGCGGGACGTCCAGTGCGTTTCGCGCGACGAGCGCGGCGAGAAGTGCCCACGGCAGGACAGCGGCCGCGAGCCACGGCGAGAAGCGCCGCGGCGTGGACTCCAACCCCCGGGAGCGCCAGCGCGTCATTTCACGCGCACCCGCACGGAGACAGGCGGCGAGCCATCGGCCTCGAACCAGCGGGGACGGGGGCCGTCGGCGAGGTCGAAAACGAGCTGATACTCGCCGGGAGGGACGTCCACCCGAACGTCCGCCGCCACCGTGGCACCGACGGCGTTTCGGGTTTCCTCGGACAGGGGAGTTCGCAGCAGCTCCCCGTCCACTCTGCCGCCGTCCGGGCGCCGCCAGCGGTACGCGAGGGCGATCCCCGGATGCCAGTAAAGCGGGGAGATGTTGCGGACGTGCACCGGCACGGCGACCCGGCTTCCGGCGAGAAGCTCCGTCGGACCGTCGAGCGCCCGCCACTCCGCGGCCCGCCGGCGCTCGGGATACTCCGGTCCGGGCACGACGAGGACGTCCCATTCGAGCGGGGGAGATCCCCACCTCGCGAATGGACCCGTGCCGTTCTGGTGGAGCTCGACCGAGAGCCGCATCCGGCCGGTGACGTTGGGGCCCGCGATCTCGAACCGCCGCCGGATCGTCTCACCCGGATCGAAGTCGCTCGAGAGCCAGGCTCCGGACACCGGCTGAGCGACTTCCTCGTGCCCGGTCGCGGTCTTCCACGTCGCGCGAATGACGATCGCGCGGTCGTGGTCGAATCCCCCCAGAGACGAGAGCCTCGCGGTCCCGTCGTTGCGGATCCAGACGTTCACGGTCCGCCGGGCCCGCGCCGGCCACACGACCGGCGGAGGAGTGGACCACTCGTACGAGGCCGCTCCTTCACCCGGCTGCAGGGGTTGATTCATCGTGACGCGAGGCGCGAGGAGATCGACGAAGTCGGGAGGCTGCGGTCCCGCCCTCGCCGCGAGGACGGGCGACGACTTCCGGATCGTCCAGAGGCCGTTTACCTCGTTACCGCTGTCACCACCGGGGTAGCAGTAGGCGCCGATCGCCTGGACGGCGACCGAGATCCCGACCGTAAACGCGAGGACGGTGCGCCACGCGCCCTGCAGCGGCACGTCGCGGAAGAGGAGGGCGAGACAGTAGACGAGCACCGGCAGACAGATGATGAGGTAACGCGGCCCGTAACAATACCCGCCGGACCATCCGTCGGCGGAGGCGTACAGAAGAACCGTGGCGAGGGCCGCGATCAGGAAGGGCGCCACGAGAGGTTCCTTCCAGCGCCCGCGCCACAGGAAAAGGAGGAACAGGAGAAGGAAGGGGGAGAACGTCAAGAGGCCGCGGTTGCTGAAGAGGAGCCCGAGGAAGGCCCCGGCATCCGGGTATCCCTTGAAAAGCGTCTCTCCGGACGGCGTGCGATACGCACCGTATCCACCGAGAGGCGTCGCGAAGTGGACGAGGTTGTACGAAACGATCGCGACGGCGACGGCTCCCGCCGGCACGAAAAAGGGCCAGCTGTCCTTTCCGTGGCGGCGGAAGACGATCCAGGCGATCGCCGCCGAAAAGAAAAAGTCCATCGGTCGGTTCGCGGTGATCAATGCCGCACAGAGTCCGAGGAGGGCGAGCCGGGCCGGGCGGTCATCGTCGTCGAGCAGCAGCAGGAGCGAGATCGAGAGCAGCAGGCTCCCCGGCCCGTGCTGCCAGAGCGCCTGGCTCGAGATCACCCACGTCGAGGTCCCGAAGGCGTAGGCCAGCGCGAGCGCGAGGGCGACGCGGGAATCCGTCACGCGGCGGAGCGCCGCGTAGAGCACGACGACGGAAAGAGCCGCGAAGAGGGAAGCGGCAATCTTCTCCATGGGCAGGCGCGCTCTCATCACCCCCGCATCGCTCAGGAAGAGAGCGGGAGCGTAAAGCGGCGCCGCCATCAACGACGTCACCGGGGGATAGAGGGAGACGAGGTGCCCCGTCCTGGATCGAACGATCGAGTATCCGCTCTCGGTTCCGAAGTTTCCGACATAGCGATCGAGGAACAGGCCGTCGCCGCGCCAGAGACCGAACGGAAGGAGGCTCGACGCGAAGCTGTCGTAGGAGGCCACCATTCTCAGGTTCGAGTTGTAGACGACGAGACACAAGAGGAGTAGCGCCCATCCGGAAATGCGCCGATCCGCGGCGCCGGGGCGGAGGTCCGACGGCAAAACTCCGGCGCGCACTCTGGAGGGTTCGGGGACGATTCGATCAGCGGCCAGCAGAAGGGGACGGATTCTATGTCAGTGAAAGCGCGGTGATAAAGTCGGCCTCTTCGCTTGAAACACTCGGCTCAGAAGGGAAGGCCCGACCAGGGTAGACCTGTCGACTCGACGTCGAAGAAGAGTCCTTCGGCGTCACAGCTCGACCGGGATCACGTCCGCTGGGCCTACCGGCTTTTCCTGGACCGGGAGGCCCTGACCGAGGAAGACATTCAGCGCAACCTGGATGCGTGGGCCTCGACCGGAGATCTGCGACGAAGCTTCATGTCTTCCGCGGAGTTCCGGGACAAGAATCCGGGCGACCTCGCCTTCACCCCCGAGAGAACGATCGTGATCAAGGAGATCGCACCGGGTCTGCGCCTCTACCTCGACCTCGCCGACGTCGCAATCGGCTTGAACGTGGCGCGCGACCGTTACGAGTCGGACGAGATCGCCTATGCCCGGAGCGTCGTCGGACGGGGCGACTTCGTCCTCGACGTCGGTGCGAACATCGGGTTCTTCGCGTTGCACCTGGCGTCGATGGTCGGGCCGACCGGACACGTCTACGCCTTCGAGCCGCTCGACCAGAACGCGGCACTTTTCGAAATGTCCCTCCGGGAAAACGGCCTCGAGGAAAGGGTCACGCTCTACCGGCTCGCGGTCGGGGCGGAACCGGGAGAGGCGGAGATCGTTTTCCTGTCGCTCGAAGAAGGGGCGCAGAACTCGGGCGGCGCTTACCTCTCGACCGCGTCGCGCGAAGTTCCGACCCGGCATCGCCTCGTTCGAACGCGGGTCGTCGCTCTCGACAGCGAGACGTTCGCCCGTCCGATCCGGTTCCTCAAGGTCGACGTGGAGGGCGCCGAGCCGCTCGTCTTCCGGGGAGCCCGCCGCCTTCTGTCGGAAGATCGACCGGTGATTCTCTCGGAGATCAATCCGGGTCAGATCCGGAAGGTCGCGGCGAGCACGCCGCGGGAGCTGATCGCGGAGATGGAGGCAATCGGGTACGAATGCCTGCCGCTGGAGAAGGGTAAACCGGGACTCGCCGTCCGCGACGTATCGGACGACCGGGTTCGCTCCGTGGTATTCCGACCCCGCTCTACTTGAAGTAGCCGTTCACGTCGAGCAGGACGTGGGTGGTGCCGCTTCCCTGGTCGTTCTGGATCGAGATCTGTCCCGCGCCCAGGCGCGCGAGAAGGTTGTTCGCCCGGATCTGCCCGCCGCGATAGTTGATGACGCTCGTCGGGGGAGAGGGACCGCCGCCCGGGAAGACGCGCAGGTTGCCGTCCATGAAAGGCTGCACGACGGTGATGTTGGCCGAGACGGTGACCGCGTCCGCCGGGATCCCGCAGCGCCCCGCGAGCAGGAACGTCCGGATGTTCTGCGCGGGAATCGCCGGACCGCCATAAGGACCCGCCGGTGCGCGCGTGTCGAGAACCCGGCACGGGGCCAGGGTGTAGAAGCGGGTCGGTGGCTGGGTGCTCGAGCACGAAGGGGTGTTCGGGAGAATCCCCGTTCTCCTCTCGTTCTGCCGGAAGAGCCCCCACGGGATGGCGCCGGGAGCCTTCGGATTCCAGACCCATACCTTGACGTCGGTCGCCGCCGGGAACGGAGTTCCCGATACGGCCACGATCTCGACCTTGGCCCCGTCGTTTTCGAAGTCGGAGACGGACGCGTTGAAGAGGGAGTGGTCGGTGGCGAAGGAGGGGAGGCTCGAAGGTGTCCACGCGGTGTGGTGGGTCAGCTGGACGCCGGTGCTCGAAAGGATGCATACCTCGCCGTTCGCGGGCAGCAGGATCTCGACGCCCGCGCCGCCCAGAACGTCTCCCAGCACCGGGTCTCCCGCCGACAGAGTGCTTCCCCAGAAGTCTTTCGGCACGGTGCGAAAGATCCGCGTTCCGTTTCCGCGAAAAGCGTAAACGGCGTGGACTCCGCTCGGACCGCTGTTGTCGTCGGTGACGACCACCTCGGGGATTCCATCGCCGTCGAGGTCGCCGAGAGCGGGTGCGGTTCCGACCTGGCCGTCGACCGCGACCGGCCACCCGGGCGTCGGCGTCCCGTCACACTCGTACGAATAGACCTGGTGCACCCGGTTCGGCCAGAAGGTACCCGTGCCGAAGACGATCTCGGGCTTGCCGTCCCCGTCGATGTCGCCGACCGCGGGAGAGCTCGCCACCGTCTGGTCGACGCAACGGGGGAATCCGACGACCTCGCTGCCGTCGAACCGGTAGACGTGGAGGCATCCGCCGTCTTCCGTGTTGTAAGGGGACTGCTCCTTGTGGGTGTCCACGCCAATGACGACGTCCGGCTTCCCGTCTCCGTCGATGTCGGCGAGCGCCGGGGACGAGAAGATCGTGTCCCTCACGTACCGCGGCCAGCCCGGCTTGTTGACGCCGTCCGACCCGCGGACGAGGTACACCCGGGCGTCGAGCGAGCCCCACGCCACGTCGTTCGAGCCGTCGCCATCGACGTCGCCGATCGCGGGAGCGCTCGTCACCTGCTCCGGAATGCCGTCATCGGTGATGTCGAGTGAGACCCGTTCCCAGAGGAGGCTCCCGTCGCGTCGGTAGGCGCGGACGCCGCCGGGGTTCGACGGAGTGAAGAGCGAGCCGTAGCCGACGACGATCTCGGGGATGCCGTCTCCCGTGAGGTCGCCGACCGCGGGGCTCGAGGTGATCTCCGCCGGCAGGACGACCGGAAAGCCGGCTGCGAGAGTGCCGTCGTACTTCACGACGTAGAGCCGGCGGGTCGAGGTCCCGAAGGCGATCGACTTGTGACCCGGCGTGAGACCGAGGTCCGCGACGACGGGGTGGCCCTGCCGGATCGTGCCCCCACCGGCGAACACCGCGGGAAAGCCCGGCTTGAACGGGGCATTGTTCGAGCTCTGCGCTCGCGCGCTCTCGACCGAGGTGAGGAGGGCGAGCGCGAACAGAATGAAAACGCCCGGCCGCAATGGCCGGGCGGTGGAGACAACCATGGGAGAAACCGAAAGTCGCCTGAGCGACTAGGGCTTGAAGTACCCGGTGACGTCCAGAATGATGTTCGTCGACCCGGAGCTGCCGTTGAACACGGCGAGTTCGTTGCTGCTGACTGCATCGGCGAGCGGAACGATCGCGCCGTTGGCCAGAACGTCGTTGCTAACGAAGTTGATCGTGGAGACCGTCGGCTGTGCTGTACCGGAAGGCCACAGAGTCAGATACCCGGACGAGGTCGGCGCCACGACAGTAACGTTCAGCGACACGGCGACGGCCGCCGAGTCGATTCCGCATATGCCGCGCATCCGAAAGTGCCGTGTCGCGAAGGCTCCCAGCGGCGGACCTCCAGCAGGCCCGATCGCATTACGCGTGTCGGCGACGCGGCACGGCGCCACCGAATAGAACTGGAGCGGGCCGGCCGCGGTCGCAGCCGACGCCGTTAGAAGAGTAGCAGCGGTGACGAGAAACAGGGAACGAACCGTGGTCGATTTCATGGCGATCTCCTACTGATAATAGCCGTTAACGTCGAGTATAACCTGAACATTTCCTGACGATTGGTCACATCTCACCACGACTGCGCCCCCCGTGCCAAGGCCCGCCGTCGCGTTATTTGCGCGCGTTTGTCCAACCCGATAATTGATTGCCGACGAGGTCGGAAGAGCCAACCCCGCCGGGTAGATTCGCAGATCTCCCGCGCCCGTGGGCTGCGCCACGGTGACGTTGCCCGACACGGCCTTTGCACCGGACGGGATCCCGCATCGTCCCGCGAGCGCGAACGTCCGGCTCGTGTTTGCCGCGAGGGCCGGTCCCCCATAGGGTCCCGTCGGGCTCCGCGTGTCCACCGCGCGGCACGGTGCAACCGTGTAGAAGCGCGCCGCGGCCGGAACCCCCCCGCCGCCGGAATAGTTCCCGATGCAGCTGGCTGACCCGACCGCCGGAAGCATTCTCTCGGTGATGCACCGGTCATGAAAGCGGAAGTCGAGGTTCCCGTAACCTCCGGCGAGGAGGTGGCAGTAGCTCATGATCGTTCCACCGAGCGGACCCGGATTCGTCACAGACCCACTGTAGCAGCCGCCCTCGCCGCCGTAGCACGTATCGATCGGGGGGCTGAAGCAGTGCGTGTGTGGCGAGCCGAAGTTGTGGCCGAGCTCGTGCGAAAACCCGATCAGGTCCCACGGGTTGCCCGGATAGGAGCCGTTGATCTGGGTGACTCCGTAGGCGCCGCCCCAGTGACCGCTCTGGAAAAAGTCGCCGGCACAGAGGACGTTCATCCACGCGATGCCCCCCGAAACCGGTTTCCCGCTCAGGAAGTGAACGGTGGTCCGCGGATAGGAAGCCTTCGGCCGGTTCACGTGCCACCAGTCTCCGACTTCATCGAGCTGTGCGCGCGGGGAAGTTGCGGAGTAGGGATCCGGCGAGGTCCACACCTGGACGACGTTCACAGTCAGGTGAACCGAAAGGTCGCGCTCGTAGATGACGGAAGACTGGCCCATCAGGACCAGAACGTACGCCGTCATGGCAGGGACCCCTCCGGTGAACCTCGCGAGCAGCTCCTGGTCCGTTTCGATGGAAAGGATCGCCTCCTTCACGGCGGCGGTCTCCAGGCTGGTCGAGGCCGAGAAGGGAAGGAGAGAAGGCTCCTCGATGGTGCCGATGGTCGGCGGCGGGAGATCGTCGGCATCGCAGCGCCAGGCGGCCGGCGCGTATTCGTTGTTGAGAGGCGAATCGGAGGCACGGAGAACGTGTTGAACCGGGCCGTCCGTTCCGCCTTCGGGTCCCAGGTACATGATTCCTGCGCTCGTTTTCACGATCGCGACGAGAAACGTCCCGGGGATTCCGAGATACACGCGGGAATCCGGATCGCCGTCGAGGCGGCCCCGGAAGTGCGCGACGGCCGGCATCGGCCGTTCTTCGACGCCCTGAGGGGTGTGCAGCACAACCTTCGCGTCCGGGGTGGCCACCTCGAAACGCTCGAGAAGGAGGTCACCGGTGGCGCCCGGCGCGAAGGGGAAACCTTCGAGCCGTACAGACTTGCCACGGCCGACCTGGCGAAGCTGTCCGAGGGCCACAACATCCAGATCGATGAGCCTCTCTCCCGCTTGCGCCGCGCGCTTGACCGCGAGGCTTTCCCGCCGCGGGAAGTGAAGCGGGCTGGCGACCGTCTCGGCGAGGACAGGCAGCGAAGCGCCGAGCGCCACGATCCCGAAAAAGATCGCAACGGTATTCGAGCGCATACGCCGGGTGTCGTTCAGGTGAGTCTCCCCCCTGGTTACCCAGGTTCTGACATGTCCATATTTGGGTTTACACAGCAGATAGGGGCAACTTCCGCGCCATTTCACGGATTTGGTAAGTCCCTTTGGTCACCGCGACTTGCGCTCCACGAACCGAGTGCTTTTGCCGGGAATTGTCAACTTTTCCCGGTGGAAATGACATCGGCCGCCGGACCGATTCGAAGGAGCCCCGGGGCGTCGATCACGAACTGCACAGTTCCCCGGAGTCGCCGTCCGGCGGCGATTCAATCGAAGTATCCGTTGACGTCGAGGAGGAGGTGGACGGTTCCCGTGCTGCCGTTCCGGACCACGATGTCGCCCGAGGCCCCGAGCATCACGACCGCGTTGTTCGCCCGGATCTGTCCGGCGCGAAAGTTGATGAGACTCGACGTCGGAGTGGAGCCGCCTCCGGGATAGACCGAGAGAAAGCCGTCCGCGGCCGGCTGCACGACGGTCAGGTTGACCGAAACGGCCCGGGCGGTCGCGGGGATGCCGCACCGGCCCGCGACGACGAAAGTCCGGTCGCCGCCGGCGAGCGGCGGGCCGCCCCACGGCCCGGGCGCGTCGCGCGTGTCGACGACTCGACACGGCGCCACGGTGTTGAGGCTCTTCGGGTGGTTGATCCGATAGAGCCGGCCCGTATTGATCGCAACGTAGTAAACGTACGCGTCCGGGCCCATCCGGAAAGCGACCGGTCCCTCGGCGTTCGTCGCCAGATCCTGCAGGCCCCCGACGACGTTGTTGTTCGAGTCGAACTCGAGGTACTTGATCCAATCGGGGCCGTAGTCTCCGAACAGGTACTTGCCCCGCAGGAAGGCGGGGTAGGCGTTTCCGGTGACGAAGACCCCGCCGGTGATCGTCGTCCCGACGGTCCGGTTGTAGTCGAAGACTGGCGCGATGCAGGTGGTCGTCACGGGACACTCGCCCGGGCCGGAGGGTGTGACGATCGACCCCTCCCGATAGGGCCAGCCGAAGTTACCGCCGGCGGCCCCGACGTCGATCTCCTCCCGCGAGACCTGCCCGACGTCCCCCAGGTAGATTGCGCCGTTGGAGGGGCGAAAGGCGAACCGGAAGGGGTTGCGGAAACCGTACGCCCAGATCCGCGGCTCCTTGGAAGCATCTGCCAGAAACGGGTTCCCAGCGGCGGGGGAGCCGTCGAGCTCCATCCGGAGGATCTTCCCGTTGAACCGGCTCGGGCTGGCCGCGTCGAGGATCTGCGCCTTGTGCGGGATCACATTCGGGCTGGTTCCGGAATCGCCCGGCGCCGCCCAGAGCTTGCCGTCCGGGCCGATCAGGACGGTCCCGCCGTTGTGGTTGCCGTTCGTGGCCTCGATGTTCTGCAGGATCGGGAACTCGGAGGCGGGCGCGATCGTGCTCCCGACGAGCGTGAACCGCGAGATCTGGTTCCGGGGAGTGTTAGTCGTGTAGTAGAGGTACAGGAACCCGTTGGTCGCGAACGAAGGATGCAGAGTCACGCCGAGCAACCCTTTTTCGAAACCGTCGTCCACGCTCGAGGTCATGTCGATCGCAACGACCGCCGCACCGCCCCCGGTAGGCGCGATCTTGACGCGGCCGGGCTTCTCCAGAATCAGGATCCGGCCGTCGGGAAGGAACGTGAAGTCGGTCGGCTGGTCGAGGCCCGAGACCACCGCGGTGTCCGAAAACCCGGCGACGGAATACGTCGCTGCCGGAACAGACGCGGCGAGCAGGAGGAGGATGACGCCGAGAGAGGAACACCGGCGCCCGGCGTTCATCCCTCGCCGCCTCCGGGCGGTAGGGACTTCCATAGAAAGAGTTCCTTCTCCGCCAAGATAACCGACGGAGTCGGGCCTTTCAAGGAAGAAAAAAAAGCCGCGGCGCGTGAAAAAAGGCCGCGGCGGGCGCCGCGGCCTTTCGGAAAGATTACCTGCGAAGCTTGGACTATGGAGCCGGAGCCGGAGCCGGAGCGGGGCTGTCGCTGAGCCCTGCCCACTTATTTTCCCAGCCGAGTTTCTTCGCCGTTTCCCGGTTTACCGTTCCGTCGGGAAGGAACGTTCCGTTGCTGATGAGCCGGCGCTTCTCGTCGGCGCTCAGGTATTCCGGCATTTTCGAGTCGGGCGACTCCGGGATGAACCCGTTGTTCTCCCAGATCGGGTTCCAGGTGGGATAGGCCTTTCGCACCCCGTTCACGGTGTAGAAGAACTCGACGTTGCGGGAGCCGCGGACCACGATCCGATCCAGTCCGATGTGTTGCACCGCAACCGTCGCCATCTCACCGATCGGCGTGACCTGGATGCTCAGCCCGTCCTCGTGCGTAACCATCCTGAAGTCTTCGGGGATGTCGATTGTCGCGACGCCCCGCTGGAACCGCCCTTTGCCGCGGAAGTACGTCCCGACTTCGTTACCCTCGAGAGAGACGTACTTGATCATCTTGGTGGGGTCGGTGGGGTGCGGCTCGATGAACGCCTTGGTGCCCGTGCCGTCGAGCCCGTTGCCGAACCGGACGCCGGTGTTGATGTCGAACCCGAGAATGCCTTCCGACCAGAGGGCGCCCGTCGCGTCGTTATAGAGCCGGCCGCGAACGGCGCCATTAGTCGCGCTGCCTTCGGAGACCCCGAGGACTCCGGCGCCATCGTCGCTGACGCCGAGGACGCCGGCCGCCAGGTTCGGCAATCCAAATGTCGGCAGAGGGCCCTGCTGAGCGCGAACTCCGGCAGCGCCTCCGGACGTCGAATCCGTGCGTCCGACGACGCCGAAGTTCACGCCGCTCGCCCCATCGCTCCAGCCGTAGACTCCCGCGGGTCCGACGGACGCTCCCGCCGCATTGTTCTCGAGCGTGTTGACGTAACCGCGGACGCCGTTCATGAACTCGTTAGGGCTGGTGACGTCGAAATTGAGGCCATAGATCGTCGGCTCGTTCGCATCGGAGCCGGCCACGCGCAGCGTGGTGTTGTCGTTCAGGGTGCCACCGCTGTCCATGAAGTAACCATTGATGTCGCCATAGAGGTGAACGCCGGTATTCGGGAAGATGCTGATCACCCCTGTCGAGCTGGCGGGAACGATCGCCGCGTTGGCGATGACTTCGCCGGCCAGCGTGTTCATGAACGAGGCTTCCGGTTGCGCCGCTCCCGCCGGCCAGACCGTGATGAAACCGTCTCCATCAGCGAGAATCGCACCGAAGTTCATCGAATATGCGGCCGCTCCGGCCGGGATTCCGGTACACGGGCCGCTGTCGATATCGAAGTTGCGGGTCGTGTTGGCGATGAGGCGAGGGCCGCCGTAGGGGCCGACGGGGTCGCGGGTATCGAAGACGCGGCAGGGAGTCACCGCAACGAAGATCGCGGCGTCCGAAATGTCGACCATGGTCGTGATACCGCCCGATCCGCCGGCGGCCCGGTAGGGAGGCACCGTCCAGTTCGAGACCGGGGCACCGGCCTGCGCCAGGAGCGCGCCCGCGACGAACAGTCCGACAACGGCGAAGAGACTCGATCTTTTGAAGGGCACCTTCATGCGCTATTTCTCCTAAGGTTAAGAGAGACCGAACTCGAGCGCTGCGGATGAAATTGTTCCGGCGACCTCCTTTCGGATCGGAGCGGTTGCTCCGGGGCACCCCGAAAGCAGGGATCCCCTCGAGTACCCGCCCGACGGCTGGTTCTGGTGCATTGTGTTGGACAAAATGTTCCGGGCTCCCTCCCGGACAGTGGCGAAACTTTAAGTCCCGCGCCCCCGCGAAATCAAGCCGAGGATTTGTGAGTTCGGTCACAAAACGAAAGGACCGCGCGAAGCGCGGTCCTTTCGTCATGCGAGTCGGCCCGGTCAGACGGGGCTCGCAGCGGCGACTTCTCTCGCCGTGACAGCGACATCCGCGTCGACCATCATCCGGACGAGCTCGTTGAAGCTCACCTTCGGCGTCCACCCGAGCTCTTCGCGAGCGCGGCGGGGATTGGAGATCAGAAGATCCACCTCCGCCGGACGCACGAGCTTCGGATCGATCACGACGTACTTGCGCCAGTCGAGCCCGAGGTGCGCGAAGGCGGCCTCGACGAAATCCTGGACCGTATGCGTCTCGCCGGTGCCGATTACGTAGTCCTTGGGCTCCGGCTGCTGGAGCATCAGCCGCATCGCCTCGACGAAGTCGCCCGTGAACCCCCAGTCCCGGCGGGCGTCCAGGTTGCCGAGCTTCAACTCCTTCTGTCTGCCGGCTGCGATGCGTGCGGCGGCGAGAGTGATCTTTCGCGTGACGAACTCGGTCCCTCGACGGGGCGACTCGTGGTTGAACAGGATGCCCGACGCCGCGAACATCCCGTACGACTCCCGGAAGTTGACGGTGATCCAGTGTCCGTACAGTTTCGCGACTCCGTAAGGGCTTCGCGGATGGAACTTCGTCTCCTCGTCCTGCGGGACCGACTGAACCTTGCCGAACATCTCGGAGGAGGAGGCCTGGTAAAAGCGGATCTTCGGGTTCACGATGCGAATCGCTTCGAGCATGCGCGTGACCCCGAGCGCGGTGAACTCGCCCGTCAGCACCGGCTGCGAGAACGACGCCGGCACGAACGACTGCGCGGCGAGGTTGTACACCTCATCGGCTTCCGCTGCGGCGACGGCGTTGATCAGGGAGTTCTGATCGAGGAGGTCCCCGTTCAGGAGCTCGATCTGCTCGAGGAGGTGCGCCACGCGCTCGAGGTTCTGGAGGCTCGTGCGTCGGACGAGACCGCAAACGCGATAGCCCTGCTCGAGCAGGTGCTCCGCGAGGTACGAACCGTCCTGTCCGTTGATGCCGGTGATGAGTGCGGATTTCATAACTATCCCTGCGAGGAAAGTGTCTGCGAGGCGCCGATCGGCGGCGAGTATATGAGGTTGATCGAACGAACGTCTTAGAATCGCGACCGTGGCCCCCCGCTCCCGTGCTGTCGCGCTCGACCCGCGCGAACGGCTGACTCCAAGGCCCGCCCCGTACATCGCCGGGCGGTTCGCCGACAACTTCTGGATCATCCTCTGTCCTCTCTTCGCGCTCGCCCTCATGCACGCGCTGTGGAGGTGGTCGGGGCTCTCGGACCTCGCCATCTTCTCCGTTCTGTTCGCGATCATCGTGACCGGCCACCACATGCCCGGATGGATCCGCGCTTTCGGCGAACCGGAGGTCTATCGGCGTCACAAGGGACGGCTGTGGGTCTCGGTTTTCGCGATCCCCGCCCTCGTCGTCCTTCCCACCGCGTTCGGCCTGGGCGCGGTCGCGCTGACGATCGCCGCGACCTTCGACCTCTGGCACGTCGCGATGCAACAGCACGGCTTCGGCCGCATCTACGCGGCGAAAGCGGGGGACCGCGAGCGCCGGTCCGCCCGGGTCGACCTCGCGTGCGCCCTCGTCTGGTATTCCACGGTGGTCGCGTGGTCGGACTCCTGGATGCAGGCTGTCGCGCGCGCCTTCCGGAAAGCCGGGCTCCCGATCTTCGACCTCTTCACGCCGGAGAGCTGGAACCTCGTGAAGCTCTCCCTTGCGGCCGCGAGCCTGGTGCTCCTCGCCCTCTACATCCACAACGCGGTCCGTCTCTGGCGCGAGCATCGGGTCGTGACCACGCAGAAGCACGTCCTACACCTCGTGGCCTTTGCCGTGATCGCCTGGTCGTACCAGGACGCGAGCTGGTATCGGGCAAACTCCGTTCAGAACCTCTTCCATGCCCTCCAGTACTTCTTCATGGTCTGGATCTACGGCAGCCTGTCGATCCGCCGGGACTCGACGCGGCCCGGCCGGATCTACAGGACGCTCTTCGGGCGACGCACGGGCGTGCTCCTCTTCGCGGGCCTCGTTGCGGTCTACGGATTCGGCGCGATGGCGCTCTCGTCCTCCGGGTACCGGCTCACGGGGGCCGACGCCGAGCGGGCGGCTCAGCTGATCGGCTCGATCGGAATCGCTTCGCTCCTCCTCCACTTCTACGTGGACTCGTTCATCTGGAAGGTCCGGACGAAGGAGGTCCGCAAGGCCCTCGCGATCCCCGACGGAGAAAGCGCCCAGGGGGCATTGGACCCGACCCCCGCGGCGCCGTCCCAGTGGCGCGGCGCGCTCCATGCGCTCGCTTACTTCGGGATTCCGGCTCTCGCGATCGCCTTGCTGGGCGCCCGGGGCCGTGCCGTCCCGGCGGCCCGTGCCGACGACTCCGTCGTCCGCGAGGCGGACCTCTTTCCGCGGAGTGCGATGGCGCGCTACGCGCGCGCGCAGGTCGCGCTCCAGCGCGGAGACCGCGTGACGGCCCGCCGTGAACTCGAGACGGCGCTCCAGCTCTCCCCCTCCTTCGCGGGCCCCGCGAAAGCGCTCGCGGCGCTGGACGCCGACGAGGGGAAGGGCGCGGAAGCGATCAGACACGTCGCGGCGGCCAGCGCGGCGGACCCGAAGGACGTCGAGGTCCGCTATCACCTCGCAACTCAGCTGGCGCACGCGCGACGACTGCCCGAGGCCGAGAAGGAGTATCGCGAGGTGATCCGTCTCCGCCCGCAGTTCGCCGGAGCGTGGCAGGGACTCGGCGTGATTTCGAAGTGGCGCGGCGACCTCGGCGCCGCGGTGCCGCTCTTCCGAAAGGCCGCCGCGCTCGACCCGAACTACTCGGATGCCTGGTGCAGCCTCGCCGGCGCTCTCGCCACACTCGGGCAGACGGGCGAAGCGCTCGCCGTGCTCGGGCGCTACCGCGAAAAGCATCCCGAAGACCCGGTCGCGGCGGACCTCGAGCGGGCGATTCGGTCGGCCTCGGCCGGATCGAGACCGCCCTCCTAGGGCTCTACGACCTCCACAGGCTCATCGACTTCGACCGGCTGTGGTCTCGGCCGGTGTCGCGCCTCCCACGCTCTGTCCCACCCCAGCCGCCGTGCGGTCTCCATGTTGACGGTGCCATCCTCCTTGTACGTGCCGTTCTCGATGAGGGTGCGTTTCTGCGTCGGGCTCAGCCAGGCGGGCGCTTTGGCGTCCGGGGCTTCCGGCCGAAACTCGTTTCCTTCCCAGACGGGAACGGTGTCGCGGAAGGAGCGGCGGACTCCCTGTATGAGGTAAGAGAACTCGATATCCCGCGACGCTTGAACCACGACCTCGTCCAAGCCCATCCGGACGACGCCGACAGTCGCCATCCCCCCGATCGGAGTGATCTGTACGGTCAGACCTTCCGGATCCGTGACCATCCGGAAGTGGTCCGGCACCGCGATTCGGGCAAGGCCTCGCTGAATCCTTCCCCTCCCGCGCACGTACGTTCCGGCCTCGGGGCCTTCCAGAGAGATGTAGCCGATCACCTTGGACGGATCGGTCGGGTGCGGGTCGACGAAGAACTTCAGCGAAGTGGCGCCGATCCTGCCGGTCCCGAAGACGGCCCAGGGCGGAGTGTCGAATTCGCTGCTCGGGTCGTTTCCGAAAGAGACCCCCAGACGTCCGATGGCCAGGGCCGTTCCTGTGGTCGCGCTGCTCAAGAACCCTTCGACTCCCACTTCCTCGCTGATGCCGACCACGCCGATGCCGTTCTTGGACTCGCCTCGAACGCCGGAGCTGAAGACGAGGTAAGCCCTGTTTGGACGCCCACCCCATTCGCCGAAGACTCCGGCGGTTCCACTGCTAGGCGTTCCTCCGAGGGTGGAGTCGTTCGTCCCGTGAACGCCCCACGTTTCGACCGCGGAGTTGTTGTCGGCGTGGCCGAGAACGCCCGACGCGCCGTCCGTGGCCGAATCTGTTCTCCCGCGGACGCCGGGGGCCAGACCCGTGGCATTGTTGGCGTGCCCCTCGACTCCGGCCGCTCCGGTGGCCGATGACTCGGTCGTTCCCGAGACACCGATATTCACCTCGGTCGTGCTCGCCCCTTGTCCGCGGACGCCGAAGCCGGTTGGAGCGGTACCGTAAACGCCGAAACCCCCGCCGCCGTGAGACCCCCACACGCCGATGCCGACAGTTCCGGTACTGTTGTTGATGCCGCGCACGCCGACCGAGCTGCTGCCAGGAGTGGTCGACGTAATGACCCCGCGAACGCCGTGCGCGCCCGCCGCTGTCGACGATGTTCTCACCGATGATGGCGGGCGCGGAGGTTCCGCTTATCGCGACGACGCTCTGCCCCGGGTTCTGGGACGCCGTGAAATACCCGTTGATGTCGCCGTAGAGGTGCAGTCCCGTGTTGGGAAAGACGCTGATCGAGCCACCGGTGCCTGCCGGCACGATCGCTGCGTTGGCCACGACCGAACCCTGGATGGGATTGATCGACGACACATTCGGCTGCGAAGAACCGGTTGGCCAGATCGTGACGAACGAGTTCAGCCCGTCGGGAAGGATCGCCCCGAAATTCATCGAATAGGCCTCGACTCCTGGCGGTATCCCGCTGCACGGGCCGCCGTCCACGTCGAAGTTGCGGATCGTGTTCGGGAGCAGGCGCGGGCCCCCGTAGAGTCCGTTGGGGTTGCGCGTATCGAAGACGCGACACGGCGTCATGGCCACGAACGCGATGCCGGGAGAGATGTCCGCCATCGGGCTCAACCCGGACGACGCGTCGCTCTGTCGGTACGGCGGAACTGTCCAGTTGGGGATGCCGGTCTGGGCAACGAGGCAGGTCGAAGGGGCGAAAGAGAGGATCGCGAGGAGAAGCCGGGTCCAGGTGGAGCGGTTCACGGGCAGCCTCCTTGTCTTGCAAGCGCAGAGACGCCTCAGCGTATGCACGAACCCCCTTTCCCGCCATTCGACCTTGGTCTCGGTTTGTTCCTAAACGTTTAGAGGATAAGAATTTATATTGGCACCGGGTACAGTGAGTGCCCGGCGTTCAGGCTTACTAGCACTCGCCACCGAGGAGTGCTAATATCGGCGGGCCCCCCGTTTTCGGACGGTTCGGGGCAAATCCGAAGAACCGAACAGGAGGAGTATCAATGAAGATTCGTCCGCTCTACGACCGGATCCTCGTCAAGCGCGTCGAGGACAAGGAAACGCGCAAGGGGGGAATCATCATCCCCGACACCGCCAAGGAAAAGCCCATGGAGGCGGAGGTCGTCGCCGTCGGCAAGGGAAAGATCAACGAGGATGGCAAGCAGCTCCCGCTCGACGTGAAAAAGGGAGACCGCATCCTCATCGGCAAGTACGCCGGCACGGAAATCAAGATCGACGACACCGAGCACCTGATCCTTCGGGAAGACGAAGTGCTCGCGGTCGTCGAGAAGTAAGAAGGAGAGAAAAGAACATGGCAGCGAAAACGATTTCCTACGGAGAGGAAGCGCGCCAGCGCATCCTCCACGGCGTCAACAAGCTCGCGGACGCCGTCAAAGTGACGCTCGGCCCCAAGGGCCGCAACGTCGTCATCGAGAAGAAGTTCGGTTCCCCAACGATCACCAAGGACGGCGTCACCGTCGCCAAGGAGATCGAGCTCCAGGACTCCGTCGAGAACATGGGCGCCCAGATGGTGCGTGAGGTCGCCTCGAAGACCTCCGACGTCGCGGGCGACGGCACGACGACGGCGACGGTCCTCGCTCAGGCGATCTACCGCGAAGGCATCAAGAACGTGACCGCCGGCGCGAACCCGATGGAACTGAAGCGCGGCATCGACCGCGCCGTCCGCGCGGCCGTCGAGTCGCTCGACCGTCTCTCCAAGCCGGTCGAGGGCAAGGACATCGCCCACGTCGGAACGATCTCGGCCAACAACGACGCGGAGATCGGAAAGATCATCGCGGAGGCGATGGACAAGGTCGGCAAGGACGGGGTCATCACGGTGGAAGAGGCCAAGGGCCTCGAGACGACGCTCGAAGTGGTCGAGGGAATGCAGTTCGACCGCGGGTATCTCTCGCCCTACTTCATCACCGACTCCGAGCGGATGGAAGTCGTCCTCGAGAACGCCAAGGTCCTCCTCTACGAGAAGAAGATCTCCAACATGAAGGACCTCCTCCCGATCCTCGAGCAGATCGCCAAGCAGGGCAAGCCCCTCCTGATCATCGCCGAGGACGTCGAGGGCGAGGCGCTCGCGACGCTCGTCGTGAACAAGCTCCGTGGAACTCTCCAGGTCGCGGCCGTCAAGGCCCCGGGCTTCGGCGACCGCCGCAAGGCGATGCTCGAGGACATCGGGATCCTGAGCGCCGGAAAGCTGATCTCCGAGGATCTCGGCATCAAGCTCGAGGGCGTGAAGTGGGAAGACCTGGGCGACGCCAAGAAGGTCACGATCGACAAGGACAACACCACGATCGTCGTCGATGACCGTTCCAAGAAGAAGCAGGAAGCGGTGTCCGGCCGGGTCAAGCAGATCCGGGCGCAGATCGAGGAGACGACCTCCGACTACGACCGCGAGAAGCTCCAGGAGCGTCTCGCCAAGCTCGTCGGCGGAGTCGCGCTCATCAAGGTCGGCGCTTCGACCGAGACCGAGATGAAGGAGAAGAAGGCCCGCGTCGAGGACGCGATGCACGCGACCAAGGCGGCCGTGGAAGAGGGCATCGTCCCCGGCGGCGGCGTCGCGCTTCTTCGCGCGATGGATGCGGTCGAGAAGGTCGTCCGCGACCTGACGGGCGACGAGAAGATCGGCGCCCGCATCGTGATCCGCGCGCTCGAGGAGCCGACTCGCCAGATCGTGGCGAACTCCGGCGCCGAGGGCTCCGTGGTGATCAACGAGCTCAAACAGAAGGGGGGCAACTTCGGCTACAACGCCAACACCGAGAAGGTGGAGGACATGTTGAAGGCCGGAATCATCGACCCCACCAAGGTCACCAAGAACGCGCTCCAGAACGCGGCGTCGATCGCGGGCCTGATGCTCACGACCGAAGCCCTCGTCTCCGAGATCAAGGAGAAGGAAAAGGCTCCGCAGGGGATGCCCGGCGGCGGCGGCATGGGCGGGATGTACTAAAACCGCACTGCACGGATTCGAAACGAAAGCCCCGGCGCGAGCCGGGGCTTTTTTTTGTTCAGGAGATCGGGGTCAAGGCGCGGATGGCTGCGCTGCGGGTCGGGAGCGCTTCTCCCAGAGCTTGTCCCAGCCGAGGCGCTTCGCCGTCTCCCTGTTGACCGTGCCATCGGCATTAAGCGTTCCATTCTGGATCATCAGTTGCCGGTACGACTCGGGCAGGTGCGCGAGCAGGTCCAGGTTCGGATCGGGCCGGAAATGCACGTTCTCAATGACCGGGTTTTGCTGTTTGACGGCCTCGCGCTCGGCGTAGACCACATAGTCGATCTTTACGTCGCGGGAAGCCTGCACGGTGATCCCCTCCCCTCCTTTCGAGAGGACTGCGACGGTCGCCATCGCACCCACGGGCGTGACGAGGGCCGAATAGGAATCCGGCGTTGCGACCATCCGGAAATAGTCGGGTATCGGGATGCGCGTGACCCCCTGGGAGATCTGTGCGCTCCCCCGGAAGTAGATCTCCGACTGCGGGCCCTCGAGCGAGACGTAACGAATCTCTTTGCTCGGGTCGGAGGGGTGAGGCTGAACGAAGTTCTTCGTTGTCGCCGTGAAGGTTCCGTTGACGTGGGCGGGCCCCCAGGAGTAGACACCATAATTCTCACCTTCAGGTGAACCCCCACCCAACCCGAGGACTCCATATACGACTAGGTTATTCGAGTCATTCCTGAGCTCGCCAAGGACGCCGTAGAGGCTTCGAGTCCGTCCCCAGACTCCCGCTCCGCCCAGGCCCTCGCCGAACACCCCGATACCGGAACCGAGATTCACGCCCTGCACGCCGTTGGCATTCGACTCGAGCGCGACTCCCCGAACGCCCGCGGCTCCGATGGTGCTGCTGTTGGTGTGCCCGAGGACCCCCCAGGTGATGCCCGTCGCGGCCGACGCGTTCCCCAGAATCGCCCGCGAACCGTTCAGTGACGATGCGTTGTCGACCCGAAGGGCGGAGTCATTGCCAACGTTCGCGAGGATCACGACCTGGTTCGCGACATTCAACCCATCCGTGAAGTAGCCGTTGATGTCGCCATAGAGGTGGAGTCCCGTGTTGGGAAACACGCTGATCGACCCGGCAGTGCCCGCCGGTACGATCGCCGCATTGGCAACCACGCCTCCCAGGATCGGGTTGATCGACGACACGAGGGGTTGCGCTGACCCCGTCGGCCAGATCGTGACGAACGAGTTCGCGCCATCCGGAAGGATCGCCCCGAAGTTCATCGAGTACGCCTCGACCTCCGCCGGAATGCCGGTGCACGGTCCGTTGTCGATGTCGAAGGTGCGGATCGTGTTGGCCACGAGACGCGGACCGCCGTAGGAGCCGACTGCGCCGCGCGTGTCGAAAACGCGGCACGGCGCCATGGCGACGAAAACGATGCCCGGAGAAATATCCGTCATCGTGGTCAAGCCGCCGGACGCCGAGTCGCTCTGATACGGCGGCACCGTCCAGTTCGGGACCGTCGTCTCGATCTGGGCCATAGCGGGCACGACACCAAGGCGAGACCGAGAGCGACGAGAGCCGATTTCGTCCGAATTGGCTGCATGAGGACCTCCGCTCTAAGAAGTAAAGAGTAGGAACCAGGAAGAACTCTACGTCTGAAGGACCCGAGCTATCCGACGTGGGTCGGAGCTCAAAAAACGAAAGCCCCGGCGCGAGCCGGAGCTCTTCTTGTCAACGAAACACGAGACTCAGGGTTCAGTCGGTTGGGCGACAGGTCGGGAGCGCTGTTCCCAGATCTTGTCCCAACCGAGACGCCGCGCCGTCTCCATATTAGCGACGCCGTCTTCGCCAAAAGTCCCGTTCTGGATGAGGAGCCGCTGCTGAGCTGGATTCAACCAGGCCGGAATCTTCGCATCGGCCGTCCGCGGCATGAAACCGCCGGTCCGGTAGGGAGAAAGATCCTTGAAGGTCGCGCGAACCCCCTGGACGAGGTACGAGAACTCAACGTTGCGTGAAGCCTGGACTACGTCGAGTTCGACCTCAGCTGCGTCATGGGAGCTCCCTCCAAAGAATTGTGAGGAATGCGGGAGAAGTCTATCGGGCGTAATCAGGACCCGGGTACTCGACGAAGGTCGTGGTTTCTGGCGCGAAAACGAAAGCCCCGGCGCGAGCCGGGGCCTTCCTTTTTTGAGGAGAACGTGAGTGTTTAGGGCTTTGTTGGCTGCGGCGTAGGCCGCGCGCGCTGTTCCCAGATCTTGTCCCACCCGAGCCTTCGAGCAGTCTCCTGGTTGACTTTCCCCTCGGCGGTATAGGTACCGTTCGAGATCAGGCGCCGCTGGAGTGGCTCCGGCAGATACAGCGGCATCGATTCGTCGGGCGACCGGGGCACGAACTGCTTCTCATTTTCAGCAATCGGGCCGTAATCCTTGTACGCCTGCCGGACTCCGTTGACGAAGTAGAAAAACTCGACGTTCCGAGAGCCGCGGACGACGATCCGATCCAGGCCGATCGATTCGACGGCAACGGTGGCCAGTTGTCCGATCGGTGTCACCTGGATAGAAAGGCCTTCCGGATCGGTGACTATGCGAAAGTCTTCCGGCACCTCGATCATCGCAATGCCGTTCTGAAACTTTCCGCGTCCTCGGAAGTATGTCCCGGACTCGTTTCCTTCGAGCGAAATGTACCGGATCAACTTCGACGCGTCTGTCGGGTGCGGCTCGATGAAGGACTTGCTGCCGGTCGCGTCGATGTCACCGTAGGCGTACACGCCGATTGTCGAGTTGAAGCCGAGAACGCCGCCAGAAACAAAACCCCCCTCGTTGGTGACGCGCAACCCTTCCACTCCGTTGCCCAGGTTCGTGAAGCCACTCACTCCAGCTCCTCCGTGTGATTCTCCGCGCACGCCAGCGTTCGAATAATTACCCGGCCAGGTCAAGGGAACCGGCCCTCCTCCATCTTGCCCGCGGACTCCGGCAGCGCCAAATGTTTGACTTCCAAGCACCCCCCGGACGCCGGCGACGGCTCCGCTGGCCGCGGTCGAATAGCCGATCACCGCGGCGGCCTGCGACGCGGAGCTGTTGGTTTGGCCGAAGACTCCGACGTCCAATCCAGAGATCGCAGGGTCGGCGGTGTTGACCTTGAATCCGAGGAGCCCGAATGCAGTTTCACCGCCCGCGTCGTTCACCAGTGAGCCGGCGACAGCGTGAAGCCTCGCAACTCCCCGGACGCCGGTCAGCAAGCTCTCGCCCCGGACGCCGGCATTGAGGTAGCCCGGTCTGGGGAAACCCGGACCTGCGGTGCCCAAGACCCCGGACGATGCGTTGGCCGACGAGAGATTGCCGAACGCCGCCGTGTGACTGCCCGGATTGTCGTTGATGAGGAGCAGCGCGTTGCTCGGGCTTCCAAGCGCGTCAGCGAAATAGCCATTGATGTCGATGTAGACGTGGGTCGGTCCGATGTTGACGAGGACGTTGATCGCACCGCCGGTCCCTGCAGGAACGATTGCCGCATTGGCGACGACCTCGCCGGCGATCAGGTTCACCTGGGAGAAGAGTGGCTGTGCGATACCCGTAGGCCACGCCGTCAAGAACCCGTCGGCCGGAGGGAGGATCGCGCCGAAAGAGAGCGAGTAAGCGTCGATCCCCGCTGGAAGCCCCGGACAGGGTCCGTTGTCGATGTCGAAAGTACGGACGGCGTTGGTAGCGAGGGCCGGGCCGCCATAAGGGCCGTTCGCGTTTCGAGTGTCGACGACCCGACACGGCGTGACCGCCACGAACGTTCGCGGCGGCGTGAAGTCGGTCATCGTGGTGAGGCCGCCTTCCGCCCGCGGGGCGGTGTAGGTGGGCACGGTCCAGTTGGGAACCGTTGATCCGACCTGCGCGAGTACCGGGAATGAAACGAGTCCGAGAACACTGAGGAGCGCCGTGTTCGACCTCATCGGCCTCATGAGACCTCCATTCAACAAATGTGAAGGAATGCGGGAGAAGTCTATCGGCCGTAGTGCAACCCGGGAACTCGACGAAAGTCGGGTCTCATGCGCCATAACAAAAGCCCCGGCGTGAGCCGGGGCTTTCTTCTTGATGAGTCTGCTTACGACGTGACGCCGGATCGGCTACTCCGGGGTGGGGGAGGCCTCCGGTCGCTCGCGCTCGGCCCAGATTCGATCCCAGCCGTTCTTCTCCGCAGTCTCCATGTTCACGGAGCCATCGGCCTTGTAGGTGCCATTCTGGATGAGGAGTTCTTTCTGAGCGTCCGTCAGGAACGCCGGCATCTTCGAGCTGGCGGAGCGCGGCATGTACTCCCTTCCTTCGCTGATCGGCGACATCAGGTGTTTGTGCGTCCGCCGGATGCCGTTGACGAGGTAGTAGAACTCCAGGTTGCGAGAGGACTGAACGACGATCTCGTTCAGATCGGCCTTCATGACGCCCACCGAAGCCATACCTCCGATCGGCGTGATCTGTACGGTGAGCCCCTCGGCGTCCGTCACCAACCGGAAGTCCTCGGGAACCGTGATTCTTGCAGTTCCCCGCTGAAACTTGCCCTTCCCTCGGAAGTAGGTGCCGGGCTCGCCTCCCTCGAGAGAGATGTAGCGGATGACCTTCGACGCGTCGGTGGGATGAGGCTCGACGAAATACTTTGTGCTGGTCCCGCCGTAGGGCCCTCCGGAGAATACGCCGTAACCCTGACTGACGAGCGCTCCGCCGTTGAAACCGAGAATGCCGTACGCGCGCTCGAAGCCCGAGAAGTTGACGAGGCCACCGGTGACGCCCTCATTCGGGGAGATCCCGATTGTGCCGTAGTTGGTGCCCTGGCCTCTTACCCCGGCAGGGCTGTAGTCCCCCTGCAGAGACATGAAATTGTAGGAGCCGAACACCCCGGCGCCGTTGGTACCGGCGTTCTGGGAGTAACCGCGAACGCCGTATCCGCTGCTCGACGTGGTTCCGAAGATCGTGGCACCCGGAAAAGGCGTCGCGTTGCTCACGATGAAAGGGTTTACCGCTTGACCGGGAGTGTCGCTGAAATAGCCGTTGATGTCGATGTAGATGTGGGTGCCGATGTTCACGAGGACGTCGATCGCGCCGTTGGCTCCCGCCGGGACGATCGCCGCATTCGCCACGACCTCTCCGCCCAGAAAATTCAGCTGCGAGACGTTCGGTTGCGGGCTTCCCGTGGGCCAGGCCGTCAGGAACCCGTCAGCCGGAGGAACGATCGCGCCGAAGTTGAGCGAGTACGCCTCGACTCCCCCCGGAATCCCGCACGGCCCGTCGTCGATGTCGAATGTCCGCTGAAAATTCTGGGGCATCGCCGGACCGCCGTACGGGCCGTTCGGGCCGCGGGTATCGACAACGCGGCACGGCACGACCGAGATGAAAGCTCTCGGTCCCGTGAAGTCGGTCATCGTCGTGTAGCCGCCGCCCGCGCTCGAGGAGGCGTACGGGGGCACCGTCCAGTTGGAGACTCTGGCTCCCACCTGAGCCATCAGCGGTGTCGCTGCAAGGAGGAGACTCAGGATGCAGGGAATCCACTTCGTGAACGTCCGCCGGGGAAATCCGACCCTCGTCTTGATCATGGGTTTTTCTCCTTGAGGCGAACGCTATGTCGAGGGACCGATGGCGTCAACATCGAACGTCCGTGGAAAGGCTTGGGTCTACCTAAGTCTAGGTTCTGTTCGGTGAACCTATACTGGCCACCACATGAGCTCGCCGGCCGCGGGATGCGTGTCCGCCGTCATCGTTCACTTTAAGACGCCCAAAGAAACGGTCCAGGCCGCGATCGCTGTCGCAAACACGGCGCGGGACGCGGAGATTGTCGTCGTGGACAACGCCTCGGGGGATCGGATCGGCGAGCGACTCGCGGACGCCGTGCCCTCCGCCCGCGTCGTGGTCGAGGAGGCAAACCGCGGGTACGGTGCGGCGTGCAACCGCGGCGCCCGCGAGACAGTTCGGCCGTTTCTCCTCTTTCTGAACTCCGACGCGATAGTGGAGCCCGGGGCGATCGACGCGCTCGTCGCCGCACTCGAATCGGACCCGATCGCCGCCGCCGTCGGACCGCGGCTCTCCGAGCCGGACGGCTCGCTCCAGCCGTCGATCCAGCGGCTACCGACGCCGTGGCGGATCTTCTGCGAGAGCTCGGGGCTCGCCTTCCTGTCGGGCGGGCGGGGCTTCCTCCGGGGGCACGCGGCGAGCCGGGAGGATCACGATCGCCCGCAGAGCGTCCAGACGCTTCGGGGCGCGGCGCTCCTCGTGCGGCGCACCGCTTTCGAGGTCGCCGGCGGGTTCGACGAGTCCTTCTTCCTCTACGCGGAGGAGACGGACCTGGCCACCCGATGGCGCGCGCGCGGGTACCGCATCCTCTTCGAGCCCGCGGCACGTGTCGTCCACAGCGGCGGAGCGTCCGGCGGCGACGCCCTTTTCGGGCAGCTCCACCGGGGTCTCGTTCAGTACGCCGCGCGGCACCACGGGCGAGTCGCCGCGCGCTTCGCCGCCGTCGTGCTGCGACTCGGCGCGGCCGGCCGCTACGCCGCGGCGATGGCGACTCCCGGGGAACGCGGCCGGGTCCGCCGGGCCCGCTACCGCGCGGCGCTTTCCCGCGCGGCGCCTCCGGCATGAAGCCGTTCCTCTACACGGTCTGCCCGCGGCCTCCTCATCCGACGCGGGACGGCTCCTCGATCCGAAACCATTACCTTCTCCGGTCGCTCGCCGAGGACTTCCGGGTGCGGGCTTTCATCCTCATGCAGTCGCGGGGGCGCGAAGCGGACGACGGGCTCCCTCCGGGCGTCGAGGCCGAGTTCTTCCCGCAGGCGCCCCGACGTCTCCGCCAGGCCGGGGCGCTCGCAGCCACGGCCGCGGGCCGTGCGTACTCTCCCTTTCTCTACCGCTCCCGGCCGCTCGCGGCCCGGGTGCGGCACCTCGCGGCCGCCGAGAAGCCGCGGTGGATCGTCGCTCACTCGTACCACGTCGCCCCGCTCGCGCTCGACGCGTTTGCGCCGCTCTGGATCGACTTCCACAACCTCGACTCGGAGCTCTGGCGCCGCATGGGCGAGAGCGCGTCTTCCCGCGTCTCGCGGATGTTCGCGCGTTCGCAGGCCCCCCGGGTCTCCCGCGTCGAGGGGGAGCTCATCCTCCGTGCGTCCGGAGTCTCCTGCGTCTCGGAGCGCGAGGCCGGCCAGCTCGCCCGGCTCGCTCCCGGCGTGCCTCGCCTCGTCGTCCCGAACGGCGTAGACCTCGATCGTTACGCATTTCGATCGGAGCCCGCGGCCGAAGAGATCGTCTTCTACGTGGGAGACCTGACGTGGCCGCCGCACGCGGAAGGCATGGCGTGGTTCCGGCGCGAGGTGTGGCCGCTCGTCGTCCGGGGGAGGCCGCGCGCGCGGGCGAACGTCATGGGACGCGGGACGGTCGCGGGCCGGACCGACGGAGACGGCCTCACGTTCCTCGGCGAAGGGAGTGACACCCGTCCGCACTGGCGGACGGCCGCCGTCGCCGTGGTGCCGCTGCGGGCGGCCGCCGGGACGAGGCTGAAGATCCTCGAGGCCGCTTCCTGCGGAGTGCCCGTCGTCTCGACGTCGGTCGGAGCGGAAGGCCTCGACCTCGCCGACGGCTCCGAGATTCTCATCGCCGACGCTCCGGCCGATTTCGCCGCCGCCGTGTCGAGACTTCTCGGAGACCCGGGCGAGCGGCGCGCGCAGGCAGCGGCCGCGCGGCGCAAGGTCGAGGAGCGGTACGGGTGGAACGCGATCGGGCGAGCGTTTTCCCGGGAGCTTCTCGCGCGGGAAGGGGAGCGAAAACCGTGACGGCGCTGGCTGTAGCCCTGGCCGCGACGGCCGCGCTGCTCCTCCTATGGTCATACGTGGGATATCCCGCGCTCGTGTCCCGGCTCGCGCGGCGGGCGGGTCGCCCCTCACCCCGACCCTCTCCCCGGGGGGGAGAGGGAGCACAGAGCCCGAGCGTCGAGGTCGTCATCGCCGCGTTCGACGAAGCGGACGGAATTCGCCGGCGCGTCGAGAACGCGCTCGCGCAGAGTTACGGGGGAGCCCTCGGCGTCGCGGTCGGCTGCGACGGGTGCCGCGACTCCACGGCGGAACGCGCGCGCGAGGGCGGGGACGGCCGCGTCCGGGTCGAAGAGTTTCCCGTCCGGCGGGGCAAGGCGGCTGTGGTGAACGAGCTCGTCGCTTCATCGCGCGCCGACGTCATCGTGTTCACCGATGCGAACTCCGCCTTCGCGGAGGGCGCGGTTGCTCTTCTCGCGGCCCGATTCGCCGACCCCCGCGTGGGCGCGGTCTGCGGACGCCTCGTCCTCGAGCCGGTGGCCGGCTCGAGCCCGACGCCGGAGACCGAGTTCTGGGAGCGCGAGGTCCGGTTGAAAGAGGCGGAAGGAGCGCTCGGTGTCTGCCTCGGGGGAAACGGCGCGATCTATGCGGCACGGCGCGCGCTCATCCGCCCGTTGCCGGAAGGGACCGCGCTCGACGACTTTCTCATTCCGGCGCGCATCGCATCGGAAGGATCGTCGGTCGCGTTCGAGCGCGATGCGGTGGCCCGGGAATCGACAGCGCCCGACGTCGCGGCCGAGGCGAAGCGGCGGCTGCGAATCGGGATCGGCGCCGGCGGGGTCCTGCGGAGCGAGCGGTGGCTCTTCGACTTTCGATCACGACCGCTACTCGCCCTCGCGTTCGTTTCGCGCAAGGCGGCGCGGTGGATTGCGCCGGTCATCGCCCTCCTCGCGATCGCGGCGGGCCTGGCTTCACCGGTCCTTCGGCCGTTCGCGGCGACCGCCGCCCTTCTCGTCGTTGTCGCGGCCGCGTCGATCCCGCTTTCGCCGCGGCTCACGGGATGGCCCGGGAGGCTCTATTATTTCGCGGTGATGAACCTCGCGCTCGCGGCCGGAGTCGTCGCCGGTCTCGCCGGCCATCGCCGCCCGGTCTGGGATCGGACCGCGCGCGCCGCCTGAAGCCGGACGGCCGCCGCCGTATCCGGCGTCGGCCGATCGCCGGAATCGAACCGCAAAGTGAAACGCACTCACTCCAGCTTCCGAGCCGTCGCGTTAGCGGGCGATCTCGTCGTCGCGCTCGCGGCGCTCTACGGCGCCTACCTTCTCCGGATCCACGTCCCGATGCCGGGGACCGAACAGCTACTCCCCCCTGAGAACGTGACCTTCGGCCTCTGGAACCTCGGCCTCGTCGCCGCGGTCCAGGTCTTTTCTCTTTCGTCCCTCGGGCTCTACGGAGAGCACGAGCGTTTCCGCGAGCCCCTCGTCCGCCTCGTCATCCCCGCCCTCTTCCTCGAGCTCGCCACTCTCGCGTCGGTGTATTTCCTCGCGCCGGCGTATTCCTTCCCGCGCTCCCTGCTCGTCGTGTACCTGGCCGTCAACGGCCTCGTTCTCATCCTTTGGAGGGCGTGGCTCGACCGGCTGTTTCCGCTGCCGCGGCGGCGCGCCCTCATCGTCGGAAGCGGCCCGGCGGCGGATCTGATCGCGGAGACGGTTCGCCGACACCCCTGGAGCGGGGTCGAGATCGTCGGCGTGGTGGGGGAGGAGGGCGGAGTCCCTGGAGCTTCCGCCGGCGCACCGGGAGACGGTGCGTCGCTCCGATTCCTCGGTCCGATCGAAAAGCTCGCGGAGATCGTGGAGAGCGAGAGCGTCGACGAGGTGATCCTGACGCCCGAAGGGCCGTCGTGGAGGGACCGCCTCTCGGAGCGGATCCCGGAGGGTTGGCGCGCGGACCTCCTCGTCTGGCCCTCCCCTTTCGAGACCATGATCGGGCGCCTGCGCTTCCGGATCGTCGGCGACCTTCCGCTTCTCGAAGCGCGGCGGGAGCCGCTGCGCCCGGTCGGCGCTTTCTTCAAGCGGGCGTTCGACGTCGTCGCTTCCGCGGCGGCCCTCATCGTCCTGATGCCCGTGCTCGCCATCGCCGCCCTGCTCGTGGCGGGGACGTCGGTCGGCGGCGTCTTCTATCGCCAGACGCGCGTGGGCAAGGACGGTCGACTCTTCGAGCTGTGGAAGCTTCGAACGATGAAGAGCGACGCCGAGAACGAAACCGGGGCGGTTCTCGCGTCCCGCGGCGATCCGCGCATGACCGCGATCGGTCGCTTTTTCCGAGCGTCGCGCATCGACGAGATTCCGCAGCTCGTGAACGTGTTGCGCGGCGACATGAGCCTCGTCGGACCCCGGCCGGAGCGACCCGAGTTCACGCGCGGGTTCGCGGGGAGCGTGCCGGGGTGGGCGCTGCGACAGAGGGTGCGCCCGGGACTGACCGGACTCGCTCAGGTCTCCGGCGAGTACTCGACCGAGCCGGAGATCAAGCTGCGGTACGATCTCGCCTACTTGAACAACTGGTCCTTCGGACTCGATCTGTCCATCCTTCTACGCACCCTGAGAGTGATCCTGACGCGGCGAGGGGTCTAGTGCCCGGCCCATCCCGCCGCCGCGTCGCCGTCGTCATGCCCGCGTACAACGCGGAAAAGACCCTCGAGAAGACCTACGCCGACATCCCGAAGGATTTCGTGGACGACATCATCCTCGTCGATGACGCGTCGCGCGACCGAACCGTCGAGATCGCTCATCGGCTCGGAATCCACGTCGTCGTTCACCAGCGCAACCGCGGCTACGGCGCGAACCAGAAGACCTGCTACCGGACGGCCCTCGAGCGGGGCGCCGACGTCGTCGTGATGGTCCATCCCGACCACCAGTACGACCCGCGCGTGATCCCCGACCTGCTCCACACGCTCGAGCGCTCCGCCTGCGACGCTGTCTTTGGAAGCCGGATGCTCGGAGGCCGCCCGATCCAGGGCGGAATGCCCAAGTGGAAGTACCTCGGGAACATCCTCCTGACCGCGATCGAAAACGCGACGTTCCTGATCTACCTGACCGAGTACCACAGTGGATTCCGCGCCTACACGCGGCGTTACCTGGAAGCGGTCAACTTCGAGGCGAACTCCGACGGTTTCGTCTTCGACACCGAGATCATCGCGCAGGGGATGGCCCGGCGGCTGACGATCCGCGAGATTCCGATCGAGACCCGCTACTTCGACGAAGCGTCGCAGATCGCGTTCGCGCCCTCGGTCCGGTACGGGCTCGCCATCCTGAAGACGATGGCCCTCTACAAACTTCACGAGTGGAACGTCCGCTCGAGCCCGATCTTCCGGTCTTCCGACGAGTCGTCCGCACTCCGCCCTCCGATTTCCGCGTCGGACGAAGCCGCTCGCCGCTCCGACGGCGGATAGCGGCTAGTTCGGCCGCGGCGGGGGAGCGGTCAGCCTTCCGGCTTTGAGCTCCGCTTCGAGGCGGGCGACATCCACGAGCGCCTGCGTGACGAACTCCGGCGGCACGGCCCGCACGAGCGCCGGGCTGATCCAGAGTGCCCGGAGGAACGCCGCGTCGGCGGTCCCCTTCTGTCCCGCGAGCGCTGCGGCGCGCCCCAGGTTCAGGTGGATCTCCGCCCTCTCTCCGACGGCGAGGGCTTCGCGGTAGCAGCCGAGCGCGCGCTCGGCGTTGCGCGCGACGAGCTGGGAGGAACCCGCGAGCACCCACGCCCGGGAATCGCCGACGAGGACCGGAGCAGTGGTGACCGCGGCATCCGTCACGGCCTCGAGGACCCCGATCGCGTTCTCGATTTCGGCCGGGCGGGCGAGCACGTAGTCGAACGCCGCGTTGGCTCGGGCGAGGCGCCGCTCGGCGGCGTACCTCAGCACTTCCGGCAGGGCGAGCGCCGCGAGCGCGACCAGAACCGCGGCGGCGCGGAGGATTCTCATTCGGCCTCGGGGGACGGCTCGGGCTCGGCGGCGACTTTCCAGCTGCGGCCCGCTGCCAGAAGCAGCGGCACCGCCGTGATCGGTCTCTGGAGCGGAAACCAGGTCAGGGCCGCCGCCGCGCCGGCAGCGAGGACGCCGAGGAGGACAGCCCTCTCGACTCGGTTGACCCGCGGGTCCGCAGCCTTTCGGGCGAGCGCGACCGCGAGCGCTCCCGCCGACAGAAGGACCGCGAGACCGCCGGGAAGCCCCGTCTCGGCGAACGCCTGGAGATAGTCGCTGTGCGCCTCGGAGTACGAGCTCGTCACGAGGGGGTTGACGAAGCGACGCTTTGCGCGGATCTCCGCGCTCAGACGATGGGGCACGAACTCGGCGCCATACGTTCCGGGTCCCCACCCGAGAAGGGGTCTCTCGCGGGTCATCTCGACCGCGGCGGCCCAGGGACCGAGGCGATAGGTCGTGAGCCGGTCCCACTCTCCGGCGCGCGCAAGTCGAACGACCTCGCGGGCACGCGTCGCGAGGGGCGGGTAGAGAGATGCCGCGAGACCCAGGACCGCGAGGGCTCCGAAAAGAGGAAGGAGTGCCCGCCGGCCGAAGAGGGCCAACAGGAGCACGGAGGTTCCCGCCGCCAGAGACAGGACCCCCGTCAGGTTCCGGTTGACGACGAGGGCGACGAGAAAGAGAGCGAACGCGCCGCCCGCCAGCGCGCGCGGAAGACCCCTCGACGTGAGAGCGACACCCAGCGAAACCACTGCCGCAAACGCCACGAGGAGCGCGAGGTATCCCACGTTGCCCGCCAGCGCTCCGGTCTCATTTCGCGCTCCGAACGTCTGCAGGCGGAACGGCTGAATGCCCCGGCTTTGAAGGATCGAAATGACCGCATTCATCGCCGCGGCGGCGAGAAAAGCCGCGAGGAAAAGACCCTTCCGGCGGGCGAACGTCCGGGATGCGCCGAGCGGGAGGAGCAGCGCGTAAATCGAAAGCGCACGGAGCGCATCGAGGGAGGCCGCCCGTCGAGGCGAGAGCAGCGCCGAGAGCGCCGCCCAGAGGATCCCGGCAGCGATCGCCGCGACAGCGACGCGCGCCCGGACGGGCAGCGCGCGCCACGAGCGACGGCCGCCCGGCCAGGGAAGGGGAAGCGCGAACGCGGCGAACGCGGCGATCGCGATCCCGGCGAGAGCGACGAGGCGTTTCGGCGCATCGAACGACGCGTGGGCCGCGGGATCGACCACGAGCGCCGTGCCGACGATGACGAGTACCAGCGCCGCCGCGACGATCGCTTCGCGAAGACCTTCCCGGGCGGTAAGGCGCAGAGGCGCTGTCGGCGACGCGGCGGGCGGACGCCGTGAACCCGGCTTGCGTCTCCTCTTCGCCACGACCGGCGATGTTATGACGGTATTCTTTCGACGCTGTGAGCTCCGAAGCGCCGCGCCCGCGTCACGTTTCTCTTCCGGTCTGGATTCTCCGCCACCGGACCGAAGTCCTGCTCGGCGCGGTCGCGTTCCTTCTCCTCGCCATCGCGACGCTCGGGTTCATCGGCTCGGCGGTTTCGTCGCGATTCGACAACCGACGGTGGAATCTCCCGTCGCGGATCTATTCCGACATCACAGTCCTCGAACCCGGAAGCCCCGGATCACCGGATCGTCTCGCCGCCAAGCTCGAGCGGCTCTTCTACGCCCGCGTCTCCGGCTCTCCGGAGACACCGGGGCACTATCGCCGCGCGGGTGAGTCAATGGACGTCTACTCGCGCGACTTCGTGTATCCCGGCCGAGAATTCCGGGGTTTCCGCGCGCGCGTCGACTTTGCCGGCGGCCGAGTCCGGGCGATTACCGACGAGCGGGGCGATCCGGTCCCCGCGCTCGTCGTCGAGCCCGAGCGGCTCGGCTCGGTCTTCGGCGAAGAGCACGAGGACCGCACGCTCGTCCGGCTTTCCGAGGTTCCACGCACGCTCGTCGACGCGGTTCTCGTGACGGAGGACCGCGACTTCTACCGCCACTCCGGCGTGTCGGTCAAGCGGACGTTCGGCGCCGTCCTCGCAACGCTTCGGGGAGGCAACGTGCAGGGGGGCTCGACCCTCACCCAGCAGCTCGTCAAGAACGTCTACCTGACACCCGAGCGAACGTTGCGCCGGAAAGCGATCGAGATCGTGATCTCCGTCCTCCTCGACGCCCGCTATTCCAAGGACGAGATCCTCGAGGCGTACCTGAACGAGATCTACCTCGGCCGCCGGGGCTCGATCGCGATCAAGGGCGTCGGAGAGGCGGCGCGGTTCTACTTCGGCAAGCAGGTATCCGATCTCGACCTGGCCGAGTCGGCCACGATCGCCGGGATGATCCCGGCCCCGAACGCTTTCTCGCCCTTTCGGAGCCCGAAGCGCACGCGCGATCGGCGCAACCGGGTTCTCTCGTTGATGCAGGAGCTCCAGAAGATCGACCGGAAGAACATGGAGGCGGCGATCGCCTCGCCCCTCGTGCCCCGCACGCGCCGAGTCGCCAAGGTGATCGCGCCGCACTTCGTCGACTTCGTGAAGGGCGAGCTCACCGAGGCCTACGGCGAAAAGATGCGTACGGAAGGGTTGCAGATCTACACGACTCTCGACGTCGACCTCCAGCAGGCGGGCCAGCGCGCCGTCACGGAGGGTCTCGGAGGTCTCGAGCGGCGTTACCGTCGTCTCGCGGCGGCTGCCCGCCAGGCCCCGCTGCAGGGGGCGCTCATCCAGATCGAGCCGCAGACCGGCGCCGTGAAGGTGCTCGTCGGCGGGCGGGACTATCAGCGCTCCCAGTTCAACCGGGTGACGCAGGCGCACCGGCAGCCGGGTTCGCTCTTCAAGCCGTTCGTCATGCTGGCGGCATTCGCCCGCCGCGACCTCGTGCCCCCCGTGACTCCCGCGACGGTCTTCCACGACTCGCCGATCACCGTCGAGTGGGGCCGCCGCCGGGCCGCCGAACGCTGGACGCCGCGCAACTACGATGGCGGCTTCCGCGGGCCGATGTCGGTGAGGAGGGCGCTCGAGCTCTCGATCAACATTCCGACCGTGCGCGCGGCGCTGGCCGCCGACCTTTCGACAGTGCTCGCCGCGGCGCGGGCCGCCGGAATGACGTCGACCCTGCGCCCCTATCCCTCCGTGGCGCTCGGGGCCTTCGAGATCTCTCCGATGGAGATCGCTTCGGCCTACGCCGTCCTCGCGAACGGCGGCGTACGCATCGAGCCGGGCGCAATCGTCGGAGTGCTGACGGCCGACGGCCGGATCCTCGACCGGAAGGAGACTCCCCTGAAGCAGGTCCTTCCGGCGGACGCCGTTTTCCTCGTCAACTCGCTCCTTCGCGGCGCGGTGGACCGCGGCACGGCAGGGGGCGCCCGCGGTGGCGGCATCCAGAGGGTTCTCGCGGGAAAGACCGGGACGACGAACGACGGGCGCGACGCGTGGTTCGTCGGCTTCTCCCCCCGTTTCCTCGCCGCGATCTGGGTCGGTTACGACGACAACCGCGGCCTGAACCTCTCCGGCTCGCAGGCGGCCGTGCCCATCTTCGCCGAATTCTCGCGGTCGCTTCCCGCCCAGCCTTTTTGCGGAAGGGTTCCCGGTCCCCTCCGACATCGTCACCGCCGAAATCGATCCGGACACCGGGATGCTCTTCAGCGAGAACTGTCCGCGCAAGATGACCGAGGTGTTCATCTCGGGCACCGCGCCGACCGAGGTCTGCCGCCAGCACGAAAGCTGGTACTGGGACCAGGACCCCTACGCGCCTCCACCCGACGAGCTTCCGCCGCAGGAAGAGGAGGAGTACCGGCCGCCCGGGAACTAGATCGCCGCATGAGCGCCCCATCGTAAGATTCCGGAAAATCGTGCCGCCCACGTCGGCGTCACGCAATCGAGGAGGTAGTTGCGATGCGCCGAGCGGTCCTGGTCTCTCTCGTGCTTCTCGCTTCGTCTTCGCTGCTCGCACAACAGGTCGATGTCCCTCTGACGAACTGGACGGTGCCTCCGTACCGTGCCGCATCCGCCGGCATTACGCCGATGGTGGACGTCGATGGCCCGCGCCCGTTCATACCGGTTCAACCGTGCCGCATCGTCGACACCCGGCTGGCGAACGGGCCGTACGGCGGTCCGGCGCTCGCCGCAAACGTCAACCGGACTTTCGAGATCCCTGCTGGTCCCTGTCTCGGGTTTCCGACACTCGGCATCTCGGCCTATTCGCTGTCGATCGGCGCGATCCTGCCCCCGGCCGATGGGTTCCTGACGGCGTGGCCGGCCGGGAGCAGCCAGCCGGTGGTGTCCCAGCTCAACTTTCTCGCCAACGAAGTGGTCGCGAATGCCGCCATCGTCCCGAACGGAAACAACAATTCAATCACCGTGCGGGTGAACGTCGGCACGCACGTCTACATCGACATCAATGGATACTTCTCCTCGGGGTGGACCGGCATCATCAATAACTTCTACATTCAACATAACTCCACGGCGCCCGTCGCGAACTTCCACAACGACTCGACCGGTTGTGCGCAGGGGTGCGCGCTCTGGGCGACCAGCCACAGCACCGCAATCGGCGGCCAGGCGATCTATGCCGACCTGGTGACCGGCGGAGCGAACTCCGCGGCTGTCGAGGGGCACCAGGGGTCGTTCATCAACCTGGGGTCTTACAACCCGTCGGGGGTCCGAGGGGAGGGCGGCCCGGGACTGACGAACGGCGTGCTCGGGATCTCTCCCTACCAGGCGGTCGCCGGATCGCTCATAAACAGCGCCAACGGCACGGAGCTCGCGTGGGGAATCCTCGGCGCCAGCATGGGAGTGGATTCCGGCGCACCGGCGCCGCTGGGGCTGTCTTCTCCGGTGGACACATCGGCGCCGTCGGCACGAAAGCACTTCCTCGACCCCCATCCGACCGACCCCTCGCGCGCGATCGGGTACATTTCGCTCGAGGGACCCGAGGCCGGAACCTACTTCCGCGGCCGCGCGAGGTTCCAGAACGGTACGGCTCGAATCCCGGTCCCCGAGCACTTCCGGCTCGTGACGGACGAGGAGGGCCTGACGGTTCAGATCACGCCGATCGGCGCGATGGCGAGCTTCGCGGTTCTCCGGATGGACCTGAACGAGATCGTCGTCCAGGCATCGCGCAACGTGGAATTCTCCTACCTCGTTCAGGGAGTGCGGGCGACGTACAAGGATCTGGATCCTTTCCGGGGCTCCGCCGAGTTCCGGCCCCGCTCCGCCGACGCGACGCTGCCCGCGTGGCTCAGTCCCGCCCAGCAGCGGAGGCTGATTCAGAACGGGACCTACCGGGAGGACGGGACGGTGAACACGGAGACCGCGCAGCGGCTGGGGTGGGACCGGATCTGGAGCGAGAGAGATCGGCCCACGCCGGCGCCTGCACCTTGATCGCTCGCGTCGCAACCTCGCCTTTGGAAGGCCGCGGCATCTGCCGCGGCCTTTTTCTTTTGGTAGATTGACTGGTTCGATGAAGCGCACTCCCCGTCCCGCTCTGTCATCCGCATCCTCGGCGCGCGGACCCACAACCTGAAGGACATCTCGGTCTCGGTGCCGCTCGCGGGCCTGACGGTCGTCACCGGCGTCTCCGGCTCGGGCAAGTCGTCGCTCGCCTTCGACACCCTCTACGCCGAGGGGCAGCGCCGGTACGCCGAGTCGCTCTCGACGTATGCCCGACAGTTCCTGGAGCGGCTCGACCGGCCCGACGTCGACTCGATCGAGCCCGTCCCTCCGGCGATCGCGCTCGAGCAGAAGAACGGGGTGCGCAACGCGCGCTCGACCGTGGGAACGCAGACGGAGATCTACGACTCGCTCCGCCTGCTCTTCGCGCACGGCGGGACCACGTTCTGTCCGGAATGCGGCGTCGCCGCCGTGCCCGGCGGGAGTCGACCGCGCCGTGGAGGAGCTCGGCGCGATCCGAGGAGGGGTCGCGGGTCGTCCTGGCGGCGCCCGTCGACTGGCGGGGAGCGGCGGCTCGGGAAAGAGGTTCGGCCGCGGCGGCGCCAGCGGGAGAGGGACGAGACGCTGCGGATCGCGGAGTTGAAGCGCGCCGGGTTCTTCCGGGCGCTCGTCCGCCTCCGGCGAGACAGTCGAGATCCCGGACGACCCGGCGGGGGTCGAGGAGTTGCTGGACGCGGAGGGCCGTCTGCGCGGTCGTCGTGGGACGGTTCGTCGTCCGGGAGGAGTCCGCGTCCGGAGATCGCCATCGGCAGTCGAAGCCGCGTTTTCGATGTCCGGCTCCCTGCTCGCGCGGACCGACGTCGGGCGACGCGGACGTTCCGGCGCGGCCTTCACTGCCCGAACTGCGGGTGCGAGTTCCGGGATCCCGACGCCGCCGCTCTTCGCTTTCAACTCGCCCTCTCGGCGCGTGCGTGACGTGCCAGGGCTTCGGACGGGTCATCGGGGTGGACCTCGAGAAGGTGATCCCGGACACGAGCCTTCGCCTCGACGAACGGCCGATCGCCGCGTGGAACACGCCGGCCTACGAGTCGGCGTACGACGACCTCTTCCGCGCCTGCCGGCGGTACTCCGTGCGGAACGACGTTCCGGTCGATCGGCTGACCGCGCACGAGCGGGAAGTGCTCTCAAGGGGCGCGGGGAGTTCTACGGCATCAACGGCTTCTTCGAGTGGCTCGAGACGAAGCGCTACAAGATCCACGTGCGGGTCCTGCTCGCGCGGTATCGCGCGTACCGGCTCTGCCCGGAGTGCCGTGGGGCGCGGCTCGGTCCCGGGGCGCTCTCGGGTCCGATTCCGCGAACGCACGATCGCGCGAGCTCGCCGACCTCTCCCTCGGTGACCTGAAGACCTGGTTCGACGACCTGCGGCTCTCACCGGAGGAGGAAGCGCGCTTCGGTTCGGTCGTCTCCGAGCTCCGGGCCCGCATCCGCTACATGAACGACGTCGGGCTCGAGTACCTGACGCTCTCGCGCGCAGCCCGCACGCTGTCCGGCGGGGAGTCGCAACGGATCGGCCTCGCTTCCGCGCTCGGCGGGTCGCTCACGGGCACGCTCTACGTCCTGGACGAGCCGACGATCGGGCTCCACGCCGTCGATACACGCCGACTGCTCGCGATCCTCCGCCGGCTCGCCGACCGCGGGAACACCGTCGTCGTCGTCGAGCACGATCCGGAGGCGATCGAGGCCGCGGACCACGTCATCGACCTCGGTCCCGGAGCGGGGCGGCTCGGAGGGCAGGTTCTCTTCGAGGGGACGCCCCGCGCGCTCGCCCGCGTCAAGGCGTCCGCGACCGGGGAGCTCCTGCGTCGAAGGGGCCTCGGCGTTGCGCGTTCGGCCGAACCGGCCGGCCGGCTGGCCCGCCCCGGCCGTGTCGTGGCTTTCCGCCGCGCGGAAGGGCGCGGTGACCGTCGTCGGTGCGCGCGAGCACAACCTGAAGAACCTGACGGTCCGGTTCCCGCTCGGCCGGCTCGTCGTCGGTGTCGGGCGTTTCGGGCTCGGGAAAGTCGACGCTCGTTCGCGACATCCTGCACAACGCATACGCCCGCCGCGTCAAGGGAGCCGTCTCGGTCGACGTCGGCCTTCACGACCGGATCGACGGGCTCGAGTCCGTGTCGGACATCCTCCTGGTGGACCAGACTCCGCTCGGGCGGTCGGCACGGTCCAACCCGGTGACCTACACGAAGGCGTGGGACGAGATCCGGCAGCTCTTCGCCGGCTCCGCGCGGGCCGTCTCCCGGCGGATCACGGCGCGCGACTTCTCCTTCAACACGGCGGGGGGGCGGTGCGAAGCGTGCAAGGGCACGGGGTGGCAGACGATCGACATGCAGTTCCTCGCCGACGTGACGGTGCGCTGCGACGTCTGCGACGGCCGCCGCTTCCAGGGAAAGGTGCTCGCGGTCCGGCATCGCGGGAAGAACATCGGCGACGTCCTCGCGATGACGGTGGACGAGGCGATGTCATTCTTCTCGAGCGAGATGGGCGATCGTGCGGCGCCTGAACCCGCTCGTGGAAGCGGGGCTCGGATATCTCCCTCTCGGGCCAGCCGACGGCCACCCTCTCCGGCGGCGAGGCGCAGCGCCTCAAGCTCGCGTCGTTCCTCGAGATCCGCCCGGCGGCCGCCCGGGGCGTTCTGTTTCTCTTCGACGAGCCGACGACCGGGCTTCACGCCCAGGACGTCGATCGCCTTCTCGGCACCTTCCGGCGCCTCATCCTGCGGGGGCACTCGATCGTTGCGATCGAGCACCACCTCGACTTCCTCGCCGAGCTCCGACTGGATCATCGACCTCGGACCAGGGGGAGGCGACAAGGGCGGACGGATCGTCGCGGAGGGTCCGCCCGATGAGATCCGCCGGTCGACCGCGAGCCTGACGGGACGATTCCTCGCCGAGCGAACGACGCCCCCGCCGCCGGACCGAGCGGTCTCGGCGCGCGACAGCCGACCGGCTAGGTCCCCTGCACCGGCTACCGGCCTACGGGTCCGGCTCCCTGTGCCGCGCGTGCGCCCTCGAGGAATTCGATGAGCTTCGCCTTGCCGTTGAAGCCCTGCGCGATCGCGATCTCGCGGCCGTCGGCCGCCGCGACGACGATGGTGGGAAACGCGCTGACCCGATAGCGCTGCTCGAGCTCCTCGACAAACGGCGTGTTCTTGCCGTCTTCCCTCGAGCGATCCACGACTCGCGTTGGGACGAAGGAGTCGTTGACGATCTCCGCGATGCGGGCGTCCGCCCATCCGTCCCGGTCCAGGATCTTGCAGGGGGCGCACCACTCGGCCGTGAAGTCGTAGAGGATCGGCTTTCCGGAGCTCCGCGCCGCGGCGACAGCGCCCTGGGGCGCGATCCATTGATGAGACCCGCTTCTCCGGCTTTCGGCTCCTTGTCGGTGACCGTCGTGACGATCCGGAAGAGCGCCGCCGCGAGGAGCACCCACAGGATGACCGGCGAGACCTTCGACTGAGGGCCGGACGGCGTCCGCGGTGCGGCGACGCGAGCGCCCGACACGTCGGGGTTTTCAATCCTGTCCATAGGGAAGCTCCCTTCGGCAGAAGATGAGGACGGCGAGCGTCAGGTAGAGGCAGAGGGCGAATACCCATCGCCCGGTGGCCGCACCGAGCACCGCGTTTCCGCGCAGGACCTCGTTCCAGGGAATGATCGGGGTCAGGTTCTCGCGCCCGAGCCGGGCGGCCTCCCGGAGCCACTCCGCTTTCCAGGGCGGCAGGTTCAGGACGAGATAGAGCATCAGGAGCCCGAGAAGGTCCGCGATCCCGGGAAGGAAAGTCGAGAAGAAGAGAAGGATCGCGGCCTGGAGAGCTCCCGTGAAGAAGGCGCCGACGGCGGCCAGGGCGACGAGCCTCGGGATCGAGAGCCTGATGCCCCCGCCGCCGGAGCGGCGATGACACGCGAGAAGAGCGAGAAGCCGGTGAAGACGAGGAAGCCGCGTATGCGGCGAGGATGCCGACGTAGCGTCCGAAGAGATATTCGCGTACGGCGGATCGGGCGGGACAGGATCATCTGCAGGGCGCCGCTCGACACGTCGCGCGAAACCGAGCCCGCGGCGAGCACGAAGATCGCCCAGTTCGCGAGTTGAAGCCCCGATCGGCGGTCCGCCGCTCGCCAGGTGCAGGATCTCGAGGATCGCGAGCATCGCGAGCGCCACGATGACTCCCGCGGAGCCGAACTTCTGCCGCAGGTAGCGGCGGACCATCTCGATCATGCGCGCGGGTTCTCCGGAGAAAGAGCTCTTCGAGCTCCGCGGAGACGCTTCGCCTCGTAGACCGGGACTCCGGCGAGGATCAGGGCCCGGACGGCCCGGGCCATGTCCTCGTCGGATGTGACGGCGAAGTGGAGAGAGCCGTCGGGCTCCGCCTCCGGCTGAAAACCATCCTGGAGCAGGATTGCGGAAGCGTCGATCAGCCGCACTTCGGGCACGCGCACTCGGCCGCGCCGACGGCTGGGCGTCTGGCCGCTCAGAGTCTCGGTTCGGACGAGCTTCCCCTCCGACAGGAACACGACGCGGTCGCACACTCTCTCCACTTCGGCGAGCTGGTGCGAGTTCAGGACGATCGTGGCGCCGCGGGCCTTCGCCTCCAGGATCCGCTGGCGGACGAGGCCCACCCCGAGGGGGTCCGTGCCGGACGCGGGCTCGTCGAGAAAGAGGAGTTGCGGCTCGCGAAGGAGCGCCTGCGCGAGGCCGATCCTCTGCAGCATCCCGCGCGAGTACGTTTTGCAGCGGCCGCCTCAACACGTCCGCGGTCGAGCCCGACCTTCTCGGCTGCCGCTTCACTCTCGACGGTCGCGCGCGCCGGGTCGCCTCCCGCGAGACGCCAGTGGTGGGCGAGAAAGGAGCGGCCCGGCAGGTCCCGGTCGAAACCGAGCCTCTCGGGCAGGTAACCGGTGCGCGCCCGCACGGCGAGGTCGTCCGGCGCCTTTCCGTCCACGGTGATCCGGCCCCCGTGTCGGCGTGAAGGAACCCGAGGAGAAGGAGAGGAGCGTCGTCTTTCCGGCGCCGTTGGGTCCGATCAGCCCGAGAGTCTCTCCGCGCGCGACCTCGAGGGACACGCCGTCGAGCGCCGGACCCGCCGGCCGAGTCGTCCGTAGGTCTTGGAGACGTTCTGCGACGACGATCACGGCGCGATCATGTTAAACGAGCGCGCGAATGAGCTCGCTGATAGCTGATCCAGCTGATAGCTGATAGCTGATAGCGGGAATAGCTTCTTCGTGCTAGATTGCGCGCTCTTTTCGAGCGGGCGGACGAATGATCGAAGTCGAAAACCTCACCAAGCGCTACTCGACGCAGCTCGCCGTCTCCGACGTCTCGTTTTCGGTCCGGGCGGGAGAAATCGTCGGCTTCCTCGGCCCGAACGGCGCGGGCAAGACGACGGCGATGCGGGTGTTGACGGGGTTTCTGCCGCCGACAGCCGGCACCGCGCGCGTCGCGGGCTTCGACGTCGTCACCCAGTCGGAACAGGCGCGAGCGAGCCTCGGATACCTGCCCGAGTCCGCCGCGCTGTACCCGGAAATGCGCGTCCGCGAGTACCTAGCCTACCGCGCCCGGCTGGAGGGCGTCCGCGGCGCGGACGTCGCCCGGCGGGTGGGCGAGGCGATCGAGAGCTGCCTCCTGCAGGAGGTGGCGGGCCGCAAGGTCGAGAACCTCTCGAAAGGCTTCCGGCAGCGCACGGCTCTGGCCGGCGCGCTCGTCCACCGCCCTCCGGTCCTGATCCTGGACGAGCCGACGGTCGGGCTCGACCCGGGGCAGATCATCCGGATCCGGGAGACGATCCGCAGCCTCGGCCGGGAGCGCGCCGTCCTTCTCTCGACGCACATCCTTCCGGAGGTCGACGCGGTCTGCGACCGGGTGCTGATCATCGACAGGGGCCGGATCGTCGCGGAAGGCACGGTCTCGGAGCTGCGAAAACCGGCTCGCGGGCGCACCCGTCGTCCGGGCCGCCTTCGCGGGTCGCGTCGAGGCGCGCGGAGCCCTCGCGGATCTCCCCGGTGTGACCGCCGTCGCCGAAGAGCCCGGTGAGGACGAGACCCGCGTGCGGCTCGAGTGCGCGGCCGGCGCGGATCCGCGAGAGGAGGTCTTCCGGACCGCCGTCTCGCGCGGGTGGGTCCTGCGGGAGCTCACGCGCGAGGCGGTCTCGCTCGAAGACGTGTTCGTCCGGCTCACGCGCCACGAGGAGCCGCCCGCCGGGATCGCGCCCGCCTCGCCCGGCCCCGAGTCGGAGGAGGTTCCGTCATGAGGAAGTTTCTCGCGATCGTCGGGCGGGAGTGGCGCGCGTATTTCCTGTCGCCGCTCGCCTACGTGATCCTCGCCGCTTTTCTCCTGATGAACGGCTTCATTTTCTCCGCGATCGTCGCCTTCCTGAACGCGCCGGGAGCGCCGAAAGGCCAGGCCCTCCCGTTCCTCTTCACGAACACGTACTTCTGGATCTTCAACCTCTTCATCGTCCCGATCATCACGATGCGGCTCTTCGCGGAGGAGCGGAAATCGGGGACGATCGAGACCCTCCTGACTTCGCCCGTCTCGGAGGCCGCTGTCGTTCTCGGCAAGTTCACCGGCGCGCTCGGGTTCTTCCTGACACTCTGGTCGCCGACGCTCGTATACGTCGCGATCCTGCGCGCGCAGACGCCGATCGACCTCGGACCGGTGGCCGGCGGCTACCTCGCGATCACGCTCATCGGCGCGTACTTCCTTTCGATCGGGACGTTCGCCTCGACTCTCACGAAGAACCAGATCATCGCGGCGATTCTCTCGTTCGCGATGCTGATACCCGTCTTCTCGGCGGGGCTCCTCGAGTCGCTGTCGAACGATCCGAACAAGCGCGAGACGCTCGGGTACTTCAACCTCTGGGACCACATGGAGGAGTTCTCCCGCGGCGTCGTGGACACCCGGCGGCTCGTCTACTACCTGTCGGCGACCGCGTTCTTCCTCTATCCTGACGACAGTCAGCCTGTCCGCGAAGAAGGAGGCGCCGTGAGGAGGGGCCGCGCGGCGCGGGCCGGCGTGTCCGCCGCGGCGATCGCCCTCGGGGTCGCGCTCCTCGTCGGCGTCAACTGGCTCGGCTGGCGCCACTGGTTCCGCGCCGACTGGACGAAGACGCGCATCTACAGTCTCTCGACGACGACGAAGCAGCTCGTGGCGAGTCTCAAGAAACCTGTCCGCGTCACGGTGTTCATGGAACGGGACTCCCCGCTGTGGCTCCGGTCTCCGAGCTCCTGAGCCGCTACCGGGCGCTGTCACCGATGATCGAGGTCGAATACCTCGACGCCCGAGCGCAACCCGGCGCGGGCCGAGGCCGTCGTGCGCGAGTTCGGGGGGGTCCGGGAAGGGACCGTCGTCTTCCGGTCCGGCGAGCGGAAGAAGTACGTCGAAGAAGACAAGATCGCCGACTACGAGTTTACGGGCGGCCCGATGGGACAGGGGGCCCGCGAGATGAAGGCCTTCAAGGGGGAGGAGGCGTTCACCTCCGCCATCGTGGCCGTCGACCGAGGACCGCCAGGCCCGCGTGTACTTCGCCGCCGGGCACGGCGAGGCCTCGATCGACTCGGGGGAACGCGGACGCGGCTTCGCGGACGCGAAGCAGCTACTGGAGCGGGACAACCTGACGGTCGCGACGTGGGAGTCGCTCGGAAAGGACGCGGTCCCCGCCGACGCAGACGCCATCGTCGTCGCGGGACCCCGCACCGCCTTCTCGGACCGGAGGCCGGAGCCATCGCGAGATACATGGCAGCGGGCGGGGAGTCCTCCTCCTGCTCGATCCGGTCCTGCCCGCACCCGGCGCTCCGCCCGCGGACTTCGGCCTCGGTACCGGCTGCTGTCGGAAAACGGGATCCGGCTCGGCGTCGACATCGTCGTGGATCCGGCGAACGCCCTGCCGCTCGTCGGGCGCGGAGACCGTTTTCGCGAATCGCTACGGGAACTCACCCGATCGTGCGGGCTCTCGCCGCGGAAGGCCTGCCCGTGATACTTCCCCTCGCGCGGTCCGTGACGAAGACCGAGAGTGCCGCCTCCGCGACGATGCTCGTCGGAGACATCCGCCGAGGGCTGGGGCGAGACGGGCCTCGCGAACCTCGGAGAGCGCGGTGAAGAAGGACCCGGAGGACATGCCGGGTCCCGTCAGCCTCGCGGTCGCGGCCGGTCCGGCGGAAACGGAGAAGACGCCCGCGAAGAAGGGCGAGCTGGTCGTCGTCGGCAACTCCCGCTTCGCCGCGGCGGGGTCCATCGGGACCGGCGGCAACGCCAACCTGTTCCTGAACTCCGATCCACTGGTTGACCGGCTCGGAAACGAAGATCGGCATCGCGCCCAAGACGCCCGAGCAGGCGTCGCTCTCGCTCACCCAGGCGCAGGTCCGACGGATCTCTCTTCTGGCGATTCTCGGGCTGCCGGCAATGGCGATCCTCCTCGGCATCTGGGTCTGGTATCGCCGGCGGGACTGACGATTCGTGTCTTCGCGCAAGCTCCTCATCCTGACGGGCGTCGTCGTCGTCCTCTTCGCTTTCATCTTTTTCTTCGAGCGCAAGATGCCGACGACCGCCGAGCGCCAGCAGAAGGGCGACCTTCACTGGGATCTGCCGGAGGACCGGGTCGAGCGCATCCGGCTCGAGCGCGGAAGCGAGACGATCGAGCTCGCAAAGTCGGGGGACGCGTGGAAGCTCGTGCAGCCCGAGGCCTATCCGGCCGACTCCTTTGCGGCGGCGCGAGCTCGCGTCGGAGCTCGCGGACCTGAAGAATCCGGGCGGGGAACCCGCTTCCGAAGGCAAGGCCGGAGACTACGGGCTCGTCGACCCCGTCGCGAAAGCGACGTTTACGTGGACCGATCCGAAGGAACCGGCCCGGCGAGCTCAGCCGGACCATCGCCTTTGGCATCGACATCCCGGGAACCGACGTCACCGCGGCACAGGTCGCGGGAGCGCCCGGCATCCTGTTCGTGCCGGCGAGCGTGGCGGCGTCGGTTCGCAAGCCGGCCGACGAGCTCAAGAGCAAGGACGTCTTCGGGCCTACGCCGCCGGACGTCGCCCGGATCGACGTCTCCCGCGGACGGGGGAGCCTCGCGCTGGCGAAAAAGAACGGGGTCTGGTGGCTCGAGCAGCCGCTCTCCGACCTCGCGGACCGCGAAGTCGTGGAACGACTCGCGGGCGACCTCTCCTCGCTTCGGGTCACGGAGTTCGTGCCGCGAAGCCAGGCGGCGGACCTCGCGGCGCTCGGGCTCGCACCACCCGCCATTTCGGGTCACGATGGCCGACGCGAAGGGGTCGAAGCACGTCCTCGATCTCGGTTCGACGCGCTCGGACGGCGACTCTGTCTATGCGTCGCGGGAGGGTCAGGTCTTCACGGTACCGAATGCGATCGTCGAAGAGTTGTCGAGGGAGGCGGTCAGCTTCCGCGACCGGCGGCTCGTGCGTTTCGAGCGGAGCGACGTCACGGGCGTGGAAAGCCGGATCGGCGCAAGGAAGCGGTCCTTCGTGCGAAACCAGGCGGGTTGGAGTATCGATGGCCGCCCGCTGATCGCGTCGGCGGCCGACGACCTGCTGACCGCGCCTCGCTGGACGCGCCAGAGCGTCGCCTTTCTCGACGAGTCACAGGCCGGAAGGCTCTCGCGTGCGCCCGCCCGGCCGGGTCGGAAGATCACCGTGCGTCTCGCGAAGGGCCCGGCGTGGAAGATCGCGCTCTATCCGCTCCGGGCGGCGTCGAGTTTCTCGCCATCGTGTCGGGGCGACCCGGAACGTTCACGGTGAGTCCGGGAGGCGGCGGGGCGGCTGACGGCCGCGATCGACAAGGCCGGCCGCGGCTCACCGCGCGGCGACGTCGCCGCACCCACCACCCACTCCGCCGAAAAGCCGGGAGACCGGTCGCGAACGGGCAAGGCTTCCGGCTGGGAGGGCTACCTCTTCCCGGAAGCGTGCGGGGGCCTCTTCTCGGCCTGCGTCGCGAGATCCTCGATTCTCTTCTGACGCGCCTTCTCCTTGACGTCCTCGACCTCGCCCTTTTTCTCCTTCGCCTTCGAGAACATCGTGGAGAGCCCGAGCAGTTTCGCAAGACTCCCGACGTCTTCGCCTTCCGCGCGGAAACGCCCCAGAAGTTGGTCTTCTGGAACTTCGCCTCGGAGAGGTCGGAGTTGGCGAGGTCGGCGCCGTTGAGGCGCGCTCCGCTGAAGTCCGCGCCGATGGCGCGCGAGAATCGCAGGTCCGCGTCCTCGAGGTTCGCGCCCGTCGAAGTTCGCGCCGATCAGGAGAGTCCCGGAGAGGTCCGCCTCGAACGCGAGGATGTGCGAGAGGTTCGCGCGCTTCAGGTTCGCCTGCCGGAAGTTCCCGAACGAGAGGTCTGCCCGCGAAAAGTCGACGCCCTCGGCCTGGGCCTCGGAGGCGTCGCGTCTGCGCGAACTCGCGCGCCCGAAAACGAGTAGGGCTTCAGGTTCAGCGCGTCGCAACACGGCCTTGGAGAGGTCGGCGCCGCGGAAATTCGCCCGATCGAACTGGGCGGTCCGCAGGTCGACCTTGATCAGCTTGGCCTCCGCGAAGCTCACGTCCTCGCCGCCCGCGTCGAGAAAGAGCGCGCTCCGCGAAGGTCCGACTTGCGCAGCCTTCGCCCGGTCGAACTGGGCGCCGCTGAAATTTGTCTCGACGGCGGAAACGAGCTCCATGTCGGCTTCGGCGAAATCGGCGCGTTCGCAGTTGGCGCCATTCAATGGCCGCCTGGCGCAGGATGGCGCCCACGAACTTGCTGCGGCGCAGGTCCGCTCCCGTGAGGTCCGCGGACTTGAGGTTGGCGTCGGGAGAAGTTCGCGTTCGGGAAGGAGCCCCGGGGCGCCGAGACCCCCTCGAAAAAGGAGCGCGAGAGGTCCGCGCCGTCGAAGTGGGCGCCGTAGAAGCTTGACCCCGCGGAAGTTCACGTCACAGAGGGTGGCTCCCGCGAAGTTCGCGCCCGATCAGGTCGGAGCCCTCGAGCTTCGTCAGCGTGAGGTCGGCGCTCGGCGAGGTTCGCCTGGAGGAGCGTGCAGCTCTGCAGGGAAGCCGCCCGCAAACGCGCTCCCGCGAGGAAGACGCCGGTCAGGTCGATGAAAGTCGAGCTCGCAGTGCTCGAAGATCGCGCCGGGAGCGGACGCCCCCGTCGAACTCGCCATGGTCAGATCATGGCGCGCGGTGAAGTCGGTGCCCGCGAGCGTCGCGCCGGTCAGGTTGGCGCGCGTGAGGTCCGCGCGCCGGAGGTCCTGTCCCGAGAGGTCCTTCCCGGAGAGATCGGCTCGGGTCAGATCCGGCGTGACGCCGGGGTTCTTGCTTCGCCACTCGTCCAGTCCGGGAGTGAGCACCAGCCTCACGTGCTCGGGATTTGCCATCGCCGCCGATTGTAACCGCCGGAGCAAGCCGGAGCGGTCCGGCGTTAAGATCGGGCGGATGAGGTCTGTCGTGCCGCTCCGCCCAAGGCGATGGAGCGCATCCGCCGGGCGCTGGTGGGCGGCCACCCGCTGCATGTACGTCCAGACCTGGGAGGAAACGCCGGGTCGAGCGGCTCGTGCAGCACCTCGCGAAAACCTTCTACGGGCCCGCCGGTCCTACGGCGTGTGGTCCATCTCGAGGGCCTCACGATGGACGGAGGCCCGTGGCGAATACCCAGGACCTGCTGTCGGCCCTGGAGGCCATTCTGGCCGGCGACGGCAAGGGCTTCTTCGTTCTCAAGGACTTCGCCGGCGCGGCCGACGGGCGGCCCGAGATCGTGCGGCGGCTCCGGGATCATCTACCGCGGGCTGAAGGACAGGGCCGCCACGTCTTTCTCGTTGTCGCCACGGCTCGTGATCCCCGACGACGCAAGAAAGAGATCTACGTCATCGAGTACGAGCTGCCCGACGAGCTCGAGATCGCCCGGATGCTCGAGACCGAGCCTGAAGAGGACTGCTCGGGGACAGAGGGCCTCAGCGGTGCTTGACTCTGAAGAGGCTCTCGCTCGCCCTGCGGGGACTGACCGCCGACGAGATCGGGCACGTGCTCTCCAAGACGTTCGCCGACGCGCAGACTTCGACGAGGAGGCGTTCCGCGAGGTCCTCGCCGAGAAGGAGCAGATGTCGCGCAAGGAGGGGGTCCTCGAGTTCGTGCCCCCGCGCGTCTCTCTTCGACGACGTCGGCGGATACGACGTGCTCAAGGGCTGGCTGCACAAAGGCAGAAGCTTTTCTCTCGCGAGGCGCTGGACGCGGGCGTTCCCATCCCGCGCGGGATCCTCCTCATGGGCGTTTCCGGGTGCGGTAAGAGCCTCTGCGTCAAAACCATTTCGAACGAGTGGAACCTGCCCCTCTTCCGCCTCGACATGAACGCGATCTTCGGGACCGACAACCCGGAGGCGACGTTCCTGAAGGCCCTCCGCTCCGTCGAAGCGGTTTCTCCCGCCGTGCTGTGGATCGACGAAATCGAGATGGGGGTGGGGGGTTATCGGGACGGCCAGGACGCGTCGATGTCACGCATCTTCTCGGGCTTTCTCACGTGGATGCAGGAGAAGAGCGCGCTCGTTTTCGTCGCCGCGACGGCGAATCGCATCCAGCTCCTGCCGGCCGAAATCATCCGCAAGGGGCGCTTCGACCAGGTCTTCTTCGTCGACCTTCCCGAGGGAAGAGGAACGCAAGCAGATCTTCCAGATCCACCTGGCCAGCAACAAGTGCGACGTCGGCCGACTCGACATCGTCTTCCTCGCGAAGGCGACAGCCGGCTGGAACGGCGCCGAAATCGAGAACGCCGTGGTGTCGTCCGTCGTCGACGCCTATCGGAGAAGCGCGAGGTCACCGAGGACGACCTCTACCGGATGATCGGAGCGACCGTGCCCCTCTCGGTGACGATGGAGGAGCAGATCAAGGCGATCCGCAGCTGGGCGCACGAGCGGGCGCTGAACGCGTCGGTCGCGTCGAAGAACTAGTCGGCGCGATCACCCCTCACCCCGACCCTCTCCCCCGGAGGGGAGAGGGAGGGATGAGAGAGGGAATCAGAAGTCGAGGCGGGTCGTGATCCCGAACGTCCGGGGCTGGTTGGTCAGGTAACCCACCCGCGCGAGCAGTCCCCGTTCCCGGTCGAGCGCGAGGAACGCGCGCTCGTCGGTCAGGTTGTTTCCGAAGATCGCGATATCGAAGTGGTCGAAGCGCACTCCCAGGCGCAGGTTCACGATGTCGTAGGCCGGCAGCTCCGGGTTGAACCGGAAGGTGTTCTGCGTGAGCGGCCCACCGATCGTCGCGCCGCCGCCCTGCTGAAACGAGAGCAGGTTCACGACTCCGCTCAAGTCCTCGTCACCGATCTGGGTGAAGCGCGACCCGACGTGGCTGTACGAAGTGGTCACGTATCCGATGTATCCCGGCGAGACCTCCTGCTGGTACGTCGCCGCGATCGCCGCCTGGAACTCCGGCACGCTCGGCAGCCGCCTACCCTCGACGACTCCGGGGATGGGGGTGACGTTGCCCGCCAGGTCCGTCGACGTCAGCGTCGTGTCGAGCTCGGACTCGTTGTATCCGGCGGAAATGGCGAAGTCGAAGTTGTTGGTCGGGGCGAGGGAGAACTCGAGCTCGGCGCCGACACTGTGTGCGTCCGGCACGTTGAAGAGCACGCGAGAGGAGCAGGTACCCGCGGTCAGCGAGACCTGGAGGTCGCTGATGTCCACGTAGAAAGCCGAGACGTTGATCGAGCCGCGACCTCCCATCAGGAGGGACTTCGAACCGACCTCGTAGTTCCAGGCGGTCTCGTCGTCCCAGGCCTCCCGCCCACCGAACGTGATGAGGTCCTGGGCCGAACAGAGCGGGATGTTCAGGGGGTCGTTGATCCCTCCCAGGCGGAAACCCTTGGCGATCTGGGCGTTCAGGTTCGTGGAGTCGGTCAGCTTGTAGGTGGCGATGAAGCGCGGTGCGATGCCATCCGCCGACGTCGAACCCGGCTGCGAGACGATCTGCGTGCCGGTGTTGTCGTGGGCGAAGATGCCGTCGAAGACCTGCTCCTTGTCCTCCTCGAAGCTGTAATAGCGGAGGCCTCCCGTCAGGCTCAGCCGGTCGTTGACGGCAACGGTTCCTTCGCCGAAAAGAGCCCACTGAGTGAGGTCGTAGCCCAGGTCCGAGAAGAAGAGCACGTCCCGGGGCGCCCGGAGTCCCTGCGTCGGAATGTCGGTGAGGTCTTCGAAACCGGCGACGAGGAGGCTCTGACCGTAGTCTCGCTTCGAGTCGGCGTAGAAGGCGCCGCCCACCCACTGGAACCGCTCCGGGCCGCCGGATAGCCGGACCTCCTGCGTCCAGCCGCTGGCGGTCGTCGCGTCGTCCAGGGGCGAGTCGAGGGTGAACACCTCCTCGTCCAGGCCGATGCTGCCGCCCGTGATGCTGGACGTCAGGGCGCCCGCATCGCGTACGACGAGGATGTCGCGGTCCGTATAGGAAGTGATCGCCGTCAGGGCGACGGGGCCGAAGTCGTACCGGAATGTCAGGTCTCCGAGCAGGAACTCGTCCGTGAAGGGCTCGTCGATCTGGGTGAAGAGCTCCCGCTCGCCGAGGTCGACAGCCGGCCGGGTCGTCGTGAACGGGTTCGCGAGGATGTTGTAGGTGTCGATACGGTTCCAGCCGTCCATCTCGACCTTCTGATAGACGAACCGCGGCGTGATACTCAGCTGGTCGTTCGGAGCGATGTGGACCGCCGCCCGGACGCCGGTGCGGTCGCCCGAATTGACGTCTTCGTCGACGCTCAGGTCCGGCTGGACCGCGTCCATGTAACCGCCGAAGCGATCCCAATAACCCGCGACCCGCAGCGCGGCGCTGCTCCCGAGAGGGACATTGATGCCCGCCTTGACGCCGCCTCCTTCGCTGCCGTCGCCGATCGTGCTCCCCGTGACCTCGGCAAAGAACCGGTTCACGCCGAGCTCCGGCGGATTACTGATGTAACGCACCGTGCCCCCGAGCGAGCCGGAGCCGAACAGGGTGCCCTGCGAGCCGCGCAGGACCTCGACTCGGGACACGTCGAAGAGGTCGAGGTCCGGCATGAAGAGAGACATCGAGATGACCGACTCGTCCAGGTAGACGCCCACGGACTCCTTGACGCCCGGCTGGTCGCGCGCGATCTGTCCGGAGGACACTCCGCGGATGGAGATCTGGCTCTGGCCGGGCCCCAGGTTCTGAACGGAGAAGCTGGCCACGTTGGAGGCGACGTCTTCGAGGTTCTCGACGCCGCGTTCGCGCAGGACGTCCTCGGTCGTCGCCGAAACCGAGAAGGGGGTCTCGTGCACAGTCTCTTCGCGTTTCATCGCGGTGACCGTGACGTCCTCCCGGAACCGGGGGTCGAGCGTGACGTCCACGGCGCCCGGAGCGGTCCCCGCGACGATCTGGATGTTTCTCACGGTCGCGGACCCGAAGGCCGGGAGCTCCGCGGATACCGTGTACGCGCCGGGCGCGAGGCCGGTCACCTCGTAGGCGCCGTTCGCGTCCGTGACCGCTACGCGGGTCGCGCCCGACTGGCTCGTGATCGTCACCGTGACTCCGGGTACAGCTTCGCCGCTCGCGTTCCGGACGACACCGGCGATTCGTCCTTCCTGCGCCTGCGCCGGCGCCGGTAGAGCGAGCGCGCCGAGCACCAGGGCGCAGAGCATCAGGGTCACCGTTCGATGGAGGAACATCGGGAACTCCTTTCTGGAAGCCGTCACAGCGATGAATTGGAGAGGTCGTTGGCGGTCCGCTCGCCGGATTTCCCGGTCTCGAACGTCCGCGAGATCGGCACGATTAAACCTTGTAACCAAAAAACTTCCCTTTTGCAACGTTCATGGGCTCGTGGCTGAAGATACGCAAGGGATACCGATCAGTTCCGCCCGGATTCGGGTCCGGGTTGCCCCGATCGGAAAGGGGCGAGGAACCGGATGCGCTCCCGCCACTCCCGCATGCGCGCGAGGAGGAGGCTGAAGCGGTCCGGGAGCGAGTCCTTCTCGAGGAACGCCTGCAGCTCGGCGGGCTCGTATCGCAGCCGCAGCGCGAGCTCGGAGGCGAGCCGCTCCGGATCGAACTCCTCTTCGGGAAGCGGGGGCAACGCCATCGCCTCCCCGAGCTCGAGAAAGAGGCCCGCCGCCTCCGCGCACACCGCCGCGGCCCGGGTAACGCTCGGGAACGGCGCGGAGGCGAGCCGCTCGACGCTCGCGACCCGGTACGGCGCGGGCGGGGCCTCCTCCACGACGCGATAGCGGAACTCGCCCGCAAGAACGATGTTGTAACGGCCGTCGGGCAGCTGCTCGGCCTCGACGATCCGCCCCGCGCCCCCGACCGGAAAGATGGGCGGGGAAGGTCCGCGCCGCTCCCAGCCCGGCTTCATCATCGCCATTCCGATCGTCCGGCTGCTGCCCTCGAGCGCGTCCGCCACCATGGCTCGATAGCGCGGCTCGAAGATGTGGAGGGGGAGCGTCGTCCCGGGAAGAAGGACGACGCCGGGCAGCGGAAAGAGGGGGAGCTTGATGGCCAAGTTAGCGGGCCCTCGACGGGCCCGATAGGGAGTAAGCGGCCGCGGGGCAACAGCCCATGGTGGAAGCGTCTTTAGCGGCGCCTCGACGGCGCCGGTAGAGAGCAAACGGCCGCTGCCCAAAATCCCATGGCGGAAGCGCGAATGGGAAGTCTACTCGCTGCCCGTCATCTCGTGAACGTACACGACGGTCTGCCGGATCTGCTCGTCCGTGAGCTTCTTTTCGAAAGCGGGCATGGGGTCTCGACCATGACGGATCTGTTTCTCGATCGTCTCGGCCGAGCCGTCCGTGCGCCAGACTCGGTCGATAAGGTTCGCGTATGGGAACCGCCCGGCAACCACCGTCTTGCCATCGCCTTTGGGAGAATGACACCTCGCGCACTTGTCGAGATAGACGCGCCTTCCCGCCGCGAGGTCTCCGCCACGGGCGTCGCCCTCCGGCAGCCGGCCTTCGCCGCAGGCGATGGGGAGGACGAGCATTCCGGCAAAGAGGAGCCTGACGCCTTTTCGCACCCGCGGAGTGTAGCTTTCCGCGAAATCGACGGTGCCGTCTTCACGGAATCCTGAGCGGCGGCAGTCGCGCGATAATCCCGTTTCCGCCATGGGATGCTGCGTAACGGCCGTTTACTCTCTACCGGCGGCGTCGAGCCGCCGCTAAAAATGGCCGATCCGACTCAAAAGGTCTCGGAGAGCGCTCCCGGGCGCTATTACGTCGACACGCAGTGCATCGACTGCGACGTCTGTCGGGTGACGGCGCCGGCCAATTTCCAGAGAGAAGAGGCGAAGGGATACTCATACGTGTTCCGGCAGCCGGCGAGCCCGGACGAGGAAGCGAGTTGCCAGGAGGCGATGGATTCCTGCCCCGTCGAAGCGATCGGGGACGATGGTGAGAGCCCTAGCTCTCCTTCACCGTGAGGATCGAGCGGAAGTAGTCGATCGTCTTCCGGAGCCCCTCCTCGAGCGGGACCTTCGCCTCCCAGCCCAGCTTCGTTTTCGCTTTCGTGATGTCGGGCTGCCGCACCCGCGGGTCGTCCACGGGCAGCGGCCGGAACACGATCTCGCTCGTCGCGCCGGTGAGTTTCCGGATCGTGTGCGCGAACTGGAGGACGGAAAGCTCGGCCGGGTTCCCGACGTTCACCGGTTCGGTCTCCTCGGAGAGAAGGAGCCGGTAGATCCCGTCGATCAGGTCGGAGACGTAGCAGAACGAACGGGTCTGGGAGCCGTCACCGAAAACGGTCATGGGCTCTCCGGCGAGCGCCTGACCGATGAGCGCGGGCACGACCCGGCCGTCCCGCGGTCGCATCCGCTCGCCGTAGGTGTTGAAGATCCGGACGATGCGCGTCGGTACGCCGTGCGCCCGCTGGTAGGCCATCGTGATGGCCTCGGCGAACCTCTTCGCTTCGTCGTAGACGCCCCGCGGACCGATCGGGTTCACGTTGCCCCAGTAGGTCTCCGGCTGGGGATGAACGAGCGGGTCGCCGTAGACCTCCGAAGTCGAGGCGAGGAGGAAGCGCGCGTTCTTCGCGAGGGCGAGACCGAGGCTGTTGTGTGTGCCGAGGGAGCCGACCTTCAGCGTCTGGATGGGAAGCAGCAGGTAGTCGATCGGCGAAGCGGGGGAGGCGAAGTGCATGACCGCGTCGAGCGGCCCGTCGATCGAAATGTATTTCGTGACGTCGTGCTCGACGAAACGGAAGCGCTTTTCGTCCGCGAGATGCGCGATGTTCCGCGGGTTCCCGGTCACGAAGTTGTCCATCGCGATCACGTCGTGACCCTCGGAAAGAAGCCGGTCGCACAGGTGGCTTCCGAGGAAGCCCGCGCCGCCGGTGACGAGGACTCTCACGCGCGCCCGATGCCGGTGTAGGACCACCCCGCGGAGCGCAGCTCCGCGGGGTTCGTAGACGTTGCGGAGGTCCACGACGGTCTTCGAGCGCATGAGCCTCGCGAGACGGTCGAAGTCGAGGGCGCGGAACTCGTTCCACTCGGTTGCGAGCACGAGCACGTCCGCCCCCGTCGCGCAGTCGTAGGCGTCGCTGCGCGTAATAGAGGTCGGGAAAGATCGCCCGCGCGTTCTCGATCGCCGCGGGATCGAATGCGCGGACGGAGGCTCCGGCGGCGACGAGGTCCCCGATCACCGCCAGGGCCGGGGACTCGCGGATGTCGTCGGTTTCCGGCTTGAAGGAGAGACCGAGCACGGCGACCGAACGGCCGGCGAGCGGACCCGCCGCGGCCGCGATCTTTTCGATCATCCGGGCCTTGGTCTCCGCGTTGACGCAGATGGCCGACTCGATGATTCGGAAGCGGTAGCCGTGCTGCTTCGCGAGGTCCACGGCGGCGGCGGTGTCCTTCGGAAAGCAGGACCCGCCGAATCCCGGACCCGGCAGGAGGAACCGCGAGCCGATGCGCCGGTCGAGCCCCATGCCCCTTCGAGACGTCGTGCACATCGGCTCCCATGAGCTCGCACAGGCGGGCAATCTCGTTGATGAAGGAGATCTTCACGGCGAGAAACCCGTTCGATGCGTACTTGATCAGCTCCGCGGAGGCGACGTCGGTGATCACGAACGGGGTCTCGGCCAGGTAAAGCGGACCGTAGACCTCCTTCATGACCTCGACCGCGCGGGCGTCGGAAGCGCCGATGACGATCCGGTCGGGCCGGAGGAAGTCGGCGATGGCGGATCCCTCCCGCAGGAACTCGGGGTTGGAAACGACGGAAAACTCGCGCTTGCCGTCGCCTCGACCGGAGGATCTGCTCGATCATGCGGCCCGTGCCGGTCGGCACCGTCGACTTGGTGACGACGACCTTGTATCCGTTCATGTGCTGGGCGATCGCTTCCGCGACCTGGCGAACGAACGTCAGGTCCGGAGCGCCGTCCGGACCGGGGCGGAGTACCGACCGCGATGAAGATGGCGAGCGCGCTCTCGATCCCGGACTTCAGATCCGTGGTGAAGCGGAGCCTGCCGGCCCGCTGGTTCTTCGCGACGATCTCTTCGAGCCCCGGCTCGTAGATGGGGATGCGCCCCTTTTCGAGCGCCGCGATCTTCGCGTCGTCCTTGTCCACGCGACTGGACGTTCATCCCAAAGTCCGCGAGACACGCGCCCGTCACGAGCCCGACATAGCCCGTCCCGACGACACAGATGTTCATGCCGAGCGGCCTGCTGCTGGCGTCAGCCCTTCTCTGGCGGAACCATTCGACGGAACGCTGGAGTCCCTCGGCGAGAGGAACGCGGGCGCGGAACCCGAGAAGGCGCTCCGCTTTCTCGATCGAGGCATATGTGACGGGAACGTCGCCGGGCTGCAGAGGTTGACGATCGAGCGTCGCCTTGCGGCCGGTCGCGCCCTCGATCGCCGCCACCAGCTCGGAGAGGGTCACCGGACGTGCACCGCCCAAATTGACGATCTCGAAGGAGGACCCGGACGGTGCCCGCTCGAGCGCCGCTTCGACCCCGTCGGCGATGTCGTCGATGTAGGTGTAGTCGCGTCGCGAGCTCCCGTCGCCATAGAAGGGGATCGGAACGCCTTCTTCGATCGAGCGGATGAACCGGGCGATCGCCATCTCCGGCCGCTGTCGCGGCCCGTAGACGGTGAAGAAGCGGAGGCAGAAGGCCCGAAGGCCATGGAGGTGGTGCGCGGTGAAGACGTGGAGCTCTCCGGCGCGCTTCGTCGTCGCGTAAGGAGAGATGGGCCGGTCGATCGGGTCGTCTTCGGAGAAAGGGAGCTTGGAGTTGATCCCGTACACCGAGGAGGAAGAGGCGAAGAGAAAGAGCGGCCGGCCGTGCGCGACCGCAGCCTCGAGGAGGTGAAGGGTCGCGACGCAGTTCACCTCTTCGTAGAGGACCGGCTCGCGGAGGGACGGACGGACGCCGGCGCGCGCGGCGAGGTGCAGGACCACGTCGAAGCGCTCCTCCGCGAAAGTCCGGAACACGAGAGCACGGTCGCGGATATCCCCCTCGACGAGCCGGAAGTTCGGGTGCGAGAGGTAAGGCGCCACGTTCTCGCGCTTCAGCCCGGGGTCGTAGAAGTCGTTGAAGTCGTCGAGGACCACCACCCGGTCGCCGCGCGCGAGGCGGCGGGCCGGCAGAGGTGGGAGCCGATGAAGCCGGCTCCCCCCGTGACGAGGACGTTCAAGGCTGCGGGACCGGTGTGGGCGTCGGCGTCGGAGGAGCAGCCGTCGCGTCCTCGAGGTCATCCGCGATGGGAGAAGCGGTCTCCGCCTCGTACTGCCTTGCGGATGCCGGACTTCTGCCGGTTCTTGATGAGCCAGCGCAGGATCGCGGACTCGTCGATTCCGACCACGAGGCGATTTGCCGCGTCGAAGAGCGCCGGATCGTTGATCAGCTTCCCGACCGAGCCCTTTCCTTCGTCGAGCTTCTTGGCGATCGAGTCGAGCCTTGCCGAGAGCCTCCGCAGGTTACCGGTGAACTCGCTGCTGAACCGTTCGTCGTTCAGGAGAGTCGGCAGCGCGCCCTTTCCGCTCTTCAAATTCTCGGTCACGGCTGCAAGAGAGCCCGCCGCGCGTCGAGAGGCGGTCGACGAGCTCGTAGACCTTCTTCTTGCCCTCGGGGTCGGAGAGGAGCGCGGGGATCGCGCCCGTTCCCTTCGCCATTCCTTCCTCGATCGAGCCGAACACGTTGCGGAGAGACTGCGACCGCTCTCTGGAGGGACTGCCCGACCTCGTCGCCGTAGCGCTCGTCGGCGAGAAGCTTGCCGGCGAGGCCCTGGCCCTTGTTGATCTTCGTCAGAACGGCGTTCAGGTTGGACAGGGTGCCGTTCAGGTTGCCTGCCGAGCCTGCGTGCCCTCGGGGCTGTCGGAGGTGAGCTGCCCGAGGAAGCCCTTGCCCTCCTCCGTGCGCCCGAGGATGTTCTTGAGAGAACGGGCGATCGCTCCGAGGTCGGTCAGGAGGTCGCCGCTCCCCTCGAGGAGCTTCTCCAGGCCCGCGCCGGGAGCCGGCTTGATCTCGCCCTCCGGATTCACGACAGGCTCCTGCGCCGTGCCGCCCGCGAGCTCGACGTACTTGTCTCCGAGGAGACCGATCGTCTTGATCGAGGCGCGGGTCCCGGTGCGCAGCCGCGGGGCGACCTTGCGGTCGACCTCGTATCGCACGTCCACGCGCTGGTCGGCCGGATCGGGGGAGAGATTGACCTCGAGCACGTTGCCGACGGTGACGCCGTTCAGGCGGACCGGGTTGCCCGACACGAGACCGGCGGCCGAGTCGAACTGGGTGTGGTACGGGAGCTTCGCCGTGAACAGGTGCCGGCGCTTCCCGACCATGAGGACGCCGAAGACGAGGAAGAGCAAGGCAATCAGGACGACGAGCCCGACGCGGAAGCGCCGGCCGACGGAAGACTCGAGGGCCATCAGGTTCCTCCACCGGCGGGCGCGGCGTAAAGGCCGGTTCCGCACGGAAAGCCCATCGCACGAAAGTACTCCTGGAGCACGGGGTGGCCGCCCTTGGCGGCCTCGTCGAAAGTCCCGACGAACTGGAACCTTCCCTGGTGAAGAAAGGCGACCCGGTCGGCGATGGTCCGCGCCGCGACGATGTCGTGGGTCACCGCGATCGACGTGATCTGGAGCCGCGAGTTCAGCTCCGCGATGAGCTGCGCGATCTTCTCCGACGTCACAGGATCGAGACCCGTCGTCGGCTCGTCGTACATGATGATCTCGGGCTCGAGGACGATCGACCGGGCGAGGGCGGCTCGCTTGCGCATTCCTCCTGAGAGCTCGGACGGCATCTTCTTCTGGGTCCCCGGTAGTCCGACCATCGTCAGCTTCTCGGCGACGAGGTGCGCAATCTCCGACTCGGACTTCTTCGTGTGCTCCTTCAGCGGGAACGCGACGTTCTGCTCGACGTTCATCGAGTCGAAGAGCGCGCCTCCCTGAAAGAGCATCGCGACGCGCCGGCGGATGGGGGACAGCTCTTCTTCGCTCAAGTTGATGATCGACTGCCCGAAGACCCGGATGTCGCCCTTGTCCGGCTTCTCGAGGCCGTTGACGTGCCGGATCGTGACGCTCTTGCCGGTACCCGATGGACCGAGGACGCAGAGGACCTCGCCCCGGCGGATCTTCAGGGAAACCCCGGCCAGGATCTCGCGGCGCGCGTACGCCTTATAGACGTTGTCGAACTCGACGATCGTCTCCCCCTGCACGGCTGGCGTGGGAGTGGGATCCGACGACGGCTCGGGGACGGCGCTCATAGTGCGAGGAAGAGCTTCGTCAGGAAGAAGTCGGAGACCAAGATCGAGATCGAGGCGAAGACGACGGTGCGCGTGGTGGCGCTGCCGACCGACGTCGCGCCGCCTTCCACCTGGAGCCCGTTGTAGCAGCCGATGAGAGCGACCTCGAGGCCGAAGAAGAACGTCTTGGCGAGACCGCTCGCGATGTCGTCGATGCGGAGGGAGTTCCAGATGCTGTTCAGGTAGTCCTGAGGCGTCATCTGGAGATCGACGACAGCGATCAGCAGGCCGCCCACGATGCCGAGCACGTCGGCGATCGCCGTCAGAATGGGCAGCATGATGAAGACGGCGAGGACCCTCGGCAGAACGAGCCGGCGGATCGGCGAGATGGCCATGGACCGCAGGGCGTCCACCTGCTCGGTGACGACCATCGAACCGAGTTCGGCCGTGATCCCCGAGCCCACCCGGCCTCCCACCATGAGGGCGGTCAGGACGGGGCCGAGCTCGCGAACGAGGGAGACCGCCACGACGCGCCCGGTGAACATCTTTCCGCCGAACGCCGCGAGAGAGTAGGCGGTCTGCAGCGCGAGGACCATGCCGACGGAAAACGCCGTGATCCCCGTGATCGACAAGGACTTGACGCCGAGCTCGTCCATTTGCTTGAGAGTCTCGGATCCGTAGAAGGGCCGGGTGACGGCCGCCTTCGCCGTCTGCATGGTCATGGTTCCGAGCCCGCCCAGGTACTCGACGATCCCGGCGCCCTTCTTGCCGAGCCGGTCGACGAAGCGGAGCCACCCGATGTTCCGGTAGAAGATCGTCGTCGCGGACTGTTGGCTCGTCGGAGGCATTGGTTTCGCGCGATTCTACTTGCCTGCGGCGGCGCTGTAAAACTCGGCGCTCGCGGGACTTGTACGGCGGTGCGGCCCGCCGGGCGTCGACACTAGAATCCGGGCGATGCGGGCCATTCGATCGTACGTCGTCTGGCCACTCATCTTCCTCGCGACGGCGCTCTTCGGGATCCCCGCGATTTTTGCGGCGTTGGTCCCTCCTCGCGGAGACTGGTTCCTCCGGTTTGCCCGCGGATGGGCCCGGACCCTCCTCGCGCTCGCCGGCGTCCGGGTACGCGTGGCGGACGCCGGCCGCCTGCCCCGAAACCGGAGCTTCGTCGTCGTCGCGAACCACGAGAGCTTCTGCGACGTCCTCGTGCTTCTCGCACACCTGCCGCTGCAGGTCCGGTTCCTCGCCAAGCGAAGCGTCTTCCGCGTTCCGATCCTCGGGTGGTCGATCGCGGCTGCCGGCTTCATCCCCGTGGACCGGGAAGCTCGAAGTCGGAGCGGAGCCGCCGTCGAGGCCGCCCTGCGAAGGCTCGAGGGTGGTCGTTCCGTCGTCGTGTTCCCGGAGGAGACCCGGAGTAACACGGGAGAGCTTCTTCCCTTCAAGAAGGGGGCGGCGCTCCTCGCGCTCCGCTCGGGTCTTCCGATCCTTCCCATCGGCCTTGCCGGGACGTTCCGCGTGCTCCCGCGCGGGACCTTCCTGATCACGCCGGGCCCGGTCGTTCTCGCCGCCGGTGATCCGATCGAGACGGAAGGCCGGTCACCCCGGGAACGAGCCGTGCTGACGGAGGAAGTGCGCGCGAGGGTGCTCGCCCTGAGGGAGGAAGCCCGGACGTCGCTCGCCGGGACCGCGTGATACAAGGAGATCGGCCATGTCCGCAACCGCCGAGCTAACCGAAGAGAAGGTCCTCGAGGTCCTGAAGACGGTGAAGTTTCCGGGCCTTTCCCGGGACATCGTCTCCTTCGGATTCGTCAAAGAGCTGGCGGTCGGCGGCGGCAACGTCTCCTTCCGACTGGAGGTCCAGACCTCCTCGCCGCGGGCGGCGGAAGAGATTCAGCGCGATGCGACCGAGCGACTCCGCTCGCTCCCGGGCGTCAACGCCGTCACGATCCGTCTCGACATCCGCGAGCCCGGGCCGGCGCCTCCGCGGGGAGCGGTCGGCGTTCCACCGGCGGACGCCGCGCTCCTCGCCGACGTGCGTTTCAAGATCGCCGTCGCTTCCGGGAAGGGGGGCGTCGGGAAGTCCACCGTGGCCGCGAACCTCGCGCTCGCCCTGTCGCGACTCGGATCGCGGGTCGGGCTGATGGACTCCGACATCTACGGCCCTTCGCAACAGATGATGATGGGGATCGACGAGAAGCCCTTCCTGAACGAGGGAAACCAGATCGTTCCGATCGAGCGGTTCGGCGTGCGGGTCATGTCGCTCGGGTTTCTGATGGACGTCGACCAGCCCGTGATCTGGCGGGGACCGATGGTGATGAAAGCGGTCGAGCAGTTCCTCCAGGACGTCTCGTGGGGCAAGCTCGACTTCCTGGTCGTCGATCTGCCTCCCGGCACCGGCGACGCCCAGCTGACGCTGACGCAGAAGATCCACCTCTCGGGAGCGGTCATCGTCACGACCCCGCAGGACGTCGCGCTGATCGACGCGCGCAAGGGTCTCGCGATGTTCCAGAAGGTGAACGTGCCGGTGCTCGGGATCGTCGAGAACATGTCGTACTTCCTCTGCCCCAAGTGCGGCCACCGCGAGGAAATCTTCAAGCACGGCGGCGGCGAGCGCACGGCGAAGAAACTGAACGTTCCCTTTCTCGGCGCAATCCCCCTCGACCCGGCGGTTGCGATCGGCGGAGACGCCGGCGTGCCCATCGTCGCCGCGGAGCCGGAATCGTCCGTCACCCACGCGTTTCTGCGGATCGCGGAGACGATCCAGCAGCGCCTCGGCGCCTGACGACCCACGAACCCGGTGCCCGCCCGGATCGAAGTCGCTCGTCTCGACATCACCCTCGCCCGCGTGGACGCGATCGTCAATGCGGCGAACGAAGGCCTGCAGCTCGGCTCGGGCGTCGCCGGCGCGATCCGGAGGCGGGGCGGGCAGTCGATCCAGGAGGAGTGCGACCGGATCGGGAGCTGCGCCATCGGTGAGGCGGTCGTGACGGGCGCCGGCAACCTTCCGGCACGCTGGGTGATCCATGCGGTGGGGCCGCGGTGGCATGGCGGAGAGCAGGGCGAAGAAATGGCGCTCGCGTCCGCGGTCCTGGCGGCGCTCTCGCGCGCGGACGAGATCGGGGCTCGTTCCGTGGCGATACCCGCCATCTCGACCGGGGTATTCGAGTTTCCGGTCGAGCGTGCCGCCGAGATCTCGGTCGCCATGGCGAAGTCGTTCGGCCGGACGGCGAAGAATCTTCAGCGGATCGTCTTCTGCGTCGATGGACGCAGCTTCGACATCTTCCGGAAAGAGGTCGAGCGCTCCGGTTAGCGCCTCATCGTCGAGGCGAGAGGCGGATCGACGTACCCGTCGTCACACACGACCGGGCCACGAAGCTCCGGAGGTTTGAGCGTTGCCGGCGCAATCCAAACCGGGTTCGCGAGAGCCCGGACGCCCGTTCAGTTGAGAGGGCAGCCCCGGTTGTTCAGTGCGTCAAGCTGCTCGGCCAGCGCGAGAATCGCCTTCCGGTCTCCGGTTGCGAGCGCCGCGTTGACCTGGCTGATGACGTCGGCCGTCGACAGCGCGTAGTCCACCGTCGGATCAGCCGAGTTCAGTAAGGCTGCAACCGCCGCCCGCAGGAGAGTCTCCCTTGCGCCACAGGGGGTCTTGCCGCCCTTCAAGTCGAGTGCTCGGAGCAACGTCGTGCTCGTGCTCGTCGTCGGGCACCCGCTCGGGATCGAGAACACGGAGCCGATCGTCTGATTCGGAGAGAAGCCGGTCGCCACCCAGGAGTCGAGGTGCTGGCTCTGTTTCCAATACCCGGGTGTGCACCCTTCGAAGGAGGGAGTCGGAGTCGGCGTCGGAACGGTACCCGGCGTCGGAATGATCGGCGTCGCGGTGTTCGTCGGAGTCTGAGTCGGCGTACGGGTCGGCGTCCGCGTCGGAGTACTGGTTGGCGTATTCGTCGGGGTATTGGTCGGCGTGTTGGTCGGGGTGTTCGTCGGCGTATTCGTCGGCGTATTCGTCGGCAGTCGTTGCGTCGGAGTGTTGGTCGGAGTGTTCGTGGGCGTATTCGTCGGCGTGTTTGTCGGCGTGTTTGTCGGCGTGTTCGTCGGCGTGTTGGTCGGCGTATTCGTCGGGGTGTTGGTCGGCGTATTCGTCGGGGTGTTGTCGGCGTATTCGTCGGGGTGTTGGTCGGTGTGTTCGTCGGCGTATTCGTCGGCGTATTCGTCGGCGTGTTGGTCGGCGTGTCTGTCGGCGTATTCGTCGGGGTGTTGGTCGGCGTATTCGTCGGGGTGTTGGTCGGCGTGTTCGTCGGCGTATTCGTCGGCGTGTTCGTCGGCGTATTGGTCGGCGTGTTGGTCGGCGTGTTCGTCGGCGTATCCGTCGGTGTGTTCGTCGGGGTATTGGTTGGCGTCGGTGTCGGCGTATTCGTCGGCGTGTTGGTCGGCGTGTTCGTCGGCGTATCCGTCGGCGTGTTGGTCGGCGTGTTCGTCGGCGTATCCGTCGGCGTGTTGGTCGGTGTGTTCGTCGGCGTGTCCGTCGGCGTGTTGGTCGGCGTATTCGTCGGCGTATTCGTCGGCGTGTTGGTCGGCGTGTTCGTCGGCGTATCCGTCGGCGTGTTGGTCGGCGTGTTCGTCGGCGTGTCCGTCGGCGTGTTGGTCGGCGTATTCGTCGGCGTCGGTGTCGGCGTATCCGTCGGCGTATTGGTCGGGGTGTTGGTCGGCGTATTCGTCGGCGTATCGGTGGGGGTGTTGGTCGGGGTGTTCGTCGGCGTGTCCGTCGGCGTGTTGGTCGGCGTATTCGTCGGCGTCGGTGTCGGCGTATTCGTCGGCGTGTTGGTCGGGGTGTTGGTCGGCGTCGGCGTCGGCGTATTCGTCGGCGTATTGTCGGGTATTCGTCGGTGTGTTGGTCGGCGTATTCGTCGGCGTATCCGTCGGCGTGTTGGTCGGCGTATCGGTTGGCGTCGGTGTCGGCGTATCCGTCGGCGTATTGGTCGGCGTGTTGGTCGGCGTATTCGTCGGCGTATCCGTCGGCGTGTTGGTCGGGGTGTCGGTTGGCGTCGCTGTCGGCGTATCCGTTGGGGTATTCGTCGGTGTGTTCGTCGGCGTATCCGTCGGCGTGTTAGTCGGGGTATTCGTCGGCGTATCCGTCGGCGTGTTGGTCGGGGTATCGGTTGGCGTCGGTGTCGGCGTCTCCGTTGGGGTATTCGTCGGGGTGTTCGTCGGCGTATCCGTGGGTGTGTTGGTCGGGGTGTTCGTTGGCGTATCGGTCGGCGTCGGAGTCGCCGTCGGAGCTGTGTTCCGGAACGTGCACGTGACGAATTGCCCTTCGACGAGAGGTATGGACGCCGTCCGCGCGCCGGTGTCTGTCGACCCTACGAGAGCCAGGGTGACGTCATCAATACAGACGATCTCCGTAAGGGAGAAGGGCGCCGGATCCGACTCCGTGACCGTGTAGGTCGTAAAAGTAGTGATGTTCGGGAAGACCTGGGTGTCTGAAAGAGGATTCGCGCTCGTTCCGTCGTCATCGAGCGTGAAGCTCGAAGGGGAGAGGCCGCCCGAGATCGTGAAGCTGAAATCGTCGGGGCTGTTCGGAAGGGCGTCCTTCTTGACGGTGATTTGTCCGGGGAAAATAACTGCTTCCGCGGCAAGCGACCGGTCCTGACGTCCCGTATTGCAGTTTCCAGAATTGTTCGGCCCGCAAGTGAACGCAATGTCGGCGGTGTGGTACGGCGAACCCGATATATCGACCGCCGATCCCCCCGACCCCCAATCGGTCCTGGTCGAGATGTGACCGCCCCATGCCAGCACCGATGACGTCTCGGTCGCGGTGAAGGTAATCGTGATGGAGGTTGCGCTGGTGTCGGCGTAGCTGCCGCTCAGGGTGTACGAACTGACATTCGTGATGTCGCAACCGAAGCACTCGAACACTCCGGGGATCTGAGTTACGCCGGCTCCCGTGACGTTTGGGTCGAGAGGGATCGGATAGGTGTCGGTCGGCGTTGTCGCGCCGAAGCCGTCGATGCAGCCGGTTAGCTCGGTTCCGCTGCATGGATCGGAGCCGTTCGCGGCGCTCTCGCTCCAGGTCGTGAGGTAGTCGAGTGCGTGTTTTCCGCTCTTCGTGGTCTCCCACTCGATCGTCTTGGAGTAAGTCTCCCCGACGATGAGATTGGTGAATGTGTCCCGGTAAGGAATCGAATCGCCCTCGAAGTATTGGGCCTGGTTCGCGTTGACGTTTCCGTTCTGCCAGGCGGCCCCGACGCAGATGTCCCCGCCGAGGTCGCCGTTGGCGCACTGGTCGAGGTCGACGGCAGGCTTCCCGTCGGTGAAAGCCGTCTGCGCGGTCAGGCCCGAAGTCAGACCCGTCGCGGTCAGGACGAAGCTCACCCCGCGGTCGTGTTCCTCCGGAAAGAATTCGTTGTTGAAGATTCCGCCGGAAGCGTCGGCGACTGCGAAGAGCGTGTCATCTCCGTGGTCCGGTCGCTCGATGACTTCGTGAATCACCAGACGCACCGTCTCTCCCGGCAGCCAGCCGGAGCCCGTGATGACTACGATTTCGCCCGGCAGGTAGTCGGCCCTGTCGGTCTGCACGGTGGCGGCAGCGATAGCCTCCGCGCGCGCGGGCGCTGCGGCCTTCGCAGGTTTGCCTTTGTTCGTCGAAGGCGCCTCGTTCTTGGACGACCGGTCGAGGTTGAGGATCTTCGGGAGCTCGAGCCCGGAAGCGAGAACGATCAAGCTCGCCGAGAGGATGAGCAGCGCGACGAGAAAATTTCGAGACGGATGACCCATCGGGACCTCTTCCTTGACCGGAACTTTTACAAGTGCAGAGTGTTTCTCTCACGCAACCGAAAGTCTGTAAATTGGACCTTCGTCTAACGTCCTGATGCCATTAGACTTTTGTCGGGGGTCTCAGAAGGACATCTGTCTACACGGATCAAGCGGACCAAATGCGCGCGACGAGGTTTGCGTTCAAGAAGTGCTCACTCGAGGCGCAAAGCAGCGGGATGCGACATCGCCCTACTCGATACCGCATCCGCCGGGGGCTCTCTTTGAGCACTGGGCCGGTTTCGAATGTTGCGGGTCGCGGAGGCCTCTCGATTAGTACGGGAGCCGCGGCCGGTCTCGAAGCCGAATCACGGAGGTCGCCCTCCCACCGAAGGGACTAGTGACTGAGGTGAGAGTCTCGTGTCCGACTGTTCGGGGGGATATCTCCGACGGGGAGACTCTTGAGCGACTCCATGACCTTCGGGATCATCCTCCGGGGCACCCATGTCTCCCCCTCGGCCACGCGTCGAATCGCCTTGATCAGGAAGGCTCGCAGCAGGCGTCGGTTCAGCACCCCATGGGCGCCCTGTGCGAGCGCATCGAGAAGCGCCGATCCGGAGTTCTGGCCGGTCAGGACGATGACGCGGGTGTTCGGGCTCGAGCGGCGGAACATCGGGAGAACGAGACCCTGGCCCAGTGCAATCTTGGAATCGACGAGCAGGACTCGGGGAGCCAGACGCGCGAGACCGAGAATTTCCGAGGCCGTGAAAGCTTCGGCGATCACGCGGATGCCCCGATCGGCGGAGAGGACCCGATGGAGGGTGGTGAGACGCTCCTTCTCCTCCTCGGCGATGACGACGGTGATCTGGGACATGGGTTGGCTGGACTAGTGTGACGCAAGTCACACGGCTTGGCAATTCCACTGAAGTCGTACCAGACCCAGGGCCCCGCACCGGTCCGACCGGTCTGACCCGGTCAAAAGCCGGCGTGAATATCGGGGCGTTCTCGATGGCGCCCCGGAAGCGATTCGAGCTCCGGGCCTAACTCCGGGCGGTTCCCCGGACGAAGAAGAATCCGATCCCGCCCAGGAGCAGGCTCAAGATCAGAAGCCCCCACTCCGACAGCGTCGGGATCGTCGGCGGCGGCACGAACGGCGTGCTCGTCGGAGTCGGAGTGTCGATCTCGCCGGGCGTCGGAATGATCGGCGTGGCCGTCGACGTCGGGGTCGGCGAGCGGGTCTCGGTGCTGGTTGGCGTGCTCGTCGAGCCCCGGCGTAGATTCCCACGTGGCTCGCTACCGCGCCCAGCCCAATGGAACCAACGGAAAAGAAAAGAGGCCGGCTCCTCGAGCCGGCCTCTCAGATTCGTTCGCTTGCAGCGTTACGAAGCGGGGTTGCAGATCGGGGACGCTGCCGGCGGCGTCAGATCCTCGTCCGTGATCTCGGTGACTTCCCGGCCGCAGTCGCTGGTTACCCCAGTGTTGCAGTTGTCGCCCGAGTAGACCGCGACCCAGAGGTACGTGCCGTCCTCCTCGACGTCGTGGCTGGTCGAGGCGGCCCCATTGACCTCCGCAAGGGCGCCACTTTCCCAGATCAGGCTTTCGGCGTCACAGGTCAGGTCGGCTTTGGCTGTTCCGAGGTCGTGCCGATAGAGGCGGAAAGTGACGGTTCCAGCCGCGCCGCAGCTGCCGCGAACCAGGTCCTGGCCGAGGTCGACCGCGTCCTTCAACGTCCAGCTCATGATCGTCTGGATCGTCGTGGCCCTCTTCGAGTCGTCGTTGGTGATGGTGCAGGTCTTGTCGTCACCGGGGTTGAGAGTGACGCTGCCGTCCGAAGCGCAGTCGCCCGTAATCCCGACGAGCTCGTAGCCCGTCTGCTGGGTCTCGCTGACCGTATGGGCGCCCAGGCTGAGGGTGTTCTTCACGCCGGAGGTGACGGAGTTCCCGTCCACGAAAAGCGGGAAGTCGGAAACCTGCTTCGTCCCGCCATTGTTGTTGTTCACGACCTTGATGACCCTGAGCTTCGGAGCGATCGGCTGGTTGGTGATCGTGCAGCTCTTGTCGTCGCCCGGGTTGAGCGTGATGCTGCCGTTCGCGGCGCAGTCCCCGGTGATGCCGACGAGCTCGTAGCCCGTCTGCTGGGTCTCGCTGACCGTGTGGGCGCCCAGGCTGAAGGTGTTCTCCACGCCGGAGCTGACCGATGTCGCGTCAACGAAGAGCGGGAAGTCGGCGACCTGCTTGTTCCCGCCCGTGTTGTTGTTGATGACCTTGGTGACCGTGAGCTTCGGCGCGATCGGCCGGTTGGTGATGGTGCAGCTCTTGTCGTCACCGGGGTTGAGCGTGATGCTCCCGTTCGCGGCGCAGTCGCCGGTGATGCCCACGAGCTCGTAGCCCGTCTGCTGGGTCTCGCTGACCGTGTGGGCGCCCAGGCTGAAGGTGTTCTTCACGCCGGAGCTGACCGATGTCGCGTCGACGAACAGCGGGAAGTCGGCGACCACCTTGGTCCCGCCCGTGTTGTTGTTGATTACCTTGGTGACCGTGAGCTTCGGCGCAATCGGCCGGTTGGTGATCGTGCAGCTCTTGTCGTCGCCGAAAGCGAGCGTAATGCTGCCGTTCGCGGCGCAGTCCCCGGTGATGCCCACGAGCTCGTAGCCGGCCTGCTGGGTCTCGCTGACCGTGTGGGCCCCAACGCCGAACGCGTTCTTCACGCCGGAGGTGACCGACGTCGTGTCGACGAAAAGCGGGAAGTCGGCGACCACCTTGGTCCCGCCCGTGTTGTTGTTGATCACCTTGGTGACGGTGAGCTTCGGAGCGATCGCGCTGTTGGTGAACGTGCAGCTCCGGCTCTCACCTTCCTTCAGAGACAGGGAGACCTGTCGGCTCGAAAGGGTGATGCTCTGGCTCCCACCGTTCGGGCTCGCCACGCTGCAAGTGATGCTGTCGAGAGTCCAGTTCGCTACCGCCGACTCGGTGATCGTGTAGGTCTTGAAGTCGGCCTCGTTCAGGAGGTCGAACACCTTGGTGTTTGCGACGCTACCGTCATCCACGAGCGAGAAGCCGCTGAGCGGCGTCGGGGTCGCCGTGAAGGGGAACGAGGTGGAGCCCTCCGGGCTCGCCTGCTTGATGATCGTGATCTTCCCCGGGAAGATCGTGGCATCCGAGGACAGCGAGCGGTCCTGGTTTCCGCCCGATCCGTTCAGGCCGAGGAGGCGCGTGTGGAACGGGGAGCCGGAGATGTTGACGCAGGAGTTCAACGCGCCCCAGTCGAGCCGCGTCGAAATGTGGCCACCCCAGGAGAGCACCGGGTTCGCCACGCTGGCCGTGAAGGTGATCGTGATCTGCGCCGACTTGTCGCCTGTGAAGCCGGCCCCGTTCGCATAGCTGTAGGCGCTGACCGCCGTGATCGTTCCCCCGTAGAGCGTGAAGTTGCCGGCGATCGGCGTGACACCCGCGCCGCTGACCTGCGGATCCACGGGGATCGGGAACGTGGTCGCCGAGCCGCAGCCCGCCACGCCCTGGCACGGAAGCGCCGGGGCGGACCGGTTGAACGTCGTCAGGTAGTCGAGCGCGTGCTTGTCGGCCTTCGTCGTGTCCCACTCGATCGTGACGGTGTGCGACGAGAGCGGCAGACTGCCGAAGCGGAGCCGGTAGGGGATCGAGTCGCCCTCGAAGTACCGGGCCTTGCTCGCGCCGAGGTTACCGTTCACCCAGATGCCGTCGATGGTCGCCCACTGGTCGAGCGTCGCGGACGGGTTGCCGAACGCCGCCTGGGTCGTCAGCCCGGAACCCTTCCCGATGGCCGTGAGGATGAACGTGACTCCCGAGTGGTCGCCGTCCTGGGTGAACTGGTTGTCGAAGATCTCGCCGAACGCGTCGGCGACGACCGCGACCTTCCGGTCCTTGTGAATCGCCGGCTCCTCGTGAAGGAGGAGCGTCACGGTTTCGCCGGGCTCGAAGCCCGACCCCGTGATCACGACGACTTCACCTGCGCGATAGTCCAACTTGTCGGTCTGCAGGACGACTTCGCGGCCGAGCCGTGAGGCCGGCGCGAGCTCCTTCGCGCTTTCGAGGTCATCGCCCGCGGCGACTGCGACGGCTTCCTGAGCTTGCGCAGCGGCGCTGCGGTTGAGGGCCGGCAGCTTCAGTCGGGTGGCGGAAAGCGCCACGCCGAAAGTAAGAACCGCCAGCACGGTGAGAATGGAATTCCGTAGCGACCGCTTCATGACAAAACTCCTTTAAGAAATTCGTGCTGATGCAAATCCGAATACACTCAAACTGGGTTTGTGTGAAAGCAGACTCTGGGATCTACCGGCGTGTGAATCAATTGGACATTAGTCGGTCGCTCCCGACCTCGGTCGATCAGACAAAGGTCTCACTTCAATGCCGTCACAGAGCGGAGTGGCGATCCGTTTTCCCGTCAAAGGACCGCGGCAAACCGTCCCCGGCGAAGTGCGAGCGATCGCTCGGGAAAAACTAGTTCCGCGGGCCTCTGGCTAAGCCCGACCGTTGGAATCGTAGGCTCGCCGCGCTGCCATGGCTTTTCACTTTCGGGCGATAGGATTTCCGCAACGAGAGGAGCTCAAGATGAACTCGAAGCGGATCATGCTGCTCATCATTGCCGGTCTCGTTCTGTCTCCAATCGCGCGAGCGGAGGTGGACGTTCCACTTCGAAACTGGACAGTGCCGCCCTATCGGGTTTCGGATGCTTCGGGGGCGCTGAGCACGATGGCGGATCTGTCTCCCGGGATCGGCTTCGTGGCGGTGACGCCGTGCCGGATCGTGGACACACGCGGGGGCGGGGTCTTCACCGGGGCGTACGGTCCTCCGGCGTTGGTGGGGAATGCCGCTGCGCGATCGTTCGACATCAACTCCGCGGCTCACTGTCCTGGAATTCCGGCGGGCGCCGACGCCTATTCGCTCAATTTCACGTTGATCGCGGCCGCCGGTGTCTTCCAGAACGCGTTCCTGACGGCGTGGCCGACGGGTGGAGCACAGCCGGTCGTTTCGACGCTCAACTTCAACGCGGGGCAGCTCGAGGCCAACGCGGCGATCGTCCCGGCGGGAACGAACGGATCGATCAACGTCTTCGTGAACGCCCCGGGCAACCTCCTGATCGACATCAACGGGTACTTCACGAACGACTACCCGGACAACCTCTCGTTCGAGGCGAGCTCATCGACCGCAGGGACGGCGATCCACGGACAGAACACGTCCACCGCCCCGAACGCGGTCGCCATTCGGGGCGTCATCACCTCGACGGCTCCCGGATCGAGCTCCGTCGCCGTGCGCGGAATCAACAACGGGTTGTCCACTTCGGGCATCGGGGTCTGGGGGTCGCAGGGCGGAAGCGGGTACGGCGTTTACGGAACGTCAGTCGACGGGAACGGGGTCTTCGGTCTCTCGACCGGGACGACGGTTCGGAACTACGGCGTTCGGGGGGAGACGAGCAGCCTCCAGCTTGGAAGCGCCGGTGTAAAAGGCGTTGCCGTTGGCGTTGGAGAGGACGCGACGTATTTGCGCGCCGGCGTACGCGGCGAGAGTAATGGGGGACTGGGGGTGCTCGGTCTGTCGCGATTCCTGGGCGTGGCAGGGGTGCTCCTTTCGGCGACGCCGGGCGCGGGATCTCTTGCCACCGGATCGCTGGGAGTGAACAACGGCCTGGACCCCGACGGGGGCGGGCCGCCCTGGGGAGTTTTTGCGGACGGCAACATCGGAGCGACAGGCCTGAAAGCCTTTCTGGAGCCGCATCCGACCGACCCCACGCGAGTCATTCAGTTCATAGCGCTCGAGGGGCCGGAAGCCGGAACCTATTTCCGGGGCCGGTCCCGGTTCCAGAGGGGCCTGGCTTCCATCACCGTGCCGGAGACTTTCCGCATGGTCACCGACCCGGAAGGCCTCACCGTTCAGATCACGCCGATCGGCGAGATGGCGAGTTTCGCGGTCGTGCGCATGGGGCTCGATCGGATCCTCGTGAAATCCTCCCGTGACGTCGAGTTCTCCTATCTCGTTCAGGGAGTCCGGGCGAGCTTCAAGGATACCCAGTCGATAATCCGAGACGGCACATTCATCCCACAGTCGGCGGGTGGCCGGCTTCCCAACTCGCTGTCGGACCGGCAGAAGAGAACTCTCGTCGAGAACGGCACCTACAACCCGGACGGAACGATCAACATGGAAACTGCGCGGCGTCTCGGCTGGGACAAAGTGTGGGAGATGCGGGAGCGACCGGCGTCGGAACCAGGCGAGTAGCGCGACGTCTCCTGATCCTGTGAGGCCGTGGGCTCGGCGGCCTCTTCGTTTCCAGGGCGACAATCGAATTTCCGTACTTCACTCTTATTGCAGAACCGAAAGGAAGCCGCATGTCCTCAAACCAGGGTCGATTCCTCGCTGCGTTTCTTTTCGCCGCCGCCGCCTCGATAGGCTTCGCAGAGCAGACGGTTGACGTTCCGCTTCGGAACTGGACGGTGCCGCCCTATCGGGCTTCGGATGCTTCCGGAGGAATAAGCACGATGGCGGACCTCTCTCCCGGCATCGGGTTCGTGGCGGTCACGCCCTGCCGGATCGTGGACACGCGCGGTGGAGGCGTTTTCACGGGGACCTACGGGCCTCCGGCGCTGGTCGGCAACGCCGTGGCGCGGCCGTTCGACATCAACTCCGCTCCGCACTGCGCGGGGATCCCGGCAGGTGCGGAGGCTTACTCCCTGAACTTCACGGTCATCGCGGCAGCCGGCGCCTTCCAGAACGCCTTCCTGACGGCGTGGCCGACGGGAGGCGCGCAACCGGTGGTGTCGACGCTGAACTTCAACGCCGGTCAGCTCGTGGCCAACGCCGCGATCGTCCCGGCGGGTACGAACGGCTCGATCAACGTCTTCGTGAACGCGCCGGGGCATCTTCTGATCGACATCAACGGCTACTTCACGGACGACTACAACTCCCAGATCCCTTTCGTCGTCAACAGCACGGTGAACGCGAACGGTGCGATCCAGGCCACCAACAGCTCATCGGTCGATCTCAGCAAAGCGTTGTTCGCACACGCGACGGCGGCGAGCGGACGCACGTTCGGCGTGTGGGGCGAGACCTCATCCGGATCCCTTCTAGGAGCCGGAGTCGTCGGTGTCGCGAGCGCTGCCTCAGGACTTTCGGTGGGAACCTGGGGACAGACCGCCTCCTCGACAGACGGGGCGATTGGCGTGTTCGGCGACACGATTCACGAATTCTCGGTATCTTATGGCGTGTCGGGACACACGAGGGGCCAATCCGGCAGTGCGGGAGTTGTGGGAACAGAAGGCAGCGGCGCGCCCGGGGGAATCGACTACTTCGCCAGATCGGGCGTCCGGGGCGAGAGTGTCTTTCACGTCGGAGTCCTGGGATTGACTGAGGACGAGAGTACCGGCTCTTTCTCCCTCTCCCGAGGGGTGCAGGGCATAGTAGTAACCCCGACGGGGAACTCATTCGTTGCCTCGGGGAACCTCGGATACAACCAATTCAATACTGGTGGGATCAACTACGGCGTGTACTCGGAGGGTCCCTACGGGGGATCGGGCGCGAAATACTTCGTCGAGCCGCATCCCGAAAAGGCGGACACGGTCATCCGTTACGTCTCTCTGGAGGGCAACGAGTCGGGAACCTACTTTCGTGGTCGCAGTAGGTTCCAGAACGGAGTGGCGACGATCGACGTGCCCGAAGACTTCCGCCTCGTGACCGACTCCGAAGGAATCACGGTTCAGGTCACACCGATCGGCCAGATGGCCAGCGTCGGTGTCGTGCGGATCGGGCTCGACCGAATCGTCGTGCGGGGCTCGCGTAACGTCGAGTTCTCCTACATGGTCAACGGGGTCCGCAAGACGCACAAGCATCTGACTCCGATCGGTCCGGGCCGCGAGTACATGCCCGAGACGTCCGAGGCGAAAATGCCGCTTTGGGTGACCGAAGGTCAGAAGCAGATGCTGATCTCGAACGGCACCTACAACGCGGACGGCACCGTCAACATGGAGACCGCGAAGCGCCTCGGCTGGGACAAGGAGTGGGAGAAGCGAGAGCGGCCAAGGCCGCAACCGATCGAATAGCGGGACGTCTTCCGAGTCACCAGGGCCGCGGCACTGCCGCGGCCTTTTGTCTCTGGGCGGTAGGATTTCCGCAAACGAGAGGAGCTCAAGATGAACTCGAAGCGGATCCTGCTGTTCGTCAGTGCCGGTCTCGCTCTGTCCCCAATCGTGCGAGCGGACGGCGACGTTCCGCTGCGCAACTGGACGGTGCCGCCCTATCGGGTTTCGAGTGCAGGCGGAGGGATGAGCCCGATGGTCGATGTGTCGCCAGGCATCGGGTTCGTGGCGGTCACGCCCTGCCGGATCGTGGACACCCGCGGAGGCGGGGTCTTCAGCGGCACCTAGTCGGCGATACGAATCGGGGTACCCAGACGGGCCCTGGTCGGGATAGAAACGGCAAAGCGCCTGGGCTGGGACAAGGAGTGGGAGCAACGGGCGCGACCGGCGCCGCAGCCTTCCGAGTAACGGTCCGACGCCCTCAACATCCACGCCGCGGGCGAAGTTGCCGCGGCTTTTCTTCGCGTGCCCACTGCGCCGCGCGGCTAGAATCTCGCGGTAAATCAGTGATCTTCCGCTGCGATAGGTTGCGTTGATGGCGCTTCGATAACCGAGATGGAGGTCCGATGCACTTGAACCGCGCGCGAGTCTTCACTTGTTCTTGTCTCCTCCTGCTCACAGCCTCGGCGGCATTCGCCCAGGCAGTCGATGTCCCGCTTCGCAACTGGACCGTTCCGGCTTATCGATCTGCGGATGCTTCCGAAGGGTTGAGTCCAATGGTCGACCTCTCTCCCGGCGTCGCGTTCGTGGCGGTCACGCCGTGTCGGATCGTGGATACGCGCGGAGGAGGCGTCTTCACGGGGACCTACGGTCCTCCGGCTCTCGTCGGCAATGCCGCCGCTCGCCCGTTCGACATCAACTCGGCCGCTCACTGTCCGGGGATCCCGGCGGGCGCGGACGCCTACTCGCTCAACTTCACGGTAATCGCCGCCGCTGGGGCCTTCCAGAACGCGTTCCTGACGGCCTGGCCGACGGGCGGAGCGCAGCCGGTGGTCTCGACGCTCAACTTCAACGCCGGGCAGCTCGTGGCGAATGCCGCCATCGTCCCGGCGGGCACGAACGGGTCGATCAACGTCTTCGTCAACGCGCCCGGTCACCTGCTGATCGACATCAACGGGTACTTCGCCGATACCCTGGGCAGCAACCAGTTCGAGGTGAGGGCCGGGGGTGGGACGGCAATCTATGGGGAGAACACAGGGTCGGGCTACGGTGTGTGGGGAACCAGCGCAAGCGGATATGGAGTCGTCGCCGGCGGCGGGGCGGGTGGCGTGTGGGCCACCACAAACGGCGACGGGGTTTCCGGGGTCTACGGACAGCATGTCCCCGGCGGCCTCGCCCGCGGTTATGGGGTCTACGGCTTCACCTCGGGTTCCGCCGGCTCCGCGGGAGTCCTCGGCGTCGGGGCCGGGGGAAGGGCCGGTAACCCGGGCTCCAGCTATCCTGCCGTACCGGGGGTTCGTGGAGAGGCGCGTGACGGCTTCGGTGTGCTTGGCTTGACCGCGAAGACGGGAAACATCGAATTCAGTCAAGGAGGGGTCAGGGGAATCGTGTTCGACCTTTCGGCGAATCAGCTGGCGAGTGGATATCTCGGCTACGCGCTCGGCGGCACGCACCACGGCGTCGTTTCCGACGGCTCTGCCGCGGTTTTCGGAAACCTGACCGTCACGGGTAACTTCAGCTCCGCGAACAAATGGTTCATCGAGCCTCATCCCCACGATGCGAGCAAGGAAATCCGCTACGTGTCGCTCGAAGGCCCGCACGCGGAGGTCTACTTCCGCGGAACGGCCCAGATACGGCAGGGACTGACGCGCATCGAGATTCCCGAGAGCTTTCTCTTCGTCGCGGACCCCGACACTTACTCGACCCTCGTTACACCGGTTGGCGGGATGGCGAGCGTTGGAGTGGTCTCGGAGGGGAAGGACGGAATCGTCGTCCAGGCATCCCGGAACCTCAAGATCCACTACGTCGTCTATGCGGAGCGGAAGGCGATCAAGAACCCGGATCCCATTGTCGAGAACGTTCATTTCCGACCGCAGGGGAACCTGGACGTCTTCGGATCCCTACCCGATTCCTACCGGCGGCTGCTCATTCAGAACGGGACGCTGAACCCGGATGGCAGTCTGAACGTGGAGACGGCGAAACGGTTCGGCTGGCCGTTGCCGACCGAAAGCGAGACTGCTGTTCCGCGAGCGCCCTCCGACTGAGCTCCCGATGTGCAAGAAAAAGGCCGCGGCTTGCCGCGGCCTTTTCGTTTGTAGCCCAAGTCTTCCTACGGCTCCCGCTGCGCCGGCAGGTAGATTGCGTCGCCCGACGTGTTGTCCACGGCGACGCCGTAGGCGAGGACCCGGCCCGCGCCGCCCTCGACGCCGAACTGCAGGTAGATGTTCGACGCGGTGGCGCCGACGCCGAGGATATCGGTGACGTTCAGCTGCGTCGACGTGTTGGCGGACAGGAAGTACGCCTTCGAACCGAGGAGCGCCCCGGTGTCGCCGCTCCGGACGAACACGCGAACCGCGACGTCAGCTCCGGCGACCTCGGCCATGCCGAAGTTCGAGCGGTAACCGGTCGAGAGGTTGGACTGGTCGAGGTGGATCGCGGTGACCGTCCCGCCGCCGAGGCCGATCGCATTCGTGGTGGAAAGGCCCGGGATGAAGAATCCGAACGTGCCGCCGAACTTCTCGACGAACGTGCGCGTCGAGACGACGAGCCTGGCCGGCCCGCTGGGACGGATCCGAAGGCCCGCCGCGGAGGGATCCTGGAGGCCGAACTCCGTGTTCAGGACGTCGAGCTTCTCGATCGTCTGGCCCGCCGCGAGCGTGTAAACGCGGGGCGAAGCGGGAGTTCCCGTCACGAGCCTCGGCAGCAGAGAAACCGTCACGGTCACGGGCTCGGCGCCGGCGTTCGTAATGTGCAGGTTCGTCTTGAAGAAAGTGTCCGCCGCTCCGCGGGCGAACGACGCCTGTGTGACGACGATGTCGCTGGCGGAAGGCGCGGGGTTCGTCGCCGGCTCGAAGAGGCCGTCGCCGGTGGCGTCGTCGAGGAGGATGCCGAAGGGCACGATCCGGCCCGTCACGCTCGTGACCGTGAAGTCGACGCGGAAGTTGAACGCCGAGCCGAGTCCCCGGTCGCCGACGATGTCGGTGATGAGGACGGTCTGGTTCGGCGCGGCGTCGCGCGTCGTCGAAGCGATCAGAGCGCCGTTCGCGTCGAGGAGGTCGATCCGCACGGTCACCGGCGCGCCGGAGACCTCGGTGAAGCCCACGTTCGTGTGGAACCGCGAGTCCTTCGAGAAGCCGTTCGCGGTGGCCCGGCCCTGTCCGAGCGAGAGGCCGGTCAAGCTCCGGAAGCCCGGCACGAACTGGCCGAAGGTGCCGTTCGCGCTCTGCGTGTAGGCGCGGCTCGTCGCGAGGAAGGCGGAGTCGTTCGAGACGATCGTCAGCTCCCCGATGGACGTATCGAATCCGAACTCCGAGAAAACCACGTCGTTGAGAGCCAGGACCTGTCCGGCCCCGACGGTGCGGGTCGCGCGGAGCGCCGTCGCACCGCTCTGTCCCGTCGGCACGTAGAAGAGCGAGAACGCCTTCGGTGCGGCCGTCGGGTTGTAGAGGCGCACGTCGGAGAGGAAGAACTTCGTCCCCTGGACGCGCCCCACGACCGGGAGAACCGCGCCGTCCACCTGGGAGGGGATCGCGACGACGGGTTGTCCCGGCGACACCATCAGCGAGAAGTTGCGGATGCGGCCGGTGCCTCCGGGCACCTGGTCTTCGGCTGTGAGTCTCCAGGTTCCGTTGGCGGCGTGCCCCTGGAACGCCGCGAGGGCCTGGACCGGCACGTCGGTGCGACCGTAGAGCGCATTGATCGGCCGCTGAGCCGTTCCCGTCCGGTCGTGGAGCAGGACGGACGTGCCGTCGGGTCCCGTGAGTCTCAGTCGGACCTCCTGCGGTCCGTTGTGATCGATCTGGGCCCAGACCTGCACGCTCGCAACGGAGCCGGAGAGACCCGAAACGACGGCCGTCGCGGACGCGTCGCCGCTGCCGTCCGGGAACGAGACCGCCGGCCCGACATATCCGGCGAACCGGCTCGACGCGAGCTGGACGGCGGCGAGCGTGTCGATGCGCGGGGTGATGATCCCGTTGCGCGCATCCGTAACGGGGACGCCGGTCATGCGAAGGAGGCCGAGAACTCCGAATGCGGTCAGGTCGGGCCTCGCCTGCCGGACGACCGCGATGGCGCCGGCCGCGGCGGGCGCGGAGGCGGACGTGCCGCCGAAATTGGGGTTGGCGAGGCCGCCCTTTCTCACCGTGCTCCAGAAGGCGCCCGGCGCGAGCAGCGACAGGTTCGTGTTCGAGTTCGAGAAACAGGCGACCAGGTCCGGCGTAACGTTCTGGTCGACGCAGCTGGTCCAACTCCGGCTCGCCGAGGAGAACGAGTAGACCGCGCCGACGGAAACGGCCGAAGAGATGCAGGCCGGCGCCGCGAGAGAGTGCTGAAACGTTCCGTTGCCCGAGGAAGCGACGACGAGCAGGTCGGCGGCGACGGCGGCGTCCACCGCCGCGGCCTCCGCGGGCTCGGAGCTGTCGCAATAGCCCTGGTCAACAGAAGAGTCGGGCTCGGCGCCGAGGCTCATGTTGATCACCGAGATCCCGAACTCGGCCTTGTGGGAAATCGCGTAGTTGATCCCCTGGATGATGTCGGAGACGAACGCGGTGTCCTTGCACGTCCCGTTCGTCGCGTCCGTCGAGCCGAACACCTTGAGCGCGACGATCTTCGCGCCCGGCGCGACGCCGCGCGGCCCGGCAACGACTCCCGAGACCGACGTCCCGTGGTTGTCGCAGTCCATCGGGTCGTTGTCTTCGTCGGCGGTGTCCATCCCGCCGATCACCTTCGCGTTGGGGAAGGGACCGCCTCCGAGCTCGGCGACCGTGTAATCGACGCCCGTGTCCAGCACGGCGACCGTCTGACCCGCGCCCGTGAAGCCGACCGCGTTCGCCTGGTCGCTCCGCATGAGCACCTGCGCGTTCTGAGCGGTCGCCTGGAACCGGCGACGGGTGCCGTCGAGCGACACCCACTGCACGTCGGGGTGGTTTGCGAGCTTGACGACCGCGGCGCGCGTCGCGCGTCCCGCGAGGACGGAGAAGCTCTCGTAGAAGTGGCGCACGCGGAACTCCGCCTCCGGGAGCTCGTCCACGAGCCGCTTCTGCGCGGCGATGCGAATGAGGCGACGCCCGGGCTCGCCGGTCGGGTCGGGACGGGCGAAGAGGGTTCGCGGCGCCGGGGTTCCGTCCCGGAGGCCCACGAGAACCCGCACTTCCTCGGCCCCACCGTTCAGCGCGCGAAGCAGCCGGGCCTCCGCCTTCGGGGCCTCATCCGCGGAGACCGGCCGGAGGGCGCGGGCGGACGGGCTCGAAGCGACAAAAACGACGATGGCGAGCGCAACAGCCGAGAGGCGTGAGTGCATGTCCCCCCCGAAAAAGTCTCGTGTAACGAGAAGAATACAGTCCGGAGACCCGGAAAAATCCCGGGGAGGGGCGTTTCGGCCGCCAAAAGCGCTCTTGGGCTATCTTTCCCGCCGATGAGGGCCGTTTTCGCCGATTGTCACGTGGGCCGCAGGCCGGGGGACGAAGGCCCGTTCCTGGACGCCCTCGAGGAGGCCCGGCGGCGGGGGGCCACGGCCATCTCGCTCCTCGGCGACATTTTCCACTTCTTCATCGCGCACCCGAAGTTCGAAACAGTCGCGATCGCCCGGTTCCTCGACAAGGTGGACTCCCTGCGGGCGGCCGGCGTCCCGATCACCTACGTCGAGGGTAACCGGGACTTTTTCCTGCGCGGGTCCTACGTCGAGGACCGCTTCCGCGACGTCTGCGACGAGGAGACCTTCACCGAGGGGGGCAAGCGATTTCTCCTCACGCACGGCGACCTCCTGAACGAGGAAGATCGTCCCTATCGGCTGTGGCGCGGCATTTCGAAGAACCCGCTCTCGCGCGCCGCGATCAACCTCATCCCGAAAAAAGCGGCCAACCGGCTCGTCTGGAAGGTCGAGGCGCGGCTCTACAAATCCAACTTCAAGCACAAGACGAGGCTTCCGGTCGAGATGATCCGCGCGTTTGCCGAGCGCCGCTTCCGCGAGGGATTCGACGTGCTTCTGCTCGGTCACTTCCACCGGTCGTGGAGTGAGAACGTGAACGGCGGAAAGGTCGAGATCCTGCCGGCGTTCGTCGACGAGCACCAGTGGATGGAGGTGGCGGAGGACGGGGGGACGAGGCTCGTCGGACTCTAGGAAACGACGCCCGACGCGCTTGATTCGCGACTACCTCGCCCTTCCCCCCGTTCGCTCGGTCCACGGCGCGGTCCACGCCCAACCTTCCAAGAGCGCGACGAATCGCGCGCTCGTCCTCGCCGCCCTTTCCGAAGAGCCGGTCGAGATCGTGCGCCCCCTCGTTGCGGGGGACACGACCCGGCTCGCAGCGTGCCTGGAGGCGATGGGCGCGGTGATCGAGCGGACGCGCGAGGGGGTGCGCGTTCGGGGTCCCCTCGGGAGCGAGCCCGGCAGCGCGGTCGTGCTTCTCGACGCCGGAGCGTCGGGGACCGCCGCCCGCTTTCTCGCGGCCCTCGCATCCGCGACCCCGGGGCGCTACCGGCTGACCGGCGACGCGAGGCTGCTCGAGCGACCGATCGGTCCCCTCGTGACGGCGCTCCGCGATGCGGGAGCCCGAGTCGCGTACGACGGACGCGACGGTTTTCTTCCGCTGTCCATCCGCGGCGCGACTCTCGGAAGCGCGCGACCGCTCGCGGTGGACGCCTCGGAGTCGAGCCAGTTCTTCTCCGCGCTCCTGATCGCGGCGGCGGCGCTCGAGGGTGGTCTCACCGTGCGGCCCCTGGGTAAGGTGGCATCCGCGCCCTACGTCGAGACGACGGCCGCGGTTCTCCGCGCGTTCGGTCACGAAGTCGCCCGCGGTCCGGCGGGCGAGATCTCGGTCTCTCGCGGCGCGGGCGGCCCGTCGCGGTACGTGGTTCCCGGAGATTGGTCCTCCGCCCTCCCGTTTTTCGCCGCGGCCGGCATCGCGGGGGGCGACGTCACGGTGACCGGACTCGAGTGGCCCTCTCCGGACGCCGACGCCCGCGCCCTCGAAGTCGTCGAGGCGATGGGCGTGTCCGTCGGCCGGGGCCCGGACGGGATCCGGGCGCAGGCGGACCGCGGACTACGCACCGCCGTAGCGGTCTCGGCGGAGACCTTTCCGGATGCCGTGCCGGCGCTCGCCGCGCTCGCCGCCTTCGCCGACGGCGAGTCCCTGTTCCGCGACGTCGCTCACCTCCGTTTGAAGGAGAGCGACCGGATTACTGCGGTCGCGGGTCTGCTCCAGGCGGCCGGTGCAACTGCTGGTCCCGCCGAGCAGGAGATCCGCGTCGGCGGTCCGCCTCGCCCGCGCGAGGGCGTTCTCCGGCTCCCGACGTTCGACGACCATCGAATCGCCATGGCCGCGGCCCTGCTCGCGATCCGCATTCCCGGCGCTCTCATCGAGAGGCCGGATTGCGTCGCGAAGTCCTATCCCGGTTTCTTCCGGGACCTCGAGACAATCCTTTTACGTGGATAGCGCGAGCGTCCGGGGCGGCCAGCGAAGAGGGCCGCTTCCGGACGTTCTTCGCGCCCTGCGAAATGCGGTCGCGGCCGCGGCGTCGGGAGAGAAACCCGAGGCGCCGCTCGAGGCGCTCGGGTTGACGGGGCTCGCGATCACGGACGGGGATGGGCGCGACATCGTGAGGTTCGGCGATCCGCTCCTCCGGCGTGCGGACGTCCAGCGGCGCTCCCTCGACGCGGGAAACGCGCGCTTCGAGCTCACACTCGCTCCGCCCGTTGCGGATGAGGTCTCGACCCCGATCGCGCTCGTGCTCGAAGCCCTTCTCTACCGGCCGGACGAGTCGCCGCCGTCGTCGGACTTCTCGGAGGGATGGCGGCGCGTAGGAGTCGTCACGTCGGATCCCGTGATGCGGGAGCCCTACCTCCGGCTCCAGCGCTTCGCGCCGCAGCCGGTCACCGTCCTCGTGCTGGGCGAGTCCGGAAGCGGAAAGGAGGCGGTTGCGCGCGCCGTCCATACGCTCTCCCGCCGAGCCTCCGGGCCCTTCGTGTCGGTGAACGTGCCCGCGATTCCCGCGGCGCTCCTCGAGAGCGAGCTCTTCGGCCACGCTCGCGGCGCCTTCACCGGCGCGGAGCGGGACCGCCGCGGCCTGCTGGAGGAAGCGTCCGGTGGGACGATCTTCTTCGACGAGATCGGAGACCTGTCCCTCCCGCTCCAGTCGAAGCTCCTGCGCGCCCTCCAGGAGAGAGAGATTCGCCGGGTCGGCGAGAACCGCGCAAGGGCGGTGGACGTGAGGGTCGTGTCGGCCACGTCGCGCGATCTCGCGCGCGAGGTGGCGGCGGGGCGCTTCCGCGAGGACCTGTATTACCGGCTTCACGTCGCGACGATCGCCCTTCCGCCGCTCGCGAAGCGCGGCCGGGACGCGGTGCTCCTCGCGCGCCATTTCCTCGACAGATACGGCCGGGAGTTCGGGCGCGGTGTGCTGCGGCTGACTCCCGAAGCCCAGGCGGCGATCCTTGCCCACCGTTGGCCCGGCAACGTGCGCGAGCTGCAGAACGCCATCTCGCAGGCGGCGGCGCTGGCCGAGCGCGACGGCGCGGTCGCGGCGGACCTCCTTCCCGCGTCGGTGCGTCGCGCGTCGCGACCGGGCGTCGAGACCGACTACCGATCCCGCGTCGCGGCCCACCGCCGCGGGCTCGTGCGGGAGGCCCTCGAGCGCGCCGGCGGAAACCGCAGTCGGGCCGCGCGGGACCTCGGACTCTCGCGCCAGGCGCTTCTCTACCTGATCAAGGACCTGGGGGTGCCGGCCGCGAGACGGTAACGCTAGAGTCCCGGCGGCATGGACGAATCGCTCGCGAAGCGGAGGCGGACCGCCGGAGCCCTGCTCCTCGTCGCCGCCTGCGCGGTTTCCTACGCCAACGGACTCCGCGGAGATTTCACCTACGACGACAAGGCGATCGTCCGCGACAACGCCCGCATCCGCTCGCCCGGCTCGGTGTCACAGATCTTCACGACGCCGTACTTCGGAGGCCCCCGCGGACAGAGCACCGGTTATCGGCCGCTTCTCCTGCTCTCCTTCGCCGTTCAGCGCTGGGTTCACGGCGGATGGGCGTTCGGCTTCCACGTCGTCAACGTGGCACTGCACTGTCTCGTCACCTTACTCTTCGCGCGGTTCCTCCTGCGGCTGGAAGTCCCGGACCGGGTCACCTTCGGAGCGGCGCTGCTCTTCGCCGTTCACCCGATTCACGTCGAGGCGGTGACGAGTCTCGTCGGACGCGGGGAGACGCTCGCGGCCGTTTTCGTTTTCGGATTCCTGCTGATCGCCCTCTCCTATCGAAAGGAGACGCGGCGCCGTACCGCGCTTCTCGCCGCGGCGCTCGCGCTGTTCGCCGCCGGGATCCTGACGAAGGAGAGCGCCGCGGTCGCACCGGCACTCGCATTCCTCGCGTTCGTTCGGCTCGAGGAAGGAACGCTCGGCGGGCGTATCGCCGGCGCTTTCCGAAAAGGCCTTCCGCTCTACGCGGGCTCCGCGGTGCTCCTCGCCGGGAGCCTGGTTCTTCGCCGGATCATCCTCGGCGGCGTCCTGAAGGCTCCGAACTTCGTCATCTTCGAGCTCGAGAACCCGCTTGCGGCGCTCGAGCCGCTCGAACGCGTGTGGAATGCGGCGGCCATCCTCCTCCGGTATGCCGGCCGGCTCGTTCTCCCTCTGCGGCTGTCGGCGGACGAATCGGCCTGGTCGATTCCGCTCGAACACGGCGTCCGCATCACGGGTGCCGCCGTCCTCCTGCTCCTTCTGTCGCTCGTTCTCGCGGCCGTCGCGCGGGAGCGGGCCTGGCCGGACGTCGCTCTCGGCGTTCTCTTTTTCGCTCTCGCGTTCCTGCCGACAGCAAACCTCCTCTTTCCGACCGGAACGATCTTCGCGGAGCGGCTCGCCTACCTGCCCTCCGCGGGCTTTCTGCTCGCGATCGCCTCGGCGCTGGTCGGCGGGGGCGCGGCGCGCCCGGTGCCCCGATGGCGCGTGGCGCTCCTGTTTGCCGCCGCTCTGCTCCTCGCCGCGCGAACCGTCACGCGCAACGTCGTCTGGAAGGACGACGCGGCGCTTTTCGAGGCGACCGTCCGCGACTCGCCGGAGAGCGCGAAAGCGCACTACAACCTCGCGTGGCTCTCCGCGCAGGCGGGGCGCCTCCCCGAGGCGCTCGACCACTACACGCAGGCGACCCGCATCTACCCGAAGTACTTCGACGCGTGGGCGGGAAGGGGCTCGGTCCGGCAGCGGATGGAGGACCTCGCGGGGGCGGAAAAGGATTTCCAGCGGTCGCTCGAAGTCGCTCCCGGTTACGAGAACGGATTCTTCCGCCTCGGGGTCGTTCGGGAGAAAAGGGGCGACCTCGAGGGAGCCGAACGCGCTTTTGCGGACGGGGCCGCCCGCAACCCGAAGTCCACACCGCTCGCCTATCGGCTGGCGATCGTCCGCTCCGCCCTCGCTCGACCGAGCGCCGAGTCCGACTGGCGTCGCGCGATCGAGGTCTCCCGCGGCGCTCCGCCCTTCCGCCTGGGCTACGCGCAATGGTTGCTCGCAGCGGGGAGGAGCGGGGAGGCGGTTCGACAGGCGCGCGAGGTTCTCCGCCGATACCCCAGAGACGTCGTGGCGCTCCGCCTCATCGCCGATTCGATGCGCGATCAGGGGCGCCGCTTCGCGGAGGGTCTCGCGATCGAGAAGGTCGTTCGCGTTTCGCGATCGCCGCTGGACTTCGTGCGCCTGACCGCGATCGCCGCGAAGGATCCAGCTTACGGGAAGCGCTTTGCCGGTATCCGTTCCCGGCTCAGCCCTCCTCGCGGGCCTCGCGTCGGCGCCGCCGGCGCAACGATTTCCGCTCCCGTATCCGCGCCGCCCGCTCGGCCACCCGCGGATGCCGGCGGTGATAGATCCGAAGGGCCCCGCGAACGAGCAGGTACGCCACGAGAGCGATGAGCGTGGCGAGGACGAGCGTCCCGACGATGAACGACGCGAGCCGCGGCCGGAGCGTCGGACCGGCAAACGCGTGCCAGAAGTCGCGTGTGAGCAGGCGGTCCCACGGAAGGTTCGGGACTTCGGTCCGGTCGTAGCCGAGAAGGATCCGGCCGAGCGCGTAGCCGGCCGCGAAGACGGGGGGCAGCGTCCACGGGTTGCCGACGAACTGCCCGAGCGCCGCGTCGACCTTGTTCAGCTTGAAGAGAAACGCGAGGCCGATCGCGAGAACGAAGTGGACCCCCATGAACGGCGAGAACCCGACGCCTATGCCCATCGCGATCGCCGCGGCGACACGGTCGGGGGATTCCTCCCGGCCGAGGAGGTCCGCGAGGAGGACCTTCAGCCGCCTCGACGTTTTCAGAGGGTGCTTTTTCCGGCGGCGAAAGGCGCGGGGGAGGTGGATCTTCACCGCGGCGCCCCGAAGTGGTCGAACCCGCGGTCCCCGATAGGGCGCAGGCCGTTTTCTTCTTCCAGGAAGGCGCCTTCCCCCGGTTCCACGCGTCCGATGCGCCGGACTTCCACGCCCCAGTCCGGCGGCGGATCCGAAAAGGCACGCGCGCTCGCCGGCGGGACGGTGAAGAGGAGCTCGTAGTCGTCTCCACCTCCGAGCGCCGTCTCGACCGGGTCCGTTCCCGAGAGCTCCGCAAAGGATCGGAGTGCGGGGGAGAGAGGAAGGGAGTCAATCTCGATCACGAGGCGAACCCCGGAAGCGCGTGCGAGCCGCGCCGCGTCCACGCCGAGACCGTCCGAAACGTCGATTGCCGCGGACGCGAGCCCGTCCGTCGCGAGCGCGCGGCCGAGGGCGAGGCGGGGCTCGGGTTCCCGGTAGGCGGCGAGGAGCCGCGTGAGATCCGGAACGGGAAGCTCTTCCGGCGTCCACCCGGCGGAGGCCGCGCCGGCCGGAAGTTCCTCGCGCGCCCGCGCGAGCGCGAGACCCGCGGCGGCTTCGCCCGGCGAGCCGGAGAGAAAGAGGGATTCGCCGGCTCTCGCGCCGGTGCGCAGGATCGGCTGACCCGCGGGTCGCCCCCAGACGGCCACGGACAGGAAAGTCCGGTCCGCCCGGGTCAGGTCGCCTCCCGCGAGGACCGCCCCGAATTCCTGCGCGCGCCGGGCGGCCGCGATGGCAATCGTCAGAGGAAGCTCTTCGGCGGCCGACTCGGGAAACCCGATCGTGAGGAGAAAGAACGCGGGCCAGGCGCCCATCGCGGCGAGGTCGGAGAGAGCGACGGACATCGCGCGGCGGCCGAGCCGAGCGGGATCTTCTCCGGTCAGGAAGTCGACTCCCTCGACGAGCGCGTCGGTCGTCACGACGAGCAGACCCTCGGCGCGGAAAACCGCAGCGTCGTCGCCCGGGCCGACGACGAGATCGCCGCTCCCCGCGATCGCTCCGCGAAGGCGATCGACGAACCGGTCCTCCGGCGTCATGGGCGGGATTATGGGGTCAGGTCTTCACGGGTCGCGATGGTCTCGGGTAGCGAGACCGGCCCTGACACTTTGCGCGGCAAAGTGTCAGGTGGAGACCTGACCCCATCCCCCCTACCGGCTGCCGGCTTCCGGCTTCCGGTTCCGGGCTTCGGGCTCCCGCCTTCGGGCCCGGGCCGTCGGGCGCGTGCGCTCGACGGTCGGGGGGCCGGCCTCCACGGGGATCTCCCTTCCTCCGGGCGGAGCCGGCTCGCCGGACGTCTCCGGCTCGGTCGCGGGAGTCGGCTCGAGCGGAAGGAGCGCGAAGTCGAGCACCTCTTCGACGTTCTCGACGTAGCGGAACGTCATCCCGTGGAGGATCCGCGGGTTGATCTGCTGGACGTCGCGCCGGTTCAGCTTCGGGAGGATGACTGTCGTGTACTTGGCCTGTCGGGCGGCGAGCACCTTTTCCTTCACGCCCCCGATCGGCAGAACCTCTCCCCGCAGGGTGATCTCGCCCGTCATGGCCACGTCCCGGCGCGCCTTCTTCTGCGTGAAAGCCGAGATCATCGCCGTGGCCATCGTGATACCCGCGGACGGGCCGTCCTTGGGGATGGAGCCCTCGGGCACATGGACGTGGACGTCGTGCGTCTCGAAGAAGTCGACCGGGATCCCGAGCTCGGTGGCGTGGGCGCGCGCGTACGACATCGCGGCCTGGGCGGACTCCTTCATCACGTCGCCGAGCTGGCCCGTGAGGCGAAGTCCCCCCTTGCCGCGGACGGCGAGCGCCTCGACGAAGAGGATGTCGCCGCCGACGGAGGTCCACGCGAGACCGGTCGCCACGCCGACCTGGTCCTTCTTCAGGAGCTCGTCGGCGAAGTGCTTCACCGCGCCGAGCATCTTCTCGACCGACGCGCCGGTGATCCGGTAGCGGCGGGTCTTCCCCTTCGCCACCGAGACGGCGACCTTCCGGGCGATCGCCCCGATCTCCCGCTCGAGGTTCCGCAGTCCCGCCTCGCGCGTGTACGCCTCGACGATCTTGCGGAGGCCCCCGTCCGTGAACTCGACGTTCGCTTCGGTAATGCCGTTCTCCTCGAGCTGCTTCGGGAGGAGGTGCCGCCGGGCGATCGCGACCTTTTCCTCGAGCGTGTACCCCGACAGCCGGATGACCTCCATCCGGTCGAGGAATGCCGGCTGAATCGGATCGAGGATGTTGGCGGTCGCGATGAACAGGACGCGCGAGAGGTCGTAGTTGACGCCGAGGTAGTGGTCGCGGAACGAGTAATTCTGCTCGGGGTCGAGGACCTCGAGGAGGGCGGAGCTCGGATCACCGCGGTAGTCCGAGCCGATCTTGTCGATCTCGTCGAGCATGAAGACGGGGTTCGACGTTCCGGCCTGGTGGATGCCCTGAATGATCCGCCCGGGCATCGCGCCCACGTACGTGCGGCGGTGCCCCCGGATTTCCGCCTCGTCCCGAACGCCGCCGAGCGAGAGGCGGACGAACTTCCGTTCCAGCGCGCGTCCGATGGAACGGCCGAGCGACGTTTTTCCGACGCCGGGCGGGCCGACGAAACAGAGGATCGGCCCCTTGAGGGTCTTCTTCAGAGCGTGGACGGCGAGGAACTCGAGGATCCGCTCCTTGACCTTCTCGATGTCGTAGTGGTCCTCGTCCAGGATCTCGCGGGCCCGGACGAGGTCGACGGAGTCCTCGGAAAGCTTCCCCCAGGGGAGTCCCGTCATCCAGTCGAGGTACGTGCGGATGATCGCGGTCTCCGCGGAATCCGGGTGGCTCCGCTCGAGCCGCTTGATCTGCTTCTCGATCTCCCCGGACGCCTCGGCGGGAATCTGCTTCTCCGAGATGAGGCGCCGGTAGGTCTCCAGCTCCTCGGCCATCTCCTCGCCTTCGCCGAGCTCCTGCTGGATCGCGCGAAGCTGCTGGCGAAGGTAGTACTCGCGCTGCGAGCGGTCCATTTCCCCCCGCGCCTGCGTCGAGATCTCCTGCTGCATCGAGAGGACGGTGATCTCGCGGGAGAGGTTCTCGTTGACGAGCTTCAGTCGCTCGATCGGGTCGGTGCTCTCGAGAATGCGCTGGGCGTCCTCGAGCTTGAGCTCCAGGTTCGAGGCGGCGAGATCGGCGAGGCGCGCCGGGTCCGTCAGGTTGGCCGCGATCACCATGACTTCGGGGGAAATGCTCTTTCCGAGCGTCACGGACTTCTCGAGGTTCTGCTTGACGCTGCGCGTGAGGGCCTCGTGCTCGGGGGGGAGATCCCGCGCGGGCTCCGGCTCTTCCAGCCGCGTGATCTTCACCTTCAGGTAGGGGTCCGAGGAGAGGACGGAGTCGATTCGCGCCCGGGTGACTCCCTGCACGAGCAGCCGCGTGCGGCCGTCCGGAAGCTTCAGCATGCGCATGATCGCGGCGACGGTCCCGACCGGGAAGAGATCCTCGAGCCCCGGGGTCTCGGTCTGCGCGCTCCTTTGAGCGACGAGCATGATGATCCGCTGCTCCGCGAGCGCGGCGTCGACGGCGTTGATCGACTTTTCGCGCGAGACCGACAGCGGAAGGATGATGTACGGAAAGACGACGACGTCTTTCAGCGGCAGGACCGGCAGGATATCGGGGATCGGAAGGTCCGCGTCCCGATCGAGCCCGGCTTCTTTTTCGTCTATCTCCACCACGGCTACGCTTCCTCCTCCGGCCTGACCAAGATCTCGATCTCCTTCTCCCGCAGGTCGGGGACGCGGGGAAGAATGATCTCGAGAAGGCCGCGCGAGAGTTTCGATTTCGCCTGGCGCGAGTTGACGGGCCGCGGAAGCGATACCGACTTCACGAAGGTTCCGAAATACCGTTCCATGCAGGAAAAGCGGATGCCCTCGCGCGCCCGCGTCCTCCCGCGCTTCGTGCCGCGCACGGTCACGACCCGGCCGCGCACGGCAACGCGAACGTCGGCAGCCTCCACGCCGGGCAGCTCGAGCAGGACCCGGATCTTCTCTCCGTCGTCGACGATGTCGACGCTCGGATCCCACGCGGAGGAAGGTGCGACTACGGGATTGTTGCTTTCGACGAAGAGAGTGAAGAGCCGGTTCACCTCGCGCTGGAGGCGGGAGAGCTCGATCATCGGCCCGAAGAGCCTCAGACGGCGCACGAGACCTCTTTTCCCGCCGCGCTCACGGAGTCACCTTGGCGTCGGCGCGGCCGAGGAGGGTCTTCAGCTCGTTCAAGAACTCGTCCACGTCCTCGAACTTCCGGTAGACGGACGCGAAGCGAACGTAGGCGACCTTGTCGAGCTCGCGGAGTCGATCCATGACCCGTGCCCCGATGTCGGTCGTACCCACCTCGCGTTCTTCCGTGTCGTGGAGGGCCGTCTCGATCTCATCTACGATCGCGTCGAGCTGCGCCGGAGAAACCGGCCGTTTCTCACAGGCCTTGACGAGCCCGGCCCGGAGCTTCTTCCGATCGAACGTTTCCCGCCGGCCGTCCTTCTTGACGACCATGTACGGGATTTCTTCGATCGTCTCGTACGACGTAAACCGGCGCCCGCAGGATTCGCATTCCCTGCGCCTGCGGATGACCTCGCCTTCACGGCTCTCCCGGGAGTCGACGACCCGATCGTCCGATCCGCCGCAGAAGGGACACTTCATCGCGCCCATTATCTGCGCATGGGGTCTGACCCCGAAGGGGTCAGATCCCTCTTCGCTGAATTAAGGGCGCTGCGGCTCGCTTGCGGCGACTTCCTCGACCTTTCGAAGGGACATCGGGCCGAGGGCGAAGAGCGCGATCCCGATGATCGTGATGGGCACGAACGAGAACGCGTGCGCGAGAACCGCGACGCCCGATGCGGCGTTGCGCGCGACGCCGTAGACGTCCGTGAGCGCGAGCTGCACCGCAACGTGGTACGAGCCGAGCCCCCCGGAGTCGGAAACATGAGACCGAGCACCGCGGCCGCCGTCACGACGAAGCTCGACGTAAACGGGAGATCGAGGTGGAACGCCCGGAGCACCGCATAGATCTGCACGTTGATGACGAACCACATGGCGAGGGTTCCGGCCACCACGAGCAGGAGGAGCCGCGGATCCTTCAACGAGGCGAAGCCGTCCACGAACGTCTCCGCGAAGGAGCGCGCCTTCGGCTGAAACCGCTCGGGGAGGCGTCGCCAGAGCTTCTCGAGGAATCGCTCGGTGGCGCTCCGCTGGAAGACGGAGAAGAGAACGACCCCGACGAGAACGAGCAGGAGAACGGCGGGCACGAGGAGCTTCCCGAGGCCGGTGGAGTTCGGCAGCCCGCCGCCGGCGGCGATCAGGAAGAAGAAGAGGACGGCCGCGCCGTCGAATACCCGCTCGAGGAGGACAGAAGCGAGGAGCGGCGAGAACGGCAGTCCCCGCGAGCGCGCCAGGAGAGCGGGGCGGAGGACTTCCCCGACCTTTCCGGGCAGGTTGTTCGCGGCAAAGCCGAACGCGGTCGCGACGAAAGCGGGGTAGAAGGGGACGCGGGCGACGGGACGCAGGAGCCACGTCCAGCGGAGCGCCCGAAGAAAGAACGTCGTGATCGCGAGCAGGATGCTCGCGACGAGCCAGCCCGCATCGGCCGAAGAGATCTGACGGCCGATTTCCGCGACGTCGAGTCCCCGGACGAAGAACGCGAGGAGCAGCGCCGCGAGAACGAAGGAGACGGCGATCTGGAGCGGGCGGGACTTCAGAGCCCCCTTCATGGCGGCGGAGCGGCGTTCAAACGATCGTTTGTCTTTCTGCGTCGCGTTTTAACATCTCCGGACGCGGTTCCGCCGAAAAAAATGAGGCGAAGTTCTGACAGAGCTTGACTTTCCGACGCAATTTGCTCATTCTTTTCATTAAATTTTCGGGAGGACACGCATGTTAAGGAAGTCGCCCGGGCTCCTGGCGCTTCTCGCCGTTGGGGCCTGCCTGATCGCACCGGTCGCTTCGGCTCAGCCGATTGGGGCCATCGATCAGCCGATCCAGGGCCAGACGGTCTCGGGTGTAGTCAAGGTGACCGGCTGGGTGCTCGATTTCAACCAGGTGGACAAGATCGAGCTCTTCGTGGATGGCGCGTTCGCCAACCGGGCCGACATCAATCTGCCGCGGGCAGACGTCCTCGAGGTCTTTCCGACCTACGCCAACAGTGCAACGCCGAACCCCGGCTTCGTCTCCTCGTTTCTCGCGAGCCGCTTTTCGAGCGGCTCGCACGCGATCACGATCCGGGTGACCGAGTCGAGCGGGTCGGTCTTCACGTTCGGGCCGGTGACCGTCCTCATCAACAACGCCATCAACCAGGCGCCTTTCGGCTTCATCGACATTCCCGCGCCGTCGGGCGTGGAGGGAACAGACGGCCCCTTCCCGGTGTCGGGGTGGGCGATCGACGACGAAGACGTGAACTCGATCGACTTCTTTGTGGACGGCCAGATCGTGGCTGGCGCTGTCGGTCGCGGGCGTCCCTCGACGGCGATCTACGGCACGACGCGGCCGGACGTCCAGGCGGCCTTTCCGGACGTGCCGAATTCGCTCTACTCCGGCTTCCAGGCGAACATCGACACGACCAAGCTCATCAACGGGATGCACCAGCTCTCCGTCCGTGTGACCGACAACGAGGGCGCCTCGAGGGTCATTGGAACCCGCAACATCCAGGTCATCAACAACGGCAGCAACCTCGCTCCGTTCGGCCAGATCGATTTCCCACTCGACAAAGCGACCCTCTTCTGTTCCACCATCGACGTGGGAATTCCGTCCCCCTGTCCGCCCGACGTCTGCGTGTCGGTCCTTCCGAACGTCGTGGCCGGGTGGGCTCTCGACACGGGCGCCCGGCTGGACGCGGGCCAGGTCTCGTTCGTCGAGCTGCTGCTCGACGGCGCGCTTCTCGCCAACACGCGGTCGGACTGCATCCAGGTCGGCCGCAACTTCATCAACTGCTACGGCATCAATCGGCCCGACGTGGCGCGGAGCTACTCCGGGTACGTGAACGCCGACAACGCCGGCTTCAGCTTCGGCTTCGCGCTCATTCGCAGCAGTGACGACCCGAGCGGCTTGATCGCGATCGCTCTCCCGACCGCTCAGGCCCAGACGTTCCGGGTCGTCGGCTACACGCTGCCTGGCAAGCACACGCTCGCCGTGCGGGTGGGTGACGAAGAAGAGACGGTGACGCAGCTCGGCGCGATGTCGGTCGACATCTTCTGCGACCAGACCGAGTTCGACCGGCCCGCGTTCGGGTACATCGACACGCCCTCGGACTACCAGTTCATCAACGGGATCTTCGAAGTCTTCGGATGGGCGACGGATCTCGACGGGGTGCAGCGCATCGAAGTGGACGTGGACGGGCAGGTCGTCGGCCTCGCCACCTACGGTCTCTCGAGACCCGACGTGCCGGCCGCCGATCCGCGAGTGGGCTCGATCAACGTCGGGTTCGGGTTTGCGCTCGACACGACGCAGCTATCCGACTCGGAGCATGACCTCGTAATCTACGTCGTCGATTTGACCTTCGGGGTCCCGCGGCGGACCGAGATCGGCCGCCGCAAGTTCGTCGTCAACAACAACGTCCTGACGCACTGAGAGTCCGGAAGCGGACGGCCACTTCCGGACGGTTCTCTCTACCCGGAAGCGGCAAGCCGCTTCCGGAAGAGGGTCGGACTAGCCGCCGGTCGCCCGCGCTGCGCGCGCGGGCATTTTCTTCTTCGGCAGCGCCGCGATCCGCGCGGCCTCGTTGAACTGGGTGAGCGCCTTCTGGATCTGCACGTCGCCGGTCGCCCGCACGGCCCACCCGGCCTCGAGGCCGTACTTCGCGTTCACGAGCTCGACCTTGAGCGAGAGATCGACCAGCTCCCGGTTGGGATCTTCGGCGTACAGGCGGGCGATCTCGGCGGCCGTCGAATACTTCGATGACTCGGCGAAGCGGAAGAACTCGTCTCGCATCGCCGGCGTGACCGCCACGTCGCGCGGAACGTCGGGGTTCTTCACCAGCCAGTTCACCGCGAAATTGAAGGGGATGTTGCGCGCGAGGAGCTGGGCAAGAAGCTTCGACTCCCGGTCGTTCTTGACCATCGTATCGGGCGTGATGCCGCCGGCGGCGTAAACGACGCGACCCGCGTCCGTGTAGAAGACCTCGCCTTCCTTGCGCGGGACCTCGGCTTCCACGTTCTGCGAGTCGTCGCCCGGGTTTACGTAAGCGAGCAGGTCGCTGTAGTCCCTCTGGATCCAGCGGCCGGAGGGCGTGAAGTACTTGGCGGTCGTCAACGCGAGTCCCGCGCCGTAGGGGAGCGTGTAAACGCTCTGCACGAGTCCCTTGCCCCACGTCCGCTGTCCGACGATGAGCCCGCGGTCGTGGTCCTGGATCGCTCCCGCCACGATCTCGGAGGCCGACGCGGAGCCGCGGCTGACGAGCACGACGAGCGGCTGGTCGAAGTGAAGCCCGTCGCCCGGAGCGACGTAGTCCTGCGCCGAGGAGTTCGTCCGGCCGCGGGTGTAGACGACCTTCGAGCCCTTTTCGAGGAAGACGTCCGAGACGTCCACCGCCTGCTCGAGGACCCCGCCCGGATTGCCGCGGAGGTCGAGGAGAAGCTTCTTCATCCCCTGCTTCTCGAGGCGCGCGATCGCGGCCTCGAGCTCACGGCTCGAGGTGTGCGTGAAGTCGGCGAGGAAGAGGTATCCGACTTCCGGCGTGAGCATGAACGCATAGCGGACGGAGTGCGTGGGAATCTCCGCGCGCGTGATCGTCATGCGAATCGGTTCGTCGATGCCGGCGCGCCGGATCGTGATGTTCACCTGGCTGCCCTTGGGACCGCGCAGCTTCCGGACGACCTCGTCGGTCGAAACTTCCTCTTTCAGCTCTTCGTCCTCGACGTGGGTGATGACGTCGCCCGCACGGATCCCGAGCTTGAACGCAGGGGTTCCTTCCATCGGGGCGATGACCGTGATCCGGCCCATCCGCTTCTGGATCTGGATCCCGAGGCCGTAGAACGAGCCCTGCTGCTTCTCCCGCATCGCGGAGAAGTCCTCGGGCTCGAGAAAAGCGGTGTGGGGGTCGAGCCGGGAGAGCATCCCGTGGATCGACGCATAGACGAACTGCTCGGGGGCCATGGTCTCCGGAGACCACTCCGCGAGCGTGCTCAGGATGTCGGCGTACTCGTCGAGCGGCGGCGCTTCGCGCTCGGGAGAGGCGAAGAGAAACGTGGCAAAGAAGCCGCCTGCCAGGGTCGAGGCGACGAGAAGCAGGACGGCTATGGAAAAGCGGGAGCGGATGGGGCTCACTCGGTTCCTCCTCGTAGAGGCGTCATTGTGCCACGGCCGCCTTCTGCACGGATTCGGGCGAACGGGACGTCGTAGAATCGCTCACGGGAGTAATCAACATGTTCGGCCCGATCGGAATGCCCGAGCTCATCGTCATTTTTCTCGTGGCTTTGCTCGTATTCGGGCCACGAAAGCTTCCCGATCTCGGCAAGACGCTCGGGAAGGGGCTCGCGGAGTTCAAGAGGGCCTCGGACGACCTGAAACGCACCATCGAGGACGAGATCGAACAGGGGAAGCACCAGGTCTCGGAGATCCGGGACGAGGTGGCGTCGGCGCGGCGCGACGTGGGGGAGCTCTCCAACACGGTCGCCGCGACTCCACCGGTCCCGCCGGTCGCGACCCCGGCGCAGCGGGAAGAGCCCGGGACCCCCGCCCCCGACCCGATCCGCCCCTCTTGACGACCGCTCGCTCCGGGGGACGGCGTCCGTGAGGCTCGTGGGCCCGGCGGGCCCGCCGGAGGAGACGCCGGCAGACCTGCGGCTGCGGGGCGCCGCGGAGGAGCTCCCGCGGATGGGGTTCTTCGAGCACCTGGAGGAGTTCCGCCGCCGCCTCGTCGTGTCCCTGCTCGGTCTCGCGGTCGCCTTCGGGATCGCCTGGTCCCAGGCGCCGTGGATCTTCGAGCTCCTCGCGCGGCCGGTCCGGCGATTCCTTCCGCCCGGCCAGAACCTCGCCTACACGACGCTCACCGAGCCCTTCCTCCTCTACTTCCGGGTCGCGCTTCTCGGCGGGCTCGTTCTCGCTTCGCCGATCATCCTCTGGCAGCTCTGGCTCTTCGTCGCCCCCGCGCTCTACCGCAAGGAAAAGCGCTTCGCGATCCCTTTTCTGCTCGCGAGCGTCTTCTTCTTCCTCGCGGGCTGCGCCTTCGGGTACCTCCAGGCGTTCCCTGTCGTCGTCGGCTTCCTCGTCGGGATGGGGACGCAATTCACCGCAGTGATCACGATCAACGAGTACCTGTCCACGGCGTCCAAGGTGATCCTGGGACTCGGCCTCTGTTTCGAGATGCCGATCCTGATCTTCTTCCTGACCCGGATGGGGGTCGTGTCGGAGCGCTGGCTGCTCCGGAAGTTCAAATACGCGGTGCTGATCGTCTTCGTGATCGCGGCCGTGATCACCCCGACGCCGGACGTCGCGACGCAGCTCGTCTTCGCGGTGCCGATGCTGCTGCTCTACCTGCTCGGGATCGCGATCTCGTGGATCTTCCGGCGCCGGGCGCGCCCTCCGGCGAGCAACCAGGTCTAAGCGGCGCTCGAGCGCGCGGAGTTTCGCGAGCGTCAGCGGGCGCGCCTGCCCAACGCCCGGGCGGACCGGGGGGTGTCGGCCAGGTAGTCGCCGGAACGGATCCTCGTCAACCCGGTCGTGGAGCGGTTGTAGAGGTAGATCCACGCCTTGACCGTCTTTCCACCGCCGAGAGAGACGAGGACCCGGCTCCGCCGGAACTCGCCGGAGCGCGGCTTCTTCTCATCCCACCCCTCGTAGCGGTCGAGCACCTTCAAGGCGCGTTCCGGGTTGCGAAGGGCGTAGAGGTCTCCCCAGACGAAAGCCCGGGTCCCGGAGCTCTTCACGGCGCCGGGATAGCGGCCGACGTCGTAGAGGATTCCCGGGATCTTTCCGCGCCCGACGAGGTCGGCGTGTTGCTCGAGCACCGCGTTCATCTCGTGCCCGGCGCTCGGGCGGAGCGTGCCGTAAACGAAGAGGTAATCCGGGTCGGGTTTGGAACGGGCTCGAGGGGAGGCCATGGCCGATTCTAGGGCGATTCGATCCGGGCGATCAGCTCCTGGAGCCTCTCGAAGCCCTCCTTGCGGACGAAACCCATCACCTCGGGCTTCTTCGCGATGTCCCGGATGTAGTACTCGAACATCATCTCGACCTCTTCCGTTTTCAACTGACCGAGCTTCCAGAGGCTGGCGACGAACTCGAAGAAGTTCAGGTAGTCGACGAGCGGCTCGAGCGCGCGCGCGTTTTCGGGCTCGGCTCGCAGACAGTCGAGCAGCTTCGTTCGCTCCTCGCTGTCGTAGTCGAGCAGGGCGCGGGTTCGCTTGAAGTCCTCGTTCAGATAGAACCGCTCGTAGAGCGAAGCGAGCCACTCCGCCCGGCGGACCTTCAGGTTTCGCCAGAAGGTGTACAGCGCCAGGCCCGCCGCGACGGCCGCCAGCAGGACCTTAGTCGCTTCGAGAGGGTCGATCACCGCCTCGTCATCGGTCGCTTCGAGCGCCCGTTTCTCGCGAGCACCTGTTCCACGAACTCCCGCACGGCGCCCCGACCGCCCCCGTGCTCGAGCACCACTTCCGCCGCGGCACGCGCCGCCGGGGCGGCGTCCGCCGGGCACGCCGAGAACCCCGCCGCCGCGAGGAGCGGGACGTCCGGCTCGTCGTCGCCGATCGCCGCCGTCTCGGCCGGGTCGAGACCCCAGCGGCGGCAGAGCTGCCGGTAGAGGGACTCCTTGTCGGCGACCCCCTGGTAGCAGAACCGGACGCCGAGGTCCCGCGCTCGCCGCGCGGTCGCGAGGGACTCGCGCCCCGAGATCCACGCGACCTTGAGTCCCGCGGCGAGCGCCATCTTCATCCCGTGTCCGTCCTTCGTGTCGAACACCTTGAGCTCGCGGCCGCGGTCGTCCATGTAGAGCCGGCCGTCGGTCAGGACGCCGTCGACGTCGAGGAAGAGCGCTTTGATCGGGAGACGGGAAACGCGAGACGCGGCTTTGCGCGTCAAGCGATTCCCGCCGACAGGAGGTCGTGCATGTGGACGGCGCCCGTCAGAAGTCCGTTTCCGTCCACGACGAAGAGCGCGGTGATCTTCGCCTCCTCCATCCGCTCGATGGCGGCCGACGCAAACTCGTCCGCGTCGATCGTTTTCGGGCCCGGGTGGGAGCACTCGCCGGCGGTCCCGGACAGCCGGGACGGGTCCTTCTCGAGGAGCCGCCGGAGGTCGCCGTCGGATATGACGCCGTGGAGCTCCCCGCGGCCGTTGACGACCGCGGTCACCCCCATCATCTTCCGTGACATCTCGTGGATGGCCTCGGTCATCGGGGTTTCCCGGGTGACCGTCGGGACCCGGTCGCCGGTCCGCATCAGGTCTCGGACCTTGAGGAACCGGCGGCCCAGCCGGCCGCCCGGATGGAGGGCGGCAAAGTCCTCCTCCCGGAAACCCCGCCTTTCGGAGATCGCCATGGCGAGCGCGTCCCCCATCGCGAGCATCGCGGTCGTCGAGGCGGTCGGGGCGAGATTGAGCGGGCAGGCTTCCCGCGAGATGGCAACGGAGATGACGAGGCCGGCGGCGCGGGCGACGGGAGAGCCCGGCTCTCCGCTCATCGCGATCGTCCGGAGCCCCCGGTCGTTGGCGAACTCGATCAGGCGCACGACTTCGGGGGTCTCCCCCGAGAAGGAGAGGGCGAGGACGGTGTCGCCGGCGACGAGCATCCCGAGGTCGCCGTGGCTCGCCTCGGCGGCGTGGAGGAAGTAGGCCGGTGTGCCGGTGGAGGCGAGGGTCGCGGCCAGCTTCTGGCCGATCAGCCCCGACTTGCCGAGACCTGTGACGCAGAGGCGGCCGGGGGAGGTGGCGACCTCTTCCACCGCCCGCTCGAATTCCGGCCCGAGGTTGCCGATCTGCTCGCGGACGGAGTCGGCCTCGATCTGAAGGACTTTTCGCGCCGCTTCGAGGATCACGGAATTATCTTAGCCGTTCGTTGTTCGATCCTGCCGCGGGGTGTAACCCCGCACCCCGTTTCGCCGTATGAATGCCCCAAGAACCGGGGAAAACTCCAACAAACCTCCGGAAAAAGGAGAAATGGGGAAAAATGGGGACAGATTTATTTAGCACCCTCGCCGTCCCTGCTGATTCGGTAGCTCCTGCTAAATAAATCTGTCCCCTTTCTTCGTCCCCTTTTCTCGGAAAAGGAGTCTGCTTTGAAGCTGACCAGAAGCTTTCCCGTGCTGCTTGCCGCCGCCGTGTTCGCTCTCGGCGCGGCCCAGAAACCTCCGTCGGCCGCGTCCGCGGGCGCGACGACGCTCCCGAAGATCGAGTTCGAGAAGTACACGCTCCCGAACGGTCTTCAGGTCATCCTCCACGTCGATCGGAAGCTTCCGATCGTCAACGTCAACCAGTGGTTTCACGTCGGTTCCAAGAACGAGAAGTTCGGCCGAACCGGGTTTGCCCACCTCTTCGAACACATGATGTTCCAGGGCTCCAAGAACGCTCCCAAGGACTACTTCACTTACGCCGAGAAAGCCGGCGCCAACCTCCAGGAGGGGGGCGTCAACGGCACGACGAACAATGACCGGACAAATTACTTCGCGACGGTGCCCTCGGGAAACCTGGAGCAGGTGCTGTGGTTCGAGTCCGACCGCCTTGCGACCCTGCCCGACGCTCTGACGAAGGAGAAGCTCGACAACCAGCGGGACGTCGTCAAGAACGAGCGCCGGCAGGGGCTCGAGAACACGCCCTATGGGCGCTGGTTCAAGATCGTGACCGAGAACATCCATCCGGCGTCGCATCCCTACTCGTGGACTGTCATCGGCAGCCACGAGGACCTGACCGCGGCGAGCCTCGACGACGTCAAGGAGTTCTTCCGCACCTACTACACGCCGAATAACCTCTCCCTCGTCATCGCCGGCGACTTCGACCCCGCGGAGGCGAAGCGCCTCGTCGAAAAGTACTTCGGCGGCATCCCGGCAGGCCCGCCCCTGGACCGCCCGACGCTCTGGATCCCGACGCTCGATCGGGAGCGGATCATCGAGGCAACCGACCGGGTCCCTCAGGACCGCGTCTACATGACCTGGCCGACGCCGCAGATCTTCGCGCCGGGCGACGCCGAGCTCGACCTTACCTCGCTCATCTTGACCGACGGTCTCTCCTCGCGCCTGAACAAGGTCCTCGTCTACGACAAGCAGATGGCGACGGCCGTGCAGTCGTTCCAGAACTCGGCCGAGATCTCCGGCTGGTTCGCCGTCATCGCGACGGCGCGCCCCGGCGTCTCGCTCGACGACGTCGAAAAGATCGTGACGGACGAGATCGCGCGCCTCGCGAAGACCGGACCCACCGCTGCCGAGTTGAACCGCGCCAAGACGAAACAGCAGTACAACTTCGTGTCCGGCCTCGAGCGGATCGGCGGCTTCGGCGGAAAGGCCGACGTCCTCAACCAGTACAACACCTACCTCGGTGACCCGGACAAGTTCCAGTGGGACATCGCCCGCTATCAGAGCGTCACGGCGGCGGACGTTCAGAAGACCGTCGAACGGTGGCTGAACACGCGCAACCGGCTGCTCGTTCGCTTCCACCCGGAGAAGTCGACCCGCGGCCCCGAAGTCGCGCTCGACCGGTCCAAGGAACCCGCGCTCGGCGCCGACCGCGCCTTCCGCGCCCCGGAAGTGAAGACGCGCGAAGCTCGAGAACGGGATGGAGATCTTCGTCGTCGAGCGCCCGGACCTTCCGAAGGTCGCTGTCGGCGTCGCGACGAGGGCCGGCGCGGTCGCGGATCCTGCGGGCAAGCCGGGAGTCGCGCACCTGACGGTCCAGACCATCGACATGGGGACGAAGACCCGCAAGGCCCTTCAGATCGAGGATGCCCTCGGAGACCTCGGCACCTCGCTCTTCGGCCAGGCGGGCCGCGAATCCTCTCAGGTCGGCGTCGAGGTGCTGAAGCGCAACCTCGCTCCGGCGTTCGCTGTTCTCGCCGACGTCGTGCGCAACCCGACGTTCCCCGAGTCGGAGATCGACCGGGAGAAGAAGCGGCACCTGGACGCCCTCTCCCAGCAGTCGAAGAACGCGAACGCCGTCGCCGGCCGGGTGCGGTCGATGCTCGCGTTCGGCCCGGAACACCCGTACGGCCGGCCCGTGCAGGGCCTTCCCTCGACGGTCGAGAAGATCTCGCGCGAGGATCTTGCCGCGTTCCACGCCAGCCGCTGGAAGCCGGGCAGCTCCGCGCTCGTGTTCGCCGGAGACATCACCCTCGATGAAGCCGTCGCCCTCGCGCGCAAGGAGTTCGGCAGCTGGTCCGGCGGCGCGGCTGCCGCGGTCACCATTCCTCCGCCGAGCCCGGCTGCGGCGGGGAAGATCTATCTCGTCGACAGGCAGGATGCCGCGCAGACAGTCGTCTCTCAGTTCCTGCCGGCGCCGTCCCGCCAGACGCCGGACTACTACTCGCTGCGCCTCGCCGACTCCGTGTGGGGCGGCGGCGGCTTCGGCACCCGTTTGAATCTGAACCTGCGCGAAGACAAAGGTTACTCGTACGGCGTCTTCTCGAACCTCGCCTTCCTCCGGGAAGGGGGACTGTGGAACGCCGGCGGGGGAGTCCAGACGAACAAAACCAAGGAGTCGCTCGTCGAATTCGACAAGGAGCTCAAGGGATTCGCCGGGACGAAGCCGATCTCGGAAGCGGAGTTCGAGGATGCCAAGGTGAAGCGCGTCCGCGGCTATGCGCAGCAGTTCGAGTCGCTCCTCCGCATCACCCAGCAGGTCGCGGACCTGTGGTCATTGGGTCTCACCATGGAGGAGCTCCAGCGCGAGAGCGACGAGACCCAAAAGGTCACGCTCGAAGCGGCTCGCGCGGCGGCGAAGAAGTACGCAGAGCCCTCGCGCGCGACAGTCCTTCTCGTCGGCGACCGGTCCAAGATCGAAGCCGGCGTTCGTGAGGTGAAGTTGGGCGAGATCGTCGTGCTCGACGCCGAGGGGAAACCGGTTACCAGGTAGCTATTAGCTATCAGCTATCAGCCGTGGGCCGGGTGACCGGCTCACGGCTTTTTCTTTGGCTCCGATGGCTCCGGCTGGAGGCAGGGATCCTGGCGGTTGATCTTGATCCGAACCGGGTTCGACAGTACGGGTTCGTGCCAGAAGCCCGACTCGAGCGCGCGGTAACGGGCGACGATCTCGTACTCGCCGACCGGATTCGCGACCACCCAGCCCGCGAGCCGCCACGCGAGGAGCTCTTCCTCGGTCGGTTTCTCCGGCACTTGCGCGCGAGCCGTTTCCGGAAGCGTGGTTCTCAGGCAGTCGTAGAAGGCGCGGATCCCGCCGACGCGCTGATTTCGATCGCCCAGGACGCGGACGGCGACGGGATCGCCTCCATCGCACACGATCGGAACGAGCTTGCGCTCGCGGTCCCCCGCCTGGAAGAGGCCGATGTCCACCGTCGGGGCGGTGGCCCCGCTCTCGCCGGCGAGCGCCACCGGCTGGAGGGGGTACGCGCGCGGGTCCTCCTCGGCGTAGCGGGTCTTCAGTTTCACCTCGAGCTGCAGGACGTCGAGGCTCGAGCACTCCGCGACGACGCCGCTCGCGTGGGGCTTTCCGGCGGCGTCGAGAACAGCGAGCGTGAGAGTCGGGGGCTCGACGGTATGCGGGCCCCAGCGGGCCTTCTTCGCCGCCCCCGGCGCAGGCTGGAAGTCGGCGCCGACCGGCGCCCGGGCGTCGCGCGCAGGCGGATCTTTCCCGAGGGCCGTCGCGTAAAGGTCGTCGAACTGCGCGCGAAAGAGGATGCCGTCGTCGCTCTCGCCGATCTCGTCGCCCTCCCGCCACTCGTAGAGCTTCGTCACGGAAGCAATCAGTCGTACGGAGCGGGAGTCGGCGGCGGCCACGATCTCCCGGCGTTTCGACCAGTAGTCGGCGTTCGCGATTCCTCCGAGGCCCTCGAAGGGCACCGCCTCGCCCGAACAGTCCGGCTTTTCGAACCGCTCGAGCTCGATGTTCGCCACGCCGCGCGCTTTCTGACCGGAGGGGACGCGGATGCGGCCGCCGAAGACGAGGTTCTCGACACCCGCCGCGACCCGGATGCACTGGGCGACCCGAAAGCGATCCCGATCGGCCGTCGCGGACGTCGCGAGCTCGAGCGAGCCGGAGGCTTTCGACCCGCGGGCGTCCGGCCGCGCCCAGGTCATCGCGCCCGACTCCGAGTTGGACTCGTCTGCCGGCTCCTTCCAGCCGGAGACGTTGCGGTCGAAAGAGCCGTTCGGCGCGAGCTGCGGGAGAGGATCCTCGTCGGGAGGCGTCAGCGTCAGGAGAACCAGAAGAATCGCCGGGGAAAGCACGCCGGCGCGATTCTAGCTAAATGGGGACAAGCGAAATGGGGACAGATTTATTTAACCTGCCCGCCCGCTACCGCACTCCCCGCTTCTCTTAAATAAATCTGTCCCCTTTACACCAGCCGGAGACGTTGCGGTCGAAAGAGCCGTTCGGCGCGAGCTGCGGGAGAGGATCCTCGTCGGGAGGCGCCGGCGTCAGGAGAACCAGAAGAATCGCCGGGGAAAGCACGCCGGCGCCGATATCTAGCGAAATGGGGACAGATTTATTTAGCCTGCCTGCCCGCTACCCCACCTCCCGCTTCTGCTAAATAAATCTGTCCCCTTTTAGAGGAGCCACGCGTACCCGAGCTTGACGAACAGCGTCCGGTTCGACTGCCGGAGGTCGATGCGCTCGTCGCCCAGCCGGGTGTCGGAGTACCCGACGAAGAAGACGGTCTGCGGACTGATCTTGTACGCGAACAGGAGCTGCGAAAAGAGCTGCTCGGTCTTCGGGTCCACCTCGTCGACGTAAAGCTCCGTCGCGCGAGTGATGTCGGTGTATTGGAGGATCGCGCGCACGAACGCGCGGATGTTGAACTGGTAGATCACCCGGAGTTGGGACAGGTTCGCCTCGAAGAGCCGGCCTTCCTCCAAGTCCAGGGTCTCGTACGTGTGGTCGATCTCCAGCTTCAGGTGCCTCCCCAGATTCCACCGCACGCTCGGAATCAGGAGGACCCGGTCGCCCTCACGCGTGTTCGCGAAGTCGACCTGGTCGCCGATGGCGGCGTCGATCCCGAAATAGAAGTCACCGACCGGGCGGAACTCGAAGAAGCCGTACAGGAACTTGTGACCGCTGAACTGCGCTCCGTTGAAGAAGCGGTCGCGGTAGCCGCCCCCGAGGATGACGAAAGACTGAAGCGGCCCGCCGAGGCCGAAGTACCCTTCGACCTCCTCCTCGAGCTCCTGGCCGCTTTGCTCCACGGTGCGATCCCAGTTGCCCCCCGTGAAGAAACGGGAGTACCAGTCGTCCTTGTCTCCCCACCAGATTCTTTCGAACCCGGCCTCGGGTCGCCAGTAGCCGACCTGGGGCATGAACCCGCTGTCGGCCCGGAATTCCTCGCCGACGTCGGCGTACTCCGCGAACCAGAACCAGTTCCGCGAGTTGTGGCGGTAGTCGACGTAGAAGGCGCTGTCGTCGAACGAGCCCTCCGGCTGGTCGAAGTCCGTGACGATCGATTGGGGGTATTTCGTCCGGGATCCCAAAAACTGCGCCTGGAACGTGTCGCGCGGCCCCACGCGGAAGTACGCGTCGGCGCCGACGACGTGGTTCGAGTATTCGTCCCCGTCACGCCCGGCGTAGAGGGCACCGACCGTCGATGACTTGCCGATGTCGAAGCGGTACCGAAGAACTCCGGCCGTGTTCTCCTCCTCGAGCGAGGTCAGCGACGAGCTCTCGCTGCCGGGAATGATCAGGTTCGTGACCCCGTCGCGGGAAACGAAGAAGCCGAGCGCGCTCCTTCCCTCTTTTCCGGTCAGCTTCAGGGCCCACTCCGGGTCCGCCACCGTTCGCGTGTAGATGGCCGACAGCGGCGTCTGGAAGAAGTCGGCGCCCTCGAGGAAGAGCGGCCGCTTCTCCGGAAAGAAGAGAGCGAACTGTGTGTTCACATCGAGCTGCGCGACGTCCGCCTCGACCTGGGAGAAGTCCGGGTTGATTGCCGCATTCAAGGTCAGGTTGGGCGTCATACCCCATCGCGCGGTCAGGCCCGGCTCGAAGTCGACGTCCCCCTCCTCGAGGTCGCCGGAGGCCAGATCGTCGCGGACGTCGTTGCGCTGGGCTGTGAGGGTCGGGTCGAGCTCGATGTTGCGGCCGGGGGTAATTCCCTGGAGACCGGCGAGCTTGGAGACCTGGCAGAGGTAGCAGTTGCGGTTGCGATCCTGCCGCTGCGTGCGGTGGATGTATCGCTGGCTCCGCGGGTAGACCCGGAGGAGGTCCATGCCCCAGGTCCTCTCCCCGCTCGCGCGGGGGAAGCGCAGGGACGTGAAAGGAATCTCGAACTCGACGACGTACCCCGAGGTGGTGATTCGCCCCGCGGCGTTCCAGAGCGCGTCCCACGTCTCGTCTTCGCCGCCGCCGACGTCGTTGATCGAGAGGTCCATCTGGACGCCGAGCGGGTTGACGAAGAACTCGAAACCCCTCCGTTCGTCGTTGAACGGGTCGAGAACGATTCCGACGAAGTCATCGCTGAAGCCCTTGTCGCGGTCGGAGAGGTGCGCGCGGATCTTGCCGGGTTCCGGGTCCTCGGCGGTAAAAGCCACGTACAACTTGTTGCCGTCGAAAGCGACCTGCGCCCAGGTCTTCGCGCGCGGGGGAAGGTTGTCGCCCGGGAACGTCTCGAAGGCGAGCTCCCACCGTTCCGCTTTCGCCCAGGTGGCTTCGTCGAGGACCGCGTCGATCTTGATCGGACCGTCGACCCTCGTGACGCGGAAGACTCGCGCGGGACCGGGAGGCGCGGGTTTGGCCGCCGCCGGGGGGACGACGCCCGTCGCCGGCGCCCCGGGGGTTCCCGGCGGGGACGAGGGAGGCGCCGGAGCGGGAGCGGGAGGGGACCCGCCCGTAGCCGGAGCGACGGGCGTGGGACCGGGCGTCGGCTCGGGAACCGGCTGCCCGAAGAGCGGGAGGGACACCGCGACCCCGAGGCACACGATCGGGACGAATCTTCGAATTCGCACGCCCAACCTCCTGCTCCTGTAACGAATGGAACAACGAAAGGTTTCGTAGATCCGGTGCGGAAGGTCTACCGCGCGAGGATTTCCTCGATGAAGGCGAGCGCCCGGGGGTCCCTCGTCTGGCCGAGCCAGAAGACCGCCTGCTTCCGCACCTCCGCGTTTCGGTTCGTGCGGGCGACCCGGATGAGCTCGGGCACGGCCTGGTCGTGAGGAAGCTGGGAGAGTGCGAAAACCGCTTTCTTTTTGACGTCTTCCTCGGGGTCGTCGTGGATGGCGTTCTCGATCGCCTTTATCGCGCGATCGCCCGCCTTCTGCGCCAGCCAGAAGAGCGCCTGACCGCGAACTTCGCCGTCCGGATCGCTCTTCGCCATCGTGACGAGGAGGTCGACCGCTTCGGAGACAGGGCTCTGCGAAAGCGCGAACGTCCCCTCCCTTCGGAAGTCCTCGTCCGCATCGTTGGGGACGACGCGGCGGAGGATCTGGAAGCCGCGCCGTCCGCGCGAGTTGCCCGTCCAGAACGCGGCTTTCTTGCGCAGGTCATGCGGTTGCCCCCGCGCGAGCAAGCCCTCGAGCAGAGCGTCGGCGGAAGGGTGCGCGGTGAGCGCGACCGCGGCGAGTGCCGAGCCCGCTGCGTCCTCCCGCCGGTCGTCGTCCATCTGCCGGACGAGCGATCCGAGGAGGGCGACCGACTCCTCCGGCCGAACGTCCGTGAGCCACGTGAAGGGAAGCCCGCCCGCGTCGAGCGCGCAGGAGTCGTCGAAAGAGCGGACCTTGCCGATCCGTCCGCGGTCGGCGCGCAGAAGGACGACCAGGCCGGGGGAGCCTTCCAGCTGGACGGGCCCGTCGTCGTTGTTGTTGATCGTGAACGAGGACTCACGCTCGAGCGCGCAGCCGCCGCAGCAGAATCGATCCTTCCCGCGCTTGTTCAGGTCGGACATCGACCCGAAGCAGCACATCCGGTGGTTGCCCGCGATGACCGGCTGCGAGTAGCCGATCCACTGCGGACCCGGCGAGGCAACGAGGGCCTTCACCTCCGCCGCCAGCCCGCCCGGAGCGACCGCCCGGGTGGCAACCTTCGCGTTGCGGAGCCCCGACGGCGGCGTCGATGCGGCGAGGAGGACCGACAGGGCGACGGCCGCGATCATGACCGCCTCAGTCCCGCGCCCGGATCGAGACGGGGCCGCTGCGCGTCGACAGGCGCACGACGGGGTTCTCGTCCCCGAACTCGATGCGCCGGGAGTCGTCGTCCCAGGACTTGCGCGCCTTCTGGCAGGCGGAGTCGGGGCACGACACCGGCCCGCTTCCGTTCGACTCGACGACCACCCCGGAACGGTAGTCCCCCGACAGCTTCAGCGAGAGTGGACCATTCACGGCTCGCGCGTCGAGGCCTCCGCCGTCCCAGGTGTCGCCCTCGAGCGCGACGGAGATCGGCCCGTTCTGCGTGTCGAGGCGGTAGGTTCCGGCGCTGCCCTCGAAAGAGATTGGCCCGTTCACGGCCTTCGCTTTTCCGGATCCGGTGCAGCCTTCGAGCGAGATCGGTCCGTTGACCGCCGTCGCGTTGAGCTCGCCCGACGATTCCAGGATCGAGATCGGCCCGTTCGTCGTCCGGGCCATGACCTTGCCCGAGAGCTCGCGCACCGCGATCGAGCCATTCTTCACCTCGAGGTCGACGGCGGCGTCCCGGGGCGCGCGAACGATCAGGAACACGAGCCAGTCCTTGGAGGCCGGTCCGGCGAAGGAGACCCCCGAGCCCTGCGGCGAGACGCGGACCTGATCCAGGTCTTCGCTCCGGCGGGCCGCCTTGCACGCCGTGACGCCGAAGTCGCGTCGCCGCTCTCCGATCACGTAGACGCCGGAGTTCGTGGGCATCGATGCCTGGAAGGTCGCACTCCCCGGGAGCGCGAACGAGTCTTCCGCGCGTTCCGCGTCGCGGCGGTCGTAACGGATGCGGATGTCGCCGCAGCTCTCGACGTTGCGGTCGCCGTCGATCGTGACGTTGACGCTGTGATCGCCAGCCGCGGCGTTGGTGACGGCGAAGAGCAACGCGAGCAGGAACAGTGCTCCGATTCGTGCGATGAGCGATTTCTTCATGGCCTTCCCTCCTTTAGTACTGCTGCGGATCTGACCCTTGCGGGATCAGACCCGCGGTGGACTGCTGCGGATCTGACCCCTGCGGGATCAGACCCGCGACTGTCTCTCTATTCATCGAGGAACTGGAGCAGGTAATCCCGCGCTTCCTTGTTGTTCATCACCGACAGCTTCTGGAGCGCCTCGTTGCGCAGATCCCGGTTCTTCTCGGTCTTCGCGATGTCGATCAGCGCCTTCGCGTTGCCCTGGACGAAGAACGCCTGGATGACCGCCTCCCGAAGCTCCTCGTCGCTCTCGGCCCTGTAGATCTCCCAGAGCGCCGGCGCCGTCCGGGGTCCCATGACCCCGAGCTTCTGGATCGCCTCTTCGCGGAGCTCCTTGTCGGTTTCCGTACGCGCGAGCTGAAGGATGTGATCCGCGTCGCCCGCGATGAAGAGTCCCTGGATGATCTCTTCCTTCACGTCGCGCGACTTCTCGGTCTTGTAGAGCTGCCAGAGCTCGGCGCGGGCGCCCATCACGCCGAGCTGGTGCGCCGCGGCGCCGCGGAGCTCGGTCGACTTCTCCGAGCGTGCCGCTTCGAGGACGCGCGCGCGGTCGCCCGAGACCATCCACGCGTGGAGGATCTGTTCCTTCACCTCCTCGTTCGTCGTGGCCCGGTAGATCTCGTCGAGCAGCTGGCCGTTCTGCTTTCCACCGAAGACGCCCAGGTAGTGGATCGCCTTTTCCTGGAGGTCCGGGTGCGCGTTGCCCTTGGCCACGTCGGCGATGATCTGGCGGCCGCGGACGGAACCGCTCTGGGCGAGCACGAAGAGCGCGCGCTCCTTGACTTCTTCCGAGCCCCGCCCCTTGAGGATCTTTTCGAGCAAGGGGACCGCCCGCTCCGGATCGGAGTGAATGAGGCTGTTGATCGCCATGATCTTCAGCTCTTCGTCGTCCTCGGCCTCGGGGTTGGCGTTGCGTCCTCCGGTCCGGCGGACCTCGGCCTCCAGGGCCCGGACTTCCTTCAGCCACGAGCTCTTCGGATACTTCCCCGCAAACCCGCGCAGGATCCCGAGGGACTCGGCCGGACGTCCATCCTTGGCGAGGGAGTAGGCGAACCAGTAGAGGGATGCGTCCGCCCGGGGGCCGCCGAGCTGGGACGCTTCACCGAAAGCCTCGGCGGCGCCGTCCCAGTCTTCCTCGTCGAGGGCCTTCGTGCCCTGCTTGTAGAGCTTCTCGGCGCGGGCCTCGGAATCCTTCTTGCCCGCTTCGACAGGGAACGGGTCGACGGGGTCAGACCCTGTACCTGCCGCCGGGAACAGGCCGAGCGCGGCCGTGATGATGATCGGTGCCAGAAATCGACGGGTCATGTCCTTTTCCTTTCCAGGGGTTCCGCGCCGGGCCGCTCGCCGCGCTCGCGCAGGGTCGATCCGATCACTCGGACCTTGAAGAGAACGCCTTGCTCCTCGATGCGCGAGCGCAGCGCGGAGAGATCTTCGGAACTGAGCTGTGAGGGGCCGTTCGCGACGTCGAGCAGAACCCGCTCCAGCTGCTCGAGCACCGCGGAGATCTCCCGATCCCCGTCCCGCGACGCGGACTGGCGATAGAGCCGGTTGGCCGCGACGAGATCGCCGGCGCGCGCCCGCTCGCTCGACACGTCCACTTCGTCTCCAGCGGGGGCGTTCGAGAGCTCGATCAGGATTGCCTGCGAGCGCTCGAGGTGTTCGCCGAGAGCGATCACGAGGACCCGCTCGCGCACCGCCGCGTTGGACGGCAGGGCCGCCGGCTGCTCGACGCTCCAGAAGCGTCCGGCGAGGAACGTCGCGGCGAGTATGAGAGCGCCAATGCCCGCGAACGCGAGACGTCGCGGGGCGAAGAACACCCGCCAGTCCCACCCGCGGACGGGCGCGAGGCGCGGCGCGAGCGCCGCCCAGACGTCGCGGCCGTAGGAGTCGGAGCGCTCGGGGAGCTTCTCGGCGGAGGTGACGAGGGCGATCGTGCGGCGGAATTCGTCGAGGCGATCGCGGCACGGCGCGCACTCGGCGAGGTGGACGCCGACTTCGCCTGCCGCCTCTTCGCCCGGCGCGAGAAAGGCCAGATCTTCTTCAGGGACGTGTTTCATAGGGCACCCATGAGCGGCGCGAGCTCGCGCCGCAGTTTCTGGACCGCGCGAAAGACGGTCTGCTTGACGGCGTTCGGTCCGATCTGCAGGACCTCCGAGATGCCCTCGACGGACATCCCTTCCATGTGGCGGAGGATGAACGCCGATCTCTCGCGGGCGGAGAGCAGCGTGAGCGCCGACGCCACGCGGCGGTCGACCTGTCCGGAAAAGGCCATGCGGTCGGGGAGGGGATTGGAGGACGGCAGCGCGTCCATCGGGTCGCCCTCCTCGGAAGAGCGCGACCCGGGCGCGCTCGTGGGCCGGCGCCGGCGGAGGACGTCGATCGACGCGTTCATCGCGATCCGGTAGATCCATGTGGCGACGCTCGCCCGCGAGTCGAAACTCCCGAAGCTGCGGTGCGCCTTCAGGAACGTCTCCTGGACGACATCCTCCGCGTCGGAAGCATTTCCCGTCATGCGCATCGCCAGCCGGAAGACCATCCGGCTGTGCTCCTCGACGACGGCGCGAAAGGAATCGGCGGCCGTGTCTTCGGCGGGCAGCACCTCGACTCCAGCCATCCGGGAGTTATGACGCAAACCGGGCCCGAAGGTTAGGTTTACGTCGGGCAGAATCGCCTCGGAAGCCGTTCTCATCGTTCATTTAGACGGGACCGGACCCCGGCGGTTAGCCGGGGGAGCCGTCCAGGCGGGCGCGAAACCCCTAGGGCATGCCCCGGAGCAGGCGGGCGAGAAGACGGATTAACAGTCCGCGGGGGCGGGACGGACGCGGGCCGTCGGGCTCGGGGGTCACGCGGGGCCCCGGCAGCTCCGCCGGCGGTGGGGTGAGCGAAGCGGGGTCGAAGGGCATCGATCGGAGCCGATCGCGGCATCCCCGGCAGACCCGCAGGTGCGTCTCGGCGGGAGCCGTTCGGATCTCGCCGTAGTGGTACAGGACGAGGTCGTCGTCGTGGAGGTGTTTCAACCGCCGGGCGCTGTCTGGATGTCCTCCTTCATCCTGCAAAGAATACGGAGGCCCTCGCCCGGCCGTCGCCGCGTGAAACCGGATCTCTCGCGCGGGCATAGGCTAGACCGACATGGCCACTCCCGTCGCGCCGTCCGTCTTCGTAGCCCACGGATCCCCGATGTTCGGGATCGCCGCAGGGGAGTACGGCGAGACGCTGCGGCGATTCGCGACGCGTTTCCCGCGCCCGGCGGCGATCGTCGTCGTGTCCGCGCACTGGGAGGCTCCCGGGGCCGTCCGCGTGAGCGCGGTAAAGAAGCCGGATCTCATCTACGACTTCGGCGGATTTCCGCCCGCGCTTTACGAGCTGACGTATTTGGCCCCCGGCTCGCCCTGGATCGCCGAGGAGGCGCTCACGCTCCTCGCGGATGCCGGCATCCCTGCGGCTCGCGAAGACGAGCGCGGATGGGACCACGGCGTCTGGATTCCGCTGCGCCTTCTCTATCCGGAAGCCGACGTGCCCGTCGTCGAAGTCTCGCTGCCCTTGCCGCGGGACCCCGGCACCGTTCTCCGCGTGGGCGCGGCGCTCGCGCCGCTGCGGCGGCAGAACGTGCTGCTCCTCGGGAGCGGCGGAATCGTCCACAACCTGCGCCTCGCCCGCCTCGACCGGGAAACCGGGCCGGTGGACGACTGGGCGCGCGCCTTTGATGCGTGGGTCCGCGAGAGGATCGAGGCCCGGGATTTCGCCGCGCTCGCGCGGTACCGCGAGCTCGCTCCGGACGCCGAGCTCGCCGTGCCGGAGACCGAGCACTTCGACCCGCTGCTCTTCGCCGCCGGCGCGACACGGGAGGATGACCGGATCGAAGAGATTGCGACGGGCTTCCAGTACGCGAACCTGTCGCTCTCGTCCTACGCTTTCGCTCCGAGGTGAACAAGCTCGTCGCCTACGTCGCGCAGTACGGGGTCATCCTCGTCTTCGCGAACGTCTTCGTCGAGCAGGTCGGCATCCCGATCCCCGCGCTTCCGACCCTTATCGTCGCCGGCTCGCTCGTGCGCGCCGGCAAGCTCTCGTTTCTGGGGCTGCTCGGCGCGGCCGTCGCCGCCTCGCTCCTCGTGGACACTGCCTGGTACTTCCTCGGCCGGCGATACGGCCACCGCGTGCTGAAGACTCTCTGCAAGGTCTCGCTCTCGCCCGACTCGTGCGTCCGGCACACCGAGTCGATCTTCGAGAGGTGGGGAATGGCGTCGGTCGTCGCGGCGCGGTTCATCACGGGCTTCTCGACCGTTGCGCCGCCGCTCGCCGGAGCGATGGGCGCGAAGCTTCCGGTCTTTCTGTTCTACGACTCCCTCGGCACGATCCTCTGGGCGGGAACCGGTCTCCTTCTCGGCTTCATCTTTCACCGGGCGATCGAGGACGTCCTCGGCTTCCTCGAGGGCCTCGGAACGGGCGCGCTCTACCTGCTCGGAGCCGCGCTCGTTCTCTTCGTCCTCTTCAAGTGGTGGCAGCGCCGGCGGTTCTACAGGACGCTCCGCATGGCCCGAATCGGCGTGGACGAGCTGCGCTCGCTCTTCGAGAAGGGCCAGAAGCCCGTCGTCGTGGACGTGCGCGCGGAGGGGGAGCGCAACCGCGACCCCCGGCGAATCCCAGGCGCGATGACGATCGAGATGAACGAGCTCGACGCGAAGTTGCCCGGCATCGCGCCCGAGGTGGAGATCGTTCTTTATTGCACGTGACCGAACGAGGCCTCGGCGGCCCGTGTGGCCCGCATGCTGATCGAGAGGGGATTCAAGAAGGTGAGACCGCTCGCGGGCGGCCTGGACGCGTGGGTCGACGCGGGCTACGACGTGGAGGTGTTCGAGATCGCGCCGTGAAGGTCAGAACGGGGCCGGCAGGGCGGCGACGATCGTCCGCGCCTTCACCGGGCCGTCACGCTCGCCGGACGATTACTGGACCGGAACGACGACGGAGGTCGCCACCAGCGACCACTCTTCGCGGGGACCCGGTGCCGCTGCCGCTCCCGACGCGGACTCCTCGGCGTAGTGCTTCGCCTCTTCGGCCGAGAGGAGCTTGCGCGAGAGCACGCCCTCGACGACAACAGTTTTGCCCGCGATGTCCTTCGGCACGAAGAAGGAGTAGTCCACGAACGTGACGCGCATCGTCCGGGCTCCCTCGGTCAGGACCATCCAGCACCCTTTGTTCTGGCACACCTCGGCGGCCGGAGCCTTCACGGCGAGCGTCTGGCCGACGTTCGACTCAGAGGCGGCCTGCGTGAGAGTCAGGGGCGCCGTCGTGATTGCGCGCGGTCGTCCGTAAACCGTTTCCGGAGCTTTGGTCGCAGCGGCGCAACCCGAGAGCGCGAGGGTGAGTGCGAGAAGGAGTGTTGTCTTCATCGTTTCTCCGGAATGCGCGCGAGCGCCGTAATTGCGGTCAGGGAGCGGATCAGGTCCGCGAGAGTCGTGACGTCGAGCTGCGTGGAGCGGTCCGAGAGAGCATTGTCCGGGTCGTCGTGAACTTCGAGGAAGAAGCCGTCGACCGAACCGGTGGCCGCGGCGGCGCGCGCGAGAGCGGGTGCGTACTCCTTCAAGCCGCCCGTCTCCTTGCCGCCGCCGGGGAGCTGGAGAGAGTGCGTGACGTCGTACACGATCGGGCAGCCGAGCGCGCGCATCATCGGAAAGGAGCGCATATCCACGACGAGGTCATGGTAGCCGAAGGAGGCCCCGCGCTCGCAGAGCATCACCTTCTCGTTGCCGGCGGCGCGGCACTTCTCGACGACCTTTCCCATGTCGTCCGGCGCCAGGAACTGTCCCTTCTTCACGTTCAGCGGCTTTCCCGTCCGCGCCGCGGCCTCGAGCAGGTCCGTCTGCCGGGAGAGGAACGCCGGAATCTGCAGGACGTCGAGGACCGCCGCCGCCGGACCGACTTGCGCCGTCTCGTGGACGTCAGAGATCAGGGGGAGGCCCGTCTCGCGCTTCACCTCCGCGAGGATGTCGAGCCCTTCCACGAGCCCCGGGCCGCGGAACGAGTCCTTCGACGAGCGGTTCGCCTTGTCGTAGGACGACTTGTAAACGATCTTCGCGCCGGTTTCCTCGGCGACCGCGCGGATCTTCCGGCCCATCGCGACCGCGTGCGCCCGCGACTCGATGACGCAGGGGCCCGCGAAGAACAGGGGAGGGGCGCCGCCCCCGATCGTGAAGCCCGGCGCGACCTCGATGGCCCGCGCGTCCCTCAGGCCGGCTCCTCGCCCCGCAGGCGCACCGGAATCGCGTCGGCCTCCGCGGCCTGCTCGCGGGTCGCGCGGTGCGCCTTCGCGGCGCGGATGAAGTCGCGGAAGAGGGGGTGACACGCGAAGGGCTTCGACTTCAGCTCGGGGTGGAACTGGCAGCCGAGGAACCAGGGGTGGTCCTCGTGCAGCTCGATGATCTCGACGAACTTCCGGTCGGGCGACATCCCCGTGAAGGACATCCCCGCGTCCTTCAGCGCCGGGAGGAACTCCTGGTTGACCTCGAACCGGTGGCGATGTCGCTCGGAGATCGCGCTCTCGCCGTACGCGCGCGCCGCGAAGGAGCCGGGGGAGAGGTCGCACGGGTACTTCCCGAGGCGCATCGTGCCGCCGAGCGCCTCGACGCCGATGAGATCCCGCAGCTTGAAGATCACCTTGTGTTTCGGGTCCTCGTCGAACTCGGTCGAGTTGGCGCCGTCCAGACCCGCCACGTGGCGCGCGTATTCGATGACCGCCGTCTGCAGGCCGAGGCAGATCCCGAAGAACGGCACCTTCTTCTCCCGCGCGTACTGGATCGCGCGCATCATTCCCTCGACGCCGCGCCGCCCGAAGCCGCCCGGCACGAGCACCGCGTCGGCGCGCACGAGCGAGTCGGGGTACTGCTCGTTCTCCAGAGTCTCCGCGTCCACGTACTGGAGCTTGACGCGGACGTTGTTTGCGATCCCTCCGTGCCCGAGCGCCTCGTTCAGCGACTTGTAGGAGTCGCCGTAGTCGACGTACTTTCCGACGACGGCGATCTCGACCTCTCCCGTCGGGTTCTTGATGCGGTTGACGAGGCTCTCCCACTTTCCGAGGTCGCGGTCGTAGTGCGGAAGATTCAGGAGGTCGAGGAGGATCTCGTCCAGGCCTTCCGCCGCGAACGCGAGCGGCACTTCGTAGATCGAGGGCACGTCCTTCGCCGTGATCACGGCCTCGACCGGGACGTTGCAGAAGAGCGAGATCTTGCGCTTGACCTCCTGCGGCAGGGGGCGGTCCGTCCGGCAGAGGAGGACGTCCGGCTGGATCCCGATCGAGAGGAGGTCTTTCACCGAATGCTGTGTCGGCTTCGTCTTCAGCTCGTCGGAGGCCTTGATGTAAGGAACGAGAGTCAGGTGGACGTTGACGGCGTTACCGCGTCCCGCCTCCTGCCGCATCTGGCGGATCGCTTCGAGGAACGGGAGCGACTCGATGTCGCCGACAGTTCCCCCGATCTCGATGAGCACGACGTCGGCGTCCGGCTGCACCTTCCGGATCGACTCCTTGATCTCGTCGGTGATGTGCGGAACCACCTGAACGGTCTTGCCGAGGTAGTCGCCGCGCCGCTCGCGCTCGATCACTGTCGCGTAGATCCTTCCCGCGGTCGTGTTGTTCACCCGCGTCGCGGTCATCGACGTGAAGCGCTCGTAGTGGCCGAGGTCGAGGTCCGTCTCCGCCCCGTCGTCGGTTACGTAGACCTCGCCGTGCTGGAAGGGGGACATCGTTCCGGGGTCCACGTTGATGTACGGGTCGAACTTCGCGAGCGCGACCTTGAAGCCGCGCGCCTCGAGCAGCGCACCGATCGACGCGGCCGCGATCCCCTTGCCGAGCGAAGAGACGACCCCGCCCGTCACGAACACGTACTTGGCGCTCATTGGACGGCCTCCTTTTCGAGCTTTGGACTCGTACCCTGCAGGATCTTTTCCGCTTTCGCGAGGTCTTCCGGCCGGTCCACTCCGATCGAATCGCGCGCCGCTTCGCCCACCCAGATCGTCCATCCCGCTTCGAGCCACCGGAGCTGTTCGAGCGATTCGATCCGCTCGAGCGGGGAAGGGGGGAGAGCGGCGAGCCGCCGGAGCGTCTCGGCGCGATACGCATAGAGCCCCAGGTGCTTGCGGTACCCGGGCTTTCCCGAGCGCGGGAAGGGAATGCCGGAGCGCGAGAAGTAGAGCGCGCGCCCGTCGGCGGCGATGACGACTTTCACGACGTCCGGGTCGCCCGCGACCTCGTCTCCTGCGGGAAGGGCGACCGTCGAGATCTCGCGATCCGGGCCCGCGAGGAGTGTTTCGACGACGACGTCGATGTTCTCGGGGGCCATGAGGGGCTCGTCCCCCTGCACGTTGACGTAGACGTCGCCCGGCGCGCGGAGCGAGGCCTCGGCCAGCCGGTCCGTTCCACTCGCCGCGTCGGGAGACGTGAGAACGGCCTCGCCTCCGTCCTGGCGGACGACCTCGGCAATCCGGGCGTCGTCCGTCGCGACGAGCACGCGGTCGAGGCGCCGCGCGGCCCGCGCCGCGTCGAGGACGTGGAGCACCATCGGTCGGCCGGCAAGGGGAGCGAGGGGCTTTCCGGGAAATCGGACGGAGGCGTAGCGGGCGGGAATCACTCCGATGACTTTCATGAAGGCATCGGGACTATAGAGTACCTTTCGGGCGGGCGCCGGTCAACGATGGAACTTCCCGAGAATCCGCGTGAACGTCTGGTTTCCCGCCCGGCGTTCGCCCTTCTGTACGTCCTGGCCCTGGCAATCGTGGCCACGGCCGCGATCCGCGCGACCCTGCGGGCCCACGAGGAGCGGGAGCTGTCCCGCACGGGACGGGCGCAGTGGATCTGGTACTCGCGCGAGGTGAAGGAGCCGGCGCCGATCGCCTTCGTGGCCACCCGGGACGTCGTGCTCGACAGCGCTCCGGTGCGCGCGACGGCGAAGGTATTCGCCGACGAATGGCACGTCCTCTGGGTGAACGGGAAGCGGGTCGGCGGCGGGAAGCACGCGCCGGGAGATCCCCTCGCGCTCTACGAGGCGGCGCCGTGGTTCCGAGAGGGCGTCAACCGGATCGCTGTCGAGGCGGGAAGCGAGACGGGCGTCGGAGGACTGCTCTTCTCCCTCGACCTCTCGCTCCACGGGAGGGACGCCGTCGTATCGGACGAGCGCTGGAGGGTGGACACGTCGTCCGCGGCCATCCGGTCCGGCGGAAGGTACCGCGCCGCATCGTGGGGCCGCCCGCCGATGTACCCGTGGGGGTGGCCGCGCCTTCCGCGGCCGAACGAGATCGGAAGCGGAGCTACGTCGCCGTCGCCGCCATGACGAGCGCGTCGAGCGCTTCGCGCGAGGCGGCGACGTAAGGGTTGACCGTGTCGTATCCGGAAAGCACGATCACCTTCCGGTAAGCCTCGACCGCGCGATCCACGTCGCCGCGCTGCTCGTGGAGCTGGCCCGCGAGGAACCGGGCGGCGAGGCTCTTGGGAGCCAGGTCGAGGGCCTTCCCGCAGAAAACGAGGGCGACGTCGAACCGCTCCTCGCCCGCCGCGTGGAGGGCCCGCTGAAGATAAAGCTGGGCCTCGCTCGCCGAATCCGGTCGGGGAGTGCCAAGAAAGGGCAGCCGCTGGAGGGAGCTTGCCAGAGTATTGATTGGACGGGAGTTGCGGGACATCGTCTGAAGGCAGTATAGGCCGGTGCCAAAATAAGGCAAGAAAATTTTCGGCGGGAAGCGCCGGGAACCTTACTTTTGTCGGGAACGGCGCGCGAATACCGTCGCTTGGGCCGCCGAATCTTTTATGCCTGAAGGCCTGTATTTCCTTATTTCGTAAGGATGTCGGCGGCAGCGTCAGCTGATCCGGTCCACAGCGAACTCCGTGGCGAGCAGCAGACCGTCCTTCGCTTCGGACTCCGGGAACGCGCCGAGCGCGACGCGCGCCGCGGCGGCGTAGTCGGAAGCGAGCGCTCGCGTCTCCGCGATCCCGCCGTGGCGCTCCGCGATCGCGAGCACCTCGCCGGCCTCGACGCTGACGAAGTCGCGCTCCTCCATCACCCGGGCGATGCGGTCGCGTTCGTCCGCGGAAGCGCGGGGAAGCGACAGCAGGAGCGGCATCGTGAGCTTCCCCTCGCGAAGGTCGTTCAGCACGGGCTTTCCCGTCGACTCGACGCTCCCGGTGTAGTCGAGCAGGTCGTCGACGAGCTGGAATGCCACGCCCAGACAGCGCCCGTATTCGGCGAGGCGCTCCGCGGCGAAGAGGTCGCCGTTCGGCGCGAAGTGGGCGGGCAACCGGCACGACGCGGAGAAGAGGTCGGCGGTCTTTCGCCGGATGATCTCGAGGGCCTCCTCGCGCGTCAGGTGCATGCTCCCGGTCTTTTCCGTCGAGATGATTTCGCCCTCGATCATCGACAGCGTCGTGTCGGAGAGAACCTTCAGGATCGTGAGGTCGCCTTCGTCGAGCGCGATCCCCATGGATTTCGTATAGAGGTAGTCGCCGAAGAGCACCGTCAGGTTGTTGCCCCACCGGGCGTTCGCCGACGTCCGCCCGCGGCGGAGTCGCGCTTCGTCGATCACGTCGTCGTGCACGAGCGTGGCCGTGTGAATGAACTCGACGACAGCCGCGTAGCGCACGTCCCGGGTCCCTCTCTCGTCGTAACCGAGGAGCCGGGCCGAGAGCAGGAGCAGCGCCGGGCGGATCCGCTTGCCGCCGCCCTGCGCGAGGTGGCCTCCGATCCGGTCGATCGTTGGAATCGGAGACCGGAAGTTGACGAGCAGCTCTTCTTCGACGAGGACGAGCTTCGGCGCGATCAGGTCGTAGGCGCGCAGGAGGCGCGGATTGGCCGCCGACGACGACCAGATCATCGGTAGTTCGTGAACTGGAGCGGCAGGCCGAAGTCCTGGCCCTTCAGGACCGCCATGGCCTCCTGAAGCTGGTCCTTGATCCTTCCGGCGACGCGCACCTGGTCCGCCTGGATGGACGCCTGCACCTTCAGTTTTCGGTCCTTGATCGCCTTGACGATTTCCTTCGCCTTCTCGGAAGGGATGCCCTGCTGGATCTTCGCGACCTGCCTCACCGTCGCGCCGGCCGCGGGCTCGACCTTCTGGTAATCCATCGAATTGACGGCGACGCCCCGCCGCACGAGCTTCGTCTCGAGGATGTCGACGACCGACTTCAGCTTGTACTCGTCGTCGGACGTGAGCACGAGCTCGAGCTCCTTCTCCTTCAGCTCGATCTTCGAGGCGCTTCCGCGGAAGTCGAACCGCGTCGCGATTTCCTTGGAGGCCTGCTGGACCGCGTTCGCGACCTCCTGCAGGTCCACCTTGCTGACGACGTCGAAGGAGAAGTCTTGCGGCACGGGGGGATCTTATCGAGCCCTGAGCTTTCAGCCGTCAGCTATCAGCCTCGGGCTGACCGCTGACCGCTGATGGCTGAAAGCTAATTTTCCACGATCCGCGTTCCCGGCGGCCCCGTGATCCGGAAGTCGGCCGCGGGCAACGCTTTCCCGGTCCGCCACTCGTCGAACCGGAACTCCGTGCGGTTTCCGGCCGAGTCCTGGTACGACAGCGCCCGGACGCTGCCGTCCGGCGCGATCGCGAGCCGGAGCCACGCGAGCTCGGGCCGCGCGACGCGGGGCGTGAGAAGGAGACGCGTCTCCGAGGCGGACTCGCCGGCGTCGGCGGTGATGTCGTACTGCGCGGCGAGGTCCTGGGGCTTGCGGAGGAAGACGACCGGAAGTCGCGCCTTCTCCTCCTCCGAGAGGCGCCGCACCGTGAGCTGCTTGTCCGCCGGAGAGAAGAAGCGCCCCTCGCCGGCGTCGTAGGTGAACACCTTCTTTTCGGGGGCGGTGTAGTCGAAGCGAACGCGCTCCGGCGCCTGGATGACGACCGAGCCGGACTCCTTGCGCGCTTTCGCGAATCCGGATGGCGTGTAGGTCTGGACGAACGGCGACGAGTGTCCGGCGCCGTCGGAGTAGCGCGCGGCGGCGCGGGCGAGGGCGTCGGGAGAAGGAGCGGGAGCCGTTGCGGCGGCGGCGCCGGTGGGCGCCGTCGGGGCGGGCGTCGGTTTCTGAGCCGGCAGCACGGCGGCGAGCGAAAGCCCGAACGCGAAGAAGAGGATGGTGCGTCTCACGAAGCCATCACAACAGGTGCGCACACGGGTCTATTCGGCCGTTCGGCACGGCCCTAGTGCCGGAAGTGGCGCCGCGGCGCAAGAAGGAAGGCCATCTGTCGTTCATCCGCGGCGGCGATGACCTCCTGGTCCCGGATCGAGCCTCCCGGCGCGGCGACAGCCGTGACCCCCGCGTCCGCGAGGATCTCGATTCCGTCCCGAAAAGGGAAGAAAGCGTCCGACGCGGCGCCGCAGTTCACGATCGGCAGAACCGGCTTCGTCGCGGCGAGGCGGCACGCGTCCACGCGGCTCATCTGCCCCGCGCCGATGCCGATGGTCTGGCGGGCGTTCGCGAGGACGATCGCATTCGACTTCACGCGCCGCACGACCTTCCACGCGAGCTCGCACGCCGCGCGCTCCACGGCCGTCGGCTTCCGCTGGGACGCGAGGCGCCACTCGGACGTCCGGTCCGGATCGGAGTCGGCGTCCTGGAGGAGGAGGCCGCCTTCGATCCGCTTCCAGTCGAGGCTCGCCGAGGGACGGCGGGACACCGGCACGCGGAGGAGCCGGATGTTCGGCTTCTTGGTGAAGTAGTCGATCGCTTCCTGGGTGAATTCGTCGGCGGCGACGACTTCCACGAAGTGCTGCAGGACGAGCGACGCGAGGGCGCCGTCCACCCGTCCGCGGATGGCGATGATCCCGCCGAAGGCGGCAAGGGGATCGCACGCGAAAGCGCGGCCGAACGCCTCGAGGACCGTCTCGCCGACTGCCGCGCCGCAGGGGTTGTTGTGTTTCACGATGACGGCGGCGGGGCCGTCGAAGTCGCGCGCGAGCGTGACTGCCGAATCGAGGTCGAGCAGGTTGTTGAACGAGAGCTCCTTGCCCTGGAGCATCTCGTAGCGGACGAGCGCGTCCGACGGCGCCGCCCGGTCCCGGTAGACGGCCGCGCGCTGGTGCGGGTTCTCCCCGTATCGGAGCGAGCCGACCCGGTCGAACGCGAACACGAGGCTTTCCGGGAAGCCCTCCTCGGGCCGCCGTGAATCGGCCAGGTAGCTCGTGATCGCGGCGTCATATGCCGCCGTGCGGGCGAACGCGCGCGCCGCGAGCCTCTCGCGCGTTTCGAGGCGGGTGCCTCCGGTCGTCCGGATCTCTTCGAGGACCAGATCGTAGTCGCCGGGCTCGACGACGACAGCGACCCGCGCGTGATTCTTGGCCGCCGCGCGCAGGAGCGCCGTGCCGCCGACGTCGATCATCTCGATCGTGTCCCGGCGACTCGCCCGCTTCGCGACAGTCTCCTCGAACGGGTACAGGTTGACGACGACGAGGTCGAACGCCTCGATCGCCGCGGCTTCCATGTCGCGCGCGTGATCGTCGCGGGTGTCGTCGGCGAGTACGCCTCCGAAGATCTTCGGATGGAGCGTCTTGACGCGGCCGCCGAGGATCTCGGGGAATCCGGTCTCGTCCTCGACGAGCCCGACCTCGACGCCCGCCTCCCGGAGGTGGTGAGCGGTCCCGCCCGTCGAAACGACCTTGACTCCCGTGGCCGCGAGAGCGCGGCAGAACTCGGCGATGCCCGTCTTGTCGTGGACGGAGACGAGAGCCCGGCGGACCGCGGTCACGGACCGGGGGAAGGGGATGGGCTCGGACATCGGGGCAATATAACTAATCTGGAAGCGTCATTCCGAGGAGCGAAGCGACGAGGAACCCCCTGAAACGCCGGGGGTCCTTCGCGGAGCCCGTCCGGAGCGGAGGGCGTCGGTCGAAGCGCAGGGGGTCCTTCGCTGCGCTCAGGATGACAGCCAAGGGCGAAGGGCTCAGGATGACAGCCAGGGGCGAAGGGCTCGGGATGACAATAATGGGACGTGGAGGCATTCCCCGACCTCGAAGTGGACGCGCGCGGCCTTCTCTGTCCGCTGCCGATCCTCCGGCTGGCACGCGCGATCCGACGGGCTCCTCCGGGAACCGTGGCGCTCCTCCTCGCGACGGACCCGGCCTCCGTCGCGGACGTCGACGCCTACTGCCGGGAAAGCGGATCCGAGTTGCTCTCCGCGGACCAGGAAGGGAAGGAGTTTCGATTCCGCGTTCGGAAGCGGCCAGCCGATAGCTGATAGCTGATAGCTGATAGCTGATAGCTGATCTAGAACAGCTTCAGAAGGATGACGTTGGCGACGAACCCCTTGATCCCGTGGCTCACGACGGGAACGCCGACCTCGAAACGCAGCAGCGAGTTCTTCCAGGGCCCGTTCAGCGACCCGAGGAGGCCGGCGCCGGCGAAGTAGGTGTTGTCGTAGCCGGACCGGGGGTCGTTCGCGATCGCCTGGTCGAAGATCGCCTCGAACCGGATGATGTCCTGGATGTTCAACCCGTACGAGACGCTCGCGACGAGCGCGCTTTCGGTCTTCACGCTGCCGCTCTTGAAGCCGTGCAGGGGAGCGCCGGAGAAAGCTCCGAACTCGTACTTCGAGAACCGGTCGAGGTCGCTCCCGTCGAGGTAGATCAGCCCGACGTGGAGCTTGCGGAAGCCCGGGAAGTAGTGATCCTTCGAGAGCGAGAGCTGGTACTTCAGGTAGTCGCTCTGGTCCTCGTCGAACTCCGACGTTGCCGGGTTCCCCCACGGCTCCCACTTCCGGCGCTTGTAGTAGCCGCCGATCGCGGTCGCGTTGAAGCCCTTGTAGTTGCCGACGAGCCGCAGCTCCGCGCCGTCGGTGAAGGTGTCCACGGGCGTGACGAAGAGCGGCCCGGTGTCCGGATCGCGCTGGTAGTTGTCCCAGCGCGTGAAGATACCGAGCGACGTCTTCAGGTACGGCCCGATCGGCCGCCCGATGTTGACCTGGAGCACGGCGGGAAGGTGCTTGATCTTTTCCTCGATGACCTCCTCGGCCTCGCGGTATGCCGCATCCGAGAAAGGGAACGCCACGGCGAACAGGTCGGCGCCGAGGTCGAAGCGGCTCCCGCCGAGCGAGGGGTCGGTGTAGTTCGCGGTCAGGAGAGCGCCGCCGAAGAAGACGGAGAGCTGCTTGCCCCTGCCCCAGAGGTCGAAGTTGAAGTGCTGGATCCCGAGCAGCGGAATGGGGTAGTCGAGCGCGTCGTCGTAGAACGCTCCCGCGAGCCCGAACGTACTCTTCTTCGAGATCTTCTCCTCGACGATCCGCGCGCCGGGCGCCGCCGGATCCGGTACGAGGTACCGCATCCCTCTTTCGGTGTCCCGGATCATCTGGAGCTCGGACGCGTACACCTCGGTTCGACGCGCCGCGAAGTCGGGCGGGTCCACCTGCACCGAAGTCATCTTCACGTTTCGCTCGATCGCTGTGGTGCGCCCGGCTGTCGAGAAGACCTGCTGGCCGCGGATCTCGAGCGGCAGGAACACGTCGGGCCGTCCCGGGGCCGGTCGGTAGATCTCCGTCTGGACGTTCGAGAGCGTCTCGCCCTTCAGGTTCAGCTGGACGGAGTCGCGACGGAGCAGCGCAAACGTCTCGGCGTCGATCCACACCGTGCCGCGATACACCGGTTTGTCCCCGACCGCCTCGCGCGGCGCGAAGGAGACCTGGTAAGCGCGCCGGCCTTCGACGTCGGACGTGCCGACGAGATCGTAGCGATAGTCCTCGGAGAGGCGGATGTCGAGCGGTAGCGTCGTGACCTTCTCCGGCTGAAGGATGGGGATCTTCGGAAGCGTCTTGCCCTTCCACTTCACCCCGTTCAGGTAGAAGTCCTTCCACACCCAGTCCGCCGCCTTTCCGCGCTCGAAGAAGAACGGCCCGCGGATCGTGAGATCGAACGTCTCGTTGACTTCGGCGACGCGGAAGCGGAGCGACGCATCCATTTCGGCGATGAACGTCTGCGACTTCTCGCGCTGGCCCGCGTCCCACGCGCGTTCCCGCGCGACGATCTCGTCGGCGGTCAGGCCGCGCTCGGCGCCGACGTCGACGGCGGTGCGGGAGTCGGGGCGTCGAGCCGGTTCGAGGACGACGGCGAGCGGGCCGCGCGCGAGGTCGAGCTCGAGCGTTTTCGCGCCGCCGAGCTCGAAGTCGCGCCGCGCGCCCGAAGCGAGGTTCTCGACGGAGGCCTTCGCATAGGTCCCGCCGGAGAGCTCGATCGTCGCCCGCCCGGCCGCGTCCTCCGCGAGGAAGAGGATGGGCGTGAACTTCTTGCCTTCGAAGAAGCGCACGACCGGAAAACGCGTGCCGTCGGGGCGCGTCCCGAAAGTCGCCGTCGGATCGCGCGAGACGTCGTCGGTCCAGTAGCGCTGGAGCCGCCGGAGAGCCTCCCAGTCGGCGTCGTCCACCTTGCGCTCCGGGATCGCGAAGATCCCGACGACTTGCGGCAGCTCCGCACCCGACTCCGTCGAGGCCTGCAGGGCCTGGACGACCTGGCCGGGAGCCGTGCGGAGCGGATCCCGGAGCAGGAAGAGCCACCGCTCCTTGCCCTCGTCGGAGAAGGCGGGAGGCAGCCGGCCGGCGAAGTACGAGATCGCGTCGAAATACGCTCCGAGGCCCTCTTCGAGATCGAGCGGGAAGGGTTCGCCGGGACCCCGCGAGAAGTCGAGCGCGACGCGCGCGCCCGGCGCCGCCGCCCGCACGGCCGAAGACAGCTGCTTGATCGCATAGGGAAGACGTGCGCGCGCGCCGTCGTCGGGAGCGTTGGAGAACTGCGTGAAGTCGAGAGCGACCCCGGAAACGCCCGCCATTTTCGCAAGGCGGCCCGCATCGCGCAGGACCGCGGCCTCGGTCACGTCTCCGACCTCGTAGAGCACGAGGCACCGGGCGAGGGATTCGGGGACCTCCTGATCGGAGGTGAGCTGCACGATGCCGAGAGGTCCTTCGGCGGGGCAGGCTTTTTCGGGATGCTCCGCGGCGATCGTGAGACGCCCGGCGGCGCTCGCCGCCAGCGGCGCCGCCAGCAAAAGAAAAGCGCCCGCGAGCACGCGGGCGCTCCCGTACCGTCGCCGAGATCTCATCGAAACCGGCAGAACGGTATCGCGGCCGGAGTTGTTCCCACCGCGAGACTTAACGCCGCGCCTTCTCCTTTTCGCGCGCGGGCTCGGGAGCCGCCGCTTCCGTCTTTTCGGCGGGCTCCACCGCCGCGGTGGCCGGCGTCAAACCGAGCGACTTCCGCAGCTTCGTTTCGATCTCGGAGGCGAGCTCCGGGTTCTCTTTCAGGAACTGCTTCGCGTTCTCCCGCCCCTGTCCGATCCGCAGGTCGCCGTAGGAGAGCCACGATCCGGACTTCTCGACGATCTTCGCTTCGATCCCGAGGTCGATGAGCTCGCCCGTGCGCGAGATCCCCTCGCCGTACGTGATGTCGAACTCGGCCTGCCGGAAGGGGGACGCCACCTTGTTCTTGACGACCTTCACCTTGGTGCGCGAGCCGACGACGACGTCCCCGTCCTTGAGCGACGCGATCCTCCGGATGTCGATGCGGATCGACGAGTAGAACTTGAGGGCCCGGCCTCCCGTCGTCGTCTCGGGGTTGCCGAACATGACGCCGATCTTTTCGCGGATCTGGTTGATGAAGATCAGGCTCGTGCGGGACTTCGACACGATCGCGGTGAGCTTGCGGAGCGCCTGCGACATGAGCCGCGCCTGCAGCCCCATCTGGGCCTCGCCCATCTCGCCCTCGATCTCCGCCTTGGGCACGAGCGCCGCGACGGAGTCGACGACGATGACGTCCATCGCCCCCGAACGAATGAGCATTTCCGCGATCTCGAGGGCCTGCTCGCCGTTGTCCGGCTGCGACACGAGGAGGTTGTCCGTGTCGACCCCGAGCTTCTTCGCGTAGTCGGCGTCGAGCGCGTGCTCGGCGTCGATGAATCCGGCGAGGCCTCCCGTCTTCTGCGCCTGGGCGATGATCTGCAGGGAAAGCGTCGTCTTTCCGGAGGACTCCGGGCCGAAGATCTCGATGACGCGCCCGCGCGGGATGCCGCCGATGCCGAGCGCGGCGTCGACAGCGAGCGACCCGGTCGGGATGACGGCGACGGGCACTTCCGGGCGGTCGCCCAGCCGCATGACGGAACCTTTGCCGAACTGGCGTTCGATTTGCGTGAGCGCCGTTTCCACGGCCCGCCACTTCTCGGTCGATTTGACGCTGGACATTTCCCTGCCTTCCTTGGAGAGCTCGGCTCGCCGCGAGAATTGGGCGATTATAGACTCCGGAATCACGCGGACCGCGTCGCCATCGACGCCCCGCGGACCTTCCACCCGAACGCCCTTCACGCCCATGAAAACGACCTCGACAGCGCCTTCATCCGACGTGCGCCGCGCGTTCCGCGAGAGTCCGCTCTCGACGATCCTCGCGACCGGATTCGGCGCGGGATTCGCTCCGATCGCTCCGGGGACCGCCGGCTCCGCCGTCGGGCTCGCCGCGGCGTGGCTGTTCGCTCGGGCCGTGTCTCCTTCTACTCACATGACCAGTGTTGTCGCGGCGGTAGGACTCTTGATGTCCGGGCTCGTAATCTCTCTTCTCGCCGTGCCGGTCGTCGGCCGCGCCGCCGCGGCCATGGGGCGCGAGGACCCCGGCTGCATCGTTCTCGACGAGATCGCGGGTCAGCTCCTCGCCTCCGCGGTCGTCCCGCTCTTCGCCTATCCGACGCCGGGAGTCGCGCTGGCTGCCTGGGCCGTCTCTTTTTTCGCGTTCCGGCTCTTCGACGTGTGGAAACCGGGTCCGATCCGGGGGTGGCAGTCGCTTCCCGGCGGGTGGGGGATCGTCGTGGACGACGTGGCCGCCGGCCTGCTCGCCGCGGGGCTGACGTCGGGCGTCGCGGCCTTTCTCGCAGGCCGGCCGGCGTGACGCCCGAGATCTCCGAGAACGACGCGGCGGTCCTCCCGGACGAGCCGCTGTCCCGGCACACGACCCTTCGGATCGGCGGGCCGGCGCGCTTCTACTGCCGCGTGAAGACCGAGGAGGGCCTTTCGCGGGTCCTCGCCGCGGCGCGCGACAGCGGGGAGCCGCTCGCGCTCCTCGGGATGGGGTCGAACGTTCTCGCGGCCGACGAGGGCTTCCCCGGCTGGGTGGTGCGGCTCGAGGGGGACTTCCTGCGGGTCTCGATCGACGGCGACCGCCTGACGGCGGGCGGGGGAGCGGTCCTCGGCGGGGCGTGCGCGGCCGCGGCGCGCGCGGGCCTGTCGGGGCTGGAGGCGATCACGGGGATCCCGTCGTCGATCGGGGGAGCGGTGCGGATCAACGCCGGGGCTTATGGTGGAGAGATCTTCCAGGTCCTCGAGACCGTGCGGCTCGTCGCGCGGGACGGCTCGCGGCGCGAAGCGGTCGCCTCGGAGATCCCGCACGGCTACCGATGGACCGCCCTTTGCGACACCGGCGAGATCGTGAGCGAGGCGACGCTCAAGCTCCGTCCCGCCTCGCGCGAGGAGATCGCGGAGCGCACGCGCGTCGTCTCCGAAAAGCGGCGGGGAGCGCTCCCCGGTGAACCGAACGCGGGGAGCATCTTCAAGAACCCGCCCGGCGACTACGCGGGGCGGCTCATCGAGGCGTGCGGTCTCAAGGGGAAGCGCGAGGGCGACGCGGAGATCTCGACGCGGCACGCGAACGTCATCGTCAACCTCGGCCAGGCCCGATCGGCGGACGTTCTCTCTCTCATGCGCGCGATGCGCGACGGGGTCCGCGAGAAGTTCGGAGTTACCCTGTCTCCCGAAGTGGAATTCCTCGGGTTGAAGTGGTCATGACCGAACCGATGAACGTCCTGTTGCTCGCGGGCGGCGGAGGAACGCGACTCTGGCCCCTCTCGACCGACGCCCGCCCGAAGCAGTTCCTCCCGCTCGTGTCGGATCGAAGCCTCCTCGCCGAAACGTGGGACCGCGTCCGGCCCCTCTCCGACTCGATCTTCGTCGCCGCCGCGGAGGGGCACGCGGACCTCGTCCGGGAGGAGCTTCCCGACATTCCCGCCGAGCGGATCTTCCGCGGAGCCGGCGCGGCGCAACTCGGCGGCGGCGATCATTCGCGCGGCGCTCGAATTCGAGCGCGACGGAGATGCCGTCACCGTGGCCGTCCCCTCCGACCACTCGGTCGCGGACCCCGAGGCGTTTCGAAGCGCGATCGGGCTCGCCGCGCGGGTCGCAAACGACGCCCCGGTCGTCGTTCTCGCCGTCCCGCCGGGCCGGGCCGAGAGCGACTTCGGTTACATTGAAGTCGGCGATGGAGAAGCTTCCCGCGGGTACGAGGTCGTTCGATTTACCGAGAAACCGCACCCCGCGGAGGCTCAGACCTTCCTCGAGTCCGGCCGGCACTACTGGAATGCGGGCATCTTCGTCTTCCGTCCCTCCCGGTTCCTTGCCGAAGCCCGCCGCGTGGCGCCCGACCTGGTGACGGGAGTCGAGCGCTACCGGGAGCGGCTCCCCGACGACGTGGGAGGGGCGCGGACCGCCTGGGAGTCCCTGCCCGCGATCTCGATCGACTACGCGGTGATGGAGAAGGCGCGCGGCGTGCGCGCCATCCCGCTGCGAGCCGGCTGGAACGACGTGGGAACCTGGAGAGCGGTGCGGGACCTGCGCGGCCCCTCCGACGATTCGGGAAACCTCATCCTTTCGGCGCTGCCCGTCGTGGCGCCGGGGGCCCGCGACACGGCGATCGTCGTCGGACCGGAGGGCGTCCTCGTTCTCCCGTTCGATCGCGAAAGGGAATTGCGAGGCGCGGTCGCGCGCCTTCGCGGGAAACCGGAGTGACCTCGTGAGCGTCCTCGCGGGCACGGACCTGGGCCGCCTGAAAGAGAACGTCGGGCGCGCCTATCGCGGCGACGGCCGCGCGATCGACCTTCTCCTGATCGCGCTCCTTTCGCGCGGCCACATACTGATCGAGGACGTCCCCGGCGTCGGGAAGACGACGCTCGCGCGCGCCCTCGGGCGCAGCCTGTCCCTCGAGTTCCGGCGGATCCAGTTCACGAGCGACACCCTGCCGGCGGACGTGCTCGGGATCACGGTGTTCCACGCGGCGACCGACGCCTTCGAGTTCCACGCGGGACCGCTCTTCGCCAACATCGTGCTCGCCGACGAGATCAACCGCGCGACTCCGAAGACGCAGTCGGCGCTCCTGGAGGCGATGAACGAGGGGGCCGTCACCGTCGAGTCGGCGCGGCGCGAACTCCCGCAGCCTTTCATGGTCGTCGCGACCCAGAACCCGGTCGAGTACCTCGGAACGTACCCTCTGCCGGAGTCCCAGATGGACCGGTTCTTCATGCGACTCTCGCTCGGCTATCCCGGCGAGATCGAAGAAAAGGCGCTGCTGCGTCGCGGCGGTACGGAACGTGAGCTCCTCACGCTGCCGGCGGTGCTCGACCGGGAGCAGGTCTTCGAGCTCCAGGACGCGGTCGAGAACGTCAAAGTGGCCGACAAGCTGCTCGACTACCTGCACGCGATCGTGCAGGCGACCCGCCAGTCCGGCGAGCTTCGCCTTCCGGTCTCGACGCGCGGCGCGCAGGCCGTCTATCGCGCGACCCAGGCGCACGCGCTCGTGCACGGGCGCAACTACGCCATCCCCGACGACGTTCAGGCGGTCGCCGAGCCGGTGCTCGCCCACCGGATCCTTTCCCTCTCCTCGGACGGCTTCGGCGCCGGCGGCCGGGAGCGCGAAGTGATCAAGCGCGTGCTCGCCCAGGTGCCGGTCCCGGTGTGATGGGAGCAGGTATCAGGTTTCGGGTTTCAGGTGTCAGGGGGGAGAGACGACTTCCCCTGATACCTGATCCCTGATACCCGACACCTCGTCTATGACCCGCCTCATCCCGGAGTGGGGCATCCGCGTCACCAACCTCGGCCTCGGCTACATCCTCATGTGCGTCGTCGTCGCGATCGCCGCGACGAACACCGGGAACAACGGCCTCTACCTGGTCCTCGCGGGACTCCTTGCGGGCATGGTGATCTCGGGACTCCTGTCGCGGCGCAACGTTCGCGGCGTCCGGTGCGAGATCGAAACGATGGGAGAGGTCGTCGCGACGCGGCCCGGGTTGCTGCGGGTGCGTCTCGTCAACGAGCTCAAGCAGGGCACGGCCCAGGCCCTCTTCTTCCTGCACGAGTCGCTGCCCGGTCCCCTGTGGATCGACCCGCTGAAGCCGGGTGAGTCCCGCGACGTGCTCGTCGAGGCGACGTTCCCGCGGCGGGGCGTCTTCAAAGAGGCGGACGCGGGGCTTCTGTCCCGGTTTCCGATCGGACTTTTCCGGAAATACCGGCGCGCGAAGGTCTCTCACGAGATCGTCGTGTTTCCGGTCCCGCAGACGACGGCGATCCCCGACGTGCCGCCCGAGGACTCGCGGGGGAACCGGCCCCACGCCCACCGGCGCGGGGGAGGCGCCGACATCCGCACGCTGCGCGACTTCGTGCCCGGCGACGATCCCCGCGACCTCCACTGGAAACAGTCCGCCCGGATGCGCCGCTGGATCGTGCGGGAGCGCGAGGCCGAGCGCGATCGCGCGGTCTTCCTCGTCGTGGACTCGGCGCTCGCGGACCCGAAGGACCCGGCCGCGCTCGAGCGCCTGGAGGACGTCATCTCGCGCTGCGCCGGCCAGGCCCTGCTCCTTCTCGCGCGGGGCGCGGACGTCGGCCTCCAGGCGCGCGGCTCGAAGGTCACTCCCCGTTCCGGACGCCGGCAGCGCGCCCGCATCCTCGAAGCGCTCGCGCGGCTGGAGGCGATGCCTCTCGCGAACGCCCCTCCCTTCCCTCCGCTGCGGCGGGGGGACCACCGCGTGGTGATCTCGTGAAAGCCGTCCCGATGCCGGACGGTCTCCGGCGCGCCTACCTGATGGTGCTCGGGCCGCCCGCCCTGATCGCTCCTCTTCCCCTGTTCTGGACCGGGGGCGCTTCGCCGCTCGCCATCGCGCTCTACGAGTCGGCGCTCATCCTTCTCTTTCTGCGCGCGCGCGCCGGGCGCCCGGTGCGCCTGTCCGACGCCGTCCTGAACGCCATCGGCCTCTCGTACTTTTTCTGGCTCGCCGTCGAGACGGCGATGCTGAAACCGGGACTGCTCCGGTCGGTCTCGCATCTCCTCCTCTTCACGGCGATCGCGAAGCTCGCTTCCCTGAAACGGCCCTCCGAGGCGAGAACGGCGCTCCTCGTGATCTTTCTCCTCGTGCTCGCGTCGGTCTCCTCGTCGACCCACGTCGCCTCGCTCATCTACTGCGCCGCGATGGCGGCGCTCGCCTTCCGGACGCTCTCGCGTCTCGCGGTGCTCGCGGACTTCGACGAGGGGCCGCCGGCGCGCGTGCTCAAAGGAGTGCCGACGGCGGGTCTCTCGGCGGCGGCCATCCTGGGCGGAGCGCTCATCGGCACGCCGCTCTTCTTCCTCATGCCGCGCCTCCACGGGCCGTTCGCGTTCTCGCCCGTCCGACTGGACGAATCCGCGGGGACCGCCGTCGCCGCCGACCGCGTGGACCTCGACTCTTTCGGGAGCTCGAAGATCTCCGAACGCGTGATCCTCCGCCTCTCCGTGGATCCGCCGGTCGCGTTTCCCGAGCTCCTCCGCCTCCGCGAAGCGGTGTTCACCAAGTACCGCAACGGCGTGTGGACCCGCGAGCCCGCGTCGGACCGCCACGCGCGGGGACTGCTCGGGGTCGAGCTCGTACCGGACGAGTCCTTTCTTCCGGACGAGCACCTGGCGCGGGTCTCGGTGGACCAGAACGTCGTCGGGACGGGCTTCCTCTTCCTCCCGTACCGGTCCTCGCACGTCCACGTCGAGCGCGGACGGGCGGTTCTCCTCTCCGACGGCAGCGTGCAGGTCTCCTCGAGCCGGCCCTCGGTGAGGTACCAGGTGTCCGTGGCGAAGGAGGAGCCGCGCGGCGCGGGCGACAACTCGATCGATCCGTCCCGCGTTCATCCCGAGATCCGCGACTACGCCTGGAAGCTGACGGAAGGACTGACGGAGCCGCGCGAGATCGCCGATCGCATCGTCCAGCACTTCCGCACCGGGTTCGTCTACACGCTCGAACCGCCCCGCGGCGAAGGTGAGCCTCTCGTGAACTTCCTCCTGCGCTCGAAGGCGGGGCACTGCGAGTACTTCGCGTCGGCTGCCGCGATGATGCTCGCCGCGCGGGGCGTTCCCGCACGCCTCGTCACGGGTTCCTACGGGGGCGAGGTCGGCGCCTTCTCGAACGTCGTCGTCGTGCGCGGGACGAATCTCCACGCCTGGGTCGAGGCCGAGCTCGACGGAAGCGGGTTCCAGGTGGTGGAGCCGACGCCCCCCTCCGGAGTCCCTCCCGCGACCGCCCGGGTTTCCTGGTGGAAACGACTCGTCACCGTCGGGCGCGAGATCGAGTTCTTCTACGACCGCCGGATCATCGGTTTCGACTCGGGGGACCAGGTCCAGCTGACCGACGCGCTGCGCGACTCGGTCGGCCAAGCCTCGAGCCTGATGGACTTTCTGCGCGGGCGCTCGAAGGGAGTCTTCCCCTGGCCCGCCAAGGCCGTCGTCGTCATCCTGGGCCTCGTCGTCATCGCGATGATCGCGCTGCGGGGGGTCAAGCTCGCGCCGCCGGTGCCGGCGGCAACGCGCGCCTACATCGCGCTGCGCAACCTCCTCGGCCGCCGGCAGGGCGCCGTCCCTCCCGCCGTCCCCCCGGAGGAGGTGGCCCGGATGTTCGAAAAGTCGGTTCCGGGATCCGGCGAGGACGCCCGCGCGGTCGTCGAGGCGTACTGCGAGGTGGCTTTCGGCGGCCGGTCCCCGGTGCCCGGAGCCGCCCGGGAGCTGAAGGAGCGGCTGCGCCGCGTGAAGAAGCTCGCCGCCGCCGGGCGTTGATCTACTCCCTCTCCCCTCCGGGGAGAGGGTCGGGGTGAGGGGCTCTCTTTCAGCGTTTCAGTCGTCGACCCGAGGATCGTCGCGGCGCGCAGGCGCGACGGTTCACTCGCCTCGATCCACGCCACGACGAGCGTCCCGCCGGCGCGTTCGACGCGCGGGAAACCGCTCGAGCGGCTCGGCTCCGTTGGCGCGACGGTGAGCGCCGCGCCGACTTTTCCCGCCGGCGTGACGCGGGCGAGTCGGATCGCGGCCGACTTGCCCTCCGACGCCACCCAGAGCACGAGCGCGTCGCCGTTGCCGTCGAGCACGACGTCCACGCGGCCGAGCGGGGACCGCGCGTCCACGACAGCCGGCCGGCCGAACGAGGCGCCCGCGTCGTCCGAGAACGCGACCTCCACCCGCGGACGGTCCGCTGCCTGCGTGTACCAGGCGACAGCGACCCGCCGTCCGGCCGCCGCGACCGCCGGGCCGTTGACCGGGCACGCGCCGATCTCCCACCCGTCCGAGCCCAGCGGCGCCGGTCGAGTCCACCTCTTTCCGTCGAGCCGAACGGCGGCGACGTCGCGGATCTCACGGTCCGAACGGTCGCGATAGACGACGAGCGGACCGGCCGCTGTCGCCGCCGCGCCCGTCTGGCAGCAGTCGCAGACCTTTCCGTCGAGCACCGCGCTCGGGCCCACGCCCTCGCCGACGAGAGCGGTGCGGAGCGCCATGGCGCCGCGACCGCCCGCGGTTGCGCGGCCGTCGAGCCAGAAGACCCGGAAACGGTTGCCTTCCGGCACAGCCGACACGAAGCCGTGCTCCGTCGGCGTCCGGTCGTCGTGCGCCGTCCCCAGGGCTTTCCACGTCTTGCCCCGGTCGTTCGAGAGCGCGAGGCGGACGTCGTAGGCGTACGTGTCGCCGCCGGACTTCGCGGCCCAGTGCGCGAGCAGCCGACCTCCGGCGTCCCGGGTCACGGACGGGAAGTCGGCCCAGTTGGCGAAGAAGTCGGTTCCGGCGGCGACGGTCGAAGGCTCCGACCAGCGCCCCGTTTCGAACCGCGAGATCCGGAGGGCGTAGTTCCCGTCCTGCGGTTTCACGCCGGGGTGCGGCGGCTCGAGCCAGGAGAGGAGCACGGCCCCGCCGTCGAGCGAGAGGTTGGGACCGATCGCGCCGCGCCGCGCGGGAGGGTCGGCCGGCGTGACCGGAGGGAGGCCCGCCGCGAGGAGCGTTGCAAGAAGGAGAAGCGAGGCCGCGACCGTCATGCTTCAACCCGTGCCGTGGAGATCCGATCAGTACGCGTTGCGGTGCCGGAAACCGTAGCGCACCGTGAGCCAGAGGATCTTCAGGTCGAGGGCGAGGGACCAGTTCTCGATGTAGTAGAGGTCGTACTCGATCCTCTTCGCGAGCGACGTGGACCCGCGCCAGCCGTGGACCTGCGCCCAGCCGGTGATCCCGGCCCGGACGCGGTGGCGGAGCATGTACTGCGGGAACTTGTCCTTGAACTCGCGTACGAACTCGGGCCGCTCCGGCCGCGGTCCGACGAGGGACATCTCGCCCTTGAGGACGTTGACGAACTGGGGCAGCTCGTCGAGGCTCCAGCGCCGCAGGAACCGGCCGACCCGGGTCCGGCGCGGATCGTCCGGTCCCGCCCACGTGGGTCCCGATTCGTCCTCCGCTCCGGCGCGCATCGATCGGAACTTCACGATCTCGAAGGGTCGGCCGTCGAGCCCCATCCGTCGCTGGCGGTACAGAATCGGTCTGCCTGTCAGAGCGGATCGCGATGGCGATCGCCGCGAAGAGCGGCGAGAGAAGGACGAGCGACGCCGAGGCGATCGAGAGGTCGAGCGTGCGCTTGACGAGGCTCATCCAGCCGGAGAGCGGGACCTGGGTCAGGTGGACGACCGGGAGGCCGTCGAGGTCCTCGACGCCGGCTCGGAACGTGATGTGCTGGAGCAGATCCGGCACGACCCGCACGTCGGCTACCGTGCGAGCGACGTCCTTCAACACGTCGAGCATCGCGCGGTGCGCTTCGAGAGGCAGCGCGAGAAAAACGGCGTCCGCGCGCTTCTCTTCCACGACCCGGGCGGCTTGCGCCGTCGGCGCGACGACGGGGACCCCGCCATACGACGAGCCGAGCTTCTCCGGGTCGTCGTCCACGAAGGCGACCGCCCGCAGGCCCGCCTCCGGATGCTCCACGAGCTTGTCCACGACGGCGCGCCCCAGCCGGCCCGCGCCGACGACGAGAACCCGCTGCACGCCGTACCCGTGCCGCCACGCTTCCTCGAGGTACCGGCGGATCGCGGTGCGCGCCGCGAAAACGAAGAGGACGTCGGCTGCGAAGAAGATGGCGAGCGCGGCGCGCGAGTAGTCGAACCCCCGAGTGAACGTCGTGATCCCGATGAGGAGGAGCGTCGCGAGCGCTGTCGCGACGAGGACCGAGAACCCGTCCTCGACGCTCGACCGGTTGCGCCGGACCCGGTAGAGACCGTGGAAGTAATAGACGAGCGGCCACAGACCCGCGATGAACGGGACCAATCGGAGGTACGCGGAGAACGCGGGCACGCCCTTCGTGACGGGGATGATCTCGGCCTCGAAGCGGAGCCAGTATGCCGCGGCGAGAGCGAGGAAGGTCGCCGCGAGGTCGGAGAAGAGGAGGAGCGCCGCGAGGCGGCGGTGAGAACGGTGGATCACGGTGCGTCTTCCGCTGTTTTCCTCGCCGCGTGCTCGCCGTGCTCGTGTCTTCGCGGGCGCGCGATCACGTCTTCGACCTCCCGGCGGAACTCCCGGACGAAACGCTCGCGCGAGAACGGGAGCGCCGTCGACCGGATTTCAGTGTAGCCGAAGCCTCGCCCGCCGAGCTCCTCGACAGTCGCCGCGAGGCTCTCGCCCGTGGGGTCGGCGGCGAAGGCCCCGTTCACCCCATCGACCACCGTGTCGAGCGCGCCGCCGCGCCCGAGCGCGGCCACCGGAGCGCCGCAGGCGAGCGCTTCCACCAGTGAGATCCCGAAGTCCTCCTCTCCCGGCTGCACGAACACGTGGCACGTCCGGTAGAGCTCCCGGAGCGCCTCGCGATCGAGGTCCGCGAGAATTCTTACGGAGGGCGAGGCGAGCGCGCGGAGACGCGCCTCCTCCGGTCCCTTTCCGACGAGGACGAGCGGCCGGCCGAGGCGGGCGGCCGCTTCGATCGCGACGTCGTAGCGCTTGTAGGGCACGAGCGAGCCGACGGCGAGCAGGAAGTCGGACCGGGGCGCGTCCGAGCCCGTGAAGAACTCGACGTCGACCGGAGGTGCGACCACCGTCGACGGGCGGCCATAGTGACGGCGGATCCGGTCCGCGACGGCCGAAGAGTTGGCGAGATAGCGCGTCGGCCGGCCGGAGGTCGACTGATCCCACATCTCGAAGCCGGTCGATCTGCGACTTCTTGAGCGCCCAGAACCGCGTCTCACGACGGGGGAAGTACACGTCGAACTGCTCGTAGGCGTAACGCACCGGCGTGTGGCAGTAGGAGAGGTGCGGGACGCCTTCCGGCGCGATCGCCCCCTTCGCGACGCAGTGAGAAGAGGAGACGACGAAGTCGAAACCCGTCAGGTCGAAGGACTCGACGGCCCCTGGGAAGAGCGGGAGGAGCTGCCGGTAGTGGCGGCGGGGAAGCGGAAGGCGGTCGAGCCAGGACGCGCGAATCGGGTAGCGCTCGATCTCCCGCGAGACCGCCCCGGGGACGTGGAAGAGCGTGAAGATCGTGGGGTCCGGCACGAGGGGAAGGATGGCCTCGAGGACGTTTTCGCCCCCGCGCATCCCGTTCAGCCAGTCGTGAACGACGGCGGTCCTCACGTCACGTCTTACGGGCCGCGCCGCCCAGTGCCGCCGCGTAGACCTCGAGGGTGCGCTCGGCCGCCTTGTCCCATGAGAAGTCGCGGGCCCGCTTCCGTCCGAGCTCGACGAAGTCCGAGCGGACTTTCGGGTCGGTCGTCAGCAGGACGATTCCCCGCGCGATGGCGTCCACGTCGAGCGGATCGACCAGGTAGGCGTAGCCGCCCGCGATCTCCTGGAGCGCGGAAGTCGACGAGGTGAGGACCGGCGTGCCGCACGCCATCGCCTCGACGACGGGAAGCCCGAACCCCTCGTACAGCGTCGGGTAGAGGAGCACGTCCGCGCCGGCGAAGAGGCCGGGCAGGTCCTCCTCCGCGATCCGCCCGGGGCGGATGATCGACCGCCCGACGTCGAGGGCGGCGATCAGGGCGTCGATTCGCGCAGCGTTCGCGGGAATGGGACCGCCGAGAACGAGAGTCTGCGGCAGATCCGGGCGGCGCCGGCGCGCTTCGGCGAAGGCGCGCACGACGTTCTGCGCGTTCTTATGCGGCTTCTCCCCTCCGAGAAACAGGAGATACGGGCGGGTGATGCCGTACTTCTCGGCGACCCGGCGGCGTTCCTCTTCCGGGACGTCCGGGCGGAAGCGCGGAGACACTCCGTTGTAGATCACCTCGACGCAAGATGGCGAGATCCCGAAGTAGTCCACGAGGTCTCTCTTGCTGTTGTACGAGACCGTGATGATGCGGTCCGCGCGGGCGAGCGCCCGCCGGATCATCACGCGGGCGTAGATGAGCGCGGCACGGTTCGGCAGGAACTGCGGGTACAGGAGGTGAATGATGTCGTGGATGGTGACGACCGCGCGGCCGCGGAGCGGCGGCAGGACGTAGTGGGTCGCGTGGAAGAGGTCGAGGCGGTCCCGGAAGAGTCGGAAGGCGAAGCGCGTGAGCTCCGCGATCGAGTAGCCGGGGGATTCCTCCTCGACGACCTCGAAGTTCGCGGGAAGGGGCGGAATCGCCTCGCGGTCCGCCTTCCGCGTGTAGACGCGAAACCGGTAGTGCGCGGCCTCCGGCCGGACCGACGACCGCCTCGAGGAGGTGGCGGATGTAGGAGCCGATCCCGAAGTCCACGAGCTTCCGGGCGTCCACTCCGATGAGCGGGGCCGGGCCGTTCATCGGTCCGCCCCGAACGCCGCGGCCGAGAGCGTGGCGGCCGTCCGTTCCGCGGCCTCCTTCCATGTGAAGAGCGCCGCCCGGCGCAGGCCCGCCTCCCGGAAGGAGTCGCGCGCGTCGTCGTCTTCCAGGAAACGCTCGATCGCGCGGGAGAAGCCGGCGGAGTCCCGCGGCGCGGCGTAGAGAACGGCGTCGCCGCCAACCTCGCGGAGCGCTTCGATGTCGGAGGCGACGACCGGTGTGCCGCAGGCCATCGCTTCAGCGACCGGGAGCCCGAAGCCCTCCGCGAGCGACGGATAGACGAACGCTTCCGCCGCGCGATAGAGGTCAATGGCCTGGGCCCGGGCGGCGTAACCGGGGAGGTGGATCTTGTCTCGAAAGGGGGACCGCGCGATCCTCCGGTGGAGCGGCGAGGATTTCCAGCCGGTGCCGCCGGCGAGGACGAGGTCCGGCCGCGCCCGGCGGCGGGCCCAGAGCCGCTCGCACGCCGCCACGAGCGTCTCGACGTCTTTCCGCGGCTCGAGGGTGCCGAGATAGAGGATGTAGGGCCGGCCGCCGGAGAACCGCCGCCGCGTGCGGTCGGACGCGGCCGGATCGGCGAGCGGCCGGAACTCCTCGTCGACGCCATTCCTCGCGACGGCGACGCGCCCCCGCGTCTCCGGGTATCGTGCCGAGAGGTCGCGCGCAGTCGTCTCCGACACGCAGAGGAACTGCGCCGCGCGCTCGACTGTCTTTTCCCAGAGCGGCAGAAACCCGACGAGCGTGCGGGCGGCGTGCCACTCCGGATTCGTGAGGGTGGTCAGGTCGTGCACGACCGACACGAGCGGGACGTCCCCGCGCGCGGGCCCGATGGTCAAGGCCGCGAGGAGGACGTCGGCGTCCCACGCGGCGGCGCGCGACGGCAGGGTGGTCTGAACCCAGACGGTCCCGAACGGGTGGTGGTCCGCGTGGAGCGAGATCGCGCCGTTGACCGCGGGCGGATCATCCATTCGACGGGGCGTGAAGAGCCCCACGAAAGTCCCGGAGCGGGCGGCGAGCGCCCGGGTGATGCCCCGCGTGTACGTTCCGATGCCCGTGCTAGACCCGAGGAGCGCGCGCGCGTCGACCGCGATCCTCATCCCCGGTCGGGCGTTCCGATCATTGCCGGTGGGGCAATCCGATCATTTCGGCAAGGTATCAGACGGCGGTTTGACTGCGGGAACGGAATCGCTAGAATCATCGGTTCGATCATGACCACCACCCCGTCCCTCTCGCTCGAAACGATCGTCGACGAGCCCCTGCGGTTCGCCTTCGAGGTCCCGTTCGCGCTCGATGCGCTCGACCGGGAGCCGCTCGTCTCGATCTCGCCGGCCCGCATCGAAGGGGAAGTCTCGCGGGCCGACGGAGGATACGCGCTCTCCGCCCGCGCCGCGTGGGGAGGGGAGCTCGAGTGCAGCCGCTGCCTCGCGGCCTACCCCTTCGCGCAAGACGAGGAGTTTCTGCTCCTTCTGCGGCGCCGGGCGCCGGTCGCCGGGGACGACATCTCGCTCGATCGCGAGGACCTCGACGCGTTCTTCTACGACGACCCGGTGGTCCCGGTCGCGCCCATCGTCGAGGAGCGCATCCAGATGGCCATCCCGATGAAGCCCCTCTGCAAGGAGGGCTGCCTCGGTCTCTGCCCGCAGTGCGGGACGGATCGCAACCTGTCCGAGTGCAACTGCGTGACGGAATTCGCCGACCCGCGCTGGAACGCCCTCCGGATCTTGAAAGAAGGGGAAGGTTAGGAATGCCGAATCCGAAACGCCGTCACAGCAAAGCCCGTCGCGACAAGCGCCGCGCGCACGACGCCCTCGCCGTTCCGGCGCTGTCGGAATGTCCCAACTGCCACGAGGCGAAAGCGCCCCACCGGGTCTGCCCGCGCTGCGGCCACTACAAGGGCAAACAGGTCACGAACGTCTGAGTCGCCGCGAATGTGGGTCTGACCCCTGCGGGGTCAGACCCCGACCCGTATAATCCCGCCTCCGTGCTCCTCGACGGGAAGGTGGGTCACTAGCGTCGTGCGCATCGCCGTGGATGCGATGGGCGGCGATCACGCGCCGCACGTCAACGTGGACGCGGCAATCGCCGCCTCGAGGGAGTTCGGGATTCCGACCCTTCTCGTCGGAAGCTCGGCAAAGCTCGAAAAGCTCCTCGCCGAGTCCGGCTATCGCGGCTCCGACATCGAGATCACCGAGGCGCCGGAAGTCGTCACCATGGACGACCCCGCGACGGCCGCCGTCCGGAAGAAGCGCAACTCCTCGATCCGCATCGCCGCCAACTGCGTCCGCGACGGCCGGGCCGCCGGCCTCGTTTCCGCCGGCCACACCGGCGCCGCCATGGTCTGCGCGAAGATGGTCATCGGCACCATCGAAGGGGTCGACCGGCCGGCCCTGGCGGCCATCCTTCCCAACCTTTCCGGACACTGCCTGCTCCTGGACGTCGGCGCGAACCCCGACGCGAAGACCGAGCACTTCAAGGAGTTCGCGGTGATGGGCTCGATCTACGCGCAGCTCGCGTTCGGAAAGCCCGCTCCGTCGATCGGGCTCATGTCGATCGGCGAGGAGGACACCAAGGGCACGGACCGCACCAAGGAAGCGTTCAAGGTCGTCAAGGAGGCGGGTCTCAACTTCATCGGGAACGTGGAGGGGCGCGACGTTTTCGACGGCAAGGTCGACGTGATCGTCACGGACGGCTTCACCGGCAACGTCATCCTCAAGGTCTCGGAGGCGCTCGGCGAAATGGTCGAAAAGCTTCTGCGCGAGGAGATCAAGCGCACCCTCCAGGCGTCCGTCGGCTTTCTCCTGTCGCGGAGCGCGTTTCGGAGCTTCAAGCAGCGCCTCGACTACTCCGAGTACGGCGGCGCGCCGATGCTCGGCGTGAAGGGGTGCGTGATCATCTGCCACGGACGCTCGAGCGCGAAGGCGATCAAGAACGCCATCCGGTTCGCCGCGGAGTTCTCGCGGCAGGGGCTCGCCGAGAAAATCCAGTCTTCGATCGCCGAGCTCCACTCGCGCGAAGCAACCGTCGTCAAGGCATAAGCACCGATGAACCGCGCTCGAGTCGTCGGCACCGGCGCTGCCGTGCCGAAAAAGCTTCTGACGAACGCGGACCTGGAGAAGCTCGTCGACACCTCCGACGAGTGGATCATGTCGCGGACCGGAATCAAGGAGCGCCACATCGTCTCGGAAGGGGAGAAGTTCTCCGACCTCTGCACGAAGGCGTCGGAGCTCGCCCTGAAGCGCGCCCACATGCGGGCCGAAGACCTCGACATGATCCTCGTCGGGACGATCTCGAGCGACATGCCCTTTCCCGCGACTTCCTGCCTCGTCCAGAACAACCTCGGGGCGACGAAGGCCGCGGCGTCGGACCTGTCCGCGGCCTGCGCCGGTTTCCTCTACGGCCTTCACCTCGCCGACGGTCTCATCCAGTCGAGCAAGGCGGAGAACGTTCTCGTCGTCGGGGGAGAGATCCTCTCGCGCATCGTGGACTGGACGGACCGCTCGACGTGCGTCCTCTTCGGGGACGGCGCCGGCGCCGTCGTCCTCCAGGCGACGAAGGGCGACCACGGCATCCTCGGAAGCATCATGAAGGCGAACGGCGCCTACGCCGACTTCATCTGCATGCCGGGAGGCGGGTCGAACCGCCCGGCGAACGACCCGACACAGCTCGCGGAGAAACTTCCGTACATCAAGATGAAGGGGAACGAGACGTTCAAGGTCGCCGTGAAGGCGATGGCCGACGTGACGTCCGAGCTGCTCGCCGAGCAGGGGTTCACGCACGAGCAGATCGCCCTCTTCATCCCGCACCAGGCGAACGAGCGGATCATCAACGCCGTCGGGGAGAAGCTGAAGGTGCCGGCGTCCAAGGTCTACAAGAACATCGAACGCTACGGGAACACGTCGGCGGCCTCGATCCCGATCGCGCTCGACGAGTGCGCGCGAGCCGGTCGGATCGCGGACGGCGACCTCGTGCTGCTGACGGCGTTCGGGTCGGGACTCGTGTGGGGCTCGGTTCTCCTCCGGTGGTAGCAGCTCCCTCTTGAGTCTCGTCCTCCTCTTCCCGGGCCAGGGATCGCAGTTCGTCGGGATGGGCCGGTCGCTCTACGACGGTTCTCCCGCGGCCCGTGCCGTCTTCGAGGAAGCGGACGCGGCGCTCGGGTTCGACCTGTCCCGGCTCTGCTTCGAGGGGCCGGAGGAAGAGCTCCGCGCGACCGCGAACACTCAGCCGGCGATCCTCACGCACTCGATCGCGGCCCTCGAGGCGCTTCGCTCAGCGTCGCCGGAGAAGCTCGTGGGGGCCGCGTTCGCCGCCGGGCACTCGCTCGGGGAGTATTCCGCGTGCGTCGCGGCCGGGGCGCTCGTCCTTCGCGGACGCGGTTCGTCTGGTGAGACAGCGCGGCACCTTCATGCAGGAGGCCGTGCCTGCGGGGGTCGGGGCCATGGCCGCGATCGTCGGACTCGCGCCCGCGGAGGTCGAAGCGGCTTGCCGCGAATCCGCGGGCGACGAGGTCGTGTCGGCGGCCAACTACAACTCCCCGGAACAGACGGTGATCGCGGGCCACGCCGGCGCCGTGGAGCGCGCGTCCGCCGACTGCCTCGCGCGCGGCGCGAAGCGCGCGATCCCGCTGCCCGTGTCCGCCCCCTTCCACTCGCCGCTCATGCGACCCGCGCGGGAGCGAATGGAGGAGCTTCTCGCGTCCACCGCCTTCTCCAACGCGGACCTTCCGGTCGTGACCAACGTGGACGCGGAGCCGACGTCCAGCGCGGAGTACCTCCGCGACGCGCTCGTCCGCCAGATCGACTCGCCCGTGCTCTGGGTCGAGAGCGTGCGTCGCCTCGCCGCCGAAGGCGTCGATCGCGGGCTCGAGATCGGTCCGGGCAACGTGCTCGCGGGTCTCGTGAAGCGGATCGACCGGACGATCCGGGTCGAAGGGTGGGGGGGTTGAGGCCGCGACGACGCGTCCTTCGAGTCGCCGCTCTCCTGGGCACCGTCGCGTTGCTGACGGGGTGCGCTTCGACGACACCCGCGCCGCGGGCGCCGGCCGCGGTTGCTCCGGCCTCGCCGATCGACGCGGCTGTCGATGCGGGTGCGCGGCTCTGCTCCTGTCGAATCGGTGTGGCGGCCCGTCACGTCGAGAGCGGTCTCGCTTACGAGCGCCGGGCGGGGGAGACCTTCGAGGCCGCGTCCGTGATCAAGATTGCGGTGCTGACGGAAGCGATGGCCGGCGTTCGCGACGGACGCATCGATCTCGCCGAGCGCTGGACCCTCACCCCGCAGAACAAGGCTTCCGAGTCGGGATGGCTGAAGCTCTTCGATCCCGGCCTCTCGCCGACGTGGAACGACCTCGCCACCCTGATGATGGGCCCTTCCGACAACACCGCTACGAACGCCTGGATCGAACGGCTCGGGATCGAGACCATCAACACGCGGATGGCGTGGCTCGGATTCCCGAACGTGAAGCTGCTGTCGCGTGCTTCCGTGGATGGATGCGGCCGTGCCGGGTCCTCGCTGGACGGGTTTGCGGTTCGGGGACGCGACGCCGGGGGAGGTCGCGCTCTGGCTCTCCCGCGTCGTCACGGGCGAACTGCTCGACGAGGACTCCTCGCGGCGCATCTTCCGGTACCTCGACAATTCGCCGAGCCGCGCCCGGCTCGCGCGGCGCTTCTCTTCGGCGGCGCTGTGGGCGGGGAAGACGGGCACCATGTCGGGCGTGCGGAACGACGCCGGAATCCTGCGCACCGCGAAGGGCCGGTTCGTGCTCGTCGTCTTCACCGACGGGAGCCCCGGCACGAACGAAACCGCCCTGATTCATCCGGCGGTCGCCGCGATGAGCGATATCGCCCGGGCCATCGTCGACGAGTGGAGCCGGGAACCTCCCCGACGTGCCGGGCCAACCGCGGTAATAGACTCGCCCCGTGAACCGATTCGACGGCCGGGTCGCTCTCGTGACCGGCGCCTCGCGGGGAATCGGCGAGGCCATCGCGCGCCGCCTGGCAGCGGAGGGCGCCATCGTCCTCGCGGCGGCGCGCTCGACGTCCGTGCTCGACCGCGTCGTCGCGGACATCGCGAAGGCCGGAGGGCGCGCCCGCGTGCTCGAGCTCGACGTCTCCGAGCCCTCGTCGATCGAGTCGGCGATGAAGAGCGCCCTCGAGGAGCACGGGCAGATCGACGTCCTCGTCAACAACGCCGGAATCGCCGAGGACAACCTGATCCTCCGGATGTCGCGGGACGCCTGGGATCGCGTCCTCATGACGAACCTGACCGGAGCGTTCCTCCTGATCCAGGCCGTCGTCAAAGGGATGGTCCGGCGGCGCTACGGCCGCATCGTCAACGTCACGTCGGTCGTCGGCCTGATGGGAAACGCCGGGCAGGCCAACTACGCGGCGGCGAAGGCCGGGCTCGTGGGTCTGACCCGGTCCGTCGCCCGCGAGCTCGGCTCGCGCAACATCACGTGCAACGCCGTTGCGCCCGGTTTCATCGCGACAGCGATGACGGATCGGATGACGGAGGCGTCGCGGGAAGGGCTGTCCGGCCAGATTCCTCTGCAGCGTCTGGGAGCGCCGGACGACGTCGCCGGCGCCGTGGCGTTTCTCGCCTCGGAAGACGCCGCTTACGTCACGGGAGCGGTCCTGAACGTCAGCGGGGGGCTTTACATGTGAGGGGAAACGCGACGAGAAAAAAGTTGAGTTTTCCGACTAGAATACGGCCCGCTTCTCGCTCGAAGAAGGAGGACGGATGAGTGTCGATGAAAAGGTGAAGAGCATCATCGTCGAGCAGCTCGGCGTCGATGCCAACGAAGTGACCCCCGAAGCTTCATTCGTAGACGACCTGGGCGCAGACTCCCTCGACACCGTCGAGCTGGTCATGGCCTTCGAAGAGGCTTTCAACATCGAAATCCCGGACGAGGCCGCGGAGAAGATCCAGAAGGTCAAGGACGCCGTCGAGTACATAGAGAAGAACTCCCCGCAAAACTGAAATCCCAATGCCTCGCGTCTCCTCTCCGCGCCGCGTGGCCGTGACGGGGGTGGGACTCGTCTCCCCTCTCGGCATCGGCAACGCGGAAAACTGGGACGGCCTCGTCGCGGGTCGAAACGGCGTGGGGCCGATCACCCGCTTCGACGCGTCCCCGTTCACCTGCCGCATCGCGGGAGAGGTGAAGGCGTTCGACCCTTCGCTCTACATCGAGCGCAAGGAAATCAAGAAGATGGACACCTTCATCCACTACGCGATGGCGGCGGCCCATTTCGCGATGGAGGACTCCGGTCTCCCGGTCACTGACGAGAATCGCGAGCGCATTGCGGTCGTGATCGGGTCCGGGATCGGAGGGCTGCCCATCATCGAGGAGACGCAGAAGAACTTCCTCGCGCGCGGCCCCCGCGTGATCTCGCCGTTCTTCATCACGGCCCTCATCGCGAACGAGGCCGCGGGCAACGTTTCGATCAAGTACGGCCTGAAGGGCCCGAACCTCGCGACGGTCACCGCCTGCACGACCGGGGCCCACGCGGTGGGGGAGGCCTACCGGATGATCCAGTACGGCGACGCCGACTCCGCGATCGCCGGCGGCACGGAGTCCGTCATCACGCCGCTCGCCGTCGGAGGGTTCGCGGTCATGCGCGCGCTCTCGACCCGGAACGATGACCCCGAGCACGCGTCGCGGCCGTTCGACCGCGAGCGGGACGGCTTCGTGATGGGCGAAGGCGCCGGCCTCGTCGTCCTCGAGGAGATGGAGGCGGCGAAAAAGCGCGGCGCCCGCATCTACGCCGAGCTCGTCGGGTACGGCCTCTCCGGCGACGCGTACCACATCGCGGCGCCTTCGGAGGACGGGGACGGCCCCGCCCGCGTCATGAAGAACGCGCTCGCCGACGCGGAGCTCGCGCCCGAAGAGATCGGCTACATCAACGCCCACGGGACGTCGACGCCGGTCGGAGACAAGGTGGAGACGATCGCCATCAAGATGGTGTTCGGCGAGCACGCGTACAAGCTCGCTGTCTCTTCCACGAAGTCGTCGACGGGGCACCTGCTCGGAGCCGCGGGAGGGCTCGAGAGCGGAATCGTCGCCCTCATCCTCCACCACGGGATCCTGCCGCCGACGATCAATTACGAGGTCCCCGACCCGGAGTGCGACCTCGACTACGTGCCGAACGAGGCGCGGCGGGTCCCCGTGAAGTACGCCATGTCCAACTCCTTCGGGTTCGGCGGCACGAACGGCTGCCTCATCTTCAAGACGGTCTGAGCCGATCTCCGTGAACTCCCTCGTCGCCATCGCCTACGTTCCGGACACCGAGACGCGCATCAAGGTCGCGCCGGACGGGAAGTCGCTCGACGAAACCGACGTGAAGTGGATCGTCTCGCCCTACGACGAATTCGCCCTCGAGGAGGCGCTGCGCGCGAAGGAAGCCGCGGGCGCGGGGACGGTGACCGTCGTGTCGGTCGGCCCGGAGCGGGTGAAAACGGGCCTGCGCGAGTGCCTGGCGCGCGGCGCCGACGACGCGGTGTGGGTGGATTCCGGAGACGTACGGATGCTCGACGCCCTCGGCACCGCAAAGGCGATCGCCGCTGTCGCGAAGGGGGGCGCGCACGACTTCCTCTGGTTCGGCCAGAAGGGGGTCGGCCCCGACGAGTCGCTCGTCGGCCCGATGGTGGCCGAGCTCCTCGACCTGCCGCACGTCGGCAGCGTCGTGAAGCTGGAGGTCGCGCCGGGGAAGGTCACAGCTCATCGCGAGATCGAGGGCGCACACGAGGTCGTCGAGTCGCCGCTGCCGGTCGTGCTGACCGCGCAGAAGGGTCTGAACGAGCCGCGCTACGCGTCGCTCAAGGGGATCATGGGTGCCAAGAAGAAGCCGATCGCCGAGAAGAAGCTCGCGGAGCTCGGCGTGCCCGAGGCCGACCCGGCCCAGGCCAAGACCCGCTGGAGGAAGCTCGAGCTCCCCCCGGCCCGCCAGGCCTGCAAGCTGATTCCGGCGGACGATCCCGCCGCCGCGGCGAAGGAGCTCGTGCGGCTGCTGCGGGAAGAAGCGAAAGTCCTGTGACGAGCCATCAGCCGTCAGCCATCAGCTGTCAGCTGAGAGCTGAGAGCTGAGAGCTGAAAGCTTCCATATGAAGTTCCTCGTCTTCATCGAGCAGCGCGACGGCAGGATCCGCAAGGCCTCTTTCGAGGCGCTGTCCCTCGCGCGCCGGCTCGCGGGGGGACCGGTCTCCGCGGTCCTGGCCGGCAAGGGCGTCACGCCGCTCGCGGCGGGCCTCGGCAAGTACGGCGCCGCCGTCGTTCACGTCGCCGACCGGGACGAGCTCGCCCTTTACAGCAACAAGGGGTACGTGGGCGCGCTCGACGCCGCCGCGAAAAAGGAGAGCCCGGACGCGGTGCTCCTCGCCGCGACCGCGATGGGCAAGGACGTCGCGCCGCGGTTCGCCGCGAGAAACGACGTCTCCGTTCTCGCCGACGTCATGGAGCTGCGCCTCGAGGGCGACCGCCTGGTCGCGTCCCGGCCCGTGTACTCCGGGAAGGCGCGCGCCGAAGTGGACTGCGGGCGGGCGATGCTCCAGGTCGCGACGACGCGCCCGAACGTGTTCCCGGCCGAGGCCGATGAGGCAGCGGTCGAAGCGAGGGTCGAGCCGCTCGAGCTCGCGGACCTGACTCCCCGCGCTCACGTCGTGCGGATCGACGCGTCCGAGTCGAAGGAGCAGGACGTCTCGGAGGCCGACGTGATCGTCTCGGGCGGCCGCGGGATCAAGGGACCGGAGAACTGGCCTCTCATTCGCGATCTGCAGGAAGCGCTCGGCGGCGCGCTCGGCGCGTCTCGCGCCGTCGTGGACGCGGGCTGGATCGACCACCAGCACCAGGTCGGCCAGACGGGCAAGGTCGTGTCTCCGACCCTCTACGTCGCCTGCGGAATCTCCGGCGCGATCCAGCACCTCGCGGGCATGGGGACGTCGAAGGTGATCGTGGCCCTGAACAAGGATCCCGAGGCGCCGATCTTCAAGGTCGCCACGTACGGGATCGTCGGCGACATCTTCCAGACCGTGCCCGAGGTGGCCAAGGCGGTTCGCGCGGCGAAGGCGGAGTGAGACGTCCGCGCCGTGCCGCTCCTGCCGACGGAACGCGCGGCTCTTCGGCGCCTATCGCGGTCACCGTTTTCTTCGGGCTTCTCGTCCTCCTCTCCATCGTCGCGTTCGTCTACTCGATGTCCCGCCGGGTGCGGGTCCTCTTCGCGGCGGCTCCGGAGAACCGCTTCGAGCGGATCGGGACGAGGATTCGCAAGACGATCGAGTACGCGTTCCTGCAGAAGCGCATGTTCCGCGACCTCTACGCGGGCGTCTTCCACATCTTTCTCTTCACGGGATTCGTCGTCCTGACTCGTGCGCACGATCGCCCTCGTCGTCGAGGGAGTCGTTCCCGGCTTCGTCCTGCTGTCGGGGCGCGCCGGCGACGCCTACACGCTCGTCAAGGACGTCTTCGAAGTGCTCGTCCTCGTCGGGGTCGCGATGGCGGTCGCGCGCCGCGCGTTCGCCCGGCCGCCGCCGCCTCGACCTGACGACGCGACGCGTGGTTCATCCTCTTCCTGATCGCGCTCCTGATCGTCGACGGACCTCCTCGCGGAAGGCGCGAAGGTCGCGCTCGCGGGCGGGCCGGCGAGCCCGTGGGCGCCCGCGGTCTCCGCCGTCGCGGGGATGCTCGGCGGGCTCGCCCCGGAGACCCTGCGCTCGATCTACTCGGTCTCGCTGGTGGACGCACCTCGTGGACATCCTCTTCTTCGGCAACTACCTGCCGTACTCGAAGCACTTCCACATCATCACGTCGGTGCCGAACATCTTCTTCATGAAGCTCGAGCCGATGGGCCGGCTCGGCACGCCCGACCTCGAGAGCTCGGAGCGGTTCGGGGTCTCGCGGGTCGAGGACCTCTCGTGGAAGTCGGTGCTCGACGGCTACACGTGCACGGAGTGCGGGCGCTGCCGCGTCGTCTGTCCGACCGCGCTGACCGGAAAGCCGCTCGACCCGAAGGTGTTCATCGGCGACGTGCGGGACGCCGTTACGGGAGGCGACGCCGGAGATCCTCGCCGCCGCAGTCGGGCCGCGGCAACGGCGATGCGCCCGCCCGGCGCGGAGCTCATCGGAGGCTGGCTGACCGAGGAGACCATCTGGGCGTGCACGACGTGCGGCTTCTGCACGACCGCGTGCCCGGTCTTCATCATCCCGGCCGTCGACAAGATCGTCGAGATGCGGCGCCACCTCGTGCTCGAGCGGGCGGATTTCCCGAAGGAGATGCAGACCGCGTTCCGCGGGATGGAGACGAACGGGAACCCGTGGGGCATCGCGGCCGCTTCGCGCGCGGACTGGGCGAGCGACCTGCCGGTCGTGACGATGGCGGAGGCCGAGGGCAAGGACGTCGAAGTCCTCTTCTGGGTCGGATGCGCGGGCTCCTACGAGGACCGGGCGAAGCGGGTGTCGAAGGCGATCGTCGAGATCCTGAACGAGGCCGGGGTCTCGTTCGCGATCCTCGGGACCGAGGAGACCTGCAACGGCGACTCCGCGCGCCGCATGGGCAACGAGTACCTCTTCCAGATCCTCGCGCAGCAGAACGTCGAGACGCTGAACGGCTACGGCGTGAAGAAGATCGTCACGAACTGCCCCCACTGCTTCAACTGCATCGGGGACGAGTACCCCGCGTTCGGCGGGAACTACGAGGTGATCCACGCGACCGAGCTCGTGGCGCGGCTGGTCGCGGAAGGCCGCATCCGGCTGACCGAGCCGGTCCGCGAGACGATCTCGTACCACGACGCCTGCTACCTCGGGCGCTACAACGGCGTTTACGACGCCCCCCGCCGGATCCTGCGGGCGATCCCGGGAGTCGAGCTCAAGGAGCTCCCGCGCACCTGCGAGAAGGGCCTCTGCTGCGGGGCGGGCGGGGGCCGGATGTGGATGGAGGAGAAGCTCGGCACCCGCATCAACCAGGAGCGGATGAAGGAAATCGAGGCTGCCGGAACGGGCGCCGTCGGCGTCTCCTGCCCCTTCTGCATGATCATGATCGGGAACGCGAAGGATGAGATCTGCGGCGACTACGACACCCTTCGACGTCCTCGAGCTCGCCCGCCGGGCGATGGCGCCGGCCGCCGAAAGAGATATCGTTTCGTGACCGGTTACGGGTTTTGCCGCCTTTTCGGCGGGGGAGAAAGACGGAAATGAAAAGAGTCGCGCTCGTTGCCTTCGCGATCGTGGTCATTGGCGGTGCGGCTGCCTGCGGTCTGCGTCGCACCTCCAACCCCCCGCCACCGTCCACCCAGGGCGGCGACAGCAAGACCCGCGAGGAAGCCTTCCGGGCCGCCGTCAAGGACCTCGCCAAGAAGACCGGTGCGCCCGAGAGGGACATCGCCGGCGTCACGCAGGAGGACTTCACGTGGCCGGACTCCTGCTTGGGCTGCACGAAGACCGGCGAAAGCTGCGCGCAGGTCCTGACCCCCGGTTACAAGATCGTCCTGCGCGTCCGGGACGCGACCTACGAGTACCACACCAACCGCGGCGACCGCGCGCGGCTCTGCGGCCAGTCGATGGTCGGGATGTCGCCGACGCCTTACTAGCCCCGGGGTCAGAGCGTCGTCACGGGAGGGCCGTGACCGATTTCGCGCGTCGGTCTCTCGGAACCGCGATCCTGGCGCTCGCGGTCGTCTCGGGGCTGTCCGCACAGACCCCGGGTCCGGCGCCTTCCGTGACGCCCGCGACGGGGGAGCCTTCCTACTCGCTTCCGCCCGAGACGGCCGAGCGGGCGGTTGCGTACTCGCGCGCCCGATACCGGCTTCACTTCGCCTCGCGTGCTGTGGCAGGTCGTTCTCCTGGCGGGCATCCTCTGCGCTCCGGATCGCGCCGAAGCATCCGGGATTTCGCCCTGCGCCTCTCCCGGAAGCGCTTCGTCCAGGCACTCGTCCTCACGGCGCTCCTTCTCGGACTGATCGCCCTCCTGACACTGCCACTGGACGTCTATGGCCACCGCCTTTCGCTCGCCTACGGCCAGTCGGTCCAGGGCTGGGGATCATGGTTCGTGGACTGGTTGAAGGGCGGCGCGGTCGGCCTGGCCCTCGCCGTCCCCTCGTCTGGATGCTGTTTGCGAATTCTCCGGCGGTCGCCCAAACGCGCTGGTGGCTCTGGTTCTGGCTCGCGTCGCTCCCGGTGATCGTCTTCGTCGTGTTCCTCGCGCCGTTCGTAGTCGACCCGCTCTTCTTCCGATTCCAGCCGCTCGAACGCCGCGCCCCGGACCTCGTCATCGAGATCGCGGAGGTGACCTCGCGCGCGGGGCTCGAGATCCCGCGCGACAAGATGTATTGGATGGAGGCGAGCGAGAAACGAAACTCGGTGAACGCCTACGTCACGGGGCTCGGCCCGTCGAAACGGGTCGTCGTCTGGGACACGACGATTGCGAAGATGACGCCACCCCAGACGCTCTTCGTCTTCGGCCACGAGATGGGGCACTACGTCCTCGGCCACGTTCCGAAGACGATCGTCTTCATCGCCGCGCTCCTCCTCGTCCTTTTCTTCTTCGTCGCACGGGGGAGCGCGCCGGATCCTTCGGGAAGGTCGGAGAGTCCCTTCGGCATCCGCTCGCCTTTCGGACTGGGCGTCGCTACCGCTCCTCCTTCTCTTTCTCGCGGTCGGAAGCGAGCTCTCCCTTCCCGTCGTGAACGCGTATTCGCGGATGAACGAGCATGCCGCGGACACTTACGGCCTCGAGGTGATCCACGGCGTCGTTGCCGATCCCTCCCGCGCGGCGGCGGAGGCGTTCCAGGTCCTGGGCGAGATCAACCTCTCCGACCCGAGCCCCGGGCCCTTCATCCGGTTCTGGCTCTACAGCCATCCGCCGATCGCGGAACGGATTGCCTTCGCGCGGTCCTACGCCCCATGGAGCCGGGGCGAGCCGACCCGCTTCGTTTCGCCGGCGCCGGCGTTTGCGCCGTGATTCCGAGGTCCCTCCTCGACCGGCTCACGTCGTGGGCCATCCGCCGCCCCGCGCGGCCGGGAGGACTTCGCGGCGTCGGCGACGACTGGGAGCGGCTCGCCGAGAAGCGGCTGAAGGCCGCCGGGTATCGCGTGATCGAGCGGAACTTCCGCGTGCGGCCCGGCGAAGTCGACCTCGTCGCCGAGGAGAAGGGCGTGATCTGCTTCGTCGAAGTCAAGGGCCGGCGCGGCGAAGGCTTCGGCTCGCCCGCGGAAGCCGTCACCGCCGAGAAGCAGCGGCGGATCTTCCGCGCCGCGGAGGCATGGCTGGCGCGGGAGCGACGGGGCGAGGCCCCCTGCCGCTTCGACGTCGTATCGATCCGGGAAACCCCGGACGGGCCGGAAGTGGAGATTCTCCGCGACGCGTTCCGGGGGCCGCCCGCGCGCCGCCGCCAGCGCTAGGTCCCGTTCGATCCGCTCCGGGTGCTATCCTTTTTCCATTCGACTCGAGGGGACGCATTGAGCGAGCCGGATCTCCAGTACAACTACACGTGCCCGAGCTGCTCGGGCCGGTTCTCCATGCCGCTCGAGAGAATCCCTCCCGCGCGCGCCCGCTTCCCGTGCGGGACGTGCGGCGAGAGCATGGACTTTCCATCGCGGGACCAGGCTCGGACGCTCGCCCGCCTCCAGGCCGAGGCCGCGGTGAAGGAGGCGGCCGCCGCCGAGCTCGAGAAGACCCAGCCGATCGACCTGCGCGGCAAGCCGTTCCGCGTGGACAAGCGGGGGTGGGAGGACGACTACTTCGACCGGCGCGGCATCCGGAATCTGATCCGCACGGGCGAGCTCGTCGAAGGCGGACCGCGTTTTCTTCGAAGGAAACTGGCTCGAAGCCGGAAAGGTGCCGGAGCTCAAGTCGCTCTTCGACCTGCGCAAGTCGTCGAAGTTCGTCCCGCCCCGCGGGTGCCGGACCCACACGGACCGCATTGCACCGCGGCGAGGAAGTTCGCGGCCTCGAGCACGCGCAGGTCGTCGTAGCCCATCGGGATGCCGGCGCCCGGCTGGAAGGCGGCGAAGCCGGGGTGCCGCGGGCCGGCGAAGACGCGCGCGTAGCCCTCGTCGCCGCCGTCGTCGGCGAGCTGGTAGCGCTCGAGCTCGTTCATGCGCTCGAGCTCCCAGCCGAGCGCGCCGCGCGTGCCGTGCACATCGAAGCGCAGCCGCACGTGCGGCCCGACGATCACCCGGCTCGTCTCGAGCGTGCCGACCATCCCGCCGTCGAACTCGACCAGCGCGCTCGCCCAGTCCTCGTTGTCGACGTCGACGAGGTCGTCGGTCTCCACGCGGCTGAAGTGGGTGCCCTCCCCCACCGGCAGCCGCGGCCGGCGCGGGATCAGCGTGGCCGTGCGGCCGGTGAGCCGCGCGACCGGGCCGACGAGCATGTGCATGAGGTCGACGATGTGGGCCATGAGGTCGCCGAGCGCGCCCGAGCCGGCCTGCGCGCGGCGAACCGCCACGACGCCGCGGCGTCCGGCCGGTTGGCGTAGTCGGCCAGGAACGTGCCGCGGAAGTGGTTGACCTCGCCGATCGCGCCCGCCTCGATGAGCGCGCGCGCGTGCGCGACCGCCGGCGCGAAGCGGTAGCAGAAGCCGACCGCGTTCACGACCCCGGCGCGGCGGACGGCGTCGGCGACCGCCTGGGTCTCCTCCAGCCCGCGGCCGACCGGCTTCTCCACCCACACGTGCTTTCCGGCCTCCGCGGCCGCGACCGCGAGCTCGCGGTGTAGCGCGTTCGGCGCAGTGACGCTGACGACCTCGACCTGCGGGTCCGCGAGCACGGCGCGCCAGTCGGGCGTCGTGCGCTCGAAGCCGACCTGCTCGGCGTGCGCGCGCCGCTGCTCGCTCACGTCGGCCGCCACGACGAGCCGCGGGCGCACGCCGAGGTCGGGGAAGTGCTCCGCGGTTCGCCGGTAGGCGGCCGCGTGCACCCGGCCCATCCAGCCCAGCCCGAGCACCCCGATCCCCACGGTCCGCGCGGCTCATCGAATCTTGAAAGTTCCAGACCGTGCAAGGCCGCACGAGGCGCGCACCGCGCAGCGCGAGCGGGATCCGCACGAGCGCGCCAGGACGCCCGCCTCGGTCGGCGAGCGCCGCCAGCAGCATCTCGGCCGCCCGCCGGCCGATCTCGCGGTCGCGCCGCTCGAGCGAGGTCATGGGCGGGTCGAGCAGGTCGGCGTAGGACGGCTCGTCGAAGACACGAGCGCGACGTCGCCGGGCACGCGCACGCCGAGCTCGCGCGCCGCGTGCAGGAGCGAGACGGCGTGCGCGTCGGAGCCCGTGACCACGGCGGTCGGCGGCGGGTCGGCGGCGAGCAGATCGCCCGCGCCATCCGCGCGCGCGCTCGTCGTCGAGCAGGATGGTCAGGCGCACGCCGCGGCCGGCAGGGGCAGCCCGGCGTCGCCCATCGCGGCGCGGAAGCCCTCGAGGCGCTCGCGGCCCGCGAACACGCGCGGCGTCTGCTCGCCCTCGACGGCGTCCGGGAGCCCGAAGTAGGCGATCCGCCGGTGCCCGTGGACCGCGACGAGGTGCTCGACCAGCAGGCGGGTCCCGGCGGCGTTGTCTACGCGACGGCGCCGGCGCCGGCGTTGCCGGGGCGTCGTCGAAGAACACGGTCGGCACGCCGACGTCCTCGAAGCCGCCGTAGGAGGCGACGAGCACGCCGTCCACGCCGTGCGCGCGCAGGCTGCGCAGCCCGTCGCGCTCGCGCCGCGTCGAGCGCTCCGTCGCGACCACGAGCACGTGGTAGCCCGCGTCCTCGAGCACCTCGCTGGGCGCTTGAGCGCCGAGGCGTGGAAGGCCGTCGTGAGCTGCGGCAGGACGATGCCGACCGCCATCGTCGACCCCCGGCGCAGCGAGCGCGCGAGATGGTTGGGCTCGAACGCCAGCCGCCGGGCCGCCGCCCACACCCGCGCGCGCGTGGGCTCGGACACGTTCGGGCTCGCGGCCAGCGCGCGCGACGCCGTCGCGCGCGAGACGCCGGCGGTGGCCGCGACGTCCGCGAGCGTCGGTCGGGTGCGGGGGCGCCCCCGGTCATATTCATGAGAATACCTCTTGACAACGTTTTCTCAAAGGCGTACTGTGCCGCTCGTCTACAAAGGTTTGTAG
>CAWHTA010000005.1:0-226712 GCA_963832145.1 uncultured Acidobacteriota bacterium
TGCGAAGCGCAGGCCGGGACCGTGGCAGTCCATGCAAGAGGGCACACGTTGGCGCGGGTATGCCCCGTTTGGCGATTTCCTCCCCGCGCCTGACGGCGTCCTGTTCTCCGGAAGACATCGAAGGTGATGTTCTGGGAAGGCGCGAATAATAGTCCGCCAGTTCGCGCACCTCCTCAGGGCTCAGCGCGGCGGCGATAGGTTCCATGACGCCACTGTGGCGCTCTCCTCCTGCGAACGCCTGGAGGGAAAGGGAAATGTAGCCGGAACTTTGCCCTGCGAGTTTCGGAAAAGCACTCTCACCCCTTCCCAATCCATCCTCACCGTGGCATCGGCCGCAGTTAACGGTGACAGCTCGCGGAATAATTTGTGGTCCCAGCAGATCCCGCAACGGAACTGCTTCTCGACTCGCAGCGGGCTCGCCACTGACAAGACGGCCGTACTCTTCTGCATCGAGGGCCGGAAAGGCCCGAAGAAAAGCCACCATCGCCCACACTTCGTCGTCCCGCTTTTGCGCCGGCCAGGCAGGCATGCCCGTGAACTTGATGCCGTGTTTGACGACGTAGAAGAGCTCGGCGTCTTTCCATTCCGAAAGTACCGTGGGGAGATACGGTGGATTAGGAGTCATGCGCAGCAGCGACTCGAGGATCCTGCAATGACGGACTGCCATGACAGCCACGACAATTCAGATCGTATGTCGCGGCTCCTTTGAGTGCGAGCCCGGCTTATCGAGTGAGGGTACCGCGATCCCCCGGAGTGAGTGGCGATCGAGCGCTCGGAGGAAAAATTCAAAAACCATAGTGTAACCGCCCAATGACCGGAGCTTGCCTTGATCGGAACGATCCCGCTGGCCACGACCAGGAACCACCGACAGCGGCAAAGATCAAAAACGCGCCTATGTATAGTGCGATTCTTCGCAAGGACATCAGGAAGCCTCCTGTTGCCGTAACAGCCCGGCCATGATCCAAAGACCTGCCGCAAGGTAGGAAAGGCCGCCGATCACCAGCATGATCGCGCCGCCAAGATGCTGATCCTGAATAGGCGTCAACGCTGAGAGTCCCAACGTCTGGTGGTAAAGCGGTCTTGGTGTCAGAGCAAGGAGAGCGCCGAGTAGCGTCATGTGCATGGAGGTAAGGAGAAGGGCAATAAGGCCAGCAGCACGCCTGGCACGACGATGAGCCTTCTCTCCTCCGAAAACGGAGAGCCAGAGAAAGAGACCACTCAGCAGAAACGTCCCTTGCTCTGCCATGAACACCGTTGCGCTGTGTCGTGCCGCATCGTGGAGCCCCGGTGCGTGCCATGCCCACACAACGACGAATTCGACCAGAGATGCCGGAATTGGAGAGAACAGCGCCGGCATATGACGCACGGGATCCAGTGAACCTCCGGCAGCCCAGAGGCAATCAACGGGGCAGCGACGGCAACGATGGCCATATGCACGACCATATGTGCGGCGAACGCGCGATGTGCCAGTTCCGGCAGCGGTCCGATCCACGCAACTCCAACGGCAACCAGACCGGCGATGAACAGGCTATGCCGCCTCATGTACAACTCCGGAAGAAAAAGAGCACTAAAGCGTTAAAGCCTATCGCCACGGCTCCCAACGCCGATAGTAGACAGCGTTGCGAACCCGAAAAAGCGAAAGCGGCCCTCCGGCGTGTCCGAAGACAGAGCACCGGCTCCATGGCTAATCCTGCGGTATCCGATCCAACCGGTGATGCCGATGCCAGCGAGCGCAACCACACTGTATACGGCGATGGCGATGCGAACCTGCCAGAAGGCGCTCTGGTCTGCAACTTTCACACACCAGATCGAAGCCGTCGCATAGCTGACTGTGAAGTGCGCCGCCCAGATTGCCGGCGCCGCGACCAGCCGCCACAGACTCTGATTGGTTTCCGATGCCGGCATCATCTCATCACCAATGGAAATCCAGCAATCACACTCACCGTGATCAGTACTGTGACCGCGACAAAATGCCAGTACAGCGTGACGTTCGAAATGTCGATGTCGTGCCGCGCAGTCATTCGTCCCGCCAATCTGCGAGCGACGCAATAGAGTTGCATGATCAAACCCGTAAGAACGTGGAAGGCAGTCCAGAGAACGAGCAACCAGACCGTTGCGTCATAAACATGTCTGGTGGGGCTGAGTTCTGTCGACGAAGGGGCCGGCCAGCAACGCTGCAATGCAGGCTGCCGCACGAACAGATGGAGACCAGGAGTGCCCCATAGAAGCCGGGGCGCCAGATCGAGCTTGTTCCAGCGGCGGGCACCCCACAGGGAAATCCATGTGATCCCCAGAAACACTGCGGCGATCAGCGGCCACAAAACACCCGGGCCCGGCGCGGTGTCCGGAGGAAAATCCTCACGAACCGTCCAAAAGAAAAAATACCCAAACACGAGGCAGACGAATGCCGTGAAATCGGCAAGCATCGTGATGAACATGGCCCACCATCCGATCGACGATGGGCCGGACACATAGAGCGGCAGCTTGAGCCCGAGGCCGACGTCCTTCTCTTCCTTCTCCGGAATGATCGGCGGTTCCCGTCCATAGCCAATACATGATGACGCAGACGGCCAGTGCAAGGCTCAGCAATGGCCAGCCACCACAGATGGTACGTACCGAAAATGAAGAATCCGCCGGTAGTCAGGGCCGCAGCAAGGGTGATGAAAGTCGAACCCGGCAGCCGCTGGCATTGAAGCGGTTGCGCGTCGATCGCGGAGGAGATAATGGTTTCCCGCTTTCCCTCCTCAGCATCGGGCAGGTAGAACCGGCCTTCGTCCACGTCGCGCACGAAATTCGGCTGGTCCCACAGCGGATAACGGCTGTCGATTTCCGGGATCGACTGCGAATGCCCCACGGCTTGCGCCGGCATTTCCTGTAGCCACTCCATCGTTCCCGCGTTCCAGGGATTGCGTTCTGGATACCGGCTGCTTTCTCTTCGGCCGCATGCAGATCCCAGAAAACGATGGCGACGCCGATGGCAAGGATGAAGGCGCCAATGGTCGAAGTGAGATTCAGCAGATCGAAGCCCGGATCCTGCCGGATAGGTGAAGACCCGTCGCGGCATTCCGCGCAGTCCCGTCAAGATGCATCGGCAGAAAGGCGATATTGAAGCCGATGAACGCGAGCCAGAAGGCGATTCTTCCCAATCTGTCGGAAAGCTTTTTGCCGCTGACCAGGGGAAAGAAGTAGTAGCACCCGGCCAAGATCGGGAAACAGTGCGCCGCCAATCAACACGTAATGAAAATGGCCGACGACGAAAAAACGTGTCGTGCGCCTGAAAATCGAACGGTACCACGGCGACCATGACGCCTGTCAGGCCGCCGAGCACGAAAATCACCAGACTGCCGAAAGCAAAGAGCATGGGAACCGAACGCGTGAGACGACCGGCCGCGAGCGTCGCCAGAAAACAGAAGACCTGGACGCTGCGTGGGAATTGCCACAGCCTGCGAGGCCGCCGAGAACAGGCCGAGCGAGATGGCCGGCAGTCCCGTCGTGAACATGTGGTGGACCCACAATCCGAAGCTCAGAAAGCCAGTCCCGACCGCCGCCAGCACGATCCAGCTATATCCAACGATCGGTCTCTGCGCGAACGTCGGAACGATCATCGCCATCAGGGCAACCGACGGAAGGAAGATGATGTAGACCTCCGGATGGCCAAAGAGCCAGAACAGGTGCTGCCACAGCAGCGGATCGCCGCCGCCGGCAGGATTGAAGAACGGCCAATGAAACGCGCGCTCGATTCCAGCAGCAGGCTGCCGACGATGAGCGGCGGAAAGGCGAAAACAATCATCGCCGCCGCCGACCAGGACATACCAGACATACAGCGGCATGAGGTTGATGCGCATTCCCGGCGGCCGGCACTTCAGTGCCCCGACGATCATCTCCACGGCCGCCGCAATGGCGGCGACCTCAATGAAAGAGAATCCCAGCAGCCAGATGTCGGCGCCGATTCCTGGCTGATAGCTCGAGGTCAGCGGCGGATACATGAACCAGCCGCCGCGTGGCGCGGCGTTGAAGAAGATCGAGCCGCAAAGGAAGAGCGCCGCCAATCAGAAAAGCACCAGAACCCAAACGCGGACAGACGCGGAAATGGCAGGTCTCGCGCGCCCAGCATCTGCGGCAGCAGAATGACCGCGATGCCCTCGAAGATCGGGATCGCAAACAGAAACATCATCACCGATCCGTGTACCGTGAAAGCCTGGTTATACAGTTCGGCGGAGAGAAAATCGTTTCGGGGACGGCGAGTTGAATCCGGATCAGCAGCGCCAAAACACCGGCGAAGAGAAAAAAGAAAAACGTCATCGCCGTGTACCAGACGCCGACGGCCTCATTGTTCACCGTCGACCAATATCGCCAGCCCGCGGGGAATCTGCCACGTTTGCAGAAGCCGCTGCTCTTGCGCGCGTCGAACTTCCTCGGGCGTTGCCTCTTTGAGAGGTTCTACATCACCGGCGGAATTGGAGGGCCACGCCGGTCATTTCAACCCTTCAAGGTAGGCTGCCAACGCGTCCAGGTCCTCAGCCGGCAACATATGGAAAGGCGGCATTTGAGCGCCGGGCTTCAGTGTTTGCGTAGCGCTGATCCACGTCCGGAAAGCATCTGGCTTCATTCGGGAGGGTGTCCGCTGCCAGCCTGAAACGACTGCCGACGTGAGTCAAATCCGGACCAATGACGCCATCGGCGAGAGTTCCGCGCACGGTGTGGCATGCGCCGCAGCCGTTGGAAAGAAACAAGGCCTCGCCTCGCGTGGCCAATGGAGCGGATGGAGAGTCAGCGGGCTTTGCCTGATCCGCCAGCCAGCGCTCGAAATCGGCCTTCTCCTGAACGACGACGGAAAAGCGCATGAACGCATGAGAGGAGCCGCAATACTCGGCACAGACTCCACGAAACAAGCCGGTTTTCGTTGGATTCAGAACGAGCCGTGTTACCCGGTCCGGGAATCATGTCCACCTTTCCTCCGAGGGGAGGAATCCAGAAGGAATGGATGACATCGGGACTCTCGAGTTGAAACTCCACGGGCTCTCCGAGGGGCAGGCGGATTTCGTTCGCGAGTTCAATGCTCTGACCGTTCCCCGTCATGTAACGCACGCGCCACCACCACTGCTCGCCGGATACGGCAATCTTCAGGCTGCCTTCCGGGGCAGGAGCGACCAGAGCGGCAGCGTCGTCAAGGTGAATATCAACAGTACCGACAGCACGATTGTCGGCACAATGGCTCCAGCGCCGACGATCATGAACGTTGCTGCGCGGCGAGTGAATCTTTCGGGCCGAACACGGACACACCACAGAGCGATGCCGATAACGGCAAGCCATACGATCCCGGTTCCACCGGACATCCACCAAAACAGCTGGAGAATGCGTGAAGCTTCCTGCCCTGCAGGGTCAAGGGCGGAGGGTACAGGACTGCAGCCGGCCAGGACTAACAGTGCAGAATGAATCGCGGACCGAACCCATCTTCGCCGCGATTGCGGTCGGGGTTTCTGCCATTCATCCCGCCCGAAGCCGGATCTCGGGGATTTTGTCGTCATAGAAGGCGAGCATGTGATCCTCCTTCCGAGCTTCAGACAGGTCTCTGGTCGCCGAAATGGTCCTGGGAAATGCGCGCAATTTCAATACCCGAGGACTTTGGCATACAAACAAAGAAATGGACAAGGTCAGAGAATCGGAGATGTTCGAAAATATGACACGTCAGACAGAACGAGCCTTGGGACTTCCAGGCAGTCGCGGTATTGGTTTAATTGAAATCAAGCTTCGCATGATTCCAAACTAGACCAATACCGCCATCACGATACCGTGGGCTTTTGCGAAAGGATCTTTAGCGCTTTTCGCACCGCAGGATGAGTACCGTCAACTCGGCGTGTGCACTCGCTCCTCTGTCCGACATGCACGAGTCTTCGCGTTACCCTCGTACTTCCGAATGAAGGCGGCATTCTGGTAAGCGTTTGGCGGCGTGCTTTCCCAGGCAAACAGCCGATAGTCACCCGGTGCGATCCGCGCAGAACAAATTTTCCTGAAGTGTCTGTGGTCGCCGTCGCAAACAGAGCCCGATTCTCAAAGCGCCTCGCTTCCGGGACCAGACCCACGAGGGCGCCTGCGACGGGCTTCGTGGGGCCTTCCGTTACGATGCCGTCAACAATCCCCGCTCCGTGCCGAGAATGGTTTCGATAGGATCGGCAGCCCGGCTGTCGACATCAATCCCGAATCGAACACACTCGTTGCGTTCTGACGGACATCCGCAATGTAGAACTCCGGCGGCAGACCCGAAATCGCAGCAATCCGGAAACGGCCCGGGGGCACCGACGAAACGGCGAAGGTGCCGTTTGCTTCCACCGGTGTGCCGCGCGTCGACACGAGCGCGTAGAGTGCCACTCGCGCGACTCCGCCCACCGGGTTGAGCACGATGCGGAGGTTCCGCGGCAACGCGGCTCCACCGGCCATTCGAACCGTTCCTCTCAGGGTTGCCGAGGGATTGATCGCGATCGTGACGTTGCGCACATCGCGATCGTCGACATCCACAACCTGGCGTCCAAAGGAGAACCCGCCAATACCCGTGCCCACTCTGGGATCTGCGACTCTGGCCAGCAATTCATACGAGCCTGGTGGAACGTTGGACAATTCGAAAGGTCCACTGGGCACCGCCAGGGACATGGTGCCGAAGTTGTTTGCAGTGTTCCCATCAATGGGTGTTTCGAAATCCCGATTTGCCAGATGAAAAAAGATGGTGGTTGGCATCACTGCGCCGTTCGCGTCGAGAGGTGGCGGAATGGAGTTGGTCACAGTTCCCGCGATCTTGAAAAACGAAGAGGGGCGTAGCGCGATATCCATTCCACGCAGATCCTCGCCTCCGCGAATCGTGATCGGGACCGAATCGCTCCAACGCCCCGCGCTGGGATAATACGTTCGCGCTCCCGGTTGAAAGGGCGAGCCAGGGCCGCCCGCGGCGGCGGCCGGAGCTGCGCCGAGGTAATAATCGCCGGGAGGAATCCAGAACAGCCGGTATTCTCCCATGTTGTCTGTCGTTTTTGGCGGGCCGGGGATGGCCGGTTGAAGCATTGCAAACCCGGTTTGGTAGGCGATGGAATAGACCTGCACCTGGACATTGGATTGAATAGCCCCCCTTCCCGTCGAAGACGCGGCCTCCAATGATTGCGCCTTGCGTCATTGAAAGGGACGCCTGCTTCGTTTCCTGTCCCGCAACCGCAATGTCGATCCAGGACGTCGGAGGATAAGAGCCATTCACGGGCTTTCCAAAGAACCCTTCGCGTATCGCACGGACGGTGTAACGTCCCGGCTTCACGTCCCGGAAGGTGAATCTGCCGTCGGTACCTGTCATCTGTCGTTGGCCAGGTTTGAATGCCGACGGCGCGGGTCACGATGTTCTGGATGCCTTGCGCCTGAATCGGCAGCCCCCGCGCTGCGGCCGTCGCGATCAACAACTGCGTCGTTTCCGATAACGAGGCACCCGGGGGCGGGTTGACGACAAGTCCGGCAGCTCGCCGCACCGCTCAGCAACGACTGCATCGCCTCGGGCGACACCGCGCCCTCCAACGAAACCTGGATCTCCGATAGCGGCTCGTCTGTTCCGGCGCGGGTCACGACTCCCTGAACTACACTCGTTTCAGCCGGAGTCGCGACCTGAGCTGTCGCAAGGAGGATGCTGGACAAGATCAAGACCAGAGAAAAAACAGTTCGCTTCATAGTGTTTTACCTCGATGGGCGATTGTAGATGTTCGAGGCATCATTGTCGATGTTCGAGGTATACTCTGTCAAGCAATGTCAAGAGACGTCAAGCAACCTCCTTGGGGGGAAGACAGATGCCAAAGCCATCAGATCTATTGCAGGGGACCCTCGATCTTCTGATCCTGAAGTCACTGGTGCGCGAGCCGCTCCATGGGTGGGGAATTGCGAAGCGAATCCAGTCGCTCTCCGATGAAGTTCTTTCTGTGCAACAGGGGTCCCTCTATCCCGCCCTTCATCGCCTGGAACAGCAAGGGTGGATTTCTGCCGATTGGAAGAATTCGGAACTCGGCCGGAACGCAAAGTTCTATTCGCTGACCCGCGACGGTAAAAAACAATTGGAGGTTGAACTGGAAAGCTGGCGGCGGCTCTCATCCGCCGTCGGGCTCGTTCTCAAGCGCGCGTAATTTGGTTGCTGCCATGACCTTCACTCGTTTCATTCGCATCTGCGGACAGCGGCTCCAGTCGCTGTTCCGGAAGCAACAGCTGGACGACGAACTGGACCAGGAACTCCTGTTTCACCTGGAACAGCTCGAGAGGGAAAACCTCGAAGCCGGGATGAGCCCGGCGGAAGCTCGCCGCGAAGCGCGCAAGGGGCTTGGGAACATGGCGGTGTTCAAGGAAGAATGCCGCGACGAGCGGCGCGTCTCCTGGTTTTATGACTTTTGCCAGGACGCACGTTACGGCGTGCGTATGATGCGCAAACACCCCGGATTCACCTCGGTCGCCGCAATTTCCCTGGCACTCGGTATCGGTGGAAACACGGCGATTCTCAATGTTGGCGGCGCAGTTCTTTGGAACGATCTTCCGTTGCCTGATCCAGGGCGAGTTATGGTCATTCATTCTTTCCCAAGCCCAACCCCTTATATGGGACGGGCCCGTGACGATTCCCGAATATCTCGCATGGAAAACACGCAATCGCACGTTTGAGTCGATGGGTGCCTCGATTTCGAATCGCCAGGATCTGGCCGGAGACGAAGTCGGCGGGGCGCCGGAGCACATTTTCGGACAGGCCGTCACGCCGTCGTTGTTCGATGTCCTCAAGGTTCAGCCGCATCTCGGCAGGCTCTTCCTTGAAGAAGAAGCCCAGATCGGAATGACGGCGCCCGTCATTATCCTGAGCCATCGCCTCTGGCAGCGCCGGTTTGCCGGAGATTCGAAGATTATCGGCAAAGAGATTCGGATGAATGGGCGGAATCGGAAGGTAATCGGCGTTATGCCTCCCGGATTCTGGTATCCGAACAAGGACGCGGAGTTTTGGATTCCGTTTGCACCGACGCGATTTCAACTCGAAGGTTCGGGTCGCCTGTATCTGGCAGCAGGCCGTTTGAAAGCGGGCATCACTGTGGAGCAGGCGCAAGCTGACATGGCAGGTATTTCGTCGCAGATTGCTCAGCTTTTCCCGGATCGCCGCAGGGAGTGGACGACAGTTGTGTTGCCTCTGCGCGAGCACTGGTTCGGCTGGATCCGGCGGCCGCTGTTGTTGCTCGAAGGGGCAGTGATTCTGGTTCTTCTGATTGCGTGCGCGAATGTGTCCTCTCTGTTGCTGGCGCGCATGCCGGCCCGGAGGCCGGAGATTACGATCCGCCTGCTGCTGGGAGCGGGCCGCGGCCGCATCGTCCGTCAGTTCCTGACCGAGAGCCTTCTGCTGTCGCTGATCGGTGGAGCGCTCGGTGTTTTGATCGCCTGGTGGGGAGTGAACAGTCTCGAAGCCGTTCAGCCTCCGGTAGGTCGCATTCCGATCTCAGGCCTGGGTCAAAACACGGGAATCCTCGTCTCGGCCGCGCTATTGTCGATCGTGTCAAGCCTGCTTTTCGGTTTCGTTCCGGCTCTGGTCGCATTTTCATCGGGAATTGATGCACAGCAGGCGACGGCGCATCGAAGAAGAGGCAGCCTGTCCGGCATTCTGGTATCCGCACAGATTTGTCTCGCGCTGGTCCTGTTGGTTTCCTCGGGTCTGCTCACGAACAGTTTTGTTCGTCTGGTTCTGGATGAACGCGGCTTCGATCCCAAGGACATCCTGACCTTCGAGTATCGGATTCCTGTTCAGGACTATGCGCGTCGTTCGGGAAGCTATCGCGGAATGCCCACGATGGAGATCGAGCCACCCACCCCGGCAATACAGCGGGTGCATGAAAAGTTGAAAGCGCTGCCGGAAGCAGAATCGGTTGCGGGTGCTTCCGCTCGTCCCGTCAATGGAGTCCTTTCGCCGACAGCGATAGTGAACGTTGCAGGAAGACCCGTTGCGACACACGCTGCAGATCGAGAGACCAACAGGGTCTTTTACTTTCTCGTGACGGACAACTTCTTCGAGACGATGAAAACGCCGGTATTGCGCGGCCGGGACTTCGATGCTGGAGATACACGTTCGACGACGTGGGTTGCGGTGATCAATGAGACCATGGCTCGCCGTTTCTGGCCCGGTGAGAGTCCGATCGGAAAGCGTTTCACGGTCGATGCCGCTTCTGGTGAGCTCTCGCGCGAGGTCATCGGTGTCGTGCGCGATGTTGCGCTCCAGTACATCCGCATTGGACCGCCGCAGGCGGTGGCCTACACGCTGTACGTTCAGCAGCCGGAACGATACGAAGGTTTCAACGCCAACATGTTTGGCCAGATGACATTCTTCGTTCGAAGCCGGCAGGAACCGTCGAGTCTGGCATCGGCTGCGCGACGGGCGGTGGCGGAGGTGGACCCGGATCGCCCGATTTCGAACGTTCAGACGATGACGGACTTCCTCGGCGACGGTATCCGGACTCGGCGGTATTACGCCCTCGCTTTCGGAGTGTTCGCTTTCATGGCCACTGTTCTCGCGGCCGTCGGTGTCTACGGAGTCATGAGCTCGTCGGTTTCGCAGCGTACGCGCGAAATCGGAATTCATATGGCGATGGGCGCGCGTGCTCGCGACATCGTGAGACTGGTTGGGGGCAGGGCATTGGTTCTGGTCGTCATGGGTTTGCTTTCCGGGTTTATCGCGTCCCTCGTTCTCACGCATTGGCTCGAAGCCCATCTGTGGGGAGTCACATCCACGGATCCGGCGACCTTCACCGTTGTCATTGTGCTGTTGACCGTTGTCTCTTCCGCCGCATGCTTCATTCCCGCGCGCCGAGCCATGCGTGTGGATCCCACGGAAGCGTTGCGAATGGATTAAAGGCTCAAGAGGTGCATGAGCGATACGGTTATCAAGCTTGAACGACTGACGAAGGTGTTTATCACCGATGACGTCGAGACTCGTGCCCTTTCCGGCGTCGATCTGGAAGTCCACCGTGGGGAGTACCTCGCCGTCGCCGGTCCTTCGGGATGCGGCAAGTCCACATTGCTTTCCATTCTGGGGTTACTGGAGTCGCCCACGGAAGGCCGTTATCTTCTCAATGGCCGGCCTGTACAGGAACTGACGCACTATGAACGTGCGCGCGTACGCAATCGGGAGATCGGCTTCATTTTTCAGGCATTCAACCTCATCGGTGACCTCACGGTCTACGAAAACGTCGAACTGCCTCTGACGTATCGGAGAATGCCGACTGTCGAGCGCACGCGGCAGGTGACCGAATCGCTCGAGAGAGTCGAGATGGCACATCGCATGAAGCACTATCCTTCGCAACTGTCCGGAGGCCAACAGCAGCGCGTTGCCGTTGCACGGGCCCTGGCAGTTCAGCCCTCGATCCTTCTGGCAGACGAACCGACGGGGAACCTCGACTCTCGTAACGGCGAAGCTGTAATGGAACTTCTGCGCGAGTTGCATGCGGACGGAGCCACGATCTGCATCGTCACGCATGACCCGCGCTATGCCAGCTACGCGGACCGAACGATCCAGTTGTTCGACGGGCGCATTGTCGAGGAAAAGTTTGCCAAGGGTAGCCTGCGCTAAACGGATAACGCAGCATCACTACCGAGCCATGCGCCATAATACGTAAAAACGTCGATGAGTCCTAATGACAGCCCTCCTGCAACTCCAAGCACACTGTCCCTCTTTGCGCAACGCCATATCCGCGTGTTCGTCTCCTCCACCTTCCGCGATATGCATGCCGAGCGCGACGAACTGGTCAAGCGCACCTTCCCGCAACTCCGCAAGTTGTGCGAAAGTCGCGGTGTCACCTGGACCGATGTCGACCTTCGGTGGGGAGTGACCGACGAGCAGAAAGCCGAAGGCCAGGCGCTTCCCATCTGCCTGGCCGAGATCGAGCGCTGCCGCCCCTTTTTCATCGGCTTGCTCGGCGAGCGCTACGGTCCGCCGGTTGAAAAAATCGCGGCCGACGTGCTCGAGCGCGAGCCGTGGCTCGCAAAGCACCCTCGACCACTCCCTCACCGATCTCGAGATTCTGCATGGTGTCCTGCGCAATCCCGCGATGGCCGGCCAAGCCTTCTTCTATTTCCGGGATCCCGCCTACCTCGGGCACCTGCCTCCAAGCGCGGATCCCGCCGATTTCCGCTGCGAGACCGCCGAACAGGCCCAGCGCCTGCGCAACCTCAAGGCGCAAATCAAAGCCGGCGGATTCCCGGTGCACGAAAACTACGCCGGCCCTACTGCGCTCGGCGAATTCGTCCGCGCAGATTTCACCGCCCTCATCAACCAGCTCTACCCCGAGGACTCGGCGCCCTCGGCCCTCGATCGCGAGGTCGTGGACCAGGAGGCCTTCGCCGCCGCGCGCGCTCGCGTATACGTCCGTCGCCAAGAGTATTTCGATTGTCTGAATGCACATGTCGCTGGCGAGGCGCCGCCGCTCCTCGTTACGGGCGAGTCAGGCGCCGGCAAATCGGCCCTGCTCGCCAACTGGGCACTCGAGTACCGCACGCGGCAGCCCGGCGATCTGCTGCTGATGCATTTCATTGGCGCAACGCCCGACAGCACGGATTGGGCTGGCATGGTGCGCCGGATCCTCGGCGAATTTGATCGGGGCCTTGGGGTGAAACTCGAGAAGGCCGACAACCCGGACTCGCTGCGGGCTGCTTTCGCAAATGCGCTGTATCAAGCGGCTGCGCGTTCGCGCGTGGTCCTCGTGTTGGATGCGCTCAATCAGCTCGAAGACCGCGACGGCGCTCCGGACCTCGTCTGGCTGCCTCCCGAGCTGCCGGCCAACGTGCGCCTGATCGTCTCTACCCTTCCGGGCCGGGCGTTGGACGAAGCGAACCAGCGCAACTGGCCACAACTCCGTGTCGAACCGCTCGGATCCGGCGAGCGCCGGCAGATCATTCGCGATTACCTGGCTCAATACACCAAGACGCTCACGCCTGCCCATGTGGACATGATCGCGGACGCGCCACAAACCGCGAATCCTCTTTACTTGAGAGCTCTTCTCGAAGAACTCCGGCTCTTTGGGGAGCACGAGCGGCTTGTCGAGCGCTTGGAGTACTATCTGTCCGCCCGCGATATCCCGGAACTCTACGGGCGGATCCTCACTCGTTACGAACAAGACTACGATCGCGACCGGCCGAATTTGGTGCGCGATTCGCTGCGGTTGATATGGGCCGCCCGGCGCGGCCTTTCCGAAACCGAGCTGCTCTACTTCCTCGGGCACGACGGGGTTCCGCTGCCGCAGGGGGTCTGGTCGCCTTTGTACCTGGCAGCCGAACAGGCGCTCGCAAACCGCGGCGGCATGATCGGGTTCGGCCACCAGTACGTGCGTGAAGCTGTCGCCGCCAGATATCTCGATTCCGACGCTGACCGAAGAGCCGCGCACCTGGAACTGACTTCCGCGTTTGCAAACGAGAAGTTTGAAGCGCGCATCTTCGAGGAAGTTCCATGGCACCTGGCGGCAGCGGGCGAATGGCGAGTATTGGCGGAGTACCTCATCGATCCCGTTTGCTTTTTGCCGACGTGGACCGCCAGTGAGTTCGACGTAAAAACATATTGGTCTCAAATTGAAGCGAATACGGGATTGCGAATGGAAGAAAGCTACCGGGCGGTCCAGGATACAGCCGCAGCTCATCCGGTATATGCGTGGGCGGTAAGCGTCCTTCTGGACGAAACAGGCCGTCGGGACGAGTCCTTGGCTATCCGTTCTAAGCTGACGGAGCACTTTCGCGCTGAAGGCGATCAGCGCAACCTGCAAGCCAGTCTGGCCGGCCAGGCGCTCATCCTCAGGGCGCGCGGGGATCTGGATGGCGCCATGGCCTTATATAGGGAAGAAGAACAGATTTGCCGGTCGTTAGGGGATGAGGAGGGCCTGCAGCAAAGCCTCGGCGGCCAGGCAGCCATTCTCAAGACGCGCGGTGACATAGATGGCGCCATGGCTTTGTTCAAGGAGCAGGAGCGGACTTGCCGCGTGCTTGGAAACGACAACTTCCTGCAGGCCAGTTTGAATGGTCAGGCTGATATCCTGCAAGCCCGCGGCGACCTGATCGGCGCCATGGCCATGTACAAAGACCAGGTGCGCCACTGGCGTGCCCGCGGCGACCAGGACCGACTACAATCCGCGCTCCGGAATCAAGCTGCCCTTTTCTACTCCCTCGGCGATCTCGATCGCTGTATCGCGATGTACGAAGAAGCAGAGCGATCCTGCCGCGCCGTTGGAGATGAACTCGGGCTTGCGCAGTGTTTCGTGAACATGGCGCTCGTTCTCAGGACCAAGGGAGCCACGGACGCCGCTTTGTCGCACTTTAAAGATGCCGAGCGGATCTACCGCAGAATCGGAAGCCAGTTAGAGCTCGCTCAATGCCTGGGCCACTACGCCAGTACGTTGTCTCTCAAAGGTGAGCTAGACGATGCAATGGCCATGCTTAAAGAGGCTGAGCGCATCTGCCGCGCGATTGGGAATCCCGATGTGCTTCAGTCGACTCTGGGCAATGAGGCGACCATACTCGCTGAGCGCGGCGATCTGGACGGCGCTATGGCGCTTGAAAAGGAACAGGAGCGGATCTGTCGCGCTCTTGGCAAGCAGGACGACTTGGCGACGTGTTTAGGCAATCAGGCGCTTATCGTACAAAGCCGGGGCGATCTTCACGGCGCGCTGGCATTGCACAAGGAAGGAGAGCGCATCTGCCGCACGATTGGCGATCTTAACCGGCTCCAGCTCAGTTTGGGAAATCAAGCCAGCATTCTGTTCACGTTGGGAGACTTGGAAAAAGCAGAGACTCTATTTCAGGAGCAGGAACGCATTTGTCGAAGGACTGGCGAGCAGGGTGGTCTTCAGCACAGCCTCGGCGGACAGGCGATCCTGCTGGCTACGAGGGGGGACCTGGATGGCGCAACAAAACTGCTCAAAGACCAGGAACGTACGTATCGCGAGATGGGGTACCAGGACGAGCTCCAGAACAATCTGGGCAATCAAGCGAGCATCGCTTCCCAACGCGGCGACGTGGATAGCGCGGTCGCGCTCCGCAAAGAACAGGAGCGAATCTGTCGCGCGCTCGGGAAAGCACCCGATAGGCGGCTCAGTTTGGAAAACCAGACGGAGCCGCTCAAGGCTCGCGCGGATGTGGAGGGTGCCCTGGACCTGTACAAGGAACAGGCAAACATGTGTCGTGCTATGGGCGATAACGACGGGGTTCAGCGTGCCTTGAGCGAGTTCCGCCTCGCGCTGGAAAACCAGGCCGAGGGACTCCGCGTTCGCGGTGATATAAGTGGGGCTTTGGCCCTACTTAAGCAACAGGAGGAGACCTGTCGCACGTTCGGTGATAACCAGGGTTTGCAGCGCAGCCTGGGTCGCCAAGCCATGATCCAGATCAATCGTGATGATCAAACCGCTTTGTTGCTCTTCAAAGAACAGGAACGAATTTGCCGTGAAATCCGCAATCAAGATGACCTGCAAGCCAGTCTTGGCAATCAGGCGATCATTCTCAGGGGTCGTGGCGAGATCGACCGCACCCTGGCTCTATTAAAGGAACAGGAGCAGATCTGCCGCCGCATTGATAGCCGCGATCTCCAGATCAATCTCGGTAATCAAGCTCTGATCTATCGTATGCACGGCGAAATGAATACTGCATTGACACTGCTCAAAGAACAGGAACAGATCTGCCGGCGGCAGGGCAATCAAGAAGGCCTTCAAAGGAGTTTAGGCGATCAGGCTCGAATCTACGAAGACGCCGGCGAAGCCGAAACAGCCATGGAGCTGCTGAAGGAGGAAGAGGGCATCCGGCGCGCGCTGGGTGATGACGATGGGCTCCAGACCAATCTCGGCATGCAGGCGGTGATTCTTCTCTCACGCGGCGATTTGGATGGGGCGATGACAATGCTCAAGGAAGAGGAGCGCATCTGCACAGCCATTGGGAATTCGCGCGACTTGGCAACGAGTCTAGGAAACCAGGCGCTGATCCTGGAAGCGCGCGGAGATCTCGACGGAGCGATGGCTCTCCACAAAGAAGAGGAACGCATTTTCAGATCTATAAATGACCAAGCCGGGCTGATGCGAAGCATCGGCAACCAAGCGACTGCCTTGATCCACCGACGAGAGATAGATGCCGCACTGGCGCTGCTCAAAGAGGAAGAGACGATCTGCCGAACACTCGGCTCTGCCCAGGGCCTCGCCTTGAATCTGAGCAAGCAATCCCGGATCGCGAGCGAGAAAGGACAGCCGAACGAGGCCCTCGCGCTCGCGGAGCGAGCTTACCGCGCCGCGGAGGAAAGCGGCTCGACCGCGGTGATCAAGCACATACAACCCATTCTCGCCGCCGCCGCTGATACGGCTGCGCGCCAGCCAGCCCTGCCGTGGTACAAGCGCCTGCGCAGGAAGAGGCCCTCGGGCGGGAGCTGACGCCAACGTAGTTCGGCCGACACTGCAGGCGAAAGATATACAGGCGGATCGAACGGCGGAAGGAAAAAACGAGACTGAGACCGGGGGCATTAATGTCAGAAGCGTCCGAAAAGCAAATATTCAACGACGATCTTCTTGCTAACAGCGGCGACTTAAAACGCGCGGGCGAAACGTACACAACCATTCTGCACGTTCTCAATCACCCGGAACTGCGAGAATATTTCACGAAGTATGACGATCCGGCGAATTCTGCAAAACGCAGGAGTATGGTGCTCGGGATCGTTGCCATCGTGTTGGGGGTCCTTGCAATTCTATCGGTGTCAGTAGAAATGATACCGGTTTCGCATGGGTCCGATGTGGGCGAACAGTCATGGCACTTTGCTGTTGCGTTGGTTGCATCTGTGTTAGGAATTGCGAGCGTTCTGTTTGGGGCTATCGGTATCTTGTCCGGGCGGACGAAGGAAAAATGGCTGCATCGGCGTCTCATGACTGAGAGACTTCGCCAATTCCACTTTCAGACGTTCATTTTCCGGCTGCCGGAGATCGCGGCGTCCTTGCAGAGTGAAAAGGCCAAGGCGGTGTATGAGACAACTCGTCAAAAGTGGTTTGATGCATTCCGAAAGGATTTCGAGGGAAGGTTGGCAGCTGCCTTTACGAATATGATCGAGAATGAACAACCAGAAATTTGGTTGCATGCGCCATCCAAGGTTCCTGCCGTCGGCGGCGACCGAGCGGAACTGGTACCGCTGTTTAACGCCTACCGTGAACTTCGCATCCGGCACCAAATCAGTTATGCGAATTATAAATTGAGAGACGATCACAAGATTTTTTCTAACGCGGCGCGCAAGCAAGCGGCTGTTCTCGAAACAGCGGGATTAGTTTGTATAGCGTTGTTGTTGTTCATTCACATCGCAATTGCGATCGGAATCATGGGAATGCTCCAAGGACTGGTACCGGCTTCTATAACGAAGCTTCTCCCGTTTCTGGACATAATGATTATCTCGATCGCAGTAGGGGCGCTCGCAGGTCGGGCGCTAGAGCAGGGGCTGCAGCCCGAGCGGGAAATTGAGAGGTACCAGCAATATCGCTCCGCTTGTAACGCGGTCCTGGAACGATTCGATAGCGCGCTGGCGCAAAGCGAAAAACTCAAGATCATGATGGAAATGGAGCGGCTGTCTTTCGATGAAATGCGGAATTTTATGCTGACCAACAAGAGGTCGAAATTCGTAATGTAATAGCCGTTTCAGAAACATACTTCACTGACGAGACACCGTACTCAGAGGGATTTTGAAATTGGACGAAGGAAATCTTAAAACCAAAATCATGAAATCTTAAATTGGACGAACCGAAAGGAAAACCACCCCGGCCCCTTCTCTTGATGCCCACCCCTCCCGTCTGTGATGCAAGGAGGGGAGCTTTACCGGTAGTTGATCGTTACTCAGTACCGTCACCTTACGGGCAAGACTCCCCTCCTTGCATCACAGACGGGAGGGGTGGGCATCAAGAGAAGGGGCCGGGGTGGTTTTCCTTTCGGATCGTCCAATTTAAGATTTCATGATTTTGGTTTTAAGATTTCCTTCGTCCAATTTCAAAATTCCCCTCATTCGGTCAGTCAAGCATGTTGTTACCTTCGCTAGGGGGCAGGGTCAGGCGTCATCCACCCACCGGATGGCTGAGTAAGCTGATCCGCTTCGGCAGGCCCCCAGGTATTGGGTTCATAAAGATGTAGCGGCGAGGCGTCGCCAAGCACCGGCTGGACGATGGACCACTGGGCTTCGATAGCGTCCTGTCGCGCAAAGAGAGATGGATCTCCCTCGAGCGCGTCACCGAGAAGGCGTTCGTACGGCGACATCTCCTGGCGAGGTCGCTGGGTTGCAATCAGTTCAACGTTTTCACCCGCCATGCGTTCGCCGGCCATCTTCACTCGAACACCAAGCGCAATCACCACATCGGGACTCAGGCGAAGCCGGAGACGATTCGCAGGCCTCGCCGGCCCCGGCGTGTCTTCCTCGAATGTTTCGCGAGGCGGACGACGGAACTCGGCAATAACCTCTGTGACGCTCGCTGGTAGGCACTTCCCGGCACGAACATAAAAAGGCACATCGGCCCAGCGCCAGTTGTCGATGAAGAACCGAGCGGCGGCAAAGGTCTCGACGTTTGAATCGGGTGCGACTCCGCTTTCCCCACGGTAACCGCGATACTGTCCGCGAACGACATCTGCTGAAGAGAGGGGACGAACGGCCTGGAGGATTCGCGACTTCTCGTCTCTGGTTGCATCGGGACCGCTGCCTGCCGGTGGATCCATCGTCAGAAATGCGAGTATCTGGAGAAGGTGATTCTGAATCACGTCCCGAATCGCCCCCGTCTCTTCATAGAACGCTCCACGACCTTGCACACCGAAGGTCTCCGCCATCGTGATCTGTACGCTGCGGATGTATGAACGATTCCAGATCGGCTCGAGCAGAGAGTTCGCGAAACGCGTGTAGAGAATGTTCTGGACGGGCTCCTTACCGAGAAAGTGGTCGATTCTGAAAATGTCCTCCTCCCCAAAGAGGTCGCGAAGGATACGGTTTAATGTCCCCGCCGATTCCAGATCCCGGCCAAATGGCTTTTCCACCACGACGCGCGCATTCGTTGCACAACCGGACTGGGCCAAACCCCGTGCGACCGTGCTGAATGCGCTTCGGAGGTATGGCCAGGTAATGCAATGGATGTTCGGATTCTTTCAACGCCTCGCGCAACCGTAGAAACGTGGTTGGATCGTTGTAGTCACCATGAACATAGCGGAGCAACGCTGCCAACTGCGCGAACGCTGCTGCGTCGAATCCTCCGTGCTTCTCCACGCTCTCCCGGGCCCGCTCCCGGAGTCGTTCGAGGTTCCAGCCCGACCTCGCAACGCCGATGATCGGTATCCTCAGGTTGTGCCGGGACACCAAAGCCTGGAGCGCGGGGAAAATCTGCTTGTAGGCAAGATCGCCTGTTGCACCAAAGAAGACCAATGCATCGGAGTGCGGAGTGTTTGCCAAAGGGTTATTCCTCCTCGCCGGTCGTACAATCCTTTACAGCTTACACGGTGTGAATCGGAGGAGTTCGCTTTGGAGTTTGAGGTTTTTCGCGATGCCGGTGCGGTTGCAGAAAGAGCCGCGGAGATTGTGGTTGCCGAAGCGCGGATGGCGGTTTCGCTCCGCGGACGCTTCACCTTTGCCGTCAGCGGCGGCCAGACTCCCGGGCAGATGATGCGCAAGCTCGCAGACAAGGACATGCCCTGGGAGAACGTGTTCGTTTTCCAGGTCGACGAGCGCGTCGTGCCTGAAGGAGATCCAAATCGAAACCTCACCCTCTTGCGGGAAACATTGCTGAAGCATGCGCCCCTTCGCCCTTCCCAGATCTTTGCGATACCCGTGGAATTACCGAATTTGAAGGAGGCGGCTGAAACCTACGCAGCAACGCTTCGAAAAATTGCCGGCGCGCCCGCGGTGCTGGACCTCGTTCACCTGGGTCTCGGAACGGATGGGCATACCGCCTCACTGGTGCCCGGGGATCCCGTGCTTGATGTCGACGACAGGGATGTTGCGGTCACCGGCATTTATCAGGGAAGCCGGCGAATAACGCTGACATACCCCATTCTCAATCGCTCGCGACGCGTTCTCTGGGTGGTCACCGGAAGAGAAAAAGAGGAGATGCTCGCACGGTTGCGCAACAAAGACGAAACGATTCCCGCCGGACGCGTCCGTCAGGACCGAGCCCTGGTGCTCGCAAGCTGAGGTATTGGAATGCAGTATCATCTTCAGGTGATGCTTTATGGACCGATGCTGCGGCGATGAATATTAACCACCGGTTTCTACGTCGCCTGAGGACGCTCGGATTGATCGAGGGTATTTCGACGCTGATATTGTTTGGCGTTGCCATGCCAATGAAATACGTTGCCGGGATTCCCATTGCTGTGACGATAGCCGGATCCATTCATGGTTTGCTCTTTGTGGCGCTGGGTTCGATGTTTATTCTCGCCACAAAAAAGGTTCCGATCTCGCGTCGTATGGCCGCGCTCGGCATCGCCGCCGCGATACTTCCTTTCGGTCCATTCATCATGGATGCATCGCTGCGTCGTCTTGCCAGCTCACAAGAAGCGAAATCCGGGGCGTTCGCAGTTAGTAACCGCCGTAACCCATGAGCTTTTGTCAGGCGCCAAGTCGAGTTTGCGCCTGGAATCCCTTTCGTTCCATCTTGCCCCATCCTTGCTTCTGGCGAAGGGCATCGATCACTCCCTGGACACGCCATACCGTGAGGAGTTGCCGGAATCCAAAATTCTCCAGGACGGCAGCGGAGAAAAGAATCAGGACGTCCTTCAGTGCCGAGTACCTGCGCAGAGTGAATTCTTCGAGAAACACGGCTCCAATGGAGAGGAAAATCCCGAAGGAAACGGATACAACGAAGAAGAGCGCCGCCGTCCCCCATATCGAGCGACCGGTTCGACAGCACAGGCTCGCGAAGCACTCGAAAAGGCTCTGAGTCTCGTGGAGCCTTACGCCGACGCGCATCTCGCCCTTGCGGGGATCGCAGTTCAGGAAAAGGATCCCGACAACGCACGACGACACTACGCGCGGGTCCTTGAACTCGACCCGTCCGGAAGCATGGGACGCATCGCAAGCGAGCAACTTCAGAAGCTCAAGGAAGCGCAGCCGTGAGACGTCGGACGTTACTCCTGGTGCTGGCCTCGCGGTTGTTCTTCGGCGCAGTTCTGGCGTCCGCCGGAATCTACAGCGTACTTTGCTATGTTCCATTTGTTTACGCGCACTTGATTCATCCGGAGTACTCGCCGGGACTCACTCTGTTCGCCCGAGCGTTTCCGCTGCTGTTCATCCTTGCCCTGGCCGGTATTGTGCCGGACCTGTTGAAGACTGTCCGCAAACGCGAGGCGCGCCTGCTGGCGCGGGTGTTTCTCGCAGTTCAGGGAGTCGCGGCTCTGGTTTTGCTGTTCTTTCCTCTGACTTCGCTGCACGACAGTTGGACTAGTTTGCTGGCGGCCGGTTGGTTTTTCGTTTCACTGCTTTGGATTGGAATTATCGACTTCGTGGAATTTAAAAGCAGCGTCGAGTGGGTCGCTGCGGATGCCTCGGAAGGGCAGGAATCGACGGGTCTCGAGGCGATGTTGGCGACGTGCGGGTTGCTCACTCTCTCCTTCTTCGTGACTGCGAGGCTTCGCGCAACGCTCGCCGGCGGAAGCGCCTTTGGCGTTGACTCTGCGATCGCGCTTGTTCAAACGCTCGCCACGCACCTCGTCATCGTGATGATCGCATTTACGACGCTGGTCCTGCTTTGCGCCGTCGCCGGTTGTTTCAAGGGCAGGGGATTGATCCAATTCCTCCTGGTCGGTGGAGGCGCCGCTGTGGCGTTAACCGTTGCCCTGATGCGAATTCTTTTCGCTTCGATTTCATTGACGGGCTGGATCGCTCTGATCCTGTCCTTGTCCCTGTCGGTAGCTGCTGTTGGGTACCTGCTCGGCCTGACGCTTCGGTCAAACATCGGGCTGCGTCCTGTTTCCGGCCTTGGTCTGGCGCTCGGGGCGCTGCAACCCGGACTGTCGCGGTTTGGCTCAGGAGCCATTCTGTCGATAGCCATGGCTGTCATAGCCTCTGTCTTCGTCGGCCTCTATCTCCCTCCGATGGACTACAACCTGATGCTGGAGCGGCTCGCAACATTGGCGATCTGGTCTGTTACTTTCGCAGGATTCTATGCGGTCTTCGAACGGCCACGCACGTCCGCGCGTGCCGGTGTTCTGTACGGCATCCCTCCGTTGAGCCTGGTCGTCTTTCTTGGATGGGCGGCGGTGGCACCAGCGAGGACGGGTGATGTTCTTAAAGAGTATCGAGCGCTCGATGCATCCTACCGTTTGGCGGACAGCCTTTTGACGCAGAGTGCGGAAGGCAGCGAGGAAGCGACACGTTTCTTCGCGTTTCTCGAGAGAAATACAAACATCCCCCATCACCACCGAAGTCCGGCCTTTGGATGTGAAGCTCTCTGACGCGCCGAAGGGATCGCTCAAGCAGAAACCCCATGTTTTTGTCGTTGTTGTGGACAGCCTGCGGCGAGACTACCTATCCCCCTACAACACCAGCGTGACGTTTACGCCTTCAATTGACTCCTTCGCCAAGGAAAGCATCGTCATGCGAAACGCGTTCACGCACTATGGAGCAACCGGACTGTCACAGCCTTCGATCTGGATAGGAGGTCTCATGCTGCATAAGCAGTACATCAAGCCCTTCTATCCGATGAATTCGCTGGAAAAGCTGGTCGAGGAGGAGAGTTACCGCTCTCTGATCAGTCGCGACTCGATTCTGGATGTGATCCTGAAGCCGAATCCTTCTGCGAAAAATATCGACGAGGGAGTTCCCAACAAGGATTATCGGCTCTGCCGGTCCGTCTCCAGTCTGCAAGCGCTGCTTGACGCGGAGCAGAACAGCGAGAGTCCGCTTTTTGTTTACACCCAGCCGCAGGACATTCACGTTTCTATCATCAACCGAGAAAGCCGGAGTGTTCCCCAGGGAGAATCCTACCCGGGATTCGACGGCGCGTACGCCTCCCGTCTCCGTCGTCTGGACGAATGCTTCGGCGCCTTCATTCGCGATCTCAAGGCGCGCGGCCTATACGACAACAGCATTGTCGTCCTCACCTCAGATCATGGCGATTCCCTGGGGGAAGGCGGACGCTATGGTCACGCCTACACCCTGTTTCCGGAAATTGTCCGCGTGCCGCTGATCATTCATCTTCCTCCCACTCTCCGGAAACAGCTTCGCTGGGACGAGAACCTGGTGGCATTCGGGTCGGATGTGACGCCATCGCTGTACTACCTGCTGGGGCGGCGTCCTGTCGAGCAGCATGAGGTTCTTGGCCGTCCGCTGTTTACTGAGACGCTCGAAGAGCAGCAGCGATACATCAAGGACTATCAACTGCTTGCTTCGAGCTATGGAGCCGTATGGGGCGTACTGAGGGAGAACGGGCGCTATCTCTACATCGCCGATGGCGTTAACTACACCGATTATTTCTTTGATCTCCACACGGATCCCGCGGGAGATCGGAACCTTGTGGATCCCACAGTTCGCAGGCAAAACCGCAACCTCATTGAGAAGGGCATCCATTCTCTCAATGCGTTTTACAAATTCAACCCTGCACCGTGAAATAGGCGAGGAATGAGTACAGTGGAACAACTACTTTTCGCAATGGTCTTTCTGGCGTTGCCACTCCAGGCTCAGGAACGCTTCGATCCGGACGAATTGTTCAAGCAGGCACGTGATATCGGCTTTGACGGCAAGCGGGAGGAGTCCAGGCAGCTCTGCCTCAGAATTCTGGAGCAATACCCGAACTACAAGGACGTTCGAATTTTTCTGGGAAGGCTGCAATCGTGGGACGCGCAATACGGTGACGCGCGAGAGAATCTTCTTATGGTTTTGTCGAGCGCTCCGGAGAACGTCGAGGCCCGTCGGGCCCTCATCGACGTGGAACTCTGGTCCGACAACCCTGATCGCGCGCTGCAATACAGTGAAGCGGGCCTTGAGTCCTCACCGGCGGAAGAGACCTTCATGTACCGAAAGGCGGTGGCGCTAAACAAACTGAGCCGGACAGAGGATGCCGTGGTCACGCTCGAAAACCTCCTCCTCAAGAATCCCGGAAACTCCGACGCGCGCTCCCTTCTCGACAGCCTTCAGGCAAGGCGGCGCTTGTACACGTTCAGCGCGGATTATGGCTACGAGCACCTTTCGGGCTTAGCGCCGTGGCAGGGAAGTTCGATTTCCCTTTCCCGTGAGACTCCCCTTGGCTCCGTCATCGGCAGACTCAACTATGCGAACCGGTTCAGCACGAATACCTATCAGGTGGAAGTGGATGCGTATCCAGGCATCCGCAAGGGACTCTATGCTTACGTGAACTACGGTTACTCCCCCGAATCGATCTTCCCGCGGCACAGAGCCGGGTTGGAGCTGTTCTCAAATCCCGGGCAGAGGACTGGAGCTGTCTGCAGGGTTCCGGTACTTGCACTTTTCTGAGGATGTCTGGATCTATACGGGATCTGTTGGAAAGTATGTCGGAAACTATTTCGTCAGTCTCAGACCGTTTCTGACGCCGGGTGGACCAGGCACTTCTGCGTCCGGGACGGTCATGGTGCGGCGATATATCGGAGAGTTCCGGAGCTATGTGGGCGTGAGTGTCGGCTTCGGGTCGGCGCCGGGCGACACGCTCAGCATAGCGGATCTTCATCGTTTGAATTCATTCAAGGTTGGCGCCTCCGGCAGTTTGCGCATTCGTCCCGACGTCTATTGGAACTTCAATGCTGGCTGGGATTCCGAGGACTTGCCGTTCGACCAGTACCGGAATCGATTCAACATCGGTACGGGTGTGACAAAGCGGTTCTGAGCAGCCTCCAAGCGGTAAGAAAAGTCGTGCGTGCTGTTCTCTTTCAGGATACACAGCGGAGTTGAAATGATCGACCACGAGTCTCCGCTCTGGCAGCAAGGGCTCCGCCTCGCCGGCACGCCACCTTCTGAAGTGGAACTTGCTGTTCTTCATCGCAGGCTTCGTCTTCGACGTCTTCGCCACGCGCGCGGGCGTGGACCACACCCTGTTGATCGTCCAGCAGATCGTCTACCTCGCGGTCATCGGCGCCATCCTGTATCGTCGATTTCGTCCGGGACGCCCAGCCCGAGGCGCTGCCGATGCCGCGGTGGATCGAACGGTTGTGGCAGTACCGCAGCCTGGTATTCCACTTCTGCCTCGGCACGTTGATGAATCTGTACTCGATCTTCTTCCTGATGAGCGCCTCGTTGTTCTCATCCATCGTCTTCGTCGTGATCCTGTTCGGCGCCGTCGTGCTGAACGAGATGCACAGGGTCCGTCGCGGGCTGGACGTCAAAGTCGCGTTCTACGTGCTCTGTATCTTCTGTTTCTGGTCGCTGCTGATTCCGATCGTGCTGCACTCCATCAGCCGGCTGACGTTTCTGGTGTCGTTCGTTGCGACACTCGCGATGCTGACGGGCTTTGCGACGGCGCTGCGTCGCCGTATCGGGCAGGCTTCGCTCGTCCGCAGGCTCCTGGCGCCGGGCCTCGCAGTCAGCGTGTTGTTCCTGCTGATGTATATGATCGGCCTGATCCCGCCGGTGCCGATCGCCGCCAGGACGCTCGGCGTCTACCACCGCGTCGAGCGCGTGGGCGACGAGTTCCGGTTGTCCTACGTGCCATCGTGGTGGAGGGTGTGGCAATCCGACGATCGGCGCTTCGTCGCCGAGCCGGGCGACGCCGTGCATGTCTTCTTTGCGATCTATGCGCCGACGCGCTTCGACGACACAGTGTTCGTGCGCTGGTCCTTTCGCGATCGCACGTCGACCTGGCAGGATTCGGACCGCATTCCGATCCGGATCACGGGCGGACGCGAGAGCGGATTCCGCGGCGTCGCGATCAAGGAGAACTACGTCGCCGGTGCCTGGCGCGTGATCGTCGAAACTCGGGACAGGCGGGAGATCGCGCGGCTGCGCTTCACGATCACGAAAGCCGAGGCGGACCCGGAACGGGTCTTCGCGACCGAGGTCTTCTAGCCTGCATGGCTAATCCAGTCGAAGAACACTAGACCACTACCTTCCATTCGATACACTCTGACTAAAAGTTCAGTGCTTTCCTGGGCGATGCCCGCTTAAGATCTCTCGATATATGAACCGCTTATCGGCGCACGTTCTTGTTATGACTTTGGCTTTGCCTGCTGCGGCGCAGTCGCAGACTTTCGAGATTCGAGCAAACGCGGAGTACCGGGTTGCAGGCGGCGAAGGACTGGAGACCGCACGGAAAGTAGCTCTGGCTGAGGCCAGGCGCAAAATGTTCCGCGACGCAGCGACCTATCTTCAGAACACTGGCGAAGTGAAGGCCGTCCCCCTCAAGCCCAATCAAATCGACGCTTTTCTCCCGACGATCGTCGTCACAGAAGAGGAGACTCAAGCGGACAAGGTGACTGTGCTGGTGCGCCTGAGAACGCCCGAGATCGCGCGCCGCCTGGACCAACTGCGGAAAGACGAGAATGCCGTAGCCGGAATGATGGAAGTCTGGAAGGGAAATGAGGAGTTATATCAGCAACTGGCGCAGCTGGCCGGAAGCGGCAACAAGAACGCAAAGGAGCAGGATCTTCTCATTTCCAGACTCGCGGTGAACTATCTGGTGGCTCACGTGTACGCCGGGCTGGCCAGGACCGAAGAGAGTCCCGCGTCGAGGCGCGTGCCCTCCGCACAGGGCCGTCAGCGCGCTCGGCAACTCGCAGAGACCGCCGTGGGCATGGCACCGAGTTCGCCCGAGGCCCACCTCGCGATGGGCGATGTGTTGATCGATGCAGGTCAGCCGTTGGCAGCCGAGCAGGAATACAAGCACGCGCTGCTTTTGAATCCATCTTCCTTTTCGGCTCACATCAAGCTCGCAGAAGCCTTGCGCGTTGAAGACAAACTTCCGGAGGCGATTGCCGAATTGCGCGAAGCTCTTCGATTGGACCCCAAGTCCGCCGCTGCCCACACCGATCTCGGGTTCATATTCGGCAGCCAGCAGAACAGCTCAGCGGCGATCTCCGAATACCAGGAGGCTCTGCGCCTGGACCCGGATTTCATCGACGCGCACAACCATCTGGCCATCGCTCTGGCGCGCGGGGGACGAATTCCCGAGGCCGTTGCCGAGTTTCAAGAGATTGTACGGATCGATCCGGAGTCCGTTCTTGGGTACTACAATCTGGGCATCGCCGTCGCAGACCTGGATAAGGACGACGAATCCGCAGAGGCGTTCCGCCAGGCCGTGCGTATAAACCCGAACCACTTCAACGCGCGTTTCAATCTGGGAGAACTGTTACGTTTGGAAGGTAAGCTCGACGAAGCAGTGGGACAGTTCCGAGAGTATCTTCGCCTCGCGCCCGATACTCCACAAAACCAGCGCAACATCCGGCGCGCCCGTGAATTTGTGCAGACCCACGAGAATCTTTAATTTCGCTACTTCACAATTTCGCATTCCCCGGCGTACTGCTCGGGGCTTGAGGTCGCGCCGTCCAGAGGCACCTTGAAAAGCTCATGCCGCGAATGCACCGCTTTGAGCTTGCCGCTGCTGGTTTCCAGGTCGAACACCGTTGTCACATAGAGTGGACCGGTGCGGAACGACTGGATGAAATGAAGGTTCTTCCCGCCCAACTGGACAGTGATTCCCGATCCTACCGATCCGTTCATGAGTTCCGCGGAGCCCTCATCGGTGTTGATCGCATGGAACCGCAGAATGAGTTTGGAAGGTTTCACCACGGCCTCCGGCGAGTCGTCCTTGCTCCATGTGGCAGTCGTATTCAGGGGGAAGGTGCACCGGAGTTCCTTCGCGGCCGCTGCCTTTCCTTGTGCACGAACGGAGGCCGGAGAAGACATGAAGAAAAACACTGTCGCGACGATTGCGACGCCGTAACCGCATCTATGAGACATGAGAAACCTCTCTATCGACCATCACGCCAGGAACATAGTTTGAATTCAAAGACCACTACCGAACTCTGCTAAAACTTGTAAAGCTTCCCTGGGTTGATGGTCAACACGGAAACTCTACTGGAGGTGGCACCTATGTCACGCATTGCACGCTTCGCAGGGCTCTTGCTGCTGGTACTGCTCACATTCGCGGCGGGATGGATTGTTGGGAAAATCGGCATCGGGTCCGGTATTGATCCCGTGACACTTCCCGAAAAGGAGCGCCGGTTCGCCGATAAAATGCAAAACGTGTCGATGGTGGGCTACTTCACCGTTGATGGCCGAGAGGAGAGAGCTTCCGTTCCCGACCGGTACGATATCTTCAGCGTGCAGAAAGTCGGCGAGGATCGCTGGCGGTTCAACGCGCGCATTGGGGAAGTGGGTCTCACGCTGCCGGTCACCGTAACCATGCGCTGGGTTGACGATACACCCGTGATCCTGCTCACGGACCTGACCGTTCCGGCACTCGGGACGTTCTCTTCCCGCGTTTTCTTCTACGGAGATCGCTATGCAGGAACATGGCAGCATGGAACGGTTGGCGGGCATATGTTTGGCCGCATCGAACCGTCCGCGAAAGCACCGTAAGATGGGGTTCGCGGCGACCTGATCGCGTCAGGATGGCTATAGTATTCGGAGATCCACAGTTCAATTTCACGGCAGGAGGAGCTATGTCCATCCGATGGTTTTCAGCAATAGTCGCAGTCTTGCTTGTGGGATGTTCAGGTAGCACGACCGCGCCGGTCGAGGTCAAAGAGGATTCGACGGCAGCGGCAGGAAGAGATTCCTGCGCGCTGCTGACGCTGGAGGACGTTCAACAAACGTACGGACCTGCCATGAAGAAATCCGAAACGAACAGGTCTTTTTCAGGGTCCGTCCAACGACGTCTCGATCTGCTCCTACGAAGGTGGGGAACCCTTCGTCGTCGCCACGATGATGGCGACCTGGGCCAAGACGGAAAATCCCATGGCCAGCCGCGACGCCTATGCGGAGTCTGCCGAGAAAGACATCCCGGCGAACCTGAAGGAAGCGATGAAGGTCGAGAAGGTGGAGTTTCAGGGTTTGCCGGCGCTTTGGCAGACCGGGCAGCTCAAGGTTTTCAACAAAGGCGTGATGCTTTCGATCCTGGCTGACGCCGCGCCGGGAAAGGACGCAAAACAGACCATGGAAGCCTTGATGTCGAAGGCGATTGGCCGGCTTTGAAGTGGGGTGGGCAGCAACGCTCTAAGACGCGTGTACACTTTAGTCGATGAGTGGACCAACCTATCCCGCGGCTCGCGCAGTCGCGGCGCGGATTCAGTCGCTCCTCGACGCTAACGCAGCGGGATTTCAATACCCCGGCTATGCCCCCAGGCCCGAAGCGCAGGTCATTGAAGAAGTCATCACGGCAGCATTCTGGGCCAGCCTTCGGCGCGAAGAAGGAAAGGCTCCGACGATCTCGCTGGCTTTTGTTCCGCCCGAGCAAGTATCCCGGCCGCTGACATTCGCGACACAACTTCCGCTGGATCCGGAGGTGCTTGCGCGGCTGGCTCCTGCCGTCGAGAGACCCGGGATTCACCTTGGCGTGTGGCCCTATGACGGTCAGTTGCGCGTCTGGGGAACCACGCGAACGGTGCCCACATGGTGCTTTGTCCTCGAAGTCATTGCGGCGGGTTTGCTCGTTGTGAAATTTCGCCGGGCCGAACCCTCAACAAAGTTCGCGAATGTTGCGGTGCTCGAGGGCGCCACGGTGAAGTTCGTGGCGCAGCAGGACGTCAATCGTTTCTGAGGCTCCGACGGCTCTCGCGTCGTTGCTGACTTTCTATTCGTCGGCGGGGCGCCAGGAGTCCGATAACGTTCTTGTCCGGCTTGCCATTTCAATGCGCGTCCATCAACGCGGCGGCACGCTTCTGGTGGTGCCGCATGACAGCGAAGAATGGCGTGGATCGCTCGCGAAACCGATCTCCTATTCCGTTACTCCGCCGTTCTCGGAATTCGACGGTTTGTCGCATGATTCGGACACGCTGCGCGCCGCCGTTGACGCACTCGCCGGGTGGACGGCTGTCGATGGAGCTACTGTGATTTCAGATCGATTCGCGCTGCTTGCATCGGGTGTGAAGATTGTGTCTCGCGATGCGTCGCGCCGGATCGGGAGAGTCCTGGTGACGGAACCTGTAGAAGGTTCGGAACCGACGATCGTTGAACCGTCTCACCTAGGGAACACCCGGCATCTCTCCGCTGCACAATTCGTACACGATCAGCGGGATGCTATCGCTTTGGTCGCGTCACAGGACGGCCGCTTCACGATATTCGCGTGGTCGCCATCCCGAGACCTCGTGCACGCGCACCGGCTCGAAGCACTTCTGCTGTAGTAGCAGTTGTCATTTAGAGACCGCGGGAATGATCGTCAACTCCGCGCTGACCGTTCCGCTCTGGCCCACATGCACCACCTTGCCGCGATCTTCATGTTTCGCCATGAAGGCGGCGTTGACATACGCGAAGGCGGGGATGCTTTCCCAGGCAAAAACTTTGTAGTCGCCCGGCGCAACGCCGCGAAGCGTGAATCGCCCGGACGCGTCGCTCTGGGCCAGGATGTAGAGGGCGCGGTTGCTCCGCCGTCTTACCTCCGGCACCAGGACGACGGTCGCGCCGGCAACGACTTTCGAGGGCCCATCCAGCACGACGCCATTCACTGTTCCGGGGCCCGAACCCAGGACAATCTCAAGGGGATTGGCGTTTCTTGCGTTCACGTCGAAACCGGAGTCGAAAACGCTTAGAGCATTTTGCCGGACATCGGCGAAATACATGTCCGTGGGCAGCCCGGCGACAGCGGAGACCCTGAAGCGGCCTTCGGGCACCGCGGGTACAGAGAAAGCGCCTTCCGCGTTGACCGGCGTGGAACGTGCTCCCACCTGCTGGTAGGCGGGGATTTTTGCTGCGGACGATTCGTCAGGCATTAACTGGACCCGGATCGAGGTGGGAATTCTGCCACTGGGCGCGGTCACCGTGCCCTTCACTTCGACGGAGGGAGGAATCGTGATGAGGACGTTGTTGATGTCGGTGTCGCGCACGTCCAAACGCGCCCGTCCCCATGCCATGGGTGCGCCACCGGCAGCCTGCGCTCCGGGATCCGGCACACGCGCGAAAAGGTCGTACACGCCAGGAAGAATATTGGAGACTTCGAATTTCCCGTTCGTCGGAAGCAGGGGAACGGTGCCAACCTGGCGTGTGTCGTCGGGGGCGTTCCCATCCGGACTCAGCAGCACCAATACCGCTGCATTGACACCGGGAGCGCCTAACTGGGGTGCGGGCGGTGGAATCAGACTGCTCACCTGTCCGGAGATTTTGAAGAGAGAAGTCGGACGAATCCCGAAATCCATCCCCAACATCTCTTCGCCGCCCTTGATGCTGAGCGTTCTTGCCTCGGTGACTGCGGTCGTTCCGGGATAGAAGGTCTTGATGCCCTGGCCCGCGGGCTGGCCGCCCGGCGTTGGAGCGGCTCGCGGCGGCTCTGCCGTAAGGTAGTAATCCCCAGGTGGAACCCAGAACAGTCGAAATTCCCCGCGGTCGTCTGCGATTTTGGAAACCTGCCCGGACAGGACGGCATGGCCAAGCGGGTAAGTGACCCTAAGCGCGAAAACGATGGCATTGGACAGCAGCTGCCCGTCTGTGCCGAAGACACGGCCACCGATAAGGGCGCCCGGAACCATCGAAAGACTTGCGTCTTTGATCTCTTTTGCAGCAACGCTCACGTCGATCGCTGCGGTTGGGGGAAATGTTCCACCTTCGGGTTTTCCGAAGTAGCCGTCTTTTTGAACTCGAATCGTATAGGGGCCGGGAGTCACGTTCGCAAATGTAAAGCGGCCATCGCGGTCCGCTGTGGTCGTCGGCGCTGTGCGGCCCGAAAGGGAAACGAGCTGCGATTGAATATTCGCGACCGTGAGCGGGATCCCGCGAGCCTGAGCGCCGTTCACCAGGGCCTGAACGATATCCTGAGTGGTAGCGCCCGGCCCGGGCGTGACAACAACTCCCTGAGAAGCCGCCGTATTCAACAATGCCTGAATTGCCTGCGGATCGACGGCTCCGCCCTGTAGCGTGACGGTAGCTCCGGACAAAGGTTCTCCATTGCCTGCCCGAGTAATGATTCCCCGGATCGTCCCGGCCTCGGGCACCGTGGTGTTTTGTGCCTCGCCGACGACAGAGATAAACGAAAACAGCACGAGAAAAACGAATCGCAGAGTCTTCATTGGTACTCCAAAAAACCTTCCTCCGACTGCATGCCCACCGTCGGCTGGACCGCCGCGGGGTGTGCAGGGGAGGCCTTCGCGGCGTTCAGCACCTGCACCGGCAAACGCGATCCAACCCTCTATATACGCAGAGGGGCGCCGACCATTAACAGGAGGCAGCCCTGGACTCTGAATTTCTCTCAAGATGCGGTGTCCCACGGACCACGTGGAAGTTTTAGCGAGGACGCACTATAGTGTGCGCCCAAATATGCGACGACTTCTCTGGGTGACCCTTTTTCTGGGCTGCGGCGGTTTGCTTGGTTACAGCGTGTACAGGGCAGTTCACCTTTCGCTGGTTCACGATGAGGGCCTCTCGTACGCCATCGTTGCGCAGGATGCCGATTGGCGATACACCGCCAATAATCACCGTCTCAACACCGCGGCGATGGACTGGGCTTACCACTATATGGGAGGTCGCGAGTGGTCTCTGCGGCTGGCGAACGTTTTGGCCCACATGGTTTATCTGGCCGCAGGACTCCTGATCCTGCGCAAACTGAATGCGTGGGCCGCCATCCTGCTGGGCTTCGGACTGCTGAACCTGAATCCATTCCTTCTGGATTTCTTTAGCCTTGCACGGGGCTACGGCATCGCCAGTGGGTTCTCTCTTCTGTCTCTCCTGCTTCTGCAACAGGCATGGGATAACTTCGGAACAACAAGAGGCAGAGCCTTGCTGTTCTTTTCGTCGGTCGCCATGTCCCTTGCGGTGTTGGGGAACTTCTCCTGGCTCAATTTGCACCTGGCTTTCCTTGCGGTCGCGGTGATCCTGATCATCGCTGACTACCGTACGTCGAAGGTCCGTTCCTGGCGGAATGCTGCCTTCCCGGTGAGTTTCCTCGCTCTCAATATATGGTTGGTCCACTACGCATCCGGAATACTGCTCGAGTTGAACAGGATTGGCGGACTCGATGCCGGCAGTGACAGAGGATTCATCCAGGGTACTTTCGGCTCACTGGCTCAGTTGTATTTCTACAGCGGAAGCGAAGGAACGGCGAGGAACATTCTCCTGTATTCGGTGCTTGTGACGGTGGGTATTGCCGGACTCTGGCCGATCCTTCACACGATGCGAGAGCGTCGGATTGGTTTTTCCGGAGTTCTATTCGCGATTCTGGTTCTGGCCTGCCTCGCTCCTGTTTCAGAACACATGTTGTTTGGCACGAAGTTTCCCGTCGATCGTTCCGCCCTGTACTATGTCCCGCTCATTGCCGTGTTCCTGGCGTCGGTTGTGAATGATCTTGCAACGAGGGTATCTGGCATCAGATTCCCGGTTTCGGCAGCGTGCGCCATACTGACCGCCGCAATGCTTCTTAACTTTGCACAAACAGCCAACCTGAAGCGCGCGGTGATTTGGGCATACGACGCAAATACCAAAGACGTCATGACGGAAGTCGAGAAGCTGGTTCGCGAGAGCGGAGTCCAGAGCCCCGTCTCGATAGGAAACCACTGGGTGTTTGAGCCGAGCATCAATTATTACCGTCTCATGCGCAAGTACACCTGGCTCGAGCCCGCAGACCGGAAGCCGCCCGAGGCGGCTCCACACGACTTCCTGTATTGCTTTCTCGGAACGGATCTTGGAGAGGCGCGAAAATCCTATGTTGTCGTGAAGGAATATCCCGATACTGGCACCGAGTTGCTAGCCGGCCCGCGGATCAGAAAATAGCGTTTCGTCGAATTCCGTGAAAACAGGCTTCTGACGCTCTCCGCCGAGTACAATTGAGGGCTTATGACCGCGACAAACAAACCAACACCCGATCCGAGTCTGATATTTGACACGTTGTTCATGTTCCAGCGTACGCAGGCGTTCAAAGCTGCTATTGAGCTGGACCTGTTCACTGCTATCGCCGGCGGTGCCACACGCGTACCGGAGATCGCCTCTCGCCTTCAAGCGGCCGAGCGCGGCATCCGTATTCTTTGCGACTTCCTGACGATTCATGGGTTTCTCACGAAGTCCGGCAACAGCTACGCGGTGTCACCACAGGTCGCTCCGTTCCTTGACTCCCATTCGCCGGTCTACTTTGGCGCTATGGCGAAGTTTCTGGGGCATCCCACGGTGACGCGGTCCTTTGAAGACCTTGCGGACAAGGTGCGCAGGGGCGGTGCCAGCCTGGGTGCGAGCACCGTCGATCCGGAGAATCCCATTTGGGTGGAGTTCGCGCGACACATGACCGGCTTCGTCAGCATTGTGGCGCGAGCGTTGGCCGCAATCGTGGCGAGGCCCGGCCAGCCTCAAAAGGTGCTCGACATTTCTGCAGGCCACGGCATGTTCGGCATCTCGGTCGCCATGGAGAATCCACAAGCCGAAATCTACGGGCTGGATTGGAAGAGCGTGCTCGAGGTCGCGCGTGAGAATGCGAATAAGGCGGGCGTAGGCGACCGTTATCACGAGATTCCCGGCAGCGCGTTCGACGTCACATTAGGTCAGGGCTACGACTTGGTTCTGATCCCGAATTTCCTGCATCACTTTGACCCGCCCACCTGCGTCAGCCTGCTGAAACGCGTGAGGGCAGCGCTGAAGCCGACGGGCCTGGTGGCGACTTCAGAGTTTGTGCCGAATCCCGACCGCGTTTCGCCGCCCTTGGCTGCGGGTTTCAGCCTGCAAATGCTTGCCGGCACACCGGCAGGCGACGCGTACACCTTCGCCGAATTCGACGCGATGTTCCGTGAAGCCGGATTTCCGCCCAGCACAGCGCAGCCCCTGGGTCACACGCCGCAGACGTTGGTACTCACGCCGGCTTCCTGAGGATTCTGCGCTTTTGATTTCCCGGCCTTGGCTTCCGGGTGTAATTACCGGGCTGGGTTCTTGCGAGCAGGGGGCGTCGGCTGGGGGTTCTTTCCGCGCAAAGTATTTGCGTCCTGTCGTTGTTGATTCCGGTTCTGTTGTTGATTGGGACGGGCCGCATCCGGGCGTCGCTGATCTTTCGGGGCGTTCGCCTGGGCTGCGCGAAGGCGTTCAAGAACCATCGGCAGCCGTTCATTGATGAAACTCTTGTGGAACTCGCGAGCGAGCAACGTCTGCCGCAGCGTGAGCCGCGTCTCGAGATTCTTCATAAAACGTTTATCGATCGTCCCACCCTCGTCCAACTTGCTCAGATCTTCATTCAAGGTCTGTATCTCGGTCTCGGAAGGATCGGGTTGACTCAGAAGCTGAGCCTGCCGGTCTTCAAGCACTTTCCGCTGATTGGCGTTTTGAAACCGCTGATTGATGAATCGGAGCACAAGGGGACGGACAACCAGAAACTGGTTATCATCCAATCCCACTTGTGCCTTGAAGTTCGCAAGGTACAAATCCGCGATCTGCTGCTGAAGTTGTGCTTGCGGTCGTTCCGCAGCCACTTCGCTCCCCGCCAGTGCCCTCGGTCCCTGACCAAAAGCTGAGACAGCGAACGCAGCCACGATTAAAACGATCATTCCAACACGCTTCATTGTTGACTCACACCTTCCTGGGCCATGTCGTCGAGGATCATCTGCAGCGTGAGGGCTTCATCTGCGTTGAGGTTGACGAGATCGTCGAATATATCGGTCTGAGATATCGCCGCCAGTGAGTTCAGGTCCGCTTCCACAGATAAATTCTCGACGGTTGTCGTTGATTCCGGCTCGACGTAACGCTGATTCCACGCAACTCCAAACGTTATGCCGAATACCAGAAGCATCGAAAATCCCAGGGCAAGCGCCGGCTTCCACGAGAATCCCGCAAGCCAGCCTTTGGCCGCGTTCTCGCGTTGCACGGAACGGGAGAGCAGGGCAGTGCGCACATCCGAGCGAAACTCGGACCAGTCGGGCTCCGGAATGTACTCGTCGGACTCCATCCGCATTCCTTCGATTTGATTCCGGACCTCCTGGACCGATTCGAACTTCTTCATGCATTGCGCGCACGACTGCAGATGGGCCTGACGACGATCCGAGAGCGTCGCGCCTTCCAGCAGGTTCGTAAAATCTTCGGCTTTGAGATGTCCAAACATATTCATTGCAGGTTCATTTCCCCGCGCGTTTTCAAAGGTTCTTTTACCAGCTTTCGAAGCTTTTCCAGAGCGAAAAACACGCTCGCTTTTATCGTGGAGACGGAGCGATTCGACATCGTCGCGATCTCCTCATAGCTGAGTTGCTCGTGGATCCGTAGTTCCAGAATCGCACGTTGCTTTGGAGGCAGCCTCTTCACCATCGGCGCGAAAGTGTTCGCGCTGTTCTTTTTCTTCCAGCTCATGTTGCGCCGTTGCGTGGTCTGGCGGACCGTCTCAGTGACTTCAACAAACTGCTGCGAATTGGCCTTCACATGGTTGATGCAGTGATTGGTGGCTATCCGATAGAGCCACGTTTTCAGACTGGATTCTTTCCTGAAGCCCGCCAGATGCTCGAAAGCCTTGATGAAGACCTCCTGGGCCAGATCGCGCGCATCGTCGGCATTGGAAGTGAAGCGATAGCAGAGGCGATAGATCTGCCGTTCATAGCGGATCATCAACTCGTCGAAGGCAGTCATGTCGCCATTCGCGTAGCGTTCGACAAGGCTGATATCCGCGGATCCGTCTCCTTGATGTCATCACTGCCGGTGCTGTCAGAATCCTGTCCATAATGGCCACGGTGCTCGCAATTTGATCCTCGAACCCTTTGGACAGGTCTTCGGCCTCAATGGTTTAAGACGATTTTTAGTCTACTATTAGGTCATGGCGGTCTGACACCCCGTCGAAGTGGCGCGTTCTGTCCCGCCTGTACCCCTACCTTCGCCAGCACCGGGGCAGGCTGGCTCATAGGGTTCGTTGCCATCCTCTTCTCTAACGCCTTTCAAATGATGGGCCCGTGGGTGATGGGACAGGCGGTGGACAGCCTGTATGTGTCGGTGACCCAACGCCAGCTCCTTCAATTATGCGGGGATCCTGGTAGGGCTGACTGTGCTGGAGGGGGTCTGCCGATTCGCGTCCCGCTGGTGGCTTATCGGGGCCTCCCGGGATATGGAGTACTCGCTGCGCAGGGACGTCTTTGGCCACCTGGAGTCGCTGCCCATGTCCTTCTATCAGCGGAACAAGACCGGCGAGCTGATGTCGAGGGCGACCAATGACCTCAGCAACGTCCGGATGCTTCTGGACCCGGGAATCATGTACTCCGCCAATACGATCGTGACGGCCGTTGTCGCCGTCGGATTCATGCTGTCCATCGATTGGAGGCTGACGCTGGTTTCACTGCTTCCCATGCCGGTTGTCTCGATCGCCGTTCGGAAAGTCGGTAAGAAAATCAATGCTTTAACCGAAGAATCTCAGGAAAAACTTGCAGAATTGAGCGCCCGGGTTCAGGAGAGCATGGCGGGCGCGCGCGTGGTGAAGGCCTTCTCCCAGGAGGGCCAGGAGATCGAAGATTTTCGACGACTGAACGGGGACCTTGTCGAGAAGAACAACAAGCTGAACCGCGTGACCAGCGTGTTCTACCCGCTCATGCAATTCGTGATCGGACTCGCCATCGTCCTCATCCTCTGGTTTGGCGGCCGCGAGGTGGTCTGGGTTCGATCTCGCGGGGACAGCTGGTTCAGTTCATCTTCTACCTGGGTACTCTGGCCTGGCCGATGATCGCGCTGGGCTGGGTGGTGAACCTCCTCGAGCGCGGCCGGGCCTCGATGCAGCGGCTGAACTTCATTCTGGATACGCGAGCCGGAGGTTCGAGACGGCCCGGCTGTCCAGGAGGACTTTGCGGTGCAAGGGGCAATCGAATTCCGGAACCTGAATTTTGCCTACAACGGAACGCCTGTTCTGAAGAACATTTCCCTGAAGATTCCCAGGGGCAAGACGGTTGCGATCGTGGGAGCCACAGGTTCGGGAAAGTCCTCGCTGGTTCAACTGATACCCCGGCTGTATAACGCTCCGCCAGGCACACTGTTCGTGGATGGCATTCCGATCGAACAGATCCCGCTGGAAACACTTCGCCGGTCGATCGGCTTTATTCCGCAGGACACGTTTCTGTTTGGCGAGACCGTTACGGGAGAACATCGCGTTTGGAGTCGAAGATGCCACGGACGCGGAGGTTGAGCGCGGCCGCTGCAGTCTCCAACATCCTGCCGGATATCCAGCAGTTTCCGAGCGGCTTCAACACCATCGTGGGCGAGCGGGGAATCACGCTTTCCGGCGGACAAAAACAAAGGACTGCGATTTCTCGTGCGGTCATTCGGGATCCGAAGATCCTGATCCTGGATGACGCGCTTTCCAGCGTGGATACCTACACCGAAGAGCAGATCCTTCATGAGCTCGAGGACGTGATGAGTGGACGGACGTCCATCCTGATCAGCCACCGGGTGTCCACGGTCAAGGATGCCGACGAAATCGTGGTGATGGATCACGGAGAGATCGTTGAGCGCGGCACGCACGAGCAGTTGCTCGCGCACGGGGGCTATTACGCGGAGTTACACCGAGCGACAACTCCTGGAAGAAGAAATCGAAGTGAGCGAATAGCAGTGCACGACGAAGAAGTACTCGGCAAAGCTTACGACGCGCGGTTGATGCGGCGTCTGATCGGCTACTTGCGGCCGTACCGCAAGCAAGTCGTGGCGGCGTTTCTGTTGATGGTTTTTGATGCGGCTTTGGAAACGATCCCTCCACTCCTCACCATGCTCGCCATCGACCGCTACATCGCCGCGGGCAATGCGGGGGGCCTTGCGATCGTTGCAGGCGTGTATGTGTTGATTCTGGCCGTCAAGTTCGGCACGGAGTTCATCCAGGCGCTGCATCGCTGCAACGTACCGGACAGCGGATCATGTCCGACATGCGCATGCAGATCTTCAGCCATCTGCAGAATCTGTCGCCGTCGTTCTATGACCGCAATCCCGTGGGCCGGCTGATCACCCGCGTCATCGGCGACGTGGACGTGCTGAACGAATTGTTTTCGTCGGGCATGGTTTCTGTTTTCGGTGATATCTTCACGCTGCTGGGAATCATCGTGGCGATGCTTCTTCTGGATTGGAGGATGGCGCTCGTCACGCTGATGGTGCTTCCGTTCATCGCGGTGGCGACGGCAGTGTTCCGCCTCAAGGCCCGCGACTCCTACCGTCGGGTGCGCGTTGCAATCGCGAAGATCAATGCATTCCTCAACGAGCACATCACCGGGATGTCGATCGTTCAGCTCTACAACCGGCAGAAGAAAGAGTGCGGTGCAGTTCGCTTCGATCAATGAAGAGCACCGTGCTGGCCAACATGGACTCGGTCCTGGCGTACTCCTGGTTTTATCCCGTCATCGAGCTGCTGAGTTCCATCGCCCTGGCGCTGATTATCTGGTATGGCGGAGGCCGAATGATTCAGGGCGCCATCGAGCTGGGAGCGCTGGTGGCGTTCATTCAGTATTCGGAAAGGTTCTTCCGACCGATCGCAGACCTCAGTGAGAAATACAACATCCTTCAATCGGCGATGGCGAGCTCCGAGCGTGTATTCGCGCTCCTGGATACTCCCGTTGAAATCTCGAATCCGGCGAACGCGGTGCGGCCCACTGTCGCTCCCGCAGGCGACATCGAGTTTCGAAACGTGTGGTTCGCTTACGACGAAGGAGAACTGGGTTCTGCGCGACGTTTCGTTCCGGGTCAGTCCGGGGGAGTCGGTTGCGATTGTGGGGCACACTGGCGCGGGCAAGACGACGGTAACGAGCCTGCTCATGCGGTTCTATGACGCTCAGCAGGGAGAAATCCTGTTGGACGGACGGAACATTGCGTCTCTGGACCTGGGCTATCTTCGGCGCGCGTTCGCCGTTGTTCTTCAGGACGTGTTTCTGTTTTCCGGAACGCTGGAGTCGAACATCCGGCTGGGCTCCGACATCCCTCGCGAACGTATTCTTGCAGCGGCTCGCGATGTCAACCTCATGCCCTTCATCGAGACGCTTGCCCAACGGCCTGTCTCACGAGGTCAATGAACGGGGCACAACGCTGTCGGCCGGGCAGCGCCAGTTGCTGGCCTTTGCGCGAGCTCTCGCCCACGACCCGCAGGTGTTGATTCTGGATGAAGCGACCTCGAGCGTGGACACGGAGACCGAGATTCAGATTCGAGAAGCGATCGACCGGTTGATGGCGGGGAGAACGTCGATCGTGATCGCGCATCGCCTTTCAACCATTCAGAAGTGCGATAAGATCCTCGTCATGCACAAGGGGCGCGTCCGCGAAACAGGAACGCATCAACAGCTTCTTGCGCAGCGCGGGTTGTACTACAAACTCTATCAGCTCCAATACAAGGATCAGGAAATCGCCGTTTCAGGGGATTAGCTATGACAAGCATCGAAGGGAAAGTCGCGGTAGTGACAGGCGCTGGTCGAGGCATTGGCCGAGCGATCGCTCTGGAGTTGTCGCAGATGGGTGCGAAGGTTGGCCTGGTCGCCCGAACTGCTGCGCAGCTGGAAGAGACGGCGAAGATGAGTGGAGGCTCCGCCAGAGTTTTTCCCGCGGACGTTCGAAGGCGAGAAGATATCGAGAAGCTTCTGAATCAGGTGTCGTCGACGCTGGGGTCCGTCGATATCCTGGTCAACGCCGCCGGGGTGGGCGTGTTCGGGCAAGTCGCCGAGTTTTCCGACTCCGACTACGACATGATCCTCGATACGAATCTGCGAAGCATCTTCATGGCGTGCCGTTCGGTTCTGCCGTCGATGATTGCGAAGGGTAAAGGGGACATCATCAATATCGCGTCCATCGCCGGGAAGGTCGGTTCGGCGACTCGCGCCGTCTACTGCGCGTCGAAGTTCGGCGTCGTGGGTTTTTCGCAGTCGCTGGCGGAAGAAGTCCGTCAGCATGGCATTCGTGTCAGCGTCATCTGCCCGGGATCGACGGACACCTATTTCTCATCGGATCCGGAAAGGGAAAGGAAGGCGCGCAACAAGATGCTGGCTCCCTCGGATGTGGCTCACGCCGTTCGCATGCTGGTGACACAGGAACCCAACAGCTTTATCAGTGAGATCATCCTTCGACCGACACAGAAGCCGTAGGGAGCAAGGGGAATTTTAAATCGGACAACGGAAATTGCCAAATCCAAAATCATGAAATCTCAAATCGGATTTGAAATCTCATGATTTTGGATTTGGCAATTTCCGTTGTTCCGATTTCGAAATTCCCCGTTTACCCGAAGCATTTCCCGCCATTACAACCTAACGTGGTCACGCTTTTCCCCTCGGTGATACCATGTCCTGCCATGGACCTCGTAGCAGCGCGTACGGAGTTAAAGGCCTTCCTGGAGACCGAAAAGGCGGCGTTTCTGGAGAAGCCCGGCTTTGCTCCGCTCGAGGAAACCATATGCCGCAAGGTGGACGATATCGTGTTGCAGGTCTGGAGTCAGAATGACCTTCTGAAGACGAAAGGCTTCGCTTTGCTGGCGATTGGAGGATACGGGCGGCGAACTCTTCATCCCGAATCGGATCTGGATCTTCTGCTTTTCTTCAAAGATGAGGTCGACGAGGCCGTGGTGAAGGCGACTCTGGATCCTCTTTGGGATATGCCTTTCCGTGTGGGTCACCAGATCCGGCAGGCGTCAGATTTCAAGGCCTTCGACACGACGCATATCGAATCCTATGCCGCGTTTCTCGACAACCGCTATCTGGCGGGGAGCGAAGCGACTGCGGCGGAGTTCCAAAGGGAAGTCCTTCCGGGGTTTCTTCGGCGGCATCGTGACGTTTTCCTGCGCGGGCTTCTCGATGCCAAACGGCTGCGTTATGAGCGGTTCGGCCAGACGGTCTTTCAGCTTGAACCGGACTTGAAGGATGCTCCCGGCGGCGTCCGGGATTTTCACTGGGCCGATTGGGTTCGCAAGACCCTGGAGGGTCCGGAGGAAAGAGATCTCCAGCGGACACTGGCTTTCCACCATTGCATGCGGAAATTCCTGCACTTCCAGGTGAAGACGAAACTTCAACGTCCTCTCCTACGAGTACCAGGAACAGATAGCGCCAAGACTGGGCTATAGCGAATCGCCGCACGGTGAGGCCGCGGAGACGATGATGCGCGACTACTTCCTGAAGGCGAGTCAGATCGCGCGACGCGCCTCGATGTGGGAGGAGGAAGTCGGTCGAAGCCGCAACCGGATAGCCATTCCGTCCGACTTCAGCGATCCTTTTGAGATGATTGAAGCCTTCGCGGAGGCGCACCGGAAGAAAGCCAGCCTTCATGCGGTGACGCTTGCGGCGATTCGTGAGCGGCTGAGCGCATCGGGCGGCATCCTGGCAAACAACCCCAGGGCAGGACGCGCGATTCTCGAGATGATGAAGGACCGCAACGGGATCTACGACACGCTGCTGGCGATGCACGAAGTCGGCCTGCTGGGAAAGATCTTCCCGGACTTCGAGGAGATTCGCTGCCGCGTGATTCGCGACTTCTTTCACAAGTACACGGTTGACGAGCATTCGCTGATCGCCATCCGGAACATCGAACAGCTGCCGCCGAAGCACCGTTTCGCGATGATCCTCAACGAAGTGGAGCATCCGGAACTGCTGCTGCTGTCGCTGCTGTTTCACGACATCGGGAAGGCGCACAGGCACGATCCGGAGAATCACGTTCATCCGAGCACGGAAGGCGTGAAGGTCATCCTGAACCAGCTTGCGCTTCCCCGTGAACAATCGGAGAAGGTGACTGCCGCGATCAAGAACCACCTCGAGATGTCGAAGATCATTCTGCGGCGCGATTTCAGCGACGAAACCGTCATTCAGCAATTCGCCGATCTCGTGGGTAACGTGGACAACCTTCGGATGCTGGTGCTGGTCACCTACGCGGACATCAAGGCGGTAAACACGGAGGTGCTGACGCCGTGGAAGGAAGATCTGCTCTGGCAGCTTTACGTCGAGACCTACAATCTCCTCACGCTGGGGCTGGCGGATGATCGCTACGAACAGCAACCGGCGCTGGAGGCCGATATCCAGGGCGTTTTAGATCTTCTGCCCCGGAAGACCACCGCACAGGACGTCCGGGACTTTCTGGACGGGTTCCCCCGCCAGTACCTGAGGATCACGCCCAAGAGCGATATCGCCGAACACTTCACGTTGTCGCGCAAGCTCGAAACCGTCCCGATAGTGACGCATCTCGCGCGGCGGGATGGCCGGATCTACGAAGTGCTGGTCATGACGGCCGACCGGCTCTTTCTGTTCTCGAAGATTACGGGTGTTCTTGTCCTACTTCGGAATGAACATCCTGCGGGGGCAGGCCTTTTCGAACCGGCACGGAACGATCTTCGACCTGATCACGTTTGAGGATGTCGACAACTACTTTGCGAAGAATCCGTCGGAGGTGGAGCGCTTCTCAAAGGTTCTGAAGGACGTGATCGACGGAAACACCGATCTGAACAAGCTGCTGCAGGGAAAGATGACCAGCATCCTCTTCCGGCAGAAGAGGAAGGCGGTCATTCCGTCTCGGATCCACTTTGACGACGAGTTCTCCGATCGCTGCACGATTCTGGAGATCGTCACGCAGGACGCCTTCGGCCTTCTGTACAGAATTGGAAAAGTTCTTTCCTCCCACGACTGCAACATCGAGGTCGCTCTGATTACGACGGAAGGCCACCGGGCAATCGACGTTTTCTATTTGACGCGAGGCGGCATGAAGCTTTCGAAGGAGATCGAGAAGACGATCGAAACAGACTTGCTGCAGGCTCTCCCGGAAGCATGAGGAAGGTGGGCGAGATTTGACATTGGCCACGTGACACACGATCTAAGATGGGGAATTCCTCCAATGTCATTCGTGTCACGGCCAATGTCCTATTCCTTCTTCCTTAGTTCGTGTCTCGTTCGCCGGTACGGATGTTGTAGCCGTGATCCACGGGGAGAATGAAGACGCGGCCGTCGCCGATCTCGCCGGTTCTGGCCGTGGTGATAATGGCCTTTAGAGTTTCTTCCACGCGGTCGTCCGTAAGGACCAGCTCGATCATGATCTTGGGGAGCAGGGTGACACTGTATTCCGTGCCTCGGTAGACCGCTTTGTGACCCTTCTGACGGCCATGCCCCCGCACTTCGGTTACCGTCATTCCTGTAACGTTTAGTGCCGTCAGAGCATCCTTCACTTCTTCCAGCTTGTTCGGCCGGATGATGGCCTTCAACAGTTTCATAATAGTTTTCCCTGTGGTCTTGAGTGAAAAGCCGGTGGCCAAACCCCCATGGCCGGAACCACGGGCTCTTCTGGTTTAAGTTTTGTGTGATTTCAGGGTGTTAGCCAGATCGCCGTTGATCGCGGAACGTTGCACATTCTAAGCGTTTTTCGGGTCCGCAGTCGATATCTTATTTCGCTTTTTCGCGGATCGTCTTGACGAGCTTTTCCGCACGGTCGAGGTTGCTCCAGAGTTTTGCAGAGATCACATCCTTGCCGCCCGCTTCAATTTCGTCGCTCATCTTCTGTGACAGTTCCTTCAGCTCCACCGCGGCCGCTTTGAGTTCGTTGAACTGCTTTTCTTTTGCCGTGCGTTCGGCCCGCTTGATCAGTTCCTCGGCAGGATCGGCGAAGGGGTCAAAGGGCGGCTTCTTTTTCTCTTCCTGCGGAGCTGCTCCCAAAACGAGTGCCATTGTCAGAAACATCAGTAAAAGTCTCATAGGGTCCTCGGGTGTCTTATTTTATGCTGAAATGGATATGTTAGACTCGACGGTTTTGATATGTCGTATTTAAGTAGTCTTTCACAGTGGCTGTTGAACACGCTGGAACCCTGGGGCGCCCCCGGGCTGATGCTGATCGCCATCTGCGACTCGTCATTCATTTCTCTTCCTGAGGTCAATGATGCGGCGCTGATGATGCTTTCCATCAACAACCCGTTGCGGATGTGGGAGCTGGCTACGATGACGGTCATTGGATCCATCATCGGGTGCCTGCTTCTCTACTCTGTGGGCCGCAAGGGCGGGGAAGCGATGCTTAACAAGCGTTTTGCCGCCGACAAAGTCGCGAGGGTGCGGGGCTGGTATGAAAAATACGGGATGCTCGCCGTCATCGTGCCGTCGCTGTTGCCGCCGCCGCTGCCGTTCAAGATTTTCGTGCTTTCAGCCGGTGCGTTTCGTTTGCCGTGGGGGCGCTTCATCCTCGCCGTCGCCATAGGACGAAGCATCCGCTACTTTTCGGAAGGACTCCTGGCGGTCTGGTACGGCCAGCAGGCGGTTCAGATTGTGGCGGACAACTTTCCCATTGTGGGCATGGTCCTGGGAACGTTGATCGTCGTGGGGGCTCTTATCTACGTCTATTCACGTCGCCGAAGGGTGAATGCGAGTCTGATTCTTCTGCCGCTGCTGATGACTGTCCTGGGTTCCGGGTGTGTGCGCGAGAAGCAAGATTCCGCCAAACCAGCGGATGCTGAAATCCCACCCGCTTACGCGTGAGCAGGCATTGCAGCGTTTGGAAGTCATGAGTCGGGCGATCCAGAGCTTGAAGGCTTCTATCGAGCTACAGGGGTCGACCGCGATCCCAAAGGAGGAATACCTGAGGTCTACTTCTCCCACGCTTGGGTGGGACGCTGATGATACAGCGGCCGAATCGCATCGTCATCATAGGCACCTATACGCCGCTGAAGATCTTCGAGATGGTCTCTGACGGCACGAAATATCAGTTCTATTCCAATCAGACGCGGGAGCTCTACGTGGATGGCATGGAGGATGGCCCGCCTTACAAGCGGTTCATGCATCTTGGAGAGCTGGCCAACCAGTTCGTCAACCTGCGGCCTCGCCAGATCGGAGATGCTTTAATTCTCGACGTGCTTCCTTTGCTCAGTAATCCATCAATCAATGCATCCGTTTACCCGTTTCCTTTGGCGCAGGATCGGAAGGAATACCTCTTTCTTGATTTCATTGATCAATCAACGCCTAAGGCACCGCAACTTATTCAGAAAATCTGGTTCGACCTCTCGACGGTGGAAGGGGACGTCTATCGACGTCAGACCTGGATGAGATCGGGATTACTGGAAACCGATACCAAATATTTCAATTACGAGCCGACAGCAGCCGGAATTCGATTTCCTTCAAAAGTCGAGATTCAGTTTGTCGCGACGGATACGCTGATCAAGATCGATCTGCATCCGAACGAAGCCCAGTTTAATGCGGGTTTGCCACCCGATACGTTCGAGTTCGATCCTCATTCCGATGCGAAAATGATCTACAAATTCGAGCCCGCGGCTGCGGAGACTGTTAGTCAGCAACGATGAATACACAAATAATCGTGGCCGGCCTCAAGGCTCGTCCGGTGCGTACGGCCGTTGGGCTTCTCGCCGTAACACTCGAGATCGTTCTTATTCTTCTTCTCGTGGGTTTGACCAATGGAGGAATCGCCGATTCGGGAGACCGCATCGCCGGTGTCGGCGGGGAGATCATTTTCAAGAGTGCGGACTCTTCGTACGTCATCGGGATGAACAACGCGGTATTGCCCGTAAGCATGGCGGAAGACATTGCGAAGGTAGAGGGGGTCAAGGTCGTCGCGCCAATCGTCGCACAGACGGAAGTAGGCGGCGGATTCACCATGATCTGGGGTATAGACCCCAAGACGTTCGAGGGGATGAGCGGCGGATTTACCTTTCTCGACGGAAAGTGGTTCTCGCGTCCGGACGAAGCCATCATTGACGATCGACATTGCTGCCGACAAGAAGCTCAAGGTAGGGAGCCCCATCGAGATCCTGAAAAGGCCCTTCACCGTTTCCGGCATCGTGGAAAACGGAAAAGGTGCGCGAGTATTTATTCCGCTGTAAACGGCTCAGGAAATGACGAAGTCCCGGCAATGCGACGCTCTTCTACATCAAGCTTCACGACAAGTCACAAACTAAAGCAGTCATCGAGCGACTGAAGGTCGAATTTGAAGGCCGCGACATCGTTGACGCCGAAGACTGGACCAGCCTGATGTTCGAGTCTAATGCCGCACTGCTCGGGATTGTCTTTCGGGTGATCGTTTTCGTCGGTGTTGCCATCGGTGTGCTGGTTATTTTCCTGTCGATGTATACGACCGTCACTGAACGGACTCGCGAAATTGGTATTCTGCGCGCGATGGGTGCCTCGAAAGGCTTTATCGTCGTTCTCGTTCTTCAGGAATCTTTCGTGCTTTGTATTGCCGGTACAATCGTCGGCATTGGCGCCAGCTTTCTCGTGATGGCCATTCTCAAATCCATATTCCCAACCCTGAGCATCCTCATCACGACGGGCTGGGTGGTCCGCGCCGCGATTTTTGCCCTTCTCAGCGGTGTTGTGGGCTCGCTTTATCCCGCCTATAAAGCGGCCTCTCAGGATCCCATTGAGGCGCTCGCCTACGAATAGCGAATGTGATATGAGTGTGCTGCTCGAAACCGTTGATCTGAAGAAAACCTATAAGCTCGGGAAGATCGCAGTAGAGGCCTTGCGTGGGGTCAGCATCCGTGTGAATGCCGGCGAATTCGTGGCGATTATGGGTCCCTCCGGATGCGGAAAATCCACCCTCATGCATTTGCTGGGAGCAATGACCCGCGCGACATCCGGAAGAGTGCTGATTGAAGGGCAGGACACCGCGAGCATGAATGACGCCGCTCGAACCCAGATTCGAAGGAAAAAACTCGGATTTGTGTTCCAGAAATTCAATCTGTTGCCTGCGTTGACTGCACGGCAAAACATCGCGGTTGCTCGAAAAATTCACGGAGAGCCGCTGACGGTCGAAGCAGATACACATCTGGCGGAGATCCTTTCCCTGCTTCAAATCGAACAAAAACTGGACCGCAAACCGTCGGAACTCTCCGGAGGCGAGCAACAACGCGTCGCCATCGCGCGTTCTCTGACCAATCGTCCGGCAATCCTGCTGGCGGACGAACCAACTGGAGCCCTGGATTCGAAGAATTCGGAGATTGTCTTGAAGATGTTCCAGGAACTGAACAAGCGCTTGAAACAAACCATTCTCCTGGTGACCCACAATCCCGAACTAGCGTCCTACACGAATCGGCTCATCGAGATGCGTGATGGGCTTGTCGTGGGTCACGGGGGTTCATGAAGCGTCACCTGCTCTGGACATTCGACCGTGGTTCGTTCCAGTGGGATATCCTGTGCCTGCTTATCCTCGCCTTCCTGTTCCTCATCCCTCCAAATGTTTTTAATGATGTTCCGGAATTCATGAAGGTATCCGCTACCGAAACGGTTCGCAAGACCGTCGATAGAAATGGTAACGCGATTTTTACCGTAAAGCTCGACGAGCCCTGTTTCTTCGATACGGACAATACTCGCGCTAAAGCGGTTTCGAAGCTGGGTGCGGCGTTGGATGAGCCAGTGAAACAATCCAGAATTCAACCCATTCGCGACTGGACTGGGCGTCTGATTGCATACGCCATATGGAAGGAGAAAAGATGAGAATCACGACCACGCTCGGGATCATCCTCAGCCTTGCGGCTTTCTCGTCCACCGGGCTTGCCCAGGAGCTCACCACGGAGCAGGTTATGGCCAGGCTCGACGAGAAGGCGAAAGTCTTCACGTCTCTCGAAGCCTCGATTTCACAGGCTCAAGTTGTTGCTGACACCAAGTCACCCGTTGAATCAGGGAAGATCTTAATCAAAACCGTCGAAAAACTGGTCCCTATGTCTTGTTGGATATCGCCAGTCCTAAAAGGGCTTCGAAAGTTGCGTTGATCAAGGATGGCACGGCCACTGTCTATTTCCGGGAAACGAACAGCTACAGGAAAAGTACTCGGTTGACCCGAAGAGCAACGGCTTGCAGCTCCTGCTGACAGGCTTCGGCGTTCCGGCTGCGACGCTGAACCAGTTTTATAAGCCGCAGGTCACCGGCCGTGAAACGGTTGACGGTGTGTCTGACCGTTGTGCTCGAACTTACTTCGACATCTCCGGCAACAGGGGACGTTAAGAAAGTCACGTTGTGGTTGGATCCAAAGACCTGGACTCCAATTCAGACAAGAGCCACTCAAAAGGCCAAGGGCGACTACGTCGATTTCAAATTTTCAAACGTGAAGCTCAATAAGAGGCTTTCAGACTCCGTGTTCAAGATCAACATTCCGAAAAACGCTAACAAGCAATAAAGGAAAAATCGGGGCCAGACCGGTCGTTCACCATTTTTCTTGCAAGAAAAATGGTGAACGACCGGTCTGGCCCCGATTTTTCCTTACGCCTGTTCCAGTTTTTTCGTCTCCTGCCACGTGTACCAGATGCGCTGAGAGACGGTCCAGTTGGAGAGGATCGCCATCACCCACAGTGCGGCACCAAGTCGGTTGGTCAGGGCGCCGATGATCAGGAGCACAATCCTCTCAGGCCTTTCGAGAAACCCAACCTTGCAGGCAGGAATCAGCGATTCCGCGCGGGCACGCGTGTAGCTCGTCATGATCGAGCCGATCAACGAAATACCGGCAAGAGCGGTATAGAGATTGCGATCGAGCTTGGCGTACCAGATCACAAGTCCAAGCAACAGGACCATGTCGGAATAGCGATCGATCACCGAATCGAAGAATGCGCCGAACTTGGTGACACGGCCGGTACGTCTGCGCGACTTCGCCGTCGACCATATCGAAGATTCCCGCAAACAGGACCACGAGTCCCGCCCAGGTGAACATACCCCTGGCGAACAGGACGGCCGCAAAGATATTGATGACCAGTCCGGTCAGGGTGAGGATGTTCGGCTTTACCCTGAGGGCCGCGAGCAGATTCGACGATCGAGCCGAGAATCCAGGTGCCGCCGGACCCGAGCATGCCGCTGATGGAAGTGTCGCGTGACATCAGCTCTTTCTGGTCGTGCAGCGTGGTGAACCGCAGGATCTCGAACGTTCGGCTGCCTGCGGGAATTTTCACTTCGACTTCATCGCCTTCCTTCTTGTTCAGAAGACTCCTTCCAATGGGCGAGGTCGTGGAGATCAACCCCGCGTTCACGTTGGCATCTTCGCTGGTGACAAGCCGGTAGGTAACTTCTTCGTCTTTGTCCACGTCCAGCAGAACCACAGTGGATCCCAGCGAAATCCGGTCACGGGGTATCTTGTCGAAGTTCACCAGCGACAGGTCGGCCAGCCGCTGTTTCAGCTGGCCGAGGCGCACTCTGACGAAGTCCTGCCGCTCGCGGGCGGCGGAGTAGTCGGCGTTCTCACTGAGGTCGCCGAGCGCTGCGGCGAGCTTGAGCGCCTTGGGCAGCTCGTCGCGGAGTTCCCTCTCGAGGGCCTGAATTTCTTCTTCGAGTTTTTTCCTTGGGTCTGCGCTCATTGAAAAATCTTCCCCTGTGTTGTTTAAAAGAACCTGAAATTGATGGTCAGGTACTTCTTCGGATCATGCCGGATATCGTACATCAGCTTCTGGATTTCAGATGTCGCCTGCTCCATGCTGTTAAACAGCGTGGGATCCTTGATCAGCTTGCCTGCCGTGCCGTCGCCGCTTTGAATGGCGGTGATGAGGCCGCTCACATCGCCGAGTGTATTGCGGAGGTCGTTATAGAAGGCATCGTCCTTCAGCATTTTGCCCAGGCTGCCTTCTCCGCGCTCGAGTCGACCGGCAACGGCGTCGAATCGGTCCAGCAGCCCGGTGATCTTATCGTACATGGCCGGATCGTTCAGAAGTCTGCCGGCAGTGCCTTCGCCGCGTTCCACCCTGGCGACGATGTTTTCCATTCGGCGCCAGCAGGCCCACGAATCTCTCATACATCGCGTCGTCTGAAATCATCTTTCCCGCCGTGCCGGGTCCGCTCCTGATCTCGTTCCACGAGTTTCTGTATCTCGAGGACCGTGTTGTTGAGGTTGTCGTGAATCTCGGAGTTGGTCAGAAGCTTGCCAAACGTGCCTTCTCCACGATTGACGTTTTCGGAAATGGTGATGACGTTTTCGCTGATCTCATTCAAGTTCTGCTGAGCGTGTTGAAGTTGCCGATGATGTCTTCGGTGCCCTGGATGATTTTCGGAATGCCGCCGACCTCGGTGCCCTGAAGAACGCCGCCATCTCCTACGATTTCGGCCGTCTCCGATCCGCTCGTGATCTGGATCGTTTTGTCACCGAGCAGACCGTTGGCTTCGATGCCGATCACCGAATCTCTCCGGATACTGTCGTTGTAAGTCGCATCGATCTCCATCTCGATTGCGACTTTCCCCTTGATGTTCGGATCGCGATTCGGGCGAACGTCGGAGACTTTGCCGACGAGCAACCCGTCGAGCCAGACGTCGTTGCCGGGACGCAGCCCGCTGGCCGAATCAAAATAAGAGGTGATACGGATGTTGTCGCTGAAGAAACTCGCCGGACCACCGATTCTCACAATGGCATAGGCAAGTGCCGCGAAGCCAAAGATGACCAACAGGCCGACCTTTAATTCGGTCCATGCAAGGGTTCGTCGTTGCGCCATGGGATGTCCTCCGTTCTTTATGACAGAAATCGTTTGATGTAGCGGTCTTCGGATCTCCGCAGCAATTCGTCCGGACCCTCAAAAATAATTCTTGCCATCGCGAAGCATCAGGAATCGGGTGTTGGCGATGCAGAGATCCTGCCCTTCACGGTGGAAGGTCACGTTGCCGTTACCGTTCGGGCGTATTCGGAAGCCAGAGTGAAGGCATCGCGCATGCGGTGCGTCACAAAGACTCCAGTGACGTTCTTGATATCGCGCAGCGCGATGATCAGCTCGTTGATTTTGCGCGAAGTCACGGGATCGAGACCCGCCGTCGGTTCGTCGTAGAGCATGATTTCCGGTTCGCTGATCAAGGCTCGGGCGAGCGCGACCCGGCGCTTCATTCCGCCGGACAGTTCGGCGGGAGTCTTGTCGATCGCGTCCTCGAGCCCGACAAAACCGAGACTCTCGCGCACGCGATGCTCGATCTCATCTTCTGGGGTTCCTGCTTCATAGAGACTGTAGGCGACGTTCTCCCGAACGGTCAAGAGAATCGAAGAGAGCCGACTCCTGGAACACCATCCCGATCGCTTGCCGAATCCGGACCAGTTCGTCTCTCTTGAGTCCGTCGTCTCCTCGCCATCGATGAAGATCTGCCCTCGTCCGGCTTTTCGAGACCCATGATCAGCTTGAGTATGGTCGATTTCCCGGATCCGCTCGCGCCAATGATGATTTTGGTTTCGGCGCGGCGAACTACGAACGAAACGCCATCGAGGATTCGGCGATCCCCATAAGATTTCACAACATCCTTCAATTCCAGGACGGTGTTGTTCATGTGTAGATCAGGATGATCTTCGTCAGAAGGAAGTCGAAGACCAGAATCAGGACGGAGGCATTGACCACGGCCTGCGTCGTGGACCGTCCGACTCCCTGCGTCCCGCCATAGGTCCGAAGGCCGCAATGGCAGCCGACCAGGGCAATGATCGCTCCGAAAACGAACGGCTTAAGCAATCCGCCGAAGATATCGATGTATCTCCAGGCCGTCCCAGGCGGAGCTGAGGATACTGGTTGCTGCTGATGCTCAACATCAAGGTCGAAATGGCAAGACCGCCCAGAAGCCCTACCGCATCCGCTGCGATCGTCAGTACCGGCATCATGAGAGTTGTTGCCACCACTCGCGGAACGACGAGCTTCTTGATGGGGTCGGTCCCAAGAGCCCGCATCGCGTTGATCTGTTCGGTCACGAGCATCGAGCCGAGTTCGAGGCCATGCCGGAACCCGCTCGCCCGGCGACCATCAAGGATGCCAAGCACGGGGCCAAGCTCTCGCACGAGAGACACGCCCACGGCCAAACCCGTCGATCCCTTGGCGCCGAACCGCTCCAGAGCTGCTCGCCGATTGCAGCGTGAGAACAGCGCCGGTAAAAAATCCCGTCAGCATGACAACCGGCGCATGAGCCGACACCGATCGACTCCATTTGGGCGAGGATATCGCGAATGTAATACGGCCGTCGAAAGGCGCCGACGAAGGCTCTTGCCGTCAGAAAGGAAATGTCCTGCACTTCCTTTACAGCGGCTCGCAGGCTGAACGGCATCGCGAAGCATCGTATCGGAAAGTTTTTTTAGGGTCAAGCAGTTACGGGCACCTCGGGTTTTCCCGTATACTCCGATCGATGTTGACTTATCGCACGGCCGGAGAGTCTCACGGCCAGGCCCTGATTGCTCTGGTCGAAGGGCTTCCCGCCAATCTTCCGGTAGATTTCGACTTTATCGACAACGAACTGAAGCGCCGGCAGGGGGGATATGGCCGCGGCGGGTCGGATGAAGATCGAAAAGGACCAGGTGCGGTTCCTCTCCGGCGTCCGGCATGGCAAGACCCTGGGCAGTCCGGTCGCCATGATGATCGAGAATCGCGACTGGCCGAACTGGGAAGAGATCATGTCCGTCACGGAGGTCTCCTCGGAAGCCGCCCAGAAGACGAACCGTGACGCGACCGCGGCCCGGGACATACGGACCTCGCGGGTTCGCTCAAGTTCAATCAGCCGATGCCCGCAACATTCTCGAGCGCTCCAGCGCCCGGGAAACGACAGCCCGAGTCGCCGCCGGCGCCCTGGCAAAAGTTTTTCTCCGAACCTTCGGAATCGAGATTCTCAGCCACACGACGGCGATCGGGACCGCCAGTGTGCCCCCGGATTTTGCGGTGACATGGGAGCAGCTGGAATCCATTCGCAACGACGATGTCGTCCGACTGCGCGATACCCGAGGTGAGCGACCGCATGGTTCAGGAGATCGAGAAGCCCAGAAGGAAGGCGACACCATCGGCGGCACTTTCGAAGTGATCGCACGGGGAGTTCCTACCGGACTCGGTTCGCACACCGCCTGGGATACGCGACTCGACGGCCAGCTGGCGCAGGCCATCATGTCGATCAATGCCGTGAAGGCCGTGGAGATCGGCAGCGGCGTCCAGCGCGCTTTCCGCAAAGGATCGGACGTTCACGACGAAATCGCCTACGACGCCGACGACACGCGATTCTATCGATTGACAAATCGCGCAGGCGGAATCGAAGGCGGAATCACAAACGGAGAAGACGTCCGCGTCACCGGCTATCTCAAGCCGATTCCGACACTCAAGAAAGCGTTGCGATCCGTGGACATGATCACCAAGGAGCCCTTCGTCGCCCAGCATGAACGCTCCGACACGTGCACGGTTCCCGCCGCCGGCGTCATCGGCGAAACCATGGTGGCTCTGGTTCTGGCCCGCGCCTTCCTCGAAAAGTTCGGCGGAGATTCGATCGAGGAAACGTCTCGCAACTACGCAGGTTATCTGGAGCAACTTCGTGCCTATTGAGGCACAATTGAATACATGCTGCGTCCGATAGTTCTTTTCGGAGACGAAGTCCTCGAAAAGCCCGCAGAGATCGTCACCAATATCACCGATGCCGAGGTCCAGCTGGTGCAGGACATGGTGGAAACCATGTACAAAGCTCCGGGCGTGGGTCTGGCGGCGAACCAGGTCGGTGTGTCGAAGCGCATCATGGTGACCGACCCCAGCGCCGGTGAGCGTCGGAACAATTGATCACCATCGTCAATCCCGAAATCGTTTCCGTGGAGGGCGAGCAGTACGAAGACGAGGGATGCCTCAGCGTTCCGGGTTTCACTTCCGCAGTGGTCCGTCCGAAGACGTCGTCATCAAGGGCCTCGACCTCAACGGCAAGGAGATCACCATCGAAGGGAAAGATCTTCTCGCCCGAGCGTTCTGCCACGAAATGGATCATCTCAACGGCGTTTTCTTCCTCGATCACCTCAGTTTCATCAAGCGCGACATGATCAAGCGGAAGATTCGCAAGCTGGTGAAGCAGGGCGAGTGGGAGCGTTAACCACGTCGGCTGCAGCACGCATCGTCTTCGCAGGCACTTCTTCTTTCGCAGTTCCCATCCTTGAGACCGTGTTCAAAGCGGGTTACCCGATCGTCGGCGTGGTCACGCAACCGGACAGACCGGCCGGCCGAGGGCAGCTCTTCCAGCCGCCTCCGGTAAAAAAGAAAGCTCTGGAACTCGGTTTCCCGTCCATCAGCCCGTGAGTTTGAAGAACGACGACGCGCGGCGACTCTTCGCGACTCTGGCTCCCGAACTGCTCGTGGTCGTTGCGTACGGAAAAATTCTGCCGGCGTGGCTGCTGGAATTGCCGCGCTACGGGGCGGTCAATCTTCATGGGTCTCTTCTGCCGCGCTATCGTGGCGCCGCTCCGATCCAATGGGCCATGGCCAACGGGGAATCCGAAACCGGGGTCTGCACGATGAGACTGGATGAAGGCCTCGACACCGGGCCGGTGTACGCCTGCGAGAAAACTCCAATCGATCCTGAGGAGACCGTGCAGCAGTTGGCGGAGCGGCTGGCGTCACTGGGCTGTGAGACTGATGGAGCGGACCTTAGACGGAATTGTCGCAGGAACTCTTGAGCCGGTTCCGCAGGATCACGAGCGCGCCACGCTTGCGCCGATTCTCAAAAGGGAAGATGGGAACATCGACTGGAGCCATCCGGCCCGAGCGATCCATAACCGGATACGCGCTTTCCATCCCTGGCCGGGGTGCCGGACGGCCTTCCGTGATCTGACCTGCAGAGCTGATCCGGTCGCGGGTGAAGGGACCTGCTGCGGGCCATGGTCCGGGAACACTGGTCACTGGCAGCGGTGCGGAACGGTTCCTGGCGGTGGTCTGCGGTGACGGCCTCTTGCTCGAGCTTCTGGAAGTGCAGGTTCCGAACCGCAAGCCTCAGACAGGCATGGATTTTGTGAATGGTTTCCGCATTACGACCGGCGAAAAACTTGGCCAGGTCCAATGAGGCTGTCGGATAATGACGACTGTGAGTGAAAGTACACGCGACAGACTCTCTCACGTTTCCAGCATCGCTCTCATGATCGCCATTCTCATCGTTGCGGCGGGCGTGAGCGCGATCACGGCCATGCGCTGGCGATTCAGGGAAAGGAAATCACGATCCCGGTTCTGACCGGAAAAACCGAAGGCGAGGCGACGGCCATCCTGGTGGAGAACAAGCTGGTTTTGCGGGTGTCCGGGAGACGATTCAACAAGGAAGTGCCTGCGGGTTACATCGTCGAGCAGATTCCCCCTGCCGGGTCGCGGCTGAAGACGTCGCGGAGTGTAAGAGTGCTGGTTTCGGCGGGACCGCCCAGCTATGCGGTGCCGAATCTCGTGGGATCGAGTCTTCGCGCCGCAAGATTGACGCTCGAGCAGCGGAACTTCGCTTTGGGCAATACCTCGATGACACGAACTGCGGACGGCGAACCGCTGACGATCCAGCAGCAGGACCCGCTGCCTGGTTCTCAGGAATCTGCGGATCCGATCGTGAACGTTCTGGTGTCTTCGGGCCGGATTGAGGAGTCTTTTGTCATGCCGGATGTTGTGGGCAAGCGCCTGGATCAGGTTGCGTCGCGGATTCGCGCCGAAGGATTCCAGCTTGGCAAGTTGAGCTACCGGCGGGCGTCCGGAACCGAGGCCGGTGTTATCGTCCAGCAGCAACCGCAGGCCGGTCATCGCGTGTTAAAGAAGCGACGCCATACTTTTGGAAGTGAGCCAATGAGCATCCGAATCGCGCCGTCCATCCTGTCCGCGAACTTCGCCGCGCTTGGTGAAGACATTCGCAAGGTCGAGGAGGCGGGAGCGCACCTGCTGCACATCGATGTGATGGACGGGCATTTCGTACCCAATATCACCATCGGACCGCCTGTCGTGAAGTCGATCAGGAAAGTGGCGACAAAGCCCCTCGACGTCCATCTGATGATCACCGATCCGGATCAAGTACATTCCGGAATTCGTGGAGGCCGGCGCTTCCATCATGACCGTCCATGCGGAGGCCACCGTCCATCTGGACCGGACCCTGAATTTTATCCAGTCTCACAATGTGCTGCGCGGGAGTGTCTATTAACCCATGCGACCCCTTTGACGGCGGTCGAGCATGCCCTCGATCAGGCGGATATGTTGTTGATAATGAGCGTCAATCCGGGATTCGGGGGGCAGAAGTACATCCCCTACGTGACTGAGAAGATTCGTCATGCCCGGGAAATCATTAACAGGAGAAAGCTGAAGGTGCGTGATCGAGGTGGATGGGGGAATCGATATTCCGCTCATGCCGGAGGTCATCGCTGCCGGGGCGCAGATTCTAGTGGCAGGATCCGCCATCTTCAGCGACGCCGATCCTGCCCGTAAACTCAAGGAGATGCTGGCAACTGCGGCCCGCCTCAGCTATCATTCAAACGTTGTTTAAAGGAATTCTCCCAATGCGCAGATGGCTCGCTCTGGCCCTGCTTGTTTGCCTTTCGGGCTGCGGCAAAAAGGTGCCGCTCGCGACGTCGAACTCCGGTATCGTCGAACGGGATCGAGAACTGTACGAGCAGGCAATGAAGGCACTCGGAAGAGCCGGTTTACCGTGGCCCGGCTGCAGCTTCAGACCCTGCTGGAGACCTACGAGGACAGCGAGTACTCGGCCCAGGCGAAGTACGCCTACGCCGATACGTTCTATCTCGAAGGCGGCGCATTCCAACCTGCTGTCGGCGGAGTCCGAATTCCGGAAGTTCATCACGTTCTTTCCCGACGCATGAGTTGGCGGACGACGCCCAGCTCAAAATCGCGATGACCCATATCAAGCAATTGCAGAAACCGGATCGGGATGACACCGAGGCCCGTCTGGCCGAACATGAACTGCAACGCCATGATCAGATGAACTATCCGGAAAGCCCGTTGCTCGAGGAAGCCAAAGAGAAGCTGCGGGCGGTTCAGGAGATTCTGGCGGAGAGCATCTTGGGTCCGGCCAAGCAGTACTACATGCGCCAGGCCTATCCGGCCGTCATCGATCGGTGCCAGGAGATCCTGAAGAAGTATCCCGACTTTTCGGGAACGGATCGGGTTTTGTATCTCCTCGGCGAAACCATGCGCAAGCTCAGTCCCGAGCAAAGCTCGGCGATACTACGCCCAGATCGTTCGCGACTATCCGCTACACAAGCGTACCGAGCGGCGCCGGGCACGGACGGTGCAAGCTCAGCCACGCATGCGCCACGAACATCGGATTCCGCCGCTGCTCGTAGTGGGACTGGTGATTCTCATTCTGGCGGTCGGCGCCCTGGCCTATTACGCGGGGCGCTTCGGCCGTTCAGACGACGATCGCCCGGCCCGGGACGAATCCGCGTTCGAGCTGCCGACCCCGGGACCACCCGACCCTGCGGTCGCCGTCGTAATCCCGACGCCGGCTGAGGTTCCGCCAACGGTGACCCCGGGCGTCGCGGCCATGATCGAGAGAGAGACCCGCACGACGAGAACGATCCGCGGCTCCGCTCCTCTGGTCGAACGTTCCTCACAGGTCGAAGTTCCCGTGCCCGCTGTGATCCCGACGGCGCGCTTTCGCGACCCGGTTCCGACACGCGTGCCGACGCCGCGTCGCCCGATCGTCGTCCAGGTCGTCTCCACGCCCGTCCCCCGGCCGACGCCGACGCCCGAGCCGGTCGAGCCGGAAGTGATCTTCGAAGACCAGCCGAACGTGCCGGAGGATCCACCCCCGCCGGAAGCGACGCCGGAGCCGGTGCCGACGAGTCGGCCGAGCCGCGGGGGGACGGGGATCAGCGAGTCCGAACGGACCCGCGACTTGGCGAACCGGGCCTGATCGAACGAGAGGCCTCACTCGGCCCTCGGAGGAGCTGGTCGACGGATCGATTCCGAACCCACGAGACCAGATTGCTAAGGGAGCGGCTCAGTGCGGGGTCGATCTGCTTCTCCAGACTCTTCGCTCTCTCGGCGCCGGGCGTCTTGAGTTGATATCGCCGGCTGCCGTCCTCGGCCGAGAACCGGATCGAGACGAGACCCTTCTTCGCGAGGGCGTGCGCATCGGAGTAGATCTGTTCGGAGAAGTCTCCGCCGGCCACCGGGCGAAACTCGTAGAAGCCGTTTTCGGCGACCGCCGGGTGGCGCTGGCCGAGCAGAAAGAGGGCCTTCTGCAGCTGAACCGGGTGCAGACCGTCGGAAGCGGCGATGACCAGAAGTGTCCAGTCTTCACGCGCGACGACGGCTTTTCGAGACCCATTCCCCAGGCGGAATCCCACCAGATTGACTCTTCCCGAAACAGTTCTGTCACGTTGAAGTCGTCGCGTCAACGGAAATCGGGGGGAGGGATCCTCCGCTGGACAGGTTAAGGCGGGAGGCCGAGCTCGAGCTGGTCCTTGGGGAGCGCGATCGCATTCTCCTTGCGGCCCCGGTCCACGCAGACGAAGCAGGCCTTGAAGACGTTCTCATACCCCATCTTCATCTCGCGCGCCGTCACGTGGATATCGCGGGGCGGGTAGGGCTCGTCGAGGCGCCGCACCGTCACGAGGATTCCGTTTCCGACGCGCGTCCGCTCACCGAGCGCGAAACGGTGGGGAGGCTCGGCCGTGCACTCGAGAGGCGGTGATGCCTCAGCGGACATCGGTATCCGCTTCCTTGTTCGCGATCGTGCCGAGGGCTTCCGCGACCGTTTCGTAGATCTCGAAGAGCGAGTCGAGCTTCGCCGTGCGAAGAAGCGAGGCGATCCTCTCGCGCGGATGGACGAGCGCGAGCTCGCGGCCTTCCCCCTTCAAACGGTGAAGCGCTCCCACGAGCACTCCGACGACAGTCGAGTCCATGTACTCGAGGTCGGTGAGGTCGAGGATGAGCGCGCCCGTGCCTTCGGTTGCCGCGCGCTCGAGGCTCTGCTCGAACTCCCGTCCGGTCTCGCCGATCTTCACCGAGCCCTTGACCCGCAGGACGGTGTTTCCACCGAGGTGGTCGTTTTCGATGAACATCGCTAGCGACAGACCATGCCGGTCAAGCCGCGCCCTGCCGCACGAGAATCGAGCCGCGCGCGACCGTCTCCGGGCCGGAGTTGACCTCGCCCTCGAACTTGAGAACGGCGCCGAAGCGGGCCGCGAGGCGGACCACGACTTCCAGGCTCTCACCCGCCTGAGGCCGGCGCAGGACTTCGAAGCCGTCGATGCCGGCGAGAAATCCCTTCCGCCCCGCGTCGACGTCGCCGCCCTGGAGCAGCAGTGCCGCCTGGGCGAGCGCCTCGGCGAGAAGGACCGGGCTCCCCCACTCGGGTCCCATGGCGCCCCGGGCATTCGCCGTCAACCGCGCCGACACGGAGCCGCCAAAGGAGTCGCCGCCGCTTCTCTCCCTGACCGTGTCCACGAAGCGGAACGGGTAGACGTGCGGGAGACCCGGGTCGGTCGTGGTCATGCGATCTTCTTGTGCTCGATGAAGTCGACGAGCGCGTTCACGGAGGCGAAGGCCTTGACCCCTACCTCTTCGTCCTCGACTTTGATGCCGAACTCCTGCTCGAGCCCGAGCACGAGCTCGAGCGCGTCGATCGAGTCGAGCCCGAGCCCTTCGCCGAAGAGCGGGGCGTCGTCCTCGATGCTCTTCGGATCGATGTCGAGCTTCAGGCGCCGCACGATCAGCTCCTTCACGCGCGGCGCCAGGTTTTCATTGCCCATCCGGTCTCCTCAAAGGGAAAATTATAGACGGACCGCCTGTTTCACCCTCAGCCGGCTCCCGCTCAGGCCATCCCGCCGTCCACCCGCCAGACCTGGCCGGTCACGTAGGACGCCCGTTCCGAGACGAGGAATGCGACGACCGCCGCTATCTCTTCGGGCGCGGCGAAACGAGCCATGGGGATTCTGCGGAGGAATTCCTCGCGGGCGTCGTCTTTCAGGTGCGCGATGATCTCGGTCGACACGAGGCCGGGCGCGACGGCGTTCACCGTGATCTGGCGCGTCGCGAGCTCGAGCGCGAGCGCCTTCGTGAACGCGATCAGGCCCCCCTTGGCCGCCGAATAGTTCGTCTGGCCGACGTGCCCCGAGATGCCGGACACCGAGACGACGTTGACGATCCGGCCCCATCCCTTGTGCAGCATCCCGCGAATGACCGCCTTGGTGATCCGGAACGCTCCCTTCAGGTCCGTGTCGAGGACGAAGTCCCAGTCCTCCTCCTTCATGAAGGGAAAGAGCGCGTCCTTGATGACGCCGGCGTTGTTGACGAGGATGTCGGCCCCGCCGAACTCCGAGGCGACCCGCTCCCCGAGGGCGCGGACTTCAGCCGCCTTCGTCACGTCCGCTCCGATCGCGGCGGCCTCGCCCCCCGCGGCGCGGATCTGCGCCACGGTCTCCTCCGCGCTCGCTTCGTCCTGCCGGTAGGACACGACCACGCGATGTCCGGCCGCCGCGAGCTCGAGCGCGATCGCGCGCCCGATGCCTCGGGAGCCCCCCGTCACGAGCGCCGTCTTCATGCGCCGGCGAGACTATCCGACAGGGACCGGATGGCCGCGAGCGTCCCCGCCGGCCGGCAGGTCGTCGAGCGATCGATCCAGCGCGCCATCTTCGAGAGCATGTCTCCCGGACCGACTTCCACGAAGGACTGCATCCCATCGGAGACCATCGCCTGGTAGGTGTCGTTCCAGAGCGTGGGATGGATGAACTCCGTGCCGAGGAGCTCGCGGACCTGCTCCGCTGTCGTCGCTCGCCGGCCGTCGGGTCCGTAGTACGGCAGCGCGGGCGCGCGGATCGATCGGCAAGCCGCCACGACGGGTGCGACCGCCTTCGCGACCGGGTCCATGAGCGGGCTGTGAATCGGCCAGCTCATCGAGAGGCGCAGGACGGTGAGCGAGCGGGGCGCGAGGAGCGTGAGAGCCTCCTCCACCGCTTCCGACAGGCCCGTCAGCACGAACTGGGTCGAGGCGTTCACGTTTCCGATCCACACGGGCCGGCCGCGTCCGCGCAGGTCCGCGCAGACCTCGTCCACCGTCTCGCGACGGGAGCCGACGACAGCGCCCATCGATCCGTGGATACCGAGCCTCTCGGTCTCCCGCCAGACCGCGACGAGGACGTCGAGCGCGTCCTCGTACGAGATGGCTCCGGCCGCGACGAGCGCGGCGTAGTTTCCGAGGCTGTAGCCCGCGGTCGCCGCGGGCCGGACGCCCTGCATTTCCAGGGCGCGGGCGGCGAGCGTCGAAACGAGATACACCCCGGCCTGCGCCGCGAGGTTCTCGTGAAGGTCCTTCTCCGGTCCCTGGAAGAGGATCCTCTCGAGGTCGCGCCCGCAACGCGCCGACGTCCGGGCGAAGAGGTCGCGCGCCGCCGGATCCGACTCCCAGAAGTCCCGCCCCATCCCGACGACTTCCGCGAGCTGCCCGGAAAAGAGGAATCCGACGCCGCTCATGGCGCTGCCAGGGTGGGAAGGACGTCGGCGAGGGGAACGCTGCTATCCGCGGCGAGCCAGCGGCGGAACCGGGCGGGGAGCCGGCCGAGCCGGAGAAAGTGAACGGTGCGCAGGAGCGCCGGGAGCCCGTCCATGCGCGGATGGGCGGAATCGAACTCCCACGGGTGAAACGTGAATACCGCCGGGAACCCGCGGTCTCGATACGCCCGCTCCGCCTCCGCGATCCGCTCCTCGGGGAGCAGCCGGAACGGCCAGCCGCCGCCGACGGGGAGGCGCCGTCCGAAGCCGCGCCCGGTCAGGGGCGGCACCTCGAGGATCGACGAGCCGTTTCGCTCGATGCGATAGGGGCCGAGGGGGTTCTCGAAGCGGCCGAGCGGCGGCACCGCCGTAGCGGAAGCGTCGCAGGCGAATCCCTCCTCCGCGAGGATTTCGAGCGCCGGATCGCCCGGGTGCCGGATCGACCACTCCGCGGCGCGGTGGGACCCGCAGCGGACTCCCCCGGCGTCCTCGATGGCGGCCCGGGCGGCGACGAGGTCGGCGCGGAACTCGTCCGCAGTCATCTCGTCGGCGCGCCGGTGGCGCTCCCCGTGCACGCCGACCTCGTGGCCGCGACGCAGCGCGTCCCGCACGAGATGAGGCTTCCGCCGCGCGACCCAGCCGAGGAAGAAGACTGTCGCGCGGTGTCCTCTCTCTTCCAGCAGGTCGAAGAGATGGGTCAGAGTCGTCTCGATCCGCGACGGAAAAGTGTCCCACCGCCGCCAGTCCGAGTAGTAGTCCTCGCCGCAGACGTGAAACCAGTCTTCGGCGTCGATCGTGAGGACGCGGGGAGCGCGGCCGGGGGTTCGGAGAAGGGTGATTCGGGGCTCTTCCACGGAGACGATCTTAGCGGCCGCTCGACGCGGCCGGGAGAGAGCAGGCGGCCGCTTCGCAACAGCCCATGGCTGTAAAGATCGCTCCTGAACTAATCGACTTCGAAGACCTTGTAGTACACGGCGCCCCACGAGACGGTCCACGTGTCCCGGAAGGGGCGGTAGTGCGAAGGTTCGCCGTTGTAGATCGCGTGCACCGGAACGCTCGCGAACCGGCGCACGTGAGGCGCGGCCTTCAGCAGGATCTCGGTCTCGATCGAATAACCCTTTGCCGAGAGCGATAGCCGCCGCAGGAGCGGCGCAGCGATCACGCGGTAGCCAGACTGCCCGTCCTCGACGTCGTGGCCCGTCATGCGGGCCAGGATGCGGCTGCCGATCTCGTTCGTCCGGAAGCGTACGGTCGGGATGCCGTCGCTTTCCCGCATGCGCGAGCCGATCACGAAGTCGTCGCCGCTTCGGGCTGCGTCGAGAAGCGCGGGCAGGTCCGCCGGGTCGTGCTGCCCGTCCGCGTCGACAAAGACGACGTGAGTAGCCGCCGTTGGAAGGACGATCTCGAGCCCGGCGCGGAGCGCCGCGCCTTTTCCGCTGTTCGAGTGAAGCCGATGAACCCGCGCTCCGGCGCGCTCCGCCTCTTCGCTCGTTCGATCCGTGGAGCCGTCGTCGACGACGAGCACGTCGGGCACGTGGCGGCGGAGACTTTCGACGACCGCGCGGACGGTGCCCGCTGCCTGGTAGGCCGGCACGATCGCAACCGGAAGAAACTCTCGACTCACGTCGTCGATCGTAGCGCGCGGAGCGAAGACTTCTCCCGTTGACTCGCCCTCCGCGCTTGTGAAAAAGTTCACAACCGCGCGGCCCCGGGCAACTCGCCGCGCCAGCCGAAACGAGCGCGAGGTGCGGATGGCCGAAAGCTACCTCCCGATCCTCATCCTGATGCTCTTCGCAATCGGCGTTGCCGGCGTGATGATTCTTCTCTCTTCCTTCCTCGGACCCCGCCTTCGCACGCGCCGCAAGCTCGACACCTACGAGAGCGGGATGCCGCTGCTCGACGCGTCGCACAAGCGCATCTCGATCCAGTTTTTCCTGATCGCGATGGTCTTCATCCTGTTCGACGTCGAAATCGCGTTCCTCTACCCCTGGGCGGTCGTGTTCCGGGAGGGCGGGATTCCCCTCTTCATCGAGATGCTCGTCTTCTTGGGGATCCTCGCCGTCGGATACGCCTACCTCTGGAAGAAGAAGGCCTTCGACTGGTGACCGGCCGCCGATACGGGGTCGAGTCGGCCGGCCGACCCGCCGAGTTTCCTCCCGAGGCGCGAGAGCGCATCGACCGGATCCTCGCCCGCTACCCGACGAAGCAGGCGGCGCTCCTGCCGATCCTCTGGGTCGCGCAGGAGACGTGGGGCTGGGTGTCCCGCGAAGCGGCGGAAGAGGTCGCCCGGATCGTGGAAGTCCCTCCCGCGCACGTGTCCGGCGTCCTCACCTTCTACACGATGTACAACCTCGCGCCGGTCGGCCGGCACCTCCTGCAGTTCTGCACGTCGATCTCCTGCCACCTCGCGGGCGCGGGGAATCTCCTCGAGCACTGCCGGCGGCGCCTCGGAATCGACATGGGCCAGACGACACCCGACGGGAGGTTCACTCTCACGGAAGTCGAGTGCATCGCGGGGTGCGACCGGGCCCCTTCGATGATGGTGAACGACGCGTACCACGAGCCGATGGACGCGCCGAAGCTCGACGCGCTCCTGGAGCGACTGCCATGACGTTCGAGCCGGTCCTCCTCGCGCGCGTCGGCCGGGACCGTTCCCGGGACATCGATACCTACGCCGCCGACGGCGGCTACGAGACCCTCCGGAAGGTGCTGACCGGCGGCGCCACTCCGGAGTCGGTGACGGAAGAAGTGAAGAAATCGGGGCTGCGCGGCCGCGGCGGCGCCGGATTCCCGACGGGCGTCAAGTGGGGCTTCGTCCCGAAGGACACGAAGGGCAAGCCGGTCTACCTCCTCTGCAACGCCGACGAGTCGGAGCCCGGCACGTTCAAGGACCGGCTGCTCATGGAGGCCGATCCGCACCAGCTCCTCGAGGGACAGATCCTCTCGGCGTTCGCGCTCCGGTGTCGGACCTCCTACATCTACATCCGCGGCGAGTTCTTCGACGGCGCCCGCATTCTCGTTCGCGCGATCGAGGAGGCCTACCGCGAGGGCTTCCTGGGAGAGAACATCCTCGGGTCCGGCTTCTCGCACGACATCACCGTCCACCGCGGGGCGGGCGCCTACATCTGCGGCGAGGAGACGGGGTTGATCGAAAGCCTCGAGGGCAAGCGCGGCCAGCCGCGTATCAAGCCGCCCTTCCCCGCGGTCTTCGGTGTCTTCGGCGCGCCGACGATCGTGAACAACGTGGAGACCCTCTGTTGCGTGACCCACATCATGCGCCGCGGAGCGGAGTGGTTCTCGAAGATCGGCCGGAACGAGAAGAACACCGGGCCGAAGCTCTACTGCCTCTCGGGACACGTGAACCGCCCCGGCGTGTACGAGGCGCCGATGGGCCTCCAGATGAAAGACCTCCTCTTCGGCGAGGAATTCGGCCGCGGGATGAAGGACGGCCGGAAGGTCAAGGCCGTGATCCCCGGAGGGGCATCCGCGGCGATGCTCACGCCCGAGGAGATCGAAGACTGCCCGCTCGACTTCGACGGCCTCGCGGCGAAGAAGTCCATGCTCGGCTCCGCCGCGATCATCGTCATGAACGAGGACACCTGCATCGTCGACGCGGCGACGAACCTCGCGAAGTTCTTCTCCCACGAGTCATGCGGGCAGTGCACGCCCTGCCGTGAAGGGACGCCCTGGCTCCATCGCGTGCTTTCGCGCATCGAAGCGGGCGAGGGGCGGATGGAAGACATCGACCTGCTCGAGAAGATCTCGAACCAGATGGCGAACGGCATGACGATCTGCGTTTTCGCGGACGCGGCGATCGCGCCGGTGCTCTCCTCCATCGGGAAGTTTCGCGACGAGTACCGCTTCCACGTCGAGAACAAGCGGTGCCTGGTCGGTTCGAAGGCTTCGGAGGCGGTGATCGCGTGAGCATCCCGGCGACGCCGTCGACACCCCCGCCTCCGGCCGCGCCGGAGAAGAAGACGCTCACCATCGTCTTCGACGGGAAGCCGGTGGAGGTTCCGCCCGGCATCAACCTGATCGAGGCCGCCAAGCTCGCGGGCATCGAGATCCCCCACTTCTGCTTCCACCCGCGGTTCTCGGTCGTCGGGCAGTGCCGGATGTGCCTCGTCGAGATCGAGGGGATCCCGAAGATCCAGGCCGCGTGCACGACTCCGCTGAAGGAGGGCCTCGTCGTCAAGACGACGACGGACAAGGTCCGCGACTCCCGCGCCGCGAACATGGAGTTCCTGCTGATCAACCATCCGCTCGACTGCCCCATCTGTGATCAGGCGGGCGAGTGCAAGCTCCAGGACAACGCGTTCGGCTACGGAGAGCAGAGGTCGCGGCACGACGAGCGGAAGCGCCAGTACGCCGGCTACGACCGCACGATGATCGGGCCGCACGTCGTCGCCGACATGACGCGGTGCATCCAGTGCACGCGGTGCATCCGCTTCTGCGAGGAGATCGCCGGCACCGGGGAGCTCACGTTCCTCGACCGCGGCGGGCGCACGCTGGTGTGGACCCACGACGGCAAGCCGCTGGCCAACGACTGGTCCGCCTGTGCCGCCGACGTCTGCCCGGTCGGGGCCCTGACGACGAAAGAGTTCCGCTTCCGCCGGCGAGTGTGGGACCTCAACAAGACTCCGTCGGTCTGCCCCGGCTGCAACATCGGCTGCAACATTTCGCTCGAGACCCGGGACGCGATCGTCTACCGCTTCCTCCCGAGGCTGAACCCGGTCGTCAACGACTACTGGCTCTGCGACTACGGGCGTTTTCTCTCCGAGAGTCTGAACGATCGGGAGATCTCGAAGGCGACGTCGCGCGAAGGGGCCGACGTCCGCACACTGATCGTCCCGGAGGCGATCGCGCGCATCGCGACCGAGATCCGGAGCGTCGTCGAGTCCGAGGGTCCGTCGGCGCTCTTTTTCCTCGGCTCGGCTCACCTGTCGAACGAAGAGAACTTCCTTCTCCGCAAGATCGCGGACCACCTCGGGTGCGATAACCGCGACGTCGTCGTGGACCGCTCGCGCACGCGGCGGATGAAGTCGAAGACCGATTGGCTGGAGGGCGACCATGCCGGCGCGAATTACGCGGGCGCGCGGGACATGGGACTCGCCCCGCGCCCGGGGGGGCACGGCCTCGACGACATCCTCTCCGGAAAGTGGACGCCGCGCGCCGCCGTGATCGGTGATGCCGCCTTCGCCGCCGCCGCGAACGAGACGGACCCGGTCGCGCAGCTTCGCCGCGCCGGGTTTCTGGCCGTCGCGGGGAGGACGGAGACCGCGCTCTCCCAGGCCGCGGACGTGGTGCTTCCGGCGGCATCGCTCGCGCAGAAGGAAGGGTCCTTCACGAACGTCCAGGGTCGGGTCCAGCGATTCGAGCGCGCCTTTCTCCCGCCGCCGCCGATCCGAGCGCACTGGGAGCTCTTCCTCCTTCTCGCGGTCGCGCTCGGGTGGGGTGACCGGAACTGGACCCCCGCCGACATCCGCCGGCTCATCCGGGAGGAGGTCGAGGAGTACGCCGACGTGACGGAGGAGGAGCTGGCGGGCGGCGGCCTCATGAAGAAAGGGCTCTTCGTTTCGACGGGCGCCCTGTGAGCCTCGCGGACGTCGCCGTCGTCATCCTGCGGGTCCTCGGACCCGTGCTCGTGATCCTCCTCATCCTCCCGATCCCGATGTGGGTCGAAAGGCGCGGCGCGGCGCTCATCCAGGACCGGCCGGGTCCGAACCGCGTCGGGCCCTTCGGCCTCCTGCAGCCGCTCGCCGACGCGGTGAAGTTCTTCATGAAGGAAGACATCGTCCCCGCCAACGCCGACCGGTTCCTTTACGTCATCGCCCCCGGGATCGCGGTGTTCTCCGCGATGACCACGTTCGCCGTCATCCCCTACGGCGCGACAGCGACCATTGGCGGCCGGGAGATCCCCCTGATCGGCGCGGACGTCTCGATCGGGATCCTTTACCTTTTCGCGCTCACGTCTCTGTCGGTGTACGGAATCGTGCTCGCGGGCTGGTCGTCGAACAACAAGTTCTCCCTGATCGGAGGGATCCGCTCGAGCGCCCAGATCATCTCGTACGAGCTCGCCATGACGACGGCCGCGGCGGGAGTGATCCTCGTCGCTGGCTCCTTCCGGCTGACCGACGTCGTCGCCATGCAGTCGGGGACGTGGTTTGGATTCCTGCCGCGCTGGAACGTCTTTCCGCAGTTCCTCGGATTCGTCGTCTTCTACGTCGCGACGTTCGCGGAAACCAACCGAGTCCCGTTCGACCTTCCCGAGGCGGAGGCGGAGCTCGTCGGCGGATACCACACGGAGTACTCGTCGATGAAGTTCGCCATGTTCTTCATGGCGGAATACGTCAACATGATCGTTGCGGCGGCGCTGACGGTCACGCTCTTCTTCGGCGGCTGGACGCTTCCCGGCTTCCACCCGGAAGGACTCGGCGGCGTGCTCCTCTCCGTGCTGGTCTTTGCGGTGAAGACCGCGTTCTTCGTGTGGGTCTTCATCTGGGTCCGCTGGACGCTCCCCCGCTTCCGGTACGACCAGCTCATGCGCCTCGGGTGGAAGGCGCTCCTTCCGCTCGCGCTCGTCAACCTCCTCTGGGCCGCGGGGCTCGTCGTCTGGGGCGTCCTGTGACGGCGCGGCTCGTTTTCGACGTCGCCGCCGGCCTGGCGATCCTCTTCGCCGCCGTGATGGTCGTCCACCGCCATCCGGTCAAAAGCGTGCTCGCGCTCGTCGTTTCGTTCTTCGCGCTGTCGGTCTCCTACGTGATGCTCACGGCGCCGCTGATCGCCGCCCTGCAGGTCATCGTGTACGCGGGCGCGATCCTCGTCCTCTTCCTCTTCGTCTTGATGCTGTTGAACGTCCCGGAGGAGGTTCGCCAGAAGTCGGGCCGACCCATCCACCACACGCTGTCCGCGATCGCGATCGTGATTTTCACGGCGGTTCTGCTCGGCGCGCTGAGGGCGCACGGAGCGACGAACGCCGCCCCGCCGGCGGGCGGGTCCGTCGACGGGACGGCCGGGGAGATCGCTCCCGTCGCGCGGCTCCTCTTCTCCGAGCACCTTCTGGCGTTCGAGGCCCTGTCGATCCTGCTGCTGGCGGCCCTCGTCGGAGCGTTCGCTCTCGCGCGCCGGGAGACGCCGAAGTGACGACGCCGAACGGAATCCCGCTCGGGGACGTCCTTCTGGCGTCCGGTGCCCTCTTCGCACTCGGTCTCGCGGGGGCGCTCATGCGGCGCAACGCGATCTCGATCTTCCTCGCGATCGAGCTGATGATGAACGCCGCGAACCTGGCGATCCTCGGGTACGCGTCGACGCTCCAGAGCCTGGAAGGCCAGATCGTCGTCTTCTTCGTGATCGCGATCGCGGCGGCGGAGGCGGCCGTTGGCCTTGCCATCTTCGTCGCGATGTTCCGCCACACCGAAACGATCGACGTCAACCGCATCAACCTGCTCAAGTGGTGATGCTCCCTCTCTGGCTCATTCCCGCGCTCCCGCTGGCCGGGTTCTTCCTCTGTCTGTTCTTCGGTCGCCGCCTGGGGAAGGCGTTCGTCTCGGCGGTGGGGGTTGGTTCGGTCGGGCTCGCGACGCTGGTGGCCGGCACGCGGCTCGTTCCCTACTTCTCGGAGGGAGCCGGGCCCGTCGTCGAGACCCTGGCGCCGTGGATTCGCGCCGGCAACTTCTCGGTCGACCTCTCCCTGAGGCTCGATCCGCTCTCGGCCCTGATGGTTTCTTTCGTGACGTTCGTCGGCTTCCTGATCCACGTCTACTCCGTCGGGTACATGAAGCACGACGAGACGGACGCCGGGTACGCGCGGTACTTCGCCTACCTGAACCTCTTCCTTTTCGCGATGCTCGTCCTCGTTCTCGCGAACAACTTCCTCTTGATGTTCGTGGGCTGGGAGGGCGTCGGCCTCTGCTCCTACCTCCTCATCGGCTACTACTTCGAGAAGGAGTACGCCGCGGCGGCCGGCAAGAAGGCGTTCGTCGTGAACCGGATCGGGGACTTCGGGTTCCTCCTCGGAATGTTCGGCATCTTCTCGCTCTTCGGCACCCTCGACTTCGACGCCGTGTTTTCGGAAGCGGCGGCCGATCCGGGCCGCTACGCGCCGGGCCTGACGCTCGTGTGCGTGCTCCTCTTTCTCGGCGCGATGGGCAAGAGCGCCCAGTTCCCGCTCCACGTCTGGCTGCCGGACGCCATGGCAGGACCCACGCCGGTGTCCGCCCTCATCCATGCGGCAACGATGGTCACGGCCGGTGTCTACATGGTCACCCGCTGCAACGTTCTCTTCCGGCTCGCCCCGGAAGCGATGGGCGCGATCGCCATCGTCGGCGCCTTCACGGCCATCTTCGCCGCGATCATCGCGATCGCCCAGAACGACATCAAGAAAGTCCTCGCCTACTCGACGCTCTCGCAGCTCGGCTACATGTTTCTCGCCTGCGGCGTCGGCGCCTACGTGGCGGGAATGTTCCACGTCGTGACCCACGCCTTTTTCAAGGCGTGTCTCTTCCTCGGATCCGGCGCGGTCATCCACGCGCTCGGGGGCGAGCAGGACGTCCGGAAGATGGGAGGCCTCTCGAAGAAGCTCCCCGTCACGTATCGGACCTTCCTGATCGCGACGCTCGCTCTCGCCGGGATCCCGCCGCTCGCGGGGTTCTTCTCGAAGGACGCGATCCTGGCGGAGGTCTTTGCCGCTCACCGCCCGATCCTCTTCGCGATCGGCCTCGTGACTGCGGGCCTCACGGCCTTCTACATGTACCGCCTCGTCTCGCTCACGTTCGCCGGCGAGTTCCGCGGAACCGCTGAAGCGGCGAGCCACGTTCACGAAGCGCCGCGGTCGATGACGGCTCCGCTGATCGTGCTGGCCCTCCTCTCGGCCGTCGCCGGCTTCCTCGGCCTTCCCGCCGTCTTCGGCGAGCGCGCGAACTGGATCGCGGGTTTCCTCGCCCCCGTGCTGCCGCCCGTGCACCTCCCGGGCGCGGAGGGGGCTCACGGCCACCTCCCCCACTCGACGGAGTGGCTCCTGATGGGGATCTCCATCGCTGTCGCGGTGTTCGGACTCCTCCTCGCCGGGAAGTGGTACGCGAAGGAGGGAGGGCGCACCCCGGCGCGGATCGCGGCCCGCTTCCCCGCGCTGTACGGCCTCGTCGCGGACCGGTTCCGCGTGGATGAGCTCTACGACCTCGTCATCGTCCGACCGTTCGTGTGGCTCTCACGGGTGCTCTGGAAGGTCGTCGACGTCCTCCTGATCGACGGCGTGTTGAACGCCGGCGCTTTCATCGTCGAGCTCGTCGGCGACTCCCTCCGATTTCTCCAGACCGGCAACGTGCGCAACTACGCGCTGACGTTTCTCCTCGGGATCGTGGCGCTTCTGCTCTTCGTCATGGGCGGGACGCCTTGAGAGAGTTTCTCGGGAGCCACCTGCTCACCGTGCTCGTCTTCCTGCCGAGCGCGGCGGCCGCGCTGCTGCTCCTCTTCCCGGAAAGCCGCCGGCGCGAGGCAAAGGTGTTCGCGCTCGCCGCGTCGCTGGTGGAGCTTGCCCTGTCCCTACCGCTCTGGTTCGGGTTCGACCTCCGGACGTCGGGTATGCAGTTCACCGAGCACGAGAGCTGGATCCCGGCGCTCGGAATCACCTACAGCCTCGGCATCGACGGGATCTCGCTGCTGCTCGTTCTTCTCGCGACGGTCCTCACGCCGGTATCCCTTCTCTTCTCGCTCGCGCACGTCGAGAAGAGCGTGCGGGCGTTCTCGATCGCCTTTCTCGTACTCGAGACCGGGATGATCGGGACCCTCGTGGCCCTCGACCTGGCGCTCTTCTACGTCTTCTGGGAAGTGATGCTCGTGCCGATGTACTTCATCATCGGCATCTGGGGGGGCGGGAGGCGCATCTACGCCGCGATGAAGTTCTTCCTGTTCACCATGGCGGGAAGCCTCTTCATGTTCCTCGCGATCCTCTATCTCGCGATCCGCCACCGCGCGGAAATGGGCCAGTGGTCGTTTCTCCTCTCGGACCTCGCCCGCTTGAGCTACCCGTCCATGGGCATCCAGACGCTCCTCTTCCTCGCCTTCGCGATCGCGTTTGCCGTCAAGGTGCCCGTCTTCCCGCTGCACACGTGGCTCCCGGATGCCCACACGGAAGCTCCCACGGCGGGCTCGATCATCCTCGCGGGCGTCCTGCTGAAGCTCGGGGTATACGGCTACATCCGGTTCGCGCTGCCGCTCTTCCCCGACTCCGCCCTTCGATTCGCGCCCTGGGTGGGCGCGCTCGGAGTCATCGGAGTCATCTACGGCGCCTTCGTCGCGTACGCCCAGAAGGACATGAAGCGGCTCGTCGCCTACTCGTCGGTGTCGCACCTGGGGCTCGTCGTGATCGGCATCGGCGCCTTCACGAGCACGGCGCTGAACGGCGCTGTCCTTCAGATGGTCAACCACGGGCTTTCGACCGGCGCGCTCTTCCTCCTCGTGGGAGTGCTCTACGAGCGCACCCACACGCGGGAGATCGCCGACTACGGGGGGATCGCGGGGGTCGTGCCGGTGACGACAGGACTCTTCCTCTTCGCGACGTTCTCGTCGATCGGCCTGCCCGGCCTGAACGGGTTCGTCGGCGAGTTCCTGATTCTCCTCGGAACGTGGACGTCGCCCTATCGCTGGTGGGCGGTTGCCGCGGCCACGGGGGTCGTGCTGTCCGCCGTCTACATGCTCTCGCTCGTGCAGCGCGTCTTCTGGAACCCGCTGACGCGCGAGGAGAACCGCACCCTCCCGGAGATCCGGCCGAGCGAGCTCATCGCCGCCGCCGTCCTCGTCGTCCTGATGGCGTGGATCGGCGTCCGGCCGAACGACTTCCTCGATCGCATCGGCCCCTCCGTCGAGCAAGTCCGCCTGTCGGTCGTCGTCCGGAAGATCGACCCGTCCTTGCGCTCCGCAGCGCGCCCGCCCGCGGAGGTCCGGCCGTGAGCCCGTCCTTTCTGGTCTTCGGTCCGGCCGACCTCGCCGCTTCCGCGCCGGAGATCGCCCTCGCGGCGGCGGGCTGTCTCATCCTCCTGCTCGACGCTTTCGTGCCCTCCTCGCGGCGCTGGCTGGCGACCCTTTCGCTCGCGGCGATCGCGGCGTCGGTGTGGTTCCTGCTCCGCGCGCCGGCGGGTCTGACGTTTGGCGCGCGGTACGAGACGTCGGACCTGACGACGGCGGCAGGAATCATCGCCGCGGCGACCGCGGTCCTCGCGATCCTCGTCGCCAAGCCGTATCTCCAGCGCACCGGCGAGGAAAAGGGGGAGTTCTACGCACTCCTTCTCTGGGGACACCTGGGCGTCTCCCTCATGATCCGGGGAGTCGACCTGCTGATCGTGTTCATCGGGCTCGAGACCCTCTCGCTCTGCTTCTACGTCCTCGCGGCCTTCTTCCGAACCATGCCCGCTTCCTCGGAAGCCGGCCTGAAGTACTTCCTGACCGGCGCATTCGGCTCGGCTTTCACGCTCTACGGAATCGCTCTCCTCTTCGGGAAGTCCGGAAGCGTCCGGATCGCTGCGCTTTCCCGCCCGGACCTGGCCGCAGACCCGCTCGTCGCGCTCGCGCTCCTTCTCCTGCTCGTCGGGTTCGGTTTCAAGATGTCGCTCGCTCCGTTTCACGCGTGGGCGCCCGACGTCTACCAGGGGATGCCGACGCCCGCCGTCGCCTATCTCTCCGTCGCTCCGAAGGCCGCGAGCCTCCTCGTGCTGTACCGCATCCTCGCGGCCGTATTCGAGGCCGGGCTTCCGGACCGCTTTCGGGCCGCGATCGCCGCGCTCGCGATCCTCTCGATGAGTCTCGGCAACGTCGTCGCGCTCGCACAGAGAGACGTCAAGCGGCTCCTCGCCTACTCGGGGATCGCGCACATGGGATACGTCACGATTGCCCTGGCCGTCTTCGGAACCGACGCACTCGCCGCGGTGATCGTGTACTTCTTCGCGTACGTCGCGTCGAACGCCGGCGCCTTCGCCGCTGTCTCCGCTCTTTACCGGGACGAGTCGAAACCTCATCCCGTGGGGCTCCTTGCGGGCGAGGGACGGCGCTCCCCCTTTCCCTCCGCGGTCCTCGCGCTCTGCCTCTTTTCGCTCGCGGGCATTCCCGCGACAGCGGGATTCATCGGCAAGTTCTTCGTCTTCAAGTCCGCCATCGAGAGCGGGCTCTACGCGCTCGCGATCGTCGGTGTGGTCAACAGCCTGGTGTCGATCGGCTACTACCTGAAGGTCGTTTACGTCCTCTACATGCGGGATCCCGTCGAGGAGGAGGCGCCGCCGCGCCTCGCTCTCGCCGACCGTCTTGCCCTCGGCCTGTGCGCCGCCGGAATTCTCGTCATCGGGATCTTTCCCGCGAGGCTCTGGGACCTCGCCCGGCAGGCCGCCGCCGACCTCGCCATCGGTCCATGAGCGCTCCCGGCGGTTTCCGTCCACCGAGATGAGCCGCACGCCTGCCCTCTCGCGGCCGGCCCGGGACCCGAGGGATTCCGTTTCCGAGGCAACCGCCTCCCGGCTGTCCGTCTACCTCCGATGCCTCGCCACGCTCGAGGCGGACGGGAAAGCGCACGTCTCCTCCCTCGAGCTCGCCCGCCGCTTCCGCCTGAACTCCGCGCAGATCCGGAAGGACCTCGCCACGTTCGGCGAGTTCGGCATCCGCGGAGTCGGATACGAGATCGGCGCGCTGAAGCGCCACCTGATCTCGATCCTGGGCCTCGACCGGACGCGCAAGGTCGCGATCATCGGCGCCGGACGTCTCGGGTCGGCGCTGGCGGACTACGGCGGATTCCGATCCGGCGGATTCCGCATCGTGGCGCTCTTCGACAACTCCCGCGAGCGGATCGGGTCGAAGAGCCGATCGGGAGTTCCGGTGCACGACGTTCGACAGCTCAACGAGCTCGTTTCCCGGGAAGGCATCGAGATCGCCGTTCTCACGGTTCCCGCCTCCGAAGCCCCCGAGGTCGCCCGTCAGTGCTGGGCCGCCGGGCTGAAGGCCGTGCTGAACTTCGCGCCCGTTCGACTCGACGCGCCCGCCGACGCCTACCTCAAGAACGTGGACCTGAAGATCAACCTCGAAACTCTGTCCTTCTACATCGCTCGCGCTTGAGCGAGACTTACCGGGCCCCAAAGGAGATAAGAATGCGTTCCAAGCCGAAGGCGGTTTCGACGGTGGCCCGTATCGTGCCCCGCCCGAAACCGGGGCCCGCACAACGCCCCTCTCCCCCTCTCGCTCCCGTGCCCTCCCGGACCGCGAAGCCGAAGGCGGTCACCCCGGAGAACCTGAACCCCTTCGACTTCGCCATCCTGCAGTTCGACAGGGCCGCCGACAAGCTCGGACTCGACGCCGGCATCCGCCAGGTGCTGAGCACCCCGAAGCGTCAGCTCATCGTCTCGGTACCGATCAAGATGGATGACGGAACGATCCGCGTCTTCGACGGCTACCGGGTCCAGCACTCGATCGCGCGCGGACCGTCGAAGGGCGGCATCCGGTACCACCCGGGCGTCACGCTGGACGAGGTCAAGGCCCTCGCAATGTGGATGACGTGGAAGTGCGCCGTCGTCAACATTCCCTTCGGAGGCGCGAAAGGCGGAATCACCGTCGACACCAAACAGCTCTCGATGGCGGAAAACGAGCGGATGACCCGCCGCTACACGTCGGAGATCTCGATCCTTCTCGGCCACGATCGCGACATCCCCGCGCCGGACGTCTACACGACGCCCCAGACGATGGCGTGGATGATGGACACCTTTTCGATGACGAAGGGGTACTCGACTCTCGGCGTCGTCACCGGCAAGCCGCTCGCTGTGGGGGGCTCGGCCGGCCGCAACGAGGCGACGGCGGAAGGGTGCTTCGTGGCGATCGAGGAGGCGGCGAAGCGATTGAGCCTTCCCCTCAAGGGTGCGACTGCGGCGATCCAGGGATTCGGCAACGCCGGCGCCGCCGTCTCGAAGTTCCTCGACGAGGCGGGCGTCAGCGTAGTTGCGGTATCGGACTCGAGCGGCGGGATCTACGACAAGAGAGGCCTCGCGCTCAACGCGGTCGTCGCCGCCAAGGACCGGAAGGGGTCCGTAACCGCCGCGCGCGGAGAGAAGATCACCAACGACGAGATCCTCGAGCTCCCGGTGGACATCCTCGTTCCTGCGGCGCTCGAGGGGGTCATCACGCGGGAGAACGCCGCTCGCGTCCAGGCGCAGATCGTCGCGGAGGCCGCCAACGGTCCGACGACGCCCGACGCGGACGACATCCTGCGAAGCAAGGGCACCGTCGTCATCCCCGACATCCTCGCGAACGCCGGAGGAGTGACCGTGTCCTACTTCGAGTGGGTGCAGGACCTCTACTCCTTCTTCTGGGAGCCGGACGTGGTTCGCAACCATCTCGAGCGAACGATCCGCCGCGCGTACGAGGAAGTCGACGAGACCGCGCGCCGGCACGGCACCGACCTCCGCACGGGGGCGCTCGTGCTCGGCGTCGGGCGCGTCGAGGAGGCGCTCCGGATCCGCGGTCTTTTTCCCTGAGGCGGAGAGCGCTAGCCGCGGATGAGGATCGCCCGCACCGGCGACGCGTCGAGGTCGTCGAAGCGAAGCGGCAGCGCCACGAGCTGATAGTCCCCCGGGTCGACCGCGTCGAGCGACAGGTGCTCGAGAAGCGCCACGCCGCGCGACAGCAGCGTCCGATGCACGGGGAGATCCTCCGCGTCCGGGGGATCGATCGAGAGGGCATCGGTTCCCACCAGGATCGCGCCCCGTTCGACGAGCCGCAGGGCGGCGAGCGGGGAAAGGAAGGACCGGCCTTTCGTTCGAAAGAGGACCCGCGGGAACCGGAGACTCCTCGGAGGGAGCGCGTCGGCGCTCACCTCGCCTTTCCCCGCGAGATCGACGACCCGGGCGCGGCCGACGTAGGCCTCGAGCGAAACGTTCCCGATCGTCGACCCGCCTTCGAGAACGTGGGAAGGGGCGTCGGCGTGAGTCCCGACGTGTGCGCTCATCGTGTAGCAGGTCGACTCGTAGAGAGAGCGCTCGACGAGTCGGGAAGTGTGCCGGAAGGAGAACCGCACGTCGCCCGGCCAGACGGGAGTCTTCTCGTTCACGCGACGCGAGATGTCGTAGATCTTCAGCGCATCCGGCGGACGGTCTTTCGCGTCGCGTACCGTTCCGCGACGTGCGGGTCGTACCCGCGATGACGCGGGTTTAGCGGCAGATCCCGGTACTCGGCGTCGCATCGGTAGCAGATCGTAACCGGTCGGATTCGATACGCGACGATCCAGTCGACGACGACCGACACGAGCAGGACCGGCGTGAACCACACCCAGCCGACCTTCCACCCCACGAAGAGCGCGGCGCCGAGCGAGAGCGCCATGAGGAGGCAGCCGAGCCGCTGATCGAAGTCCTTCTGGAGGAAGAACGCCCGGTTCCCGCAGAATCCGCACCGTTCGACCGGCCCGGCCGGGGCAACGCCGGGGAGCCGGACGGAATACGCGCTGCCGCACTTCGCGCAGGCGAAGTCGCCGGTTTCGGAAGGACCGTGCTCCCGCGCCGTCAGACACGTCGGGCAGTAACGCCGGGCGCGCATCCGGTGGCCTACGCGGGAAAGCCGGTCGCGACGGTCAGGTACGAGGCAAGGAGCTCCCCGATCAGCACGAAAATGAGCGCCACGTAGAGCAGTCCCGTCGCCGCCTGGTTCGACCTCATCTGCGCGGTCCGCCAGATGAAGTAGGACAGCGCGAGCGGCCCGGCGAGACCCCAGAGGACGCGGAAGAGGAAGAAGAGCGCGTCACGATCCACCGAGAGCAGGGCGTCGAGCCCCTCCGGCCGGGGATTGACGGCCACTGCGGCGCCGAGAAGAACGGTGCGCGCGGCGGCGAGAGCCGCGAAGAGCGTCGCCCCGCGGGCGAGGAGCTCGAAGGGAAGCGACCGGGACACGAGGTACCAGTGCCCGAGGTTCATCGTCAGCAGGACGGCGCCGAGAAACAGGCCGCCCAACAGACCACTCGCGACGGTCCAGGCGCCGCCGGGGCCGCGCGGGGCCAGGAGTGCGACCTGTGCCGCCGACCAGGCCGCTCCCGCCGCTCCGAGAACCAGGATCGGCCGCGCCGGTCCCGGCTTTCCGGCTTGCGCGGCGAAGGCGTAGGCGCCGAGAAGCGCGGTCGCCGCGACGGCGACAGTCAAGGGTAAGCCGGTCGGCCGCAGGAGCAGCCCGAGTCCGGCAAAGACCGTCGCAATCGCCGCGTGAAGGGAGAAGAACCCCTTGCCGAGCGTCCGGGGCGGAAAGAAGAGCAACAGAATCGCGGTTCCGGCGCCGGATTCGAGGAGAAAGAGTCCGAGGCCCGCGCGCGTCACGGCGGGCGATCTTATGCCGGCCGCGAGACGGATCGGCTCACCCGACGGCGGAGGAACGCTCCGAGAGATCGACGATGTGGCGCGCGATCGTGCCGACGTGTTCCACGAGACCGTGGTCGCCGCGGGGAATCTCGACGAATCCGGACCCTTCCGACAGGCGGCCCGAATCCTCCCAGCTCTTCCACGTCTTTCGGACGTGATGGAACGGGACGCTCTCGTCGTTGGTTCCCATCACGAGGATCACGGGCACCGGAGGGGGCTCGGAGTCCTCACCCCGCTCCGCAAGTTCCTCGAAGAAGCGGCGGTGAATCGGGAGGTCCTTGCCCTGCGCGTGGTGGAAAAAGACCAGAGGATCTCCGGGCGGCAACTTTTCCGTCCACCGGCGACCGAAACCGATCGCCGGCGCGACGAGGACGAGAGGAGCTCTCGCGCCGAGGCGGGACACCTCGAGAGCGACCACGGCGCCGAGGGAGCTCCCGACGATCACCGCGGGAGCGTGCTCACTCGCTTGCTCGGAGGCGAGGCGCGCGATCGCGCGAAAGTCGAGGTCGCGGAAGGACGGCACGTTCAAATCGGGAGCGACGACATCGAGGCCGTGAGGGGCGAGGAGGTCCCGCAACGCCCCGATCTTTCGGCCCGCCGGCGACGAAGCGAATCCGTGGAGGTAGAGGACCTTCTTCAACGTGGACGAAGGATAGACTCGCCTCAAACCGGAGGCCACATGCCGCGTGCGATGACCCGCCGACTGGCGGCGAAGCTCCTTCTCGCAGTTCCCGCCGCGCTCGCGGCGCCCGCTCTCGTCGCGAAGGAACCGGTGCCGAAGGGGCGTCGCTCCCCCGCGCTCTCGGCTTCCGAAAAGCGCCAGCTCGAAAAGTCCGTCGCACAGTTTCGGAGCCTCGCCGCGAAGATCCGGGAGATGAAGATCCCCATCGGGACGGAGCCCGCGTTCGTCTTTCGTCCACTCGTTTCGAAGAAATGACGCCCGAACAGGCGCTCGATTCCACAGTCTCGGAGGTCGCCCCTCTCGTTCGTTCACGGCAGCTTTCGCCCGTCGCCCTGGCCGAGGCATCACTCGACCGCCTCGAGAAGGAGGGTCGGGCGCTGAACGCGGTCGCCACGGTCACCTCGGCGCGCGCTCTGGAGGAAGCCCGGGCCGCGCAGAGAGAGATCGAAGCCGGAAACTACCGCGGCCCCCTGCACGGGATCCCCTATGGCGCCAAGGACCTTCTCGCGACCCGGGGAATCCCCACGGGTTGGGGGGCGCGTCCGCTGAAAGACCAGACGTTCTCCGAAGACGCGACGGTCATTCGGCGGCTCCGCGAGGCCGGAGCAGTGATCGTCGCGAAGCTCGCGATGATCGAGCTGGCCGGAGGGCTCGGCTACAACACCGCGGCCGCGTCGTCCGCCGGGGCGACCAAGAATCCCTGGGACCGGACGCGGTGGAGCTGCGGGTCCTCTTCCGGTTCCGGCTCGGCGACCGCCGCGGGCCTCGTCGGCTTCTCGATTGGCTCCGAGACGTGGGGCTCGATCCTCTGCCCGTCGGCCTTCGGTGGCGTCACGGGCCTCCGTCCGACGTACGGCCTCGTCCCCCGGACCGGCGCGATGGCCCTTTCGTGGACCATGGACAAGATCGGCCCGATGGCGAGGTCCGCGGACGACTGCGAGGTCGTGCTTCGCGCGATTGCCGGACCCGACCCCGGCGACCCTTCGTCTGCCGCGGAAGGTCTCGAGGGCGCGGGGGAAAGTCGGCTCCAGGCGCGCGGCCTCCGGGTCGGAGTCGTCCGCCCGGATTTCGGAAAGATCTACGACCCCGAGGTCGCGGCGGCGTTCGAGGAGACGGTGCGAACCATTTCCGGCCTGGGCGTCACGACCTCGGAAGCAAAGCTTCCCGACCTCCCGTTCGACGAGACGGCGGTGCTCATGATCGTCGTCGAAGCCGCTGCGGCCTTCGAGCCGCTGATCACCTCGGGGAAAGTTCGCGAACTGGTGGAACCCGCCGTGAGGTGGGCGGGAGACGCTGCCCGCACGGTCAGCGCGCTCGACTACGTTCGCGCCATGCAGGCCCGCCGCCTGATTCAGCAGGCTCTCGGGGAAGTCCTCGAGCGGTTCGACGTACTGATCTCACCGACACTGCCCATTACGGCGCCGAAGATCTCCGACAAGCTCGAGACCTCCTTCGCGTACAGCGATCCAGTCGGTTCGGGCGGAAACCTGGCCGGATTGCCGGCCCTCTCTCTCCCCTGCGGGTTCTCGAAGGCCGGACTTCCGATTGGCTTTCAGATCGTCGGCCGACCCCTCGGAGATCTTCAGGTGCTGGCTTTCGGCCGTCTCTTTCAGGAGAGCACCGACTGGCACCAGCGCCGGCCACCAAAGTCGACTGCCGCCCCGGCCTAGAACATCGGAAAAGGTTTCGCCCGCTCGCGACGGAGTTGGCGCCGGAGGTCCGAATCCCGCACACGCGGTTCCGGGCGGTCTTTCTTCGGCGGCCGCAATGCCGCGACGAGCTTTCGCCAGAGACGAATGATGATGCTTTCTCTCACGCCTTCGGTTTGGAGGCGTCGCGAATGTCGGCCGGCAGGAGCTTCCGCTGCCGAATTGCTTCCCTCAGCAGGTTCACCGCAATCACCGCGTCCGCGAGCATCCCGTGCTCCTCAAGCATCGGCAGTGCGGCGCGGATCTCAGTTTCCGCTTCCCTCGGCCGACCCATGGCAAGGTACGTCTCCGCGATGAGCATGCGGTGGTACCCCTCCGGCCACGTCATTCCGAGCCGGGCGTGATCCTGACGGCTCATCTCGAGGAGGTTCAAAGCCTCGTCGAATCTCCCTTGCGAGCGATAAATGCAGGAAATCATGGAGTTCAGGTCGGCTAGGCCGACGTATTGCTTGCCCTCCCTAAGGAGACGTGCCGCTTCGCCGAACTCTTCAAGAGCTTGGTCATACTGCGCCAGGTTCTGATGAATGTCCCCAGATTGAAGCAGTACCCAACCGAAAAGTGCCGGCCGTATCCTCGATCGCCAGTGTCGTACGGGCTCCAGCACATCGAGTGCGTCATTAGGGAGGCCCGCAAGTTTCAGAGCACCCGCCCAGAGAATGCGACACTTGACACGGCCCTCCTCCATGCCCAGGTTGGTGAACGCGGCTGTCGAGTTGCGGGGCGACTTTCCCGACGATCTCCAGGCTACCGAGGGTATAGAAGATCGTTAGGCGCTGATATAGGACTTTTGCCAGCCCCGGCTTGCGGATTTACGCCAGCTCCGAAATGATTCTCGGCAAGGTCAAGCCACCTCCCACTCTCGGTAAGCGTTTCCCACCCCACGCAGCGCTGCTCCCAATAGCACTGCAGCTTCCCCGAGAAAGTAGAGACGAAGATCCGGTTCCATGTCTCCCGTTTCATGCTCGAGAGAGGCATAGACCGTCCGGAGTGCGTTCGAAACTCCTTTTGGATCTGTTTCGACGCTGTCGTGGAGATATATCAATGCTTGGAAAATGCTCTCGGCGCTACAATCGGAAGGAAATCTTCGGAGCCTTCGAACCAACCAGCAGCCAGGTCATTGAAAATGGATGTCCTGAAGACGCTCTTGTACTCAGCCTCCCATCGATGAGCCTCTCCCGATTGATCGAGGATTCTAGATGCGCGCCAAGCAACAAACGCGAACGAGCAAAGAAGCGATTCTTTCTCCTCAAGCGCGTCTTCCGGCCAACGCACGTTCTCCAGACGTGCGCGGATCTGCCCTGCTTCTTCGAGGGAACGCTGAGGGGTGGAGGCGCAATCGGTCATCAGAGCGCGGCAAACAGCGTGGAGTAGGTCCGTCGATTCGTCCTGTTGCTCTAGATCCACCCTTGGCTGAATACCGGCCGCAACGTCCAGGCGAAACCGGATCCCTCGTTCCATCGAATCTCTTACGGAAAAACCCGTCGCGACCGAGACATCGGGAGCGATCTCAAGCCAAAAGGGAATCAGATCGAGCAGATGCGAGTCACTAACTCGAATGGTCTCCTCCTTGAGGTTCCGTTTCCCCGTAACCTTCCGGACCCTCCCACTGGTCTTCCCGGACGGCCATCCGCGATTCGGACGGGGACCATTTGGTGACCAGTTTCGCCCGTCGGACCAGTTTGCGCTGGAAATTTACCGCCAAGTGGTCGACGACCTGTATTAGCCACGCTTTAGGGTTCTTTGAAGGATCGAGTTTCACAAGGGCGACAATAAACGCTTCCTGAACGACGTCTCGGGCGTCTTCCTTCTCGAAGCCGATGCCTCCACGTTGCTCGGCGGACGAGCGGGAGGAAGTACTGTCGATAGAACTCATCGAATAGCGCCGGATCGGACAAGAGGGGGTTGCCGGGGACATTCCCGGCCGCGATCTGCTTCCCCTTCCCTTTCACAATTCTCGCTTCGCGCCAAGGTCTCAATATGTATTGTCGCGAGGATGCGGAACAGGGGATTCGGGTAGACGAGCCGCCCTGACGGCGGTTCCTAACCGGCTTGGAGGTGGGCTTTTAGCTCTTGCAGGGCTTTGGGATCGGCCTTCCGCCGGCTGACCGACTCGCGAAGCAGGGCAGCCGCCGCGAAAGCTTCGGGAACCATCTGAATCTCATCGATCACCGGAAGGGCGGCCAGAATCTCCCACTCCGCTTCGCGCTCACGCCTCATCTCGAGCAGTGTTTCTGCAATTACGAGATGGGTGTAAGCGACCTGTCCTCTCAATTCCAGAGCCCGATAGTCGCCCTGAGCTGCTCGGAAAGCCAGCTCGGCTTCGCCAAGCGAGCCCATGGCCTTATGAACACCGCCCACGTAGAGCTTTAGATCAGCCTTGGCCAGGCACAATTCTTGACCTTCCAAAGGAGCCAAGGCCTTCTGAAAGGCCGCCATGGCCAATCCGAACTGGCCTACCAACTGCCTGAGGTCGCCGAGTTCGCTCAAGATTCGCGCGCGCAGCGAAGCATCGTTTCTTAGGGCCGGAGCGTCATGGAGATCGCCGAGGGATTCGATCGCCCTGTGAGTGCTCGCCCAGTCTGCTTGAGCGTCATGGCGAGAAGGAGAGTGCATTTCGCCGCGTCGACTTCCATCCGGAGTTTTCGGAAGCTCGATTGGAGTGAGGGCGCGAGCTCCAGATACGTGCTGATACCGACCCATTTCGAATCGAAGGGCCAACGCGCATACGCAACGTTCGCGAGGCCCAGGCGCAGGGTTCATGGTGTGCCGAAAACCAGCCTCTGCCCGATCGAGCCAGAGCAAGGCTTCTTCTCGTTTGCCAAGCTACACGGGATGCTCCAGACGCCAGAAGAGCAAACTCGCCGAGGGCATAGTCGCGCTCGTCGAACAGTCCGAGGTAAAGCCCGGCCTCGCGATCCATTCATAGACTTCGCGCGTTCCCGCTCTAGGACTATGCCGGGGTCGGCATCTCGTCCTCAAAACCGCGCAGATCGACAAGAGAACATCTGGATTCGAGAAGTGCTGCTCCCGATGCGCATTCGGTTCTTTCCTCTGTCGGAATGGAAAGATAGTCACGCGCCTCGACTTCGGCCTCCTGAGGCGAAAGCCAGGCCTTCTCCGGCCGGGACCGGGAAGTGGAGGATCTTGGCGTTAAGACTCATTCGGTGTCCGAAAATTCAGGAGTTCAAGGCTTCGTGAGAAGTCGCGAGCAACGTCGAGCGGTTCACGCTCCAGGAGTCGCTGGAGTTTTTCGTCAGAGGTTCGCGCACCGGAGCCGAGTACGTATCGTTGGTACTCCCTTGCAAACTGACAGCACGCGACAAGAAGAAAGGGGCGGGCGTCGCGTGCTGAGGAATTGCCGGGCCGGTAGCAGAAACGGAGGAACCAAACGTACAGGTCTTTCTCGAGTTCGAGCGCTTCCGATTCGCTGAGCTGGTAGTGCGTGACGAGCGCGATGTGAATGAGACCGAGAGTTTCCTGGAAGACGGCGCGAACGTCTTTCTCGAAGGTCTCCGCGCTCGAGCGCGAGCCCATCAGATCGTCCACTGCATCCATCGCCATCTCCATATGTTCTTGGGAGTCGGGCGGAGCTTAAATGGTGGGAAGCAGAAATGCAAATCCCCTTCCCCAAAGATTCACAATGGAAGGAAGAGGCTTAGATTGTGTGAGTTGAGGGCCTACGAAGCCCTAGTTAGGAACGCTGCCCCTAAGACTGGGCATGAAATCCTCCTTTCGTTCGCAACGCCCCGGACCCATTGTCCGGCGCTAAAGAAAAACAGCAAGCTTGTGAAAGCGACTGAATCGACGACGCTGGAAAACGGCTGTGTTTACCGGCCTTTTCTCAATGCGAACGACGAAGCCGAAGCTGTCACGAGCTCGGGGCCCCACCAAAAAACGAGGGGGTTTCCACCAGGTGAAAAACGAATCGGTGACATTCGACCATAGATCCGATCAGCCATGACAAGAAATCTTTCAGTCCATTGGTCGTACGACTAAGGTCGTAGAGAGAGGATAACACCTCTCGGGACTCTCGGAGCGAGGAAAGAGGGGTGAATATCGAGAAGGCGGGAGGTGGGGTCTACCCGTTGGCCACGAGAGCCCGGAGGAGCCGATCCTGGTACTCCTGACCCTGCCAGTCGCTGATGCCCCGGCCGTTGAGCAGGATCGCGAAAACGTAAGTCCTCCCGGAGCGGCCTTTCGCGTAGCCGGCAAGGGTCGAGACCCTCTCCAGACTGCCCGTTTTGGCCAGGACCTGCCCACGGGTCGTGGGATCCTTCAGGCGGTGCCGGAGGGTCCCGGCGCTATCCCCCGCTACCGCGAGGGTGTTCCTCCAGAGCTCTCCGTGGGGATGGCGATCCATCGCCCTCAGGAACCGGACCAGGTCCGCGGCGGCCGCCCGGTTCCCTGACGACAGGCCGGAGCCGTCCCGCAGCTGATACCGGTCGGCGTCCAGCCCCAGCGCCACGAGGAACTCCTTCACGAGGACGACGGAGCCGGCCCACGTCCCCTGCCCGGTCTTCGCCGCCGAAAGCGTCTTGAAGATCTGCTCGGCGTAGAACCCCTGGCTCCTCTTGTTGCAGACCTCCAGGGTCGGGATCAGGTCGGATTCCGTGGTGGCGACCTGCGTCCAGCCCGTGTCCGGTTTCGTTCCGCTTTCGATCACGCGGCCGGTCACCGCGATCCCGGCGTTCTCGAGCCGCTTCCTCAGCGCCTTTCCAAAGTACTCGGGCGGGCGGTCGATCGTGATCGGGGTCGACCACCAGGCCCGCCGCAGCGGAACCGTGCCCGACACGGTGACGGCGTTCGAGCCCGCGGCCCGCGAGACGGCGACCCGCACGCGACCGCGGCGCCCGACGGTTCGTGCGAGCGGCACGGGGCGCAGGATGTCGACGGGGGGCTCGATCGAAACCCCGGCTGGCCTCCCGGCTCGGGACCCGGGGCGGACCGAAACCAGGACGACGTTGTCGTTGTACGAAAGGGCGGAGATCGGCGCCTGGTACCAGCGCGACTCCTGTCCCGCCGGCCAGTCCGGATGGCGGGCCATCGAGTCGAAGAAGCTCGCGTTCAGGAGGAGGTCTCCCGTCACCCGCGTCACGCCCGCCTGTCGAAGCCCTTCCGCCCAGCGGTCGAACACGGCGTTGATGTCGTCTCCGTAGAACCGCCCCGAGATGTTGGGATCGCCCCCTCCGACGACAAGGAGAGACCCCGTGAGGTTGCCCTGCTCGATGGGTCCATGCCTCCAGAAGGTCGTGTGGAACTTGAAGTCCGGCCCGAGATAATGAATCGCGGCCGCAGTGGTAATGAGCTTCGTGATCGAGGCGATGGTCTGCGGAGCGTCGGGGTTCCGATCGTAGATCACCTCCCCCGTCTGCTGATCCGCGATCTGGACGGAAACGCCGCCGCGGGAGCCCCGGCACGCGCAGAGAAGCGCGATCGAGCGCCGCGCGAAGCAGAGCGACTTCCTGGGGCGCAGCCGGGACCGGCAAGCGAGAAGACGAGAAGGGCCGCTCCGACGCTCCGGAGCGAGGCGAGAGGTCGTGACACTGGAGAATTATAGTCGCTTGTGGGCTGACTCTCGCCGACAATCGATCCGGAGGCCTCTCTGAGATTCGACGCCGATTCGAAGACGTTCGAGGTTTCGGTGCGCGAGCTCGCCGAGGAAGAAGGATTCCGGCGCGTCGGGTTCGATCGCGGTGACGGATGGCGGCGCCTCGGACTCGGGACCGAAGTTCACTCGCGCGTTCTCGCTCTGCGCCTCGAGACTCATGCCGCCTACCGCTGCGAAGGTGCACCTCCAGGCGCGCGTGCCGGTCGAGGACTGGACCGCGGTGCTGACCGGCCGTCTCGACGGCTGCGTGGAACGCGCGAAAGACTCGTGGCTGATCGAGGAGTTCAAGTCCGCCTATCTCTCGTCCGAAGGCTTTCGCTCTTCGGGATACGGGGTCGAGCGCGATCGACGGCAGCTTCTCGGTTACTGCTATCTCTGGCGCCGACTCGGACACCCGCACGTCACCGGGGCGCTCGTCTACGTCGACATCGCGACCGGCGAAGAGCTCTCGCTCGCGGTCCCCTACGACGACGAACAGTACGATCGGGACGTCGAGGCGCGCCTACACGCCTTTCTCCGCGCCTGGAAGGCCCGCGCCAAAGCGCGGGCGCGGAAAGCCGCTGCGGCGGATCGGCTCCCCTTTCCACACGCCGCCGCCCGACCGATCCAGGAGAAGCTGATGGAGGCGGTCGGACTGCGCGATCGCGCAGGGAGAAGTCCTGCTCGCAGAGGCTCCGACCGGCTCCGGAAAGACGGCCGCCGCCCTCCACCCGGCCATGGCGGCCGGGCTCCGCACGGGGAGGCAGGTGGTCTTCCTCACGTCCAAGACGCTGCAGCAGAAGATGGCGGTCTCCGCTCTGACGGCCATGAACGAGCGTGCGTTCCACACCCTCCAGGTCCGCGCGAAAGAGAAGATGTGCGCGAACGACCGGATCCTCTGCCACGAGGACTTCTGCCGCTTCGCCAGGAACTATCCCGAGAAGATGGCGCGCTCCAACATCCTCGGACGCCTTCGCGACTCGTACCCGCATCAGGATCCGGACGTCGTCTTCGAGGAAGCGCGGCGCGAGGAGGTCTGTCCGTTCGAAGTGCAGCTCGAGCTCGCGCAGCGCGCCGACGCAATCGTGGCGGACTACAACTACGTCTTCGAGCCGGGCGTCGCCATGCGCCACCTGATCGGCGAGCAGCTGAAGGACGCCATCCTGATCGTGGACGAGGCGCACAACCTGCCCGATCGTGCCCGGCAGATCTTCTCTCCCGAGCTTCTGGAGGAGGACCTCGCTTTCGCTCGAAAACGGCCTGGCGCTTCAGCCCGGCGACCTCTTCGGGGACCTCGTTGCGAGCGTTCGACGACCTCCTCGCAATCCTCGCGGCGACGGCGGAGGAGCTCCCCGAAGGAGACGCGATCGCGGAGGTCACCCCTCCCGCGGACGCGATCCGCGCGCTGGCGCGCCGAGTGGGAGCCCCGGCTGCTGCGCTATCTCGAGTGGAAGCGGGACACGCGGGCCGGCCCTTCCCGAGGATCCCATCCTCGACCTGCACTTCACCCTTCTTCGACTGGCCGCCGTTCTGAACCTCTACGGGCCGGACTTCGCCTGTGTCGTCGAGAGGCGGGCGTCCGGACTTCGGCTCGCGCTCGTGTGCCTCGACCCGGCGCGCGCGGTGGGCCCCGTGTTCCGTTCCGCGTTCTCCGCCGTCCTCATGTCCGCGACGCTCGCCCCGCATTCCGCGATCCAGCGTCTCCTCGGTCTGCCCGACACGCGAACCGGATCGATCTCGCTGCCGCCCCCGTTCCCGCGGGAGAACCGAAAGGTACTGATCGTGCCGAAGGTCAGGACCACGTTCGCGGCCCGCGAAAAGAACTACGCTCCGCATCGCGAAGCTTCTCGCCGAGATGTCCGACGCGCACACGGGGAATGACCTCGTGCTGTTTCCCTCCTATCGATTCCTCGCGTCGGTTGCCGAGAGGATGCCGCCGACCCGCGCGAAACTGCTCGTTCAGCGGGCCGACCTCACCGCTTTCGAACGGCAGCGCGTGCTCGCCGCGCTCACTTCGCCGCCACCCGAGGGGATCCTGCTGTTCGCGGTGTCGGGTGGGATGTACGCCGAGGGCGTGGACTATCCCGGAGACGTGCTCTCCGGGGTCTTCGTCGTCTCGCCGGCGCTTCCCCAGGTGTCCTTCGAGCGAGAGCTTCTCCGGCGGTACTTCGAGGAGCGTGAGGAGGCCGGCTTCGACTACGCCTACCTGCAGCCGGGAATGACGCGGGTCGTTCAGGCGGCGGGCCGGCTGATTCGAAGCGAGACGGACCGCGGCGTCATCGCCCTTCTCTGCCGGCGGTTCCTCGAAGAACCCTACGCGAGCCGGCTGCCCCGGGACTGGTACGCGGAGAGCCCGAATCGAGCTCGTCTCCCAGCGGCCTGCCGACGAGATCCGCGAGTTCTTCGACGGATACGGAAGGCCGTCGTGAAGTCTTCCTCCGCCCCGAAGAGCCCGCGACTGACTGTGGACGCCTGGGTGCGCGACCCACGCGGGCGGCTGCTTCTCGTTCGTCGCGGCGGGCCGCCATTCAAGGGGAAGTGGGCGCTGCCCGGCGGTTTCTGCGAGGTGGGAGAGAGGACGGAGGATTGCGGCGCGCGAGAGGTCGAGGAAGAGACGGGCGTGAAAGTCCGGATCGGAGAGCTCCTCGGCGTTTACTCCGATCCGAAGCGGGACCCGCGCGGCCACACCGTGACGGTGCTCTACGCGGCACGCCCGATAAAGGGGGTCGCGCCGCGCGGTGGAGACGACGCCGCCGAGGCAAAGTGGTTCACGCGGCGCGAAGTCGCGAAGCTCGACTTCGCCTTCGATCACCGAAAGATCGCTCGGGAACAGTTCGCGCGCCGCCGGGCGCGCCGCCCGCCTCGCTAGGGGACGACCGGCTCGACCGACGGGGGCGCGGCCTCCGCGCGGGCGGCACGGCGCCGCTCGAGAATGAACTGCTCGCGCGCCGCGTCGAACTTGACCTTGTGGCGCTCGATCTGGGCGACCGCTTCGTCGATCGAGGGGGCGAGCGTCACGAGGTCGAGGTCCGCGGGATCCATGAGGCTGCGCGAAACCATCTCCCGCCGCATCCAGTCGAGCAGTCCTCGCCACATGTCGCCGACGAGCACGACGGGACGTTCGGTCAGGAAGCCGACCTGCAGGAGCTGCCACACCATGAAGAGCTCGAGGCTCGTGCCGACGCCGCCCGGAAAGATCACGAAGGCCTGGGACATCCGCACGAAGTGGTGGAGCCGCGAGAAGAACGTGCGGTGCGCCGTCACCGTGTCGAGGTACGGGTTGGCCTTCTCGTAGGGAATCGAGATCGTGAGCCCGAACGACCGGGTCTTGCGCGTTCCCCTCGAGGACGCCGCGCCTTCGTTCGCCGCTTCCATCAGCCCGGGCCCGCCCCCGGTGACGATGTCGCAGCCGATCTCCGTGAGGCGGGAAGCGAGGCCCCGCACTTCGTCGTACTCGCGGTCTCCCGGTCGGATCCGCGCGCTTCCGAAGACGGCCACCCGGTAGAAGTGAAGCTCGGCGGGCGTAAGCTCTTCGAGCTCCTCGATCGTGTTCCACAGGCGGACGATCGTGCGATCGATGATCTTGCCGACGTCCGGCTCCCGCCGGACTTTTCGGGTCTCTCTCATGGTGGGCACTCTCGAATTTTCTCCTCGGCGGGCGCTTTGCGCGCGACCGGAGGGGCGACCGCTCGGCGGCGCGCTATTCGGACGACCGGAGCGTCACCGAGAAGGCCCTGGAAAGGAGACCGTCCTCGGTCACGGCCCAGACCGTGTAGCGGTAAAAGGTCGCCGGGCTGGCGGCCGGATCCAGGTACGCATAGGCGAACGAATCGGGCGCGCGGGTGGACGAAGGAATGATCTCGGGCCCGGTCCGCGCGATCCGACCGTCGTGCAGAACTTCCTCACGGAAGATCGCCCAGCCGGCGAGCCCTTCGTGTGATGCGGTGTTCCACGTCAGGCGGGGGCCGTCGGATCCTCCGGTCGCGTACGCGGTCAGCCCACCGTAGGGGAAAGCCGCCGCGGCCTCGAAGCCCGCGGGCGCCCGCAGCATCCCGCCCGGGAACCCGCCGGCCACGACCCAGTCGAGGCGCGCCACTCCCCCGAGTGGCACCGTCTTCAGGTCGCCGGGGGACAGGAAGAGGACGTCGGGAGGAAGTGCGGAATCGCGATAACGAACGACCACCGCACCCGGCGCCGCGTCCTCGGGCCACGAGACGCGCAGCGCGGCGGCGCCGTCGCCGGGCAGATAGGTCCGGTGTCTCAGGGTGAAGCGGGCCGGTGCAGCGGCGTCGAGAGCGCCCGCCTGAAGGTCGAGGAGACCGACGCGCGAGGGAGTCGCCTCGGGCTCGAGAACCGAATAGAGGCGGGCCGCGAATCGGGCGAGAGGAACCTGCTCGCCCTCGCCGGTCCGCTCTCCATAGCTCTTCAGGAGGACCGGAAGGATCGGCTCGCCCGCTTCGGACGCCCGCTCCCACGCCTGCAGCAGAAAGCCGGGGCCCGCCGAGCGGGCGAGCTCTTCGACGAAGAGACGACCGAGCGTGCCGGGGTTCCCTTCGAGCGAGAGCTGCGGAGCCGCCGCGGCGACGAGGATGGCTTCGACGTCGCCGGCTGCGTCGACCGCCGCAAGGAGCGATGCGGTCGCTTCGGTCAGGAAGGTGCCGTCGGCGACACCATAGCCCTCGAGGGTCGCGAGCGCGACCTGCAGCGAGACCTCCCGTACGATTCGTTCGGCGGTCAGTCCGCTTCCGTCGAGAAGCACGGCGGGGGCGACGAGGCGACCCCCCTCAACCGATCGGGCGGACAGACGGCGGACGCCTTCGGCTTCCTTCCGCGCCACGAAGACGCGGAGGGCCTGGCTTTCGTTGAAGGGATTTCGCCATCCCTGGCGGGTATACAGCTCGTGGAAGAGGCGTCTGATCTCCACGGCGAGGAGGCCCGGCAGCGCCGGATCGTCGGCTTCGTCGAACAGGATCGCCCGGCCCGGCAGGATCGTCTGAGCCGGCCCGAAATTGCGGTAGGGGCTCTGGATCCAGGCGTCCGACGAGCTGTCGAGCGCTGGCTGGGCGGGGACGGCTGTGGCGAAGGCAAGCAGCAAGGCACTGATGATCAGCGACTTGCGGGCAGTCAGTCCCCGGTTCTCCGAGCGCATGGTTTTTCAGAATAGTCGTCGGGCACCGGCCCGTCAATCGTTTTACGGCCCGAACGGGGAACTCGTTGGGGCGAACGAGAGGGAGGGCGGGGCCCGAGGGGCGCCTCCGGAACGCTCCTAGGCGACGGCGGGAGTGCTGCCGCTCGCCCGCTTGCTCGACGCCGGCACCGTGACCACCACGACGGTGATGTTGTCGACGCCCCCCCGCTCGTTGGCGGTGTCCACGAGCTTGCGGCAGAGGTCCTGGGGCGTCGGCTCCTCCGCTGCGAGGTCGTGGATCTCCTCGTCGGAAAGCATGGTCGTCAGGCCGTCGGAGCAGAAGATGAACTCGTCTCCCGGCTCGAACGAAAGCTCCTTGAGGTCGGGCGACACCGATGGGCCGCCGCCGAGGGCCCGAGTCACGACGTTCTTCAGGGGGTGCGTCTTCGCTTCTTCCTCGGTCAGGATTCCGGCCGTGACCTGCTCGTGGACCCAGGAGTGGTCGTCGGTCAGCCGCGAGAGCTCGCCGTCGCGGAAGAGATAAGCGCGGCTGTCGCCGACGTGGGCGAGCGAGAGCGTCTTTTCGTTGATGAGACCCGCGACCACCGTCGTGCCCATCCCCTTCAACCAGGGCTGTGCCGCAACGGCCGCCATGACGCGCTCGTTCGCCTTTTCGATCGCGATCGCCAGCCGGTTGCTGTTGAACTGAAGCTGGTGGTCGTACCGGAACGGCCACGTCGCCTCTTCCTTCTGTCGCGTCGCGGCGATGAACTCTCCGATCGTCTCGACGGTGATCTTCGCCGCGACCTCGCCCGCTGCGTGTCCCCCCATGCCATCGGCGACGATGAAGAGACCCTCGGAGACGTCGAGCGCATAGGCGTCTTCGTTGTGCTTCCGCTTTCGTCCAACGTCGGTCAGACCGAAAGCCTCAACGGGAGTCATTGCGCCGCTCGCCATCGATCAGGAAAGCCCTGAAGAGTCGAGCTCGCCAGGGCGCAGTCCGTCCGCTTCGGGCGCGAACGTCACGCTTTCACCGCGCGCTCCGCTCGGACTTCCTCGAGCGCCCGGCGCGCGTCGGACTGCGCAGGGTCCCAGCTCACGGCGTCCTGAAATGACTTCTCGGCTTTCGAAAGGAGTCCCGCCTGGCGAAAGATTTTGCCGGCGTCCTTCAACAGCACGACGTTGTGCGGATCGAGGGCGACCGCGGTCTCCAGTGCCTTGACCGCCGCTCGGAGATCTCCGGCGCGGGCCGACGCGAGCCCCAGATGGTGGTGGGCCCGCGCATCCTTCGGGTCCTTGCGAGCCGCGAGCGCGAAGTTCCCCGCCGCTTCGGTGAAGGCGCCGGAGCGGTACGCGCTGTTCCCCTGCTCCATGTAGTCGGCAACGACCGGGTCGACGTCGGACGCTCCGTGCGACGCGAGCGCCATTTCGCGGTCGTACGCCTGCCGCCGGTCCTCGTTGCAGAGGACGTTCAGCGCTTCAGTCAGCGACTGGAACCGGGCTTCGGCTTCCGCCTTCAGTCCGGGCGGCGCGAGGTCGGGATGGGCTTCGCGCGCGAGCGAACGAAAGCGCTCGCGGATTTCACTCTCGCTGGCCTCCGGCCAACGCCGAGCAGCGCGTAGTAGTCGTCGGTCTGGAACATGTCTTCCGAGTCGATCGAAGATCGAGGGTCCTCGGCACTAACATAAGGGATAAGGCTGCATCGGAGCAAGCGAGGCCTTTGTGCCGACGGTCACGTTTGCGAAACGATGCCCGAAATCGGCCGAGCCCTTGCGGTCGCGACTGCGGCAGGGTCAACGCCGGTCGAGAATCACCGCCGCTTGTCGACGAGGATCCGCCGAGCGGTCGTTCGGATGACCGGCGCGAGGTTGCGATCCCGGAACACCGACCGCAGATCCCGCACCGACAAACGCTTCACGAGCGGCAGCGAGACGTCGAGCGGTACCCTCGGGTTGCGCACGAGCGCAATCGTGACGGCCGGGCGGCGCATCCACTCCCGGTTCTTCGTGATTCGGCGGTAGAGCTCCTCGTCGAGGTTTCTCATCGCCGCGAAGGCTTCGACCTCGTTGTCCGTGAGGGCACGCGACTTGAGGACCGCCAGGCCAATGAGCTTGTTCGTGTCGCCGATCAGGATGCGGCGCTCCTCACGGCTCCCTTTGTACGCGAGGTCGATTTTCTGGGAGATGGTCATGAGCGCGATCCGGCGGTACACGGCACCGACGAAGAGCGAGCTGTCGTCTTCCTCGGCGGCGCTCTCCGGAGTCTCCCCCTCTCCTTCGTCGGCGAGTTCGGTGTCTTCGTCGAGATCGAGGTCGAGGTCCGCTTCTTCGTCGACCGCCCCCGTGGCCGCTACGGATTCCGCGGACTGATCGGCGCGTTGAGCTTCGAGCTGAAGCCGTCGCCTCCCCTTGTCCTGGAACTCCTCGGTGAACTCCGCGAGGAGCCTCCGCCCTTCCGCCGACAATCCGGGGTTGCCGAGGAGAGCAGGGAGCAGCGCCGGTTGGGAGATGAGCCTCGCCTGGTTCGCGATGAGCGCGTCCTGCGGCCGGCCGGTCGCCGTCTCGGCGAGGTACAGAAGGGTCGCATCGCCGACGACTCGCGACCGTACGACCTCCTCGAGAACGAAAGGATCGTCCGCTTCGTGCGCGAGCACGTCGAGCTCCTCGGTCGATGGGGGTGCGCTCTTGACGAACGCGACGAGCCGGTCGGGAGGCTGCTCTCGAAGGGTCTGGCGTGCAATTGCCGCGTATTCCGGCTCGGGATCGCTCACCACCGCGAGAAGCGCGCGGAGGGCGTCTGCGGGCTCGAGGGGGAGAAGGCCGCGCGCCGCAAATGCGCGGATCTCCGCGGGCGCGGCGCCGCTGCGAAGCAGGGCGACGAGATCTTCGGAACCCGGGAGACCGGTGCTGCTCAACTCGAGCGGGAGATTACCCTCGAGAAGGAGAATCCGGGAGGATGACGTTCCGGACGACTTCTCCGGGGCGGCCGAGCCGCTCGCCGGGACGACCGTCGACCGAGACACGGACGCCGCCGGCATTGCCGAGCGTCACGCGGAAATCTTTCTGCGCTTCGAAACGGCGACTCTCTCCCGCCGTCACGAGACCACCGAAAATCTTCGCGCCGTCGGCGGAGATCTCGATCCAGGAGGGCTCGTCGAACTCGAGCACGAGCGCGATGCCTCCTGCGCTCGTCGAAAGCTCCTGGAGCTCCTGGGTGTCTTCGCGGATCAGCGGCGTCGGCTCGTTCGACGGCGACACGTTCTTGAAGGAAACGGGTTCGACGCGCGCGACTCCGGACACGCGCGTATCCGAACGTTTGTGATCAGGGCTCGCAATGAGACCGAGCAGGAGGAGCACCGCCGTCACTCCTCCGAGAATCGTGCCGGCGGTCGAACGCCGTCCTCGGAGAAACCGCGAGCCGAGACCCGGCTTCCCCGACGGAAGAAGAGGTGGGGCGCCGGTCTCGACGACGGAAAGGTAAGTGTTGATCTTGTCGACGGGGTCGAGCCCGAGATGCAGGCAATAGGCGCGGATGAAACCTCGCGTGAAGACAGGGGCGGGGAGCTTTGCGAGGTCGCTTCGCTCGAGTGCGGAGAGGAGGCGAAGAGAAATCTTCGTCGCTGCGGAGATTTCTTCGAGCGTGACTTCTCGGACGAGGCGCTCGCGGCGGAGCTCGTCTCCGAAGCTCGGACCCGACGGTCGAGTGTGATTCATCCGTCGATGGAAACCCTGAATTGTCGTTAATGGACCGCTGATTCTGCATGATGCTAGCCCCCATGCCGGCGGCGCGCAAGGATTCTTTGCGTCGCGGCGCGGACGGCCGGCGTCAGACCGGGCGAGACGCTCCAGGCGGTCAGGTCTTCGTCGGCCGCCCGCTCGAGGAGACCTTCGAGGACCTCCCGCGTCGCCCTCGGATGGGAGAGAACCGCCTCGCGGACGGGTCGGCGCACGCTCCAGCGGGGGTGCCGGCGCGACGGCCGCGAGGGTTTCGGGGTGCGCCCTCGGCCCGATGGTCCCCAGGACGTCGGCCTCGGTGGAGAAGCGGTTGTCCAGCAGCGCGGCCACGACGCGGGGGTCGGGGTCGTGCCGGAGCGCGGAGAGCATGCCCCGCCCGGCGGTGCGGGCGAGGTGCATTCGCTCGGCGAGCGCCATCTCGCAAGCGCGTCGGAGGAGGAGCCGGTCGGCCGCCCGGCGGACGTCGGGGTGGGCCCGGACATCGGCCGAAAGGTGCGCCAGGTCGTACGAAAACAGCGTCTCGACCAGGGAGAGAGCTTCCGAGCGGGGCGTCAGACGGTGAGAGGCGAGGGCGAGGCGGACGGCATGGAATCGGCGAGCCTCCGGGTCGCGAAGAATCCCCTCGAGCTCGGACTGGGTCAGATCCACCCGGCGCAGCTGCGCGAGAAGCTGTCCTTCCGCTCCCATCGCCTACGACTTTCGGAGGGGGTGCCGCGGGTCCGCGCGTCGACAGGCGCTCGCCAGCTTCCGCGAGAGGCGCCCGAACGCGGCCGGGCCCGCGCGCTCGCGCGGCGCCGACGAGAGCGGACCCGACGACGACGCCGTCGGCGAGCCGGGCGGCGGCGCGAGCGGCGTCGGGAGTCGAAATGCCGAAACCGACGGCGATCGGGAGTCGGGCGCGGGAGCCGCGCGGCGCGCTCGCGCGACGGTCGCTCGAAGGCTCTCCGGGAGCGAGTCGCGCGCGCCGGTCGTCCCCGTCCGCGAGACGACGTAGAGGAAGCCGCTCGACAGCCGGGCGGCGCCCGCTCATCCGCTCGGGCGATGACGTCGGGGAGACGAGGAAGACCGTCTCGAGGCCCGCCGCGCGAAGGATCGGCTGGATCTCCCCCGCCTCCTCGGGCGGGAGGTCGGTCAAGAGAACGCCGTCGAACCCGGCGGCCTTTGCCTCGGTCGCCGAACGCTCGAGCCCGCGCCGCAGGAGCGGGTTCAGGTAGGAGAAGAGGACGAGCGCGGTCGCGCTCTCCCGTCGGATCTCGCCGCGCGATGCGCCAGCACCGCGTCCAGGGTCGTGCCCGCCGCGAGCGACCGGGACGCCGCCCGCTGGAGCACCGGACCGTCGGCGATCGGATCGGAGAAGGGGACGCCCAGCTCGAGGATGTCCACCCCGGCGCGATCGAGGGACCGCGCGAGCGCGACGGTGCCGCCCGCGACGGGATCGCCCGCAGTGAGATAGCCGACGAACGCGGCCCTCCCCTCGCCGGCCGCCCGCGCGAAAGCGGCGGCGATCCGGCATCGCCGTCACCCGAGCCGCGTTCTCGACGATCTCGAGATCCTTGTCGCCGCGCCCGGAGAGATTCACGAGGATCCAGGACCTCCGCGTCATCGTGCGAGCGAGGCGCACGGCGAACGCGATCGCGTGGGCGCTCTCGAGCGCGGGCAGGATTCCCTCGGTCCGCGCGAGGAGTCGAAACGCATCGAGCGCCTGTCGGTCGGAGACGCGCGCGTAGCGCACGCGGCCGGTCGATTCGAGGTACGCGTGCTCGGGGCCGACCGCCGGGTAATCGAGCCCCGCCGACACCGAGTGCGTCGGCAGGACCTGTCCGCCGGCGTCCTGCAGCAGCATCGTCCGCGTGCCGTGGAGGACGCCCACGGAACCTCCGCCGAACCGCGCCGCGTGGTCGCCGGGCCGTCGGCCCCGGCCGCCCGCCTCGACGCCGTACAGCCGCGACCGGGGAGTCGAGGTACGCCGAGAAGAGCCCGATCGCGTTCGATCCGCCGCCCACGCACGCGACCGCGGCGTGCGGGTCACGCCCCGCGAGCCGGCGAAACTGGGCGCGCGCCTCCCTTCCGATGACCGACTGGAAGTGCCGGACCATCGCCGGATACGGATGCGGGCCCGAGCGCCGATCCCGAGGACGTAGTGCGTCGTCGCGACGTTTTCGATCCAGTCGCGCATCGCTTCGTTGATCGCGTCCTTCAGACGTCCGGGAGCCGGAGTCGACCGGCACGACCTCCGCGCCGAGCAACCGCATCCGCGAGACGTTGGGCGACTGCCGCTCCATGTCCACCGCGCCCATGTAGACGACGCAGGGAAGCCCGAGCCGCGCCGCCGAGGCCGCTGTCGCGACGCCGTGCTGCCCGGCTCCGGTCTCGGCGACGACTCGCGTCTTGCCCATCCGCCGCGCCAGGAGCACCTGGCCGAGGCAGTTGTTGAGCTTGTGGGCGCCGGTGTGGAGGAGGTCTTCCCGCTTCAGGACGATCCGCGCGCCCCCGGCGCTCGCGGCGAGCCTTGGCGCTTCGGTGATCGGCGTCGGGCGACCGCCGTACGTCGTGAGCAGGTCACGAAGCTCCTCCCGGAACCGCCGGTCCCTGCGGTAACGCTCGAAGGCGCGCTCGAGCTCTTCGAGCGGCGCCATCAGGGTCTCGGGCGCGAAATCGCCCGCCGAACGGGCCGAAGTAGCCGGTGTGTCTAGCCGGCGCGCGCATCGGCTTCCCGGACGGCCGCGAAGAACCTCTCCATCTTCGCGTGGTCCTTCACCCCCGGCGAGGCCTCGACGCCGGACGCCACGTCCACCGCCGCCGGGCGCGTTCTCGTGATCGAGTCGGCCACGTTCGCCGGGTGGAGACCCCCCGCAACGAAGAGCGGCACGGTCCAGGACCGTCCTTCGAGCAACGACCAGTCAAAGGGGACGCCGCTCCCGCCTCCTGCGGCGCCGGACGAGGAGTCGAAGAGGATTCCGGCGCATCGTGCGAGGAGATCGGGAGCAGGAATCTCTTCTTCCCGGCCTGCCCGGACGACAGCGAGCACCTCCACTCCCTCGTGCCGCAGGTCGTCCGCGACGAGCGGGCGGTGGAGCTGAACGAGATCGAGCGGGACCTCGGCGACGGCCTCTTCGATGTCGCGATAGCTCTCTTCCACGAAGACCCCGACCCGAAGGGCTCCCGTCGCGGCCGCGGCGAGGCTCCGTGCACGCGCGGGCCCAACGCGGCGAGGCGAGAGAGCGGAGAAGTTGAAGCCGACGTACGCGGCGCCGAGAGCGCACGCGGCGCGGACGTCCTCCTCGCGAGTCAGCCCGCAGACCTTCACGTCGGTCAACCCGCGAGCTCCCGAAGCATCGATTCCGGATCCTCCGACCGAAGGAGGCTCTCCCCGACGAGAAACGCCTTCCACCCCGCGGCCGAAGAGGCGCGCGACGTCGTCCCGGGACGGGATCCCGCTTTCCGCGAGCGGAATGGCGCCCGGCGGGATCCCGGCCGCAAGAGGTCGAGCGACGGCAATGGTCCGTCTCGAAGGTCGCGAGATCGCGCGAGTTGACGCCGAGGACGTCGGGATGGACCGCCGCGGCTCGCGGAATCTCCTCGCGGCCGTGAGCCTCGACGACGACGGCGAGGCCGCGGTCCGGCCGCGGCGCGGCGGAGCTCTCCGAGCGACTAGTCGTCGAGCGCGCGGACGATGAGAAGAACGGCATCGGCGCCGAGCGACAGCGCGAAGTCGAGCTGGCGTTCGGAAACGACGAAGTCCTTCATCAGGACGGGGAGGCCCGAGATCCGCCTGGCCCTCGTCACCCAATCCGGTTCTGCCTCCGAAGTGGTCCTGCTCGGAGACGACGGAGATCGCGGCCGCATGCCCGCGGCGGAACGCCAGGGCGAACGTTTCGAGCTTGCCGTCCGCGCCGGGGAGGATCTCTCCCGCCGAAGGAGACCTCGCCTTGATCTCGGCGATGATGCGGGCTCCGGGCTCCGAGAGGGAGGCGACGAATCGCTTGCCGTCGCTCGTCCGGGCCGCCGGTCCCATCGCGGACGTACTCGCCGCGAGCGAGCCGCAGTCGCTTGTCGGCGAGAATCCGGTCGAGAACCCCGCTCAAGGCGCGGCTCCGGCAGCGCGCAGCTTCCGGAAGGACTCGAGCGCGCGGCCGTCGTCGACGGCGGCTCGGGCCCGGTCGTAACCCTCGCCGAGCGAGCGCGCGAGATCCGCGACGACGAGCCCGAGCGCGGCGTTCAGCAGGACCGTCTCGCGCCGCGGACCCTTTTCTCCTTCGAGCAGCGCGGTGAGCATGGCCGCGTTCTCGACGGCGCGTCGCCTCCGGCGAGGTCGCCGGGGTCGACCGCGGTCTGAGTGACGTCCGCGGGTTCGTACTTCCAGGGGCGGGTCCAGCCCTCGCGAACCTCGATCCCGGTCGCGGGCACTCCGGGTATGAGCTCGTCGAGCCCGTCGGCCGAGTGGAAAACGACGGCGCGCTCGGACCCGAGCATCGCGAGCGCGTCCGCGAGGAGGGCGACGAGCTCGGGCCTGCCGACGCCGATCATCTGCCGCGTCGCTCCGGCGGGGTTCGCGAGCGGCCCGAGGGAGTTGAAGATCGTCCGGACACCGAGCTCCCGTCGGACGGTGCCGAGCTCCTTCATCGCCGGGTGAAACGCGGGCGCGAAGAGAAAGACGAGGCCGATCTCGTCGAGCACCCGCCCGGCGCGGTCCGGGTCGAGGTCGATCGCGATGCCCGCCGCGGCGAGGACGTCGGCCGAGCCGACGCGGGAGGAGATCGCGCGATTGCCGTGCTTCGCGACGTCCGCCCCGGCTCCCGCGGCGACGATGGCCGTCGCGGTCGAGAGGTTGAAGAGGTCGCGCCCGGTCCCGCCCGGCCCGCACGTGTCGAGGAGGGGCGCGCGACGAGTCTGGACCCGGCGCATCCGGGCGCGGAGCGCCGACACCGCCCCGGCGATTTCGTCGGACGTTTCCCCGCGCGTCGCGATCCCGATCAGGATGGCGCCCTTCTGCGCCTCCGTCGCCTGGCCGTCCATGAGGTCCAGGAAGACGAGCTCGGCGAGCTCGCGCGACAGCGGCCGGCGCCCGGCGATGATTTTCAGAGCTTCGGCGATGCGCGGCGTCATACGAGCTTTCCCCATCGAGGGCGGGAGCCGCGCGAGCGCGAGGAAGTTGGCGAGCAGTCTCTCGCCCGAAGGCGTCAGCACGGACTCGGGGTGAAACTGCACGCCGAAGACCGGCTTCGACCGGTGGGCGAGGGCCATGACGAGGCCGTCCTCGCTTCGCGCGATGACCCGGAGATCGTCGGGAAACCCCTGCTCGCTCACGACGAGCGAATGGTACCGCCCCGCCTCGAACGGACTCGGCACGCCGGCGAAGAGCGGCGCGCCGTCATGGAGGATCTGCGAGGTCTTTCCGTGCCGCGGCGCCGGCGCCCGCAGGACAGAGCCGCCGTGAAGCGCCGCGATTGCCTGATGACCGAGGCAGACCCCGAGGACGGGAATCCCCTCGCGCTCCCCCGCCGCGATCAGGTCGAGCGATCGGCCCGCGTTCTCGGGGCGCCCGGGACCCGGCGAAACGATCACGGCCTCGGGTCGGCGCGAGACGACCTCCTCGGGGTCGAATCGGTCGTTGCGCGCGACTTCGACCGGGTAACCGAGCTTCCCGACCGCCTGCACCAGGTTCCACGTGAACGAGTCGTAGTTGTCGACGAGAAAGATCATGGCTCGTCCGGCGACGCGCTCGGCCTCCGGGCGGCATCGACCGCCGCGAAGAGCGCCTCCGCTTTCGACTCGGCTTCCCGGTATTCGTTCTCGGGAATCGAGTCGGCGACGATGCCGGCGCCCGCCTGGATCCGGCAGACCCCCGTCTCGACGACAGCCGTGCGGATCGCGATCGCCATGTCGAGATTGCCGGACCGGTCGAGGTAGCCGACCGCGCCGCCGTAGATTCCGCGGCGGCACGATTCCAGCTCGTCGATCAGCTCCATCGCGCGGATCTTCGGCGCTCCCGTGAGCGTCCCCGCCGGGAAGCAGGACGCGAGGAGGTCGGCGGGACCCCGGCCGGCGAGCCAGCGTGCCGCGGACTTCGGACACCAGATGCTGTACGTGCGAGTACCGCTCGACGTCGGCATAGCGCATCACCCGGACGCTCCCGATCTCGCAGACCCGCCCGAGATCGTTGCGCGCGAGATCGACGAGCATGACGTGCTCCGCGCGCTCCTTCGGGTCGGCGAGAAGGCGCTCGGCGAGAGCGTCGTCCTCCTCCGAGCTCGCGCCCCTGCGGATCGTGCCGGCGATGGGACGCGTCTCGGCAACGCCGTCCCGGCAGCGGACGAGCATCTCCGGGGACGCGCCGAGAATCGTCGCCTCCCGCGTCTCGAGGTAGAACAGGTAGGGAGAGGGATTGAGCGCGCGGAGCGCGCAGTACACGTCGAAGGGGTCGCCGTCGAGCGGCGCCGTCCAACGCTGAGAGAGCACGACCTGGTAGATCTCCCCCGAGAGGATCGCTTCCTTCGCCTCGAGGACCGCCCCGAGGAAGCGTTCGCGGGACATCTCGGCAGTGAAGAACGGCGGAACCAATGCCCGCCGCGGCGCGCGAGGCTCGGCTCGGGAGACGTCGGGCACGGCGAGCGCCGCCTCGAGCCGATCGAGTCGCGCCCGGGCGGAGGCTCCGTCGCCGGACTCCGCGGTCAGGAGGAGCACGCGATTCCGGGCGTGATCGAACGCCGCGACGGTCTCGAAGAGAAGAAAGAGCGCATCGGGAACGTCGTCCCGCCGCAGGTGGCGGTCGGGCACCTCCTCGAACAGGCGGGCGGCGTCGTAGGAGAGGTACCCCACGGCGCCCCCGCAGAAGGGCGGGAGATCCGGGTTGCGCCGGTATCCCTCGTCGACGACGAGACGTTCGAGCGCGGCCAGCGCTGGCTCCTCCGAAACGCGCCGCACACCGTCGGACTCGATCTCGACTTTCGTGTCTCTCACCGTCAGGCGCGCCGAGGGCGCGACCCCGAGGAAGGTGTAGCGCGCGATCGCCTCGTCCCCCTCGCCGCTCTCGAGGAGGAAGCACTCGGCGCCGGAGCGCCGCAGGCGCCGAAACAGCCCGATCGGTTCGAGGCCGTCGAGCGCGACCTCCCGCGCAACGGGCCGCACCTCTTCAGCCCTCATCGCCAATGATCGCCGCCGCTTCCTCGCGGGTCGCGTCCCCGACGCCGAAGAGCCGCGCCTGCGCGGCGGCCTGGACCGCGAACATCTCGAGTCCCGTGACGGTGCGGCAGCCGGCGGCGCGCGCGGCGCGGATCGTCGACGTCTCGCTCCGGTCGCCCCGATACGCGCAGTCGAAAACGAGGGGCCGGGAGTCGAGCACCCGCGCGGGCACAGCCGGGGGATCGTCGGGGTGGGAGCCGACGGGCGTCGCGTTGACATAGAGGTCCGCCTCGGTCTCCCCCACGTCGTCCCACGCGAGGGAGTCCACGCCGTAGATACCGGCAACCGCGTCCGCCTCGTCGTTGCGGCGGGCGGCGACCGCGACCTCGTAGCCGAGCCGGCGCGCCGCGACGACCGCCGCCCGGGCGGTGCCGCCCGCGCCGAGGACGACGGCGCTCCGGCCTTCGCCGGTGTCGTGGTCCGCGAGCGGGTCGAAGATTCCGTCGACGTCCGTGTTCTCCGCGCGCCAGGCCCCCCCTTCCCGCACGAGCGTGTTCGCCGCCCGGGTCACGCGGACGTCCTCGGACACCCGACCGACGGAGGCCGCGCGGGTCTTCCAGGGTCTCGTGACGGAGAGACCGCGGAAGCCCGGATCGACGTCGATCACGTGGGGCGCTTCGCGTTCGAAATCTTCCACCGGGAGCGGGAGGTACAGAAAGGGAAGGCCCCTCGAGCGGAACAACGCGTTATGAACGAGCGGAGAGAGCGAGTGGCTCGGATCGCGCGCCACGACGCCGAAGAGCGCCTCCGGCGCCGCCGGGCGCGCGGTGTCGTAGACGTCGAGGAGGTCCGACAGAAGCGGCTGTCCGGGGGCCGTCGGACTCCCGACCGACCCGTAGACGAGGGCGGATCCCAGATGAGCCGCGAGCACGCGGCCCGCAACGCTCACCGGTCCCATCGGGAAGATGCTGGTCGCGCCGTCGTTCTCGCGGCGCTGGAGATCGGCGACCTCGAGGCTCGCCCGGAGGTGCGCGGTCCGCGCGACGACCTTCACGGCGAGCGCCCCGGTCTCCCTCATCGCGGCGAGAAGGTCCCGCCACTCGGCGGGAAGGCCGAACGGGTAGTGCGCGGACACGACGAGGCGGCTTCGATCGGCGAGCGCCGGATCGGAAGCGAGGCCCGTCTCGTGCTCGACGTCGACGATCGTCCCGGCGGCGTACGCTTCGAGAACGAGGCGCCGGTACTCCTCGAGGGAACCGTCGAAGCTTCCCCCTTCGCGCACCGTCCGCCACGTGAGGATCGCCGGGCGAGGGTCGATCTCGGCGAGGGCGGCCGGCGGGATCGCCTCCGCCGCGCCGTCGAGCCGGTATTCGATCGCTGTCGCGCCGCCCGGCACGAAGCCCACGAGCCGCCGGGCGTCGGCGAGGTCGCGCGGCGCGAGCGACGCGACGTGCGCGGGAAGCGAGAGCCGTGTCTCCTTCAAAGCAAAACCCCCGGTCCTTTTCGGGCCGGGGGTCGGTCACTCTTCCCGTGTCGCCCCGCCCGAAAGGTTGGCGGCAGGGCGTGGATTCGCCCTACCGGTTCCTCTCCCGCCAGCGCCAGGGCGATCCGACGATCATCGAGACCACGATATCAAACGGGCGCCGAACGCTTCCACCGCGTGCCAGCGGGCGTGTCCTCGAGGACGATGCCGCTCCGGGCGAGCTCGTCCCGGATCCGGTCCGATTCGGCGAAGTCCCGCCGCCCCCGGGCCGCGTTCCGCGCCGCGATCTTTTCCTCGATCTCCGCGGAGAGTACGTCCGGTCCGGAGGGCAGGACCCCGAGCACCCGGTCCGCGCCGGCAAGCGCCGCGCGCGCTTCCCGCGCCCCCGCCGCATCGAGAGTCCCGTCGTTGATCGCGGCGTTGATGGTCCGCACGAAGTTGAACACCGCCGCGAGCGCGGCGGCCGTGTTCAGGTCGTCGTCCAGGCCGGCGTCGAACTCCGCGCGGAACTCGGAGGCGCGCTCCGCCGCCGGGAACGCGCCGGGCTTGGAGGCCCCGGACTCGGCCACCTCGTCCATCCGCACGCTCGCGGAGTGCACTCGCTCGAGGGCCGCGGCGGCCCCCGCGAGCGCATCCCACGTGAAGTTCAGCTTCGTGCGGTAAGGGACCGAGAGAAAGAGGTACCTCACCGCGGCAGGATCGTCGCGGCGCGCGAGCACGTCTTCGAGCGTGTAGAAGTTCCCCTTCGACTTCGACATCTTCTCGCCGTCGACAACGAGGTGCTCCGCGTGCAGCCACACGTCCACGAACGGGTGACCCGTCGCGCCCTCGCTCTGCGCGATCTCGTTCTCGTGGTGCGGAAAGATGTTGTCGACCGCGCCGGTGTGGATGTCGAAGTGCTCGCCCAGGTACTTCATGCTCATCGCCGAACACTCGATGTGCCATCCCGGGCGGCCTTCTCCCCACTGCGAGGGCCACGACGGCTCCCCCGGCTTCGCCGCCTTCCAGAGCGCGAAGTCCTTGACGTCTTCCTTCTCGTACTCGTCGTCCACGACCCGCTCGCTCCGGCGGGTCTGATCCAGGTCGATCCCCGAGAGCTTGCCGTAGTCCGGAAGGGTCGCGATGCGGAAGTAGACGGAGCCCTCCGACTCGTACGTGTGCCCGCGCTCCTGGAGGCGGCGGATCAGTTCGATCATCTCGGGCACGTGCTCGGTGGCTTTCGGATAGTGCTCGGCCGGCTCGACGTTCAAGCGGGCGATGTCGCGGAAGAACGCCTCGCTGTACTTCGCCGTGAAGTCCCCGAGGGCGAGCCCCGCTTCGCGCGCGCCGTTGATCGTTTTGTCGTCGACGTCGGTCAGGTTCATGACCTGCGTGACCCGGTCGCCGCGGGCGAGGAAACGGCGCCGCAGAACGTCCTCGAAGACGAACGTCCTCAGGTTCCCGATGTGGACGACGTTGTAGACGGTCGGACCGCACGTGTAGAGACGCACGTGGCCCGCCTCGATGGGCGTGAAGTCGACGAGGCGGCGGCCGAGGGTGTTGTAGAGCTTCACCACGCCTCCCGCAGGCGCCGGCGCTCGATCTTCCGCCACGTCAGTTCCCTTTTCAGTCCGCGCAGGCGGTCGACGAAGAGAAGCCCGTTCAGGTGGTCGATCTCGTGGCAGAACGCCCGGGCGAGGAGGCCGGTTCCCTGGAGCTCCCGTACGCGAAGATCGGCATCCGCGGCCCTCACGACGACGTGCTCCGGACGCACCACCCGCTCGGCGACGTCCGGAACCGACAGGCAGCCCTCCTCCTCCTTCTGTTCGCCGGACGTGGAGAGGATGACCGGGTTCACGAGGACGATGACTGCCGAAGGATCCTCGCCGACGGAGAGGTCCACGATCGCGACCCTCCGGTTGACGCCGATCTGGGGAGCCGCGAGGCCGATCCCGGGCGCGGCGTGGCACGTGTCCACGAGGTCGGCCACCAGGCCGGGGAGGTCCGCGCCGTCCGTTTCCGCGATCTCGTCGTTGGATTCCAGCAGGCGCTGGTCCCCCCAGCGAACAAGATTCCGGATGGTCACGGCGGGAGAGACTAGCAGCGGATGGCCGACCCTCCGCGGAGGGTTCGCGGGCGCCGAACGGGCCTCCGGAGGGTCGGCACGGCGTCCCGGAGACTGTCCTCGCGCGAGAAAGGCTGTCCGCAGCACGGGACACCCTACTGAGGACCCCCCGGGCACCACCATCGTAAACCACTGAGCCACCGATAGTTCTTAATTACCGCGACGCGCGCCGCGGTGGCACGGGCATCGCTATATCTCCTCTCGCGGAGGATGCAATGAATACGAAAAAGCGAATCTTTCTTGGCGCCGCGATGGCTCTTCTGACCGTCGCGATCGCCCATCCCCAATCGGACTATGACGCCGTGTCGCGGGCCGACACCTACGCCAGCTACGACGGCGAGAGAAATGGCTACTCCTACGTGCGCGAGACGGTCGGAGGCGTGACGGTGGACTCACGCTTCAACGGCCGGGTGAGCGCGCGGCGGAATATGCCGATTTCCGCCGGCGACGAGATTACCGTCACCGACTCCGGCCGGGCCGAGATCGGGCTTGCCGATGGAAACCTACTCTTCGTGGGCGGCGGGACCCGTGCGCGGTTCTCTTCCCTCCATGCCCAGCAGGGCGAGGATGACGACTTTTCCGCGATCGACCTGCGGGACGGTTCGGTGGTCCTCGCGGCGATCGGAGCCGACGAGGGCGCGATTCCCAGGATCGACACCGAAGCCGCGACCGTGTACCTCTCGGCCGGCGCTCGCGTTCGAGTGAACGCCGACCCGCGCCGGGGAACCGTCGTGGTCGTTCGGGCGGGTTCCGCGGAAGTTCGCACCCGCGTCGACAGCTACACCGTCGACGCCGGCAGCTACCTGATCGTGGAAGGAGACGACGATCCCGAGCTCGCACGGGGGGTCTTCTCCCGTGACCGTTTCGATCTCTGGGCGTCCGACCGGCTCGAAGAGCTCTACTCCGACACGACCCGCAGCGCGTCGGTCGGCTACGTGGACGAGGAGTACGCCAGCGAGGTCGTCGCGCTCGACGACTACGGTGACTGGGAGTACAGCTCGACCTACTCCACCCAGGTCTGGACGCCGCGCGTCTCCGTCGGCTGGAGCCCTTACTCTCGCGGAAGCTGGTACTACACGCCGATCGGTCTCACCTGGTGGTCCTCGGATCCCTGGGGCTGGTATCCGCATCACTACGGCACCTGGTACTTCGACGTCGGCTTCAGCCACTGGTCGTGGGTGCCTTCGTACGTCTACTCGCCGGCCTGGGTCTACTGGGGCTACACCCCGAGGTACGTCGGATGGTGCCCGGTCGGCTACTACTCCTACTACTCGCCGTGGTTCAACGACTACTACCGCTCGTGGGGCTGGAACTCCCGGTACAGCCGCAGCGCGAGCCTCTACTTCGCGATCTCCGGCACGTTCCGGACCCGCGACGTCGACTTCGGCGGCTGGAACTTCGTAAACTCCGGGAACTTCGGGTCGAGCTACGACCCCATCTCGGTCGTCTCCGGCACCCGTCTCGTGCAGAGCCTCGGCGATCACCTCTCGATCTCCCCCAAGCCGATCGTCGTCGCCTCCAGCGGAGCCTCGCTGCCGCAGGCGCTCCAGACTTACGCCCGGGAGATGCCGTCGCGCATCGAGAAGGCGAAGGGCATCGACTCCGATCGCCTCGCCCCGGTTCTCGGACGGCAGAAGGCGCTCAGCGCGTCGACCGTCGAAGCTCTCAAGGAGAGGGCCGTCGTCGCCGGCAACGGCAAGTTCGGAGGACCGGGCGCCGAGGCGCTCGCGACCCGGGGAGCCAAAGTCGACCGCGGCGGATCGGTAAAGGATTTCCTCGCCGCGCCGGGTAGGGACAAGGGTTCCGTGCGGAGGGATTCGGTCTTCGCGCGCGATCGCAAGGGCATCGAGCGAGCGGTCCCGGATCTCGGCCGCGAGAAAGCGCAACCAGGCGGCCCGGTTCGGTCGGAAGACCCGGCGGCGGACTGGCGCGGTCGCGGCAAGGCGGACAAGGGTTCGTCGGCCCCGGTCGAGTCGGTCGACAAGCCGTCGAAGGGCCGTGGTCCGGAGACCTCCGATGCTCCCCGCGAAGGAAAGCGGATCGAGCGTTCGGCGCCCGCTCCGGCCGACGACTGGCGTCAGCGGAATCCTGGCAAGAGCCAGGGCCCGTCGAAGGCGCCGGCCGTCGAGCGCCCGAAGTCAGGCAAGCCGTACGCCCGGATAGAGAGCGCGCCGGCTCCCCGCGAGGAGAAGTGGCGGGGCGGTCCGCAGCCCTCTCAGGAGTCACGCCCCGCTCCCGCTCCGAAGAGGTCCATCGAAAAGTCCTCCGAGGACTGGCGGGGACGATCCGAGCCGCCCGCTAAGCGGGTGATCGACGGAGCGGTGCCGGGTCGCAGGAGCCAGGAGCTCCGCGACGTGGCGCCGCGCGCCAAGGAGAGAGCACCGTCGGCCGACTGGCGCACCTCTGAGCGCCCGGCCCCGGCGCCGCGTGAATCGAAAGCTTCGCCGCGTCTGGAACGGCGTCCCGAAGCGGCACCCGCACCGCGCGAGTACCGGCCCGAGTACCGGGCGCCGAAAGAGTATCGGCCCGAGCCGCGGGAGTACCGGGCGCCGAGAGAGTACCGTCCTGAATCGCGTCCGGCGCCCGCGCCCCGCGTGGACCGGTCGCCTCAGAAGTCCGCTCCGCCCCCGGCGAGTGTGCCGAGCGGGAAGAGCCAGGGAAATGGAAAGGGTCGCAAAGGCTGAACGAATCGATCCGGGGTTTCCTCCTCTTCGACCGCGCCTTCGGGCGCGGTTTTTTTATGTCGGACTGCTGATACGAAGGGTGGGCATATGGGGTCTGATCCCGCAGGGGTCAGAACCCTCCCTGGCGAAGAAACTACAATCCCGAGGATGAGCCTACGCGCTTCGACCGTGCTCGGCAGCGCTCTGTTCGTCTTCTACTGCACGGCCGTCGGCGTGTACCTTCTCCTGCGCCCCTGGAGCACGCCCACCGGGCCTGGTCTCACGGGGTCCGGCTTTTTCCGCGGGTTCGTGTCGGGATTGGGTCTCGTCCACCTCGTCATCGGAGCCGCCGACCTCCGGGTGCTGTCCCGCGAGCTCTCGACGCCGGCTCCCGGCGAGCCCGAGGAACAACCCGAGTGAAGGCGCTCTACGTGACGGACCGGGCCGCCATCGGGGACACCCGGTTCGATCGCATCCTCGCGTCGCTGCACGGTGCTCCCGGCCTCGCGGTCGAGCTGCGGGAGAAAGGCGAAGGCGACCGCAAGACGCTTCGAAGGGCGGAGTCGGCGCGCGAGGCGCTCGGTCCCGACGTCCCGCTGCTCGTCAACGGTCGACTGGACGTCGCGATCGCGGCGGGAGCCTCGGGGGTCCACCTTCCCGCGGACGGACTCCCGCTCGGGCGGGTGCGGGCCGCGGCGCCCCGAGGGTTCCTCGTCGGCGTCTCGACCCACTCCCCCGCCGAGGCTGCGGCGGCGATCGAAGGGGGCGCGCACGTCGTCGTGATCGGGCCGATCTTCGACACCCCGTCGAAGCGGTCGTTCGGAACCCCGCTCGGAATCGGCGCGCTGGAGGCGCTCCCGCCTCGCGAAGGACACGAGAGCGACGTCTATGCGATCGGCGGGATCGGCGAAGCGGAGCTCGAACGGCTCGCGCCGTATCGCGATCGAATCGCCGGCGTCGCCGCGGTGCGGATTTTCCAGGACTCCAGCGACCCGCGCGCGGTCGTCGAAAGAATCGGCGCGCTGTGAAGACCCTCGACCGGATGAAGCCCCTCGGCGGGAAGCTCCCCCCGCTCGTTCGCCACCTGATCGGACCGGTCGCCCTCGTCGCCACGGTCCTCGCCGTCGTCCTGCTCCTGACGGCCGTCGGGGTTCCCACCACGAACCCGCGCGGCCACGACTACGGCGCGCTTGCGATCGGCATCGCGGCCGCGCTCGTCCTCACGCGCGTTCTCGACTACGTCTTTTTCGACGTGGCCTTCCGCCTGCGCCGAAAGGTCGCCGCCCCCGCGCTTCTGCGCCAGCTCGTCAGCCTGCTCGTCTTCGGGATCACGGCGGCGATTCTGCTGCGGGTCATCCTCGGGATTCAGCTGACCGGCGTCGTTGCAACGTCCGCCGTCCTGTCGGTCGTCATCGGTCTCGCGCTGCAGGACACGCTCGGGAACCTTTTCTCGGGTCTCGCTCTCCATCTCGAAAAGAGCGTGCAGGTCGGCGACATGCTGAAGTCCGGCGACACCCTCGGAACCGTCGAAGAGCTTTCCTGGCGCGCGATCAAGCTCCGGACGATGGAAGGCAACATCCTGCTCATCCCGAACAGCATCGCGAGCCGCGAACACCTCGAGGTGTTCCCACGGCCGGGACGTCCCATCGCGCGAACGCTCGGAGTCGGTCTCGAATACGACACACCGCCGGCGCAGGCGATCGCCGCACTCGCGGCGGCGGGCCGGGAGCTCACCGGCATCGCCGCTTACCCCGAGCCGGTCGCCTACCTGAAGAGCTTCGACGCTTCGTGGATCACGTATGAGCTGCGCTACTGGCTGGAGGACTACGCGCGATTTCTCGAAATCGACTCGACGGTCCGCGAGAGGGTCTGGTATCGCCTCGGCCGAGAGAACATCCCTTTCGCGTACCCGCTGGCCCGGCAGTGGCAGTGGGCGGCCGGACCACTCAAGGCCCCCTCCCGGCGGAACGCCGTGGAGACTGCGATCTCGAGCGTCGATCTCTTCGCGCTCCTCTCCGACGAGGCGCGGGGACGTGTCGCCGATGGCGCCCGGGAGAGGCGATTCGCCCCGGGCGAGACCATCGTCCGGGAGGGGGACCGGGGATCGTCCATGTTCGTCGTCGAATCGGGTCGCCTGGGCGTTTCCGTGCACGGCAAGGTGGGACAGAGCCAGCGCCTCGCGGTCCTGGAGCAGGGGGCGGCGTTCGGCGAGATCAGTTTGCTCACCGGCGATCCCCGGAGCGCCACGGTGCGCGCCCTGACCGAAGCCGCCCTCCTCGAGATCGACAAGGCGACGCTCTCGCCGATCCTCCGGGAGAACCCTTCGCTCTGCGGGATGCTCGAGCTCACGATGCGGGAGCGACGAAAGCGCGCCGCGGACGCGCTCGAGGAGGCCGGCGGGGAAGCCGAGCAGACTGTCGACAAGACCCCTCTTTCGCAGCGCATCGCACGGTTCTTCGGTCTGAAGGGATAGCGGACCGATGAAGCTCCTGCTCGGACTCGACCTGACGGAGGTCGACCGCGTCGCGGGGCTGCTCGACCGCTGGGGAGACCGTTTCGTCAAGCGGGTCTTTCTCCCGGGCGAGATCTCTCCGCGACGCCGCCATCCGAGGGCGCGAGCGCAACACGTCGCCGGGCGGTTCGCGGCGAAGGAAGCGACCATGAAGGCGCTCGGCACCGGGACGCGGGGCGTCGCCTTCCGGGAGATCGAGGTGAAGCGTGACCTGCGCGGAAAGCCGACGCTCACGCTCCACGGCCGGGCGCTCGACCGCGCACGCCGGCTCCGGGTCCGGAGCATGGAGCTCTCGATCACTCACGGCGAGACGACAGCCGCGGCCGTCGTCGCCTTTCTCACGGAGGATTAACCGGCCCCGAGCGGGACTCCTGCTATCTTCCCCGCTTCGACATGGACGTCCCGGGCGACTACAAGGCGACTCTCAACCTGCCGAAGACCGCCTTCCCGATGAAGGCGGACCTCCCGCGGCGCGAGCCCGCGCAGCTCGCAGCGTGGGACGCGATGGGCCTCGAGGCCGCCGTGCGTGCGGCGTGCGCGGGTCGACCTCGTTTCATCCTGCACGACGGGCCCCCCTACGCGAACGGCAACATCCACATCGGTCACGTTCTGAACAAGGTCCTGAAGGACCTGATCGTGCGCAGCCGCACGATGCTGGGCTTCGACGCCCCCTACGTACCGGGCTTCGACTGTCACGGGCTTCCAATCGAGAAGCAGGTGGACAAGAAGCTGGGCTCGAAGAAGCGCGACATGGACACCGTCGCGATCCGGCAGGCTTGCCGGGCTTACGCCGCGAGCTTCATCGCGATCCAGTCCGAGGAGTTCCGGCGCCTGGGCGTCGGGGGCGCCTGGGATCGGCCTTACTCGACGATGAGCCCCTCCTACGAGGCGGAGATCGCCCGCGCGTTCGGTGAGTTCTATCGGCGAAACCTCGTCTACCAGGCCCTGAAGTCGGTCCGCTGGTGCTTCACGGACCAGACGGCGCTCGCCGAGGCCGAGCTCGAGTACGTCGAGCGGACCGACCCGGCGATCTTCGTCGCCTTTCCGTTTACGGACGCCCGCTTCTTCGACGCGTTCGGCATACCGAGACCGGACGCCGGCACGGCTCCCCCCGCGCGCGGTCGCGTGGACGACGACGCCGTGGACGATCCCTTCCAACCTGGCGATCGCCGTCCACCCCGACGAGACCTACGATCTCGTTTCGGACGGCAAAGGCTTTTTCGTCGTCGCGCGGAAGCTTCGCGACGCGGTGAGCGTCGAGGATCGGCGCGACGTGGACCGTGGCGGGAAGCGCCGCGGGGCGGGACCTCGTCGGGCTGCGCTACGCCCACCCCCTCTCCGCGGAAATGCGCGGCGAGCTCACCCCCGAAGAGGAAGAACGCTCCTTCCGCGTCGTCGCGGCGGACTACGTGACGATGGACGCCGGAACCGGCCTCGTGCACACGGCTCCGGGCCACGGCGAAGACGACTTCCAGACCGGGGCCCGCGAGGGTCTTCCCATCCTCTCGCCGGTGGACGAGGGGGGGCGTTTCACCACGGCGGCGAAGTACCGGGGCAAGAAGGTCCTCGAAGCGAACTCCGAGATCGTGGCGGACCTGACCGAGGCGGGAGCACTCCTCCACGTCGACACCGCGTTCCGCCACGAGTATCCGCACTGCTGGCGGTGCAAGAACCCCGTCATCTTCCGGGCGACGATCCAGTGGTTCGTGCGCCTGGACGACCCCGAGACGGACGTCCGGGCGGCCGCCCTCGAGGCGATCCGCCGTGTCCGCTGGCATCCGGCGTGGGGAGAGCAACGCATCTCGGGGATGGTCGAGAACCGCCGCGAGTGGGTCATCTCCCGCCAGCGGCGCTGGGGCTCGCCGATCACGCTTCTCTACGCGATGCGCGGCGACGAGCGCGAGGTGTATCCCTGGCGGGACGACGCGATCGAGCAGGAGAAGTTCTTCGCCCACGTCGTCTCGATCTTCCGCAAGGAAGGGGGGGACGCCTGGTACGCCCGCCCCGCCGCGGATTTCCTGCCGCCCGACGCCGATCGGCGCGGGTTCACGGAGTTCGTGAAGGAGACCGACATCCTCGACGTCTGGTTCGACTCGGGGGTCTCGCACCTCGCGGTCCTGCGTTCCGGCGAGTGGCCCGAGCTCACGCGCGAGGACCCGGGCCCTCCCGCCGACCTGTACGTCGAGGGGCACGACCAGTACCGCGGCTGGTTCCAGTCGTCCCTTCTCACCTCCGTCGCGCTCTTCGGAGACGCGCCGTACCGTGGAGTCGTCACGCACGGTTTCGCGCTCGACGTCGAGGCGAAGAAGATGTCCAAGTCGGCCGGAAACGCGATCGAGCCGCGCGCGATCCTAGGCAAATACGGCGCCGACATCCTCCGGCTGTGGGTCACGAGCCTCGACTACACCGACGACGACCCCATCTCGGAGGAGATCCTCGCGCGCTGCGCCGAGGCGTACCGCAAGGTCCGCAACACGGCGCGCTACCTGATCTCCAACCTCTACGACTTCGATCCGGCGTCGCACGCGGTCGCGCCGGGCGACCTCCTGCCTCTCGACCGCTGGGCGGTGCAGCAGGCGCGGCGGCTCGCCGCGCGCGTGCTCGAGGCGTATCGCGACTACGAGTTCCACGTCGTCTACCACGCGCTGGTCAACTTCTCCGCGACGACGCTCTCCGCCTTCTATCTCGACGTCCTGAAGGACCGGCTCTACGCGTCGCCGGCCGATTCCCCGGAACGCCGTTCCGCCCAGACCGCGATGCACCGGATCGGGCGCTCGCTCGCTACCCTGGCGGCGCCGATCCTTCCGTTTACAGCCGAGGAGATCTGGGGCGCGCTCCCCGGCGCGAAGGAACAATCGGTACACCTCGCGCGTTTCGACGGGCTGGATGACTTCCCCGAAGACTCTCTCCCCGAATCGGCGTGGGACCGCCTGATGAAGCTTCGCGAAGAGGCCTCCGTTCTCCTCGAAGAAGCGCGCCGGGAAAAGGTGATCGGTTCCTCCCTCGAGGGCGCCATCGCCCTTTCGCCGCACTCCGACTTCGACAGCGACCGGTCGGCGACTGGCACCACGGGGCCCGGCCTCGCCGACCTCTTCATCGTGTCGGAAACGATCCCTGCGCCCGCCGGGTCGGACGGCGAGGGATGGGTGGAGTCCCGGACGTATCCCGGCCTGCGGCTGAAGTTCGAAAAGGCGCGCGGCCGCCGCTGCGACCGTTGCTGGAAAGTCACGCCGGAAGCGGACGAGACCGGGCTGTGCGAGCGGTGTCGACGCGCCCTGGCCCTCGCCAGCGTTCCCACCGCATGAAGTCGTTCCCTCGCGTGAAAGAGAGCGCGGTGTACCGCACCGCGTACTTCCTCGCCTCGCTCGCGGTCCTGCTGCTCGACCAGTGGACGAAGGGCATCGTCATGCGCAGCTTCCAGCTGCACGAGTCGCGTCCGGTGATCCCCGGCTTCTTCGACCTGACCTACGTCCAGAACAGCGGCGCGGCCTTCGGCCTCTTCGCCTCGGTCGACTCCTCGCTGAAGGCGATCGTGCTGAACAGCGTCGCCGTGATCGTGTTCCTGATCGTGTCCGCGTACGCGCTTCGCTCACCGCACAAGAGCGTCCGACTCCAGGTCGGCCTTGCGCTCATCCTCGGGGGAGCCGTCGGCAACCTCCTCGATCGCGTCCGCTTCACGTACGTCGTCGACTTCATCGACTTCTCGATCTCCGGCCACCACTGGCCGGCCTTCAACGTCGCGGATTCGGCGATCTGCGCCGGCGTCGCCCTCCTTTTCCTCGACATGCTCCAGCGCGAGGACGAGGCGGAGCCGCACCCGGCGGCCTGACCCGGCCTCGAACATGTTTCCGCGGCTCATCCAGATCGGGTCCTTCTACCTTCCGACGTACGGCGTCCTCCTCGCGATCGCCTACCTCGTCGGAATCTGGATGCTCCGTCGGAAGGCGCGCGCGGAGGGCCTGCCCGAGCAGAAGATTTTCGACTTTTCGCTCTACGTCCTCGCCGCCGCGATTCTCGGAGCGAAGCTCCTTCTCGTCATCGTGGAGTTCCGGCGCTACGCCGCGAATCCCGCCTCCCTCATCGAAGTCCTTCGTTCGGGAGGCGTCTTCTACGGCGGGTTGATCGCCGCGACAGCGGTGGGCGTCTGGTACATGAGGAAACACCGGCTCCCGGCGTGGAAGATCGCCGACATGGGAGCGCCTTCGATCGCGCTGGGGGAGGCGATCGGCCGGTGGGGCTGCTTCGCCGCGGGCTGCTGCTACGGCAAGCCGACCGACCTGCCTTTCGGAGTGACGTTCACCGACCCGTTCGCGAACGAGGCCGTCGGCACGCCGTTGAACGTCGCGCTTCACCCGACCCAGCTCTACCTCTCGTTGAACGCGCTCATTATCTTTTTCGTCCTCCAGTGGGCGTACCGGCGGCGAACGTTCGACGGCGAGGTCTTCTGGCTCTACGTGCTCCTCTACGCGATCACGCGGGGAATCCTCGAGACCTTCCGGGGCGACTCGATCCGGGGTTTCCTCGTGCCGGGAGTCCTCTCGACGTCGCAGTTCATCGGGCTCCTCGCGGCGGCCTCCGCGGTCGGCATGCTCGTCTACCTCTCGCGCCGCCGCCGCGCCGCCGCTTGATCCGGCGCTTCCGGGTCGGCGTTCCGTCGGAAGGCACCCGGCTCGACCTCTTCGTCGCCTCCGCCTGCTCGGACCTCACCCGGTCCCGAATCCAGAAGCTCATCGCCGAGGGAGCCGTCCGACTCGCCGGGTCTCCCGCGAAGCGGGCGCACGTCGTCCGCGCCGGCGACGAGGTCGAGGTGGACGTGCCGGAGCCCCGCGCCAGCACGATCGAGGCCCAGGACATCCCCCTCTCGATCCTCTACGAAGATGCGCACCTGCTCGCAATCGACAAGCCTCCGGGGATCGTCGTCCATCCTTCACCGGGACACCACTCGGGCACTCTCGTCAACGCCCTCCTCCACCACGTGCGCGACCTGTCCGGGATCGGCGGCGTCGAACGGCCGGGGATCGTGCACCGTCTCGACCGCGATACCTCAGGCGTTCTCCTCGTGGCCAAGACGGATCGGGCCCACTCGTCCCTTTCGCGCCAGATGAAGAAGCGTTGGCTGCGCAAGGAATACCTGGCTCTCGTCGCGGGCCTCTCGCGCGTGCGAAAAGGCGAGGTCGCTCTCGCGATCGGGCGGGACCCGCGCGACCGGAAGAAGATGCGGGCGTTCCGGAACGCCGAGCTCGCCCCGGCAGGTGCGAGGGAAGCGCAGACGCTCTATGAGATCGAGAGGGATTGGCCGGAGCTCGGACTCACTCTTCTCAAGTGCCGTCTCGTCACCGGGCGCACGCACCAGATCCGGGTGCACCTCGCTGCGGCCGGGATGCCGGTCGTCGGAGATCCCGTGTACGGCCGGCCGCGCTACGACCGCGTGCGGGACCCGGAGCTTCGCCGCCGCCTCTCGGAGTTCCCGCGGCAGGCGCTCCACGCGGAGCGGATCGGGCTGCGCCATCCGGAGTCGAACGAGGAGATGGAGATCGTGGCGCCGGTGCCGGACGATCTCGCGGAGTTGATCGCGGCGATTCAGCAGGCAGCGGCGGGGCGTTAGAGCCCCTCACCCTGCGCCCTCTCCCCGGAGGGGAGAGGGATTTTCGTCGCTACTGACCGGACATTCGTCCGGTCGAAACGGCGGACAGGTGTCACCTCCGGACACTTCCGCACGCGCGTTTCCGTGTGTTTTCGCAGTTTCTCCTTCGCAAAAGCGTGGCAGTGGCGTTGCTAATGCACTGTCAGGAAGATGATCGAAAACCTCTCGACAATGGACAAGGTGATCGCGAAGCCGAAGGGCCTCTCGCGTCGCTCGCTTTTCGCCATCGGCGCGGGGGTCGTCGTCCTTCTGCTCGTCGTCCTCGCTCTGCCGATGATCACCCGCTGGTCCCGCGCGGATCGTTCGGTCCCGGCGGCGAGCGTCCGGGTGGGCGAGGTCACGCGCGGAACGCTCGTCCGGGACGCGTCCGCCCAGGGTCGGATCGTCGCCTCCCTCCACCCCACGCTCTTCTCCCCCGCCGCGGGCATCGTGACGCTCGCCGTCAAGGCCGGCTCCGAAGTGAAGAAGGGGCAGTTGCTCGCGCAGATCGAGAGTCCCGAGCTTCGCTCCCGCCTCGAGCAGGAGCGTTCCACCTTCCTGACGCTCCAGTCTTCCCTCTCTCGCGGAAAGATCGCGGCGCGCCAGAGCGTGCTCAAGAACGCGCAGAACGTGAGCCTCCTCGAGCTGCGGCTCCAGGCGGCGCGCCGGCTCCTCGAGCGCGCGGACCGCGTGGTGAGCGAAGGGCTGATGAACAAGACCGACTACGAAAAGGCGCAGGACGACGTCAAGATCGCCGAGCTCGAGCTGAAGAACGCGCGCGCGACGACGGGTCTCGAGGCCGACACCGCGAGTTTCGAAGTGCGCGAAGCGCAGCTCCAGGCGGAGCGCCAGGCCTCCGCGGTCACGGAGCTCCAGCGCCAGGTGGACCGCCTCGCGATCGAGGCGCCTTTCGACGGGATGGTCGCGTCGGTGAGCGTCCAGGATCGCGACGCCGTCGCCTCGAACGCACCGATTCTGACTGTCGTCAACCTCACCCAGTACGAGATCGAGATCACCCTGCCCGAGAACTACGGTGCGGAGGTCCTTCCGGGCACACGCGCCGAGATCCTCTACGAGGGCAAGGAGTATCCGGGCAAGGTCACGGCGATCTCGCCGGAAGTCCGCGACAGCCAGGTGACCGGCACCGTCGTCTTCGACGGGACGGCGCCGCAGGGATTGAAGCAGAGCCAGCGCGTGAGCGTCCGCATGGTGTTCGAGAACAAGCCGAACGTCCTGAAGGTGCCGCGCGGACCCTTCCTCGAGGCCGGCGGCGGCCGACAGGTCTACGTCGTGGCCGCGGACGGCATGGCCACGCCGCGCGCGATCGAGGTCGGCGCCGTCAGCGTGTCCGAAGTGGAGATCCTGAAGGGCCTCTCCGAGGGCGAGAAGGTCATCCTCTCCGATACGACCGATTTCGCCGGCGCGAAGAGCGTCCTCCTCCGGAAGTGAGGTCGCCCGTGAAGACCGGCCGCCTGAAGCTCGTCCTCCTCGTGTTCCTCTATCTCCTCGCGCTCGGCTTCGCCGCCGTCGAGTCGCGCTCTCCGAAAGCGTCAGCGGCGCAGACCCAGGGCGGCCAGTGATCGCCCGGATCAAGGAGTAAACGTCGATGCTTTCCATGAGGGGTATCCAGAAGGTGTATCGGACCGACCTGATCGAGACCTTCGCGCTCCACGACTTCTCCGTCGACGTGAAGGCGGGCGAGTTCGTGGCGGTGATGGGACGTTCGGGCTCCGGGAAGACGACGTTCCTGAACGTCGCCGGACTTCTCGACACGTTCGATTCGGGCACCTATCACCTCGACGGGCAGGACGTGAGCCGGCTGTCGGACGCGGAGATGTCGCGCATCCGGAACCAGAAGATCGGTCTCGTGTTCCAGAGCTTCAACCTGATCCCGGACCTCGACGTGTTCGACAACATCGACGTCCCGCTTCGTTATCGCCGCCTGCCGGCGAAGGAGCGGCGCGAGAGGATCGAGCGCGCGGTCGAGTCGGTCGGGCTGCTCTCCCGGCTGCACCACCTTCCGGGGCAGCTCTCCGGCGGTCAGCAGCAGAGGGTGGCGATCGCGCGAGTGCTGGCCGGCGACCCGCGGCTCATCCTCGCCGACGAGCCGACGGGCAACCTCGACACGATGATGTCGCGCGAGGTGATGGACCTCCTCGAGAAGATCAACGAATCGGGGACGACGATCGTGATGGTCACGCACACCCCGGAGTGCGCCTCACGGGCCGCGCGGCAGGTGCACCTGCTGGACGGCACCGTCGTCGATCTGACAGCGATTCCGAAAGACCTCGCCGGCGAGCGCGCTTCCGCGACGCTCGCGGCGACGATCGCCTGAGGAGGCGCCCGTGCTGTTCCACAACTTTCGAATCGCCTGGAAAAGCCTGAAGAGGAACGCCCCGCTCACCGTCCTGATCGTGAGCGGCATCGCCCTCGGGATCGCCCTCGCGACGACGTCGGCCGCGGCGCGGCACGCGTTCGCGCGCAACCCGATTCCGCAGAAGAGCGACGTCCTTCACTACGTCCGGATCGACAACTGGGACCCGCTCCGCCCGTATCCGGGGGACGATCCAACTCGCCCGCCGACGCAGATCGCGTACCGGGACATGCGCGGGATCATGAACTCCACGATCCCCACGCGCCAGAGCGGGAGCTTCAAGTCGGGGATGTACATCTACCCGGATCCGAAGGTCGGCCGCCCGTTCCGCGAGAACGTCCGTCTCGTGTTCTCCGACTTCTTCCCCATGTTCGACGTCCCATTCCGCTACGGGTCGGGATGGGGAAAGACCGCCGATGCAGGCCCCGAGCCGGTCGTGGTTCTTTCGTCGGAGATGAACGAGAAGCTCTTCGGCGGCGCCAACTCCGTCGGCAAGACGGTCCGGATCGCCTCCCGGGACTTCAGCGTCGTCGGGCGTCACGGACGACTGGAGGCCGGGCGTGAAGTTCTACGACATCACGCAGAATCAGATCGAGCCCCCCGAGAACCTCTTCATTCCGTTCAACTTCGTGGAGCCCATGGAGATCCGCACGTCGGGCAACACCGACGGCTGGGGGCCCTCGACGGCGGCGCCCGGGTTCGCCGGCTTCCTCCAGGCGGAGGTGAACTGGATCCAGATGTGGGTCGAGCTGCCGACCCCGGACAAGGTCGCCGCCTACGAGGACTTCCTGCGATCGTACGTCCTCGAGCAGAAGAAGGCGGGCCGGCTCCCGCGTCCCGTGAACAACCGGGTCACGCCGCTGATGGGATGGCTGAAGGAGCAGGGGATCGTCCCGAAGCAGACAACGACGCTCCTGATCGTGTCGCTCCTGTTCCTGGCCGTCTGCGCGCTCAACCTCGTCGGGCTCCTGCTCGGAAAGTTCCTCGCGAGGGCGAACGAGGTCGGCGTGCGTCGGGCGCTCGGCGCAACGCGCGGGGACATCTTCCTGCAGTACATCATCGAGTGCGAGCTCGTGGGCATTCTCGGCGGGATCATCGGTCTCCTTCTGTCGATCGGCGGGATCGCCGTGCTCAACTCATGGTTGAAAACGGTCGCCCAGCGCGCCGACTTCTTCCGGCTCGACGCTCCGATGATCCTGCTGTCGGTCGGGCTCTCGCTCCTCGCGGCTCTCGTCGCGGGCGTTTATCCCGCGTGGCGCACCTCCCGGCTCGCGCCCGCGAACTACCTGAGACTCCAGTAGGAGGCACGCCATGGAATTCGGCCCCATCCTGAGAACGATGCGCCTGAACAAGGTGCGCTACGGACTGATCGCGGCGGAGATCGCGCTGACCCTCGCCATCGTCGTCAACTGCATCAACCTGATCCGCGACGCGCGGCGGGAGATGGCGATCGAGTCGGGGTTCGACGACGAAAACCTGATCTCGGTCCGCAGCACGCCGTTCGAAAAGGCGTTCGAGGAGGACGGTTACTACGACAACTCGGTGCGACAGGATCTCGACACCCTCCGTTCGATTCCCGGTGTCGTCGCCGCCTCGAACACCCGCTTCCTCCCCTGGCAGGGGGGCGGCAGCTCGATGGAGACTCGGGTCGTCGGCTCGAAGGGCGAGATGCTTCGCAACCAGGTCTACAACGCCGACGAATCCACTCTCGCGGCGCTCGGCGCGCGCCTGATCGAGGGCCGCAACTTCACCCGCGACGAGGTCGACGCCGAAGTGCTTCGCCTCCGGGCGCTGTTCAACACGGAGCGCCCGCGCGACAGCCGGGGTCAGCCGCATCGAGAAGATCAGCCAGGACATCATCATCAGCAAGGCTTTCGCGAAGCTCCTCTTCGCCGACGGAAAGGCCCTCGGCAAGCGGCTCGAGGACACCGACGGCGACCAGTATCAGATCGTCGGAGTCATCGATCGCTTCTACAATCCGTACGGCTGGCCCATCCACGAGTACGTCATGTTCTACCCGACCACGTCGCGCGGCCTGCCGTTCGGCTCGCCGTACCTCGTGCGGACGGCGCCCGGCCAGAAGGAGGCCGTCGCCGCCGCGATCGAGAAGAAGCTCCTCGCGACGAACAACGGCCGCAACGTCCGGACGCGCACGGTCACGGACATCAAGAGGCAGTTCCAGGGACAGTCCTCGTTCCTCGTGACCGTCCTGTCGGCGCTCATCGTGCTTCTCGTGTTCGTCACGTCGCTCGGGATCGTGGGGCTGACGGTCTTTTCGGTGACGGAACGGACGCGCCAGATCGGCACGCGAAGGGCCCTCGGCGCGCAGCGTGGCGACATCCTTCGCTACTTCCTGCTGGAGAACTGGATCGTGACGACGATCGGCCTCGCGGTGGGATCATTGCTGGCGTACGGGTTGAACGTGTTCCTCGTCAGCAAGGTCAGCGGAGCCAAGATGGATCCCCTTCTGGTGCTCGGGGGCGTGCTGCTCCTGTGGATCGCCGGTCTGGCCGCGACCTTCCTGCCCGCGACGGCGTGGAGCCTCGGTGGCCCCGGCCGTCGCCACTCGGAACGTCTGAGGCTCCCCCGTCCGGGTAACCTCCGGACGGCTCGAGCGTAAGAAGGGACGTGGTCGTCCGCAATGCCGAGACCTCCGCTTCGCAAGAGCCGCAGGACGACGCGGCCGAGAACGGACGGCCCATGTCCCGCGTCCTGATCGTCGAGGACCAGCCCGCCGTCGCGCACGCGCTCGAAGTCCTCTTCGGGCTGCACGACATTGCCTGCGAGGTCGCGCGGACTCCGGAGGCCGCCGTCGCGCGGGTCGCGAGCGGGGAGATCGGGCTCGTCGTCCAGGACATGAACTTCAGCCGGAGCGCGACCTCCGGCTCCGAGGGGATCGAGCTCTTCCGCGCCGTCCGGCGAATCGATCCGGACATGCCCGTGCTTCTCATGACCGCCTGGACGTCGCTCGAGACAGCGGTCGCCCTCGTGCGGGAGGGGGCCGCGGACTACGTCGCGAAGCCCTGGGACGACGAAAAGCTGCTCGCGAGCGTCCGCAATCTGCTGCAGCTCCGGCTCCTGCAGGCCGAGAACCTGCGCCTGCGCTCCGAGCGAAGCTCCTCGCGGGCCGCGATCTCCGGCTCATACGACCTGCACGGGATCGTCTACGAAAGCGACGCGATGCACCGCGTCGTCTCGCTTGCGGTGCAGGTCGCCGCCTCGGACGTGCCGATTCTGATCACCGGACCGAACGGCGCCGGCAAGGAGAAAATCGCCGAGATCGTCCAGGCCAACTCCCGCCGGCGGGACAAGCCCTTCATCCGGATGAACGTCGGCGCGCTGCCCGACGAGCTCCTCGAGAGCGAGCTCTTCGGAGCGGAGGCCGGGGCGTACACGGGGTCCCGGCGGCTCCGGATCGGCCGGTTCGAGGCGGCGGACGGCGGGACGCTATTCCTGGACGAGATCGGAAATCTCTCCCCCGCCGGCCAGGTAAAGATGCTGCGTGTCCTCCAGAACAAGGAGTTCGAGCGGCTGGGCTCCAACGAGCCGCGGCGCGCCGACGTCCGCGTGATCTGCGCGACGAACACCGACCTGAAAGAGGCGATTGCCGCGGGCCGATTCCGGGAGGACCTCTTTTTCCGCCTGAACGTCATCGAGCTCGCGGTGCCGGCCCTCGCCGATCGCCGCGACGACATCCTGCCGCTCGCGACGAGCGTACTGGACGAGCTTTCGCGCGGCCGCGGCGGGGAGCCTTTGCGCCTTTCGCGGGAGGCGGAGCAGTCCCTTCTCGCTCACCCCTGGCCCGGAAACGTCCGAGAGCTCTTCAACCGGATCCAGCGGGCGGCCGTCGTGGCGGCGGACCCGATGCTGACTCCCGCCGATCTCGGATTCGAGGGCGCGGGTGGTGGGACCGCGACGGCTCTCCCGGCCGATCCGGGCGAGAAGGGGGCCGTCGAGGAAGTCCTGAGGCGCCACGGCGGAAGCGTTTCCCGCGCGGCGGCGGAGCTCAACCTCTCGCGGCAGGCTTTCTACCGGAAGATGGAGAGGCTCGGGATCGTCCTCGAACGCCGCCCGCGGGAGTAAGGTCAGCCGGCATTCCTGTACCCCTACCTGTCATCCCGAGCGAAGCGAGGGATCTGTGTCCCCCTCGAACACGCCCACGGCTCAGGAGCCCAGATTCCTCGGCCTTCGGCCTCGGGATGACAGCGTTCCACTCCTGACCTTTACACTCCCCGCGTGAAGATGCCCCGCTTCAGCCTCGCCGGAAGGCTCGGCCTCATCGTCGGCATCGACGTGCTCCTGCTCTGCGGGATCGCGGCGGGCCTGGCGGCGATTCCTCTGCCCCCGCTGACCGTCTTCCTCGTCTCCGCTCTCGCGGGCGTGACGTTGACCGCGTGGTCCCTCTCGCGATTCTGGCGGCCCGTCCGCGCGACGCTCCAGGCGGTGACGGATGGCGTCCGCAGCTTCCAGGAGAACGACTTCGGGCTGCGCGTCGCCGTGACCGGAGACCGCGAGCTCCGGGAGCTCGTCGAGCTCTACAACCGCATGGCCGACACGCTTCGCCTGGAGCGCAGCGAGATCTACCAGAGGGAGCTGCTTCTCGACACCCTCCTCCAGGGGGCTCCGATGGCGATCCTGCTCGTGAACGAGCTCGACCGCATCGTTTACGCGAACTCGTCCGCCCGACAGCTCCTCGGCGGCTCGCGCCGCCTTCCCGGCCAGAGCCTGACGGAAGTTCTCGCGTCCGCCCCCGAGCCCATGCGGCAGGCGCTCGCGACCGGACAGGACGTCCTCTTCACCGCGACGGGAGACGAGCCGGGGGCGCAGGAAGAGACCTATCGCGTGGTTCAGCGGCAATTCCTGTTGAACACCCAGAACCAGAGGCTCATCGTCGTCGAGCGGATTACTCCGGAGCTTCGCCGTCAGGAAGTCGAGGTCTGGAAGAAGGTGATCCGGGTCATGAGCCACGAGCTCAACAACTCGGTCGCCCCGATCAGCTCCCTCTTTCACTCCGCGCGGCTCGCATCCGGTCGGCCGGAACAGGCGCACCGCCTCGACGACATCTTCCGGTCGATCGAGGAGCGCGTCGCGCACCTCCGGGATTTCCTCGAAGGGTACGCGCGCTTCGCCAAGCTCCCTCCGCCCCGCAAAGAGGTCGTCCGCTGGCCGGAGTTCCTGGAGGACGTTCGCCGCTTCTACCCGTTCCGGATCGGCGGCGACGTCCCCGGTGCGCCGGGATTCTTCGATCCCCTGCAGATCCAGCAGGTGCTCATCAACCTGCTCAAGAACGCGGAGGAGGCGGAGAGCCCGACCGACGAGACTTCGGTCGAGCTCGAGCCCCTGCCCGGAGGCGGGTCGGTGCTGCGCGTCCTCGACCGCGGGAAGGGGATGGACGAGGAGCAGATGAGAAACGCGCTCGTCCCGTTCTACTCGTCCAAGCGGGACGGAAGCGGCCTCGGCCTGCCGCTCTGCACCGAGATCCTCTCCGCCCACGGGGGCGCGCTGAGGCTGGAGCGCCGCGCGGGAGGCGGAACCGTGGTGACGTGCACGATCCCCGGACTTGCTCCCTCCGGTGCGGAGCCGCGAGATCTGCAAAGTTCTCTTCCCGGCCGCGCCCCGGGAGCGTGAGTTGCCTCGCGGGCTCTAGCGCGGCCGGGCGACAGCGATCTCGCGGCTTCGCATCGGAAGCCGGATATCTCTTCCTAGGTTCCCTGAGGGAGGATCCGGTCGGCCTCTGCCGAGGAGACTTTCACCCTGGGGGACGGCGCGTGGTGGTGCGAGTACGCCTCGAGCCCGGCCGCCAGGATGTCCACGGCGTCCCGCAGATCTGCTTCCTTCAGGACGTACGCGATCCGGACCTGGTCGGCGCCGAGGTCGGGAGTCGCGTAGAACCCGCGCGCGGGCGACACCATCACCGTCGCGCCGCCCTTCTGAAAGTCGGTCAGCATCCAGCTCGCGAAGTCGTCGCCGTCGTCGACGGGCAAACGGGCAACGAAATAGAACGCGCCCTCCGGCTTCGTGAGAAAGACGCCCGGGAGCTTCCTTAGACCCTCGTAGAGAACGTCCCGGCGGCGCTGATACTCGGAAACGACTCCGTCGATGTATTCCGGACCGAGATCGAGGGCGCCGACGGCGACGAACTGCGCCAGGCCGGGGGGCGAAAGCCGGCCCTGCGCCATCCGCAGCGCGGCGCGATGGACGTCGGGGTTGCGCGTGACGAGGCAGCCGAGCCGGATGCCGCAGGCGCTGTACCGCTTCGAAAGGCTGTCCACGACGACGACGAAGTCCTCGCACCCGTCGAGCTCGAGCGCGCTCACGGTCTTGTTTCCGTCGTAGACGAACTCGCGATAGACCTCATCGGAAACGAGAAACAGCCCGTGTTCGCGGCAGAAGGCCGCGACGTCGGCGAGCTCGGCCGGCGAGTAGACGGTCCCGGTCGGGTTGTTCGGATTGCAGAGGAGGACGCAGCGCGTCCGCGGCGTGACGGCCCGCTCCCACTCGTCGCGCGGCGGGAGGTGGAATCCGTCCTCGACGCGGCTTCCGAGCGGCACGAGGCGCACGCCGGCCATCGTCGCGAAGGCCGAATAGTTCGTGTAGAACGGCTCGACGACGAGCACTTCGTCCCCTTCGTCGCAGCACGCGAGGAAGGCAAAGAGGATGGCCTCGCTGCCACCCGTCGTCGCGATGATCTCCTCGGGCGTCAGGGCGATGCCCAGGCGGCGGTAATACTCGACGAGGAAGGCGAGGTATTCGGGCGTGCCCCCGGACGGGGAGTAGGCGAAAACCTTCTCCGGGTAGCGCACGAGGCGGTCGCGCATCGGGGCGGGCGTTTCGAGGTCCGGCTGCCCGATGTTCAGGTGGAGGATGCGGACCCCGCGCTTCTTCGCGGCCTCCGCGAGCGGCATCAGCCGGCGGATGGGGGACGCCGGCATGCGGTCGCCTCGGGCGGAGACGCGGGCTCGGGCCAGCGCCGTTGTGGCCGAGTCGTTCTTCACGGCTCTCGGTTTGCGATCTTCAGTCGGCGCTCTCGTGGGTGTCGATCTGGGCGCGCTGCAGACGGCCGGAGAAGTCGACGTAGATCGACTTCCACTCGGTGAAGACCTCGATCCCCGCGATTCCCGCCTCCCGGTGGCCGTTTCCGGTGTTCTTTACCCCCCCGAAAGGCAGGTGGACCTCGGCGCCGATCGTCGAGGAGTTGACGTAGAAGATTCCGGTTTCGAACTCCCGCATCGCGCGAAACGCCCGATCGACGTCGCGCGTGTAGACCGAGCCCGAGAGGCCGTACTCGACGGAGTTCGCGATGCGGATCCCCTCCTCGAACGACTCGACCGGAATCACTGTCGTCACGGGCCCGAAGATCTCCTCGCGCGCGACCCGCATGTCGGGCGTCGCGTCGGCGAAGACTGTCGGCGCGAAGAACCACCCCTTCCCGAGGTCGCCGTCCACGAGCTTCTCGCCTCCGCAGACGAGCCTCGCCCCCTCGTTCTTGCCGATCTCGACGTAGCGCGCGACGGTCTCCCGCTGCCTCTCCGAAACGCACGGCCCCATCTGCGCCCCCGGCTCGAGACCGTTTCCGACCCGCAGGGTGCGCGCCCGGGCGGAGAGCTTGTCGACGAACTCTTCGACGACCTGTTCGTGGACGAGGAGGCGAGACGATGCGGTACACCGCTGGCCGGACGTCCCGAACGCCCCCCAGACGGCTCCCTCGACAGCGAGGTCGACGTCGGCGTCTTCCAGAATGAGGATCGCGTTCTTTCCGCCCATCTCGAGGTGGAGGCGCTTGAACGTCGGGGCGCACGCCAGCGAGATGTGCCGGCCGACCTCCGTCGAGCCGGTGAAGGAAACGACGCGGACATCCGGGTGCGTCACGAGAGGGTCTCCCACCTCGCCGCCCGACCCGATGACCACGTTGAACACTCCGGCGGGCAACCCGGCCTCTTCATAAACCCGGGCGAGCGCCACGACCGAGGCGGGAGTGTCCGTCGCCGGCTTGATCACGATCGTGTTGCCGGCGATCAGTGCGGCCATGGACTTCCAGGCCGGGATGGCCATCGGAAAGTTCCACGGGGTGACGAGTGCCGAAACGCCGATCGGCTGGCGCACGCACATCGCAAACTTGTTGGGGAGCTCCGAAGGCGTCGTGAAACCGAAGAGCCGGCGCCCCTCGCCCGCCGCGAGATACGCCATGTCGATCGCTTCCTGGACGTCCCCGCGGGTTTCCGCGAGCACCTTGCCCATCTCGCGGGTCATGAGCCGCGCGAGTTTTTCCTTGTCGCGTCGGAGGATCTCGCCCGCTGTGTAGAGGATCTCGGCGCGGCGGGGAGCGGGGGTGTCGCGCCAGCCGGGATACGCGGCGGACGCCGCAGCGACGGCCGCCTCGACGTCTTCCCGCCCGCTCTCCGGGAAGATTCCGACGAGGTCGTCGCGGTCGGCGGGATTCCGGTTCTCGAACGTGCGGCCGGAGGACGCCGGCAGCCATTCACCGCCGATGAAGTTGCCTTGAAGCCCGACGGCGACTTCGGTCGTCATCCGCCGGTGACCGGAGGCGAGACGGGCCGTCGAGTCGCGTCGTCCGGTTTCGGCGGCACGACCGGTGGAGCCGGTGGACGCTTCCTTTCCTCCGGAGCGCGGTGAAGAGAGCGGTCGCGTCGCCGCGTCGCTCGGCATCACGACGCGCCCCTGGATCTGCGCGCCTTCGGCCATGACGATGCGGGGGGCGTGGACGTTGCCCTGCACCCGGCCGGACGGCAGAAGCTCGGCGCGCTCCGAGGCCGTCACCTGGCCGCGCACGCTTCCGCCGACGATCACCGACTTGGCCTGGAGGTCGCCTTCGACCTCGGCGCCGGGCGAGACGACGACCTTTCGGTCGACCCGGATCTTTCCCTCGACCCGCCCGTTGACGACGACGTCCTCGTCCCCGATCACGTCTCCGACGACCCGCATGCGGGAGCCGATGACGGTCGTGGAAGCCGAGGCGCCGGGAGCCGAGGCGGCGGAAGGGGGCGGCGGGGCGGGAGTGCGCTCTCGCGGGACATTCGGGGTGGGATTCGGGAGCTGGGGGCTGGGAAGGAGACGGGGAAGGGGGAGCCGGGGCGTTGTCGGTCTTGCCGAAGAAAGCCAAGGGTTACCTCCAGAAGAAAGAAAGGCAGTATAGCCCCGGAGAGGCCGGGGACGCCCGATCGGGGGTGCGGGGCTGGCCCCTTTTTTGCCGGGCGGTCGGTCCCGGGACCGGCGAAACCCGAAAAAACAAAACCGGGCCGCGCAAGCGGCCCGGCCGGATTCGAGATCCGTCTGGAGCGGAAGGCCTTGCCTACTCCTTGTCGTAGACCGCGGTGTTGGTGACCTTCTTGCCGCTCGAATCGGTTGAACTCGTGGTGATCGTCCGGGTCTTGCCGTCGGGCGCGACGACGATGCGACCCGTTACGGTCACTTTGCCGTCCTTCTTTACGGTCATCTCCAGCGTGTGATCGTCGACCTTCCTGTAGGACCGGGCATCGCCAGTTGGATCGCCGGTGAGCGGGTAGTCCTTGGTGTCGAACTTGCCCGTCCACTCGTTGTGAATCGGCTTGCCGTCCTTGTCGACGCCATCCACGGTGATCTTGACGCCGTCGCCCGCGGCCTCATAGACGACGGTGTGGTTTCGAACCGCTCCCGGGCTGAACTTGGACTTGGCCTCGTTCAACTTCCAGGTGCCCATCTGCATGCCCCCCGCGAAAACCAGACCGACGTTCGCAAGAAGCACCGCCAGGCAGGCCAGGATCGTACGAACTTTCACGTGGCTCTCCTCTCGAAGTTTTTCCGGTTCGGAACGTTTAGCCGGATCCTACTCGATGCGCGGCGCCGAGCTGGCGCGAGGGCTGCTGAAGTAATGGAGCGGGCAACCGGGTTCGAACCGGCGACATCCAGCTTGGGAATTCAACACTAGAACCCAAGACAAAACCGGACGACTCGCGATGAACGACTTAGGAGTCGTCTTGCGGCGTCCGGAAGCGTCCGAAGTCGTTGTAGGTGTCGGTTTTGGCCTTTTTCGGACTCCTTCAATTCATGTGAGGCGGCGCCATGAAGCGCCGACCGAAGGCCACGAAGCGTTTTCGTCTTCGAGGCCGCTACCGCCTTGGCGCCGCGTCCGACCCTGATCGCATGCGGCGGGTTCTTTCGCCCGCCGCGAGTCTTGAGGATCAGATCGAGGACTTCGTCGGCTGGATGACTGCGGGAGGTTTCTCGGCTGAGGACGCCCGGCGGCAAGGCGAGTGGATTCGCGACTACCACCGCCAGACGGGGAAGAACTTCCTAAGGCTCCCCGTCGAGGAGCAGCTCGCATTCACCCGCGAATGCGATCGCCAACTCGACGAGCTCGAAGCGGAAGAACTCGCGGACGTTGATCCGAACGAGCCACAGCACTGAGATTCTGCGACCGCTCACGAAAGAAAGGCCGCCGGAGATAGCCGGCGGCCTTTATTTTTGAGACAGATCAACTAATCCGCCGGCTGCGGCGTCGGCCGTTCGCGCTTCTCCCACTCCTTCTCCCAACCCAGCCGGCGCGCCGTCTCCATGTTGACGGTGCCGTCCGCGTTGTAGATGCCGGTCGCGATCAGTCTCCGCCTCTGCTCGGGAGCGTAAGCGCCCGGCATCCTGTCCGAGGGACCCTCCGGAACGTAGTACTCATTCCTCTGAATCGCCTGATGGTTCCGGAAAGCTTGTCTCACGCCATTGACCGTGTAGAAGAACTCGACGTCTCTCGAGCCCTTGACCACAATTCGCCCCAGATCGAGCGAGACCACCGCGACTGTCGCCATCTCGCCGACCGGCGTGATCTGAATACTCAGGCCTTCGGGATCCGTGACCAGCCGGAAGCTCTCGGGCACCGCGATCACGGCAGTGCCCCGCTGGAACTTGCCCTTTCCGCGGAAGTAAGTTCCCGCTTCGGGGCCTTCGAGCGACACGTATCCGATCTGCCTCGTCGGATCGGTCGGATGCGGCTCGACGAACATCTTCTTCCCGGTTGCGTCGATGTCGCCGTTCGAAAACACCCCTGTAGTCGGGCTGAATCCGAGGTGGCCAATGGATTGAGAAACGCCGCCGCTCACGCGGGCGCCGACGACACCAGAAGCACCTTCCGAGGATCCAACGACGCCGCGCCAGTTCTGGGAAATCCCAAGGACACCGTGTCCATGCTCGCTGGCGCCGCGGACCCCTGCCGGCAACACCTGGTGGGGCGGCGCCGAGCCGGCGATACCGTAAACACCGGCGGCGTTTGTATGAGTACTCAACGTATGGCCCCAAACTCCGGTAACCCCGGTCGATTCCGTTGTCATGCCCTCGTTGATCCCCAGCACCGCAACGGAGTTCGACCCGGCTTGTGACGAACTGATCACTCCTCGGATGGCCACGGCGTCTGCGCCGGTCGCCGTGTTCTCTCCCAAGATCGCCGGCCCAGTGCCCGACGACACCGCAGAGAACGGTGTGCCCGGGTTGTACTCGTCCGTGAAGTACCCGTTGATGTCGATCAGCAGGTGACCCGGCGCGTTGACGAAGACGTTGATCGACCCGTTCGTGCCCGCGGGGACGATCGCGGCGTTGGCCACGAGCTGCCCGGCGTTGAAGTTGAGCGTTGAAACGGCCGGCTGCGCACCGCCCGTCGGCCATGCCGTCAGGAATGCGTTCTGGAAAGCCCCGGCCGCCGCGATGACCGTGAAGTTGAGTGAGTAGGCATCGGCGCCCGCCGGAATTCCGGGACAGTGAGCGGCGGAGTTGATGTCGAAAACGCGGGCGGCGGCATTCCCGACGAGCGCCGGAGGACCGTAGGTCCCGGTGAAGACGCCGCCCCCTCGCGTATCCACGATCCGGCAGGGCGTGACCGCCACGAACCCGATGCCGGGAGAGAGGTCGACCATCGTGCTCAAGCCGCCGCTCGCAGTCGAAGTCCGATAGGGCGGTACCGTCCAGTTCGTCAGCGGGACATCGGAGGGCAGTGCCATAGCAGCTCCCGAGACGACTCCGAGAAGGGAGAAGAAAACGCGGGTCCGCATGAACGGCCTCCTTGAAAGGGTTGAGGTGGGCACCCGAATCGTACCGAAACGAAATGACGGCGGGGATCCGACCAAAGTCGTAAGCGAAAGAAGAGTGTCGTCAAGGGCCGCACCGACTTGAACTGAGAATGAAGTGCAAGTCGTTCTCGGTCTCGAAGGTCAATCGGGCGTTCGCGAGAGCGAAGGCGCTGGCGGGCATCGAGCGTCGGCGTCGGCTGAAGGATCTCCGGTACATTCGGGAGCAACCTGGCGAGCCGGGGCGTGAGTCTCCAGAAGATCGCTAAGGCGATGGGACACGCTTCGACGCGGACGACGGAGAGGTACGCGAAGGTCTCGGAGGAGTCGCTCCGGGAGATCGCTTTGGCGTTGGACTCGGTAATTTCGGACTCTTTTTCGGACTCCTCGGGGGTGGCGAACGGGGGCGAGGCCCCGCAAGTCCTTTCGAGTGATGGAGCGGGCAACCGGGTTCGAACCGGCGACATCCAGCTTGGGAAGCTGACGCTCTACCAGCTGAGCTATGCCCGCGCGAAGGCGGAGAATATAGCGAACCCGGCGGGCGAGCGCAATCCGCCGCGGTGGCCTCAGAGCGAGGCGGCGGTCGCCTTGAGGAGCCGGACCCGGGAGGTGAACCGCGGGAGCCGGATCTTCGCGAAGAGCCTCCCGTTCACGAAGAGGACCGGGATGGAGTCGCCGTAGCGCAGCAGCAGGTCGGGGTCCGATCCCACGTCGATCACGTCCCACTCGTGCGGGCGGCCGGCGAGCATTGCGTCCACCTCGCGGCGCATCTCCTCGCAGAGGTGGCACCCGGGGCGCGAGAGGAGCGTCAGCTGGATCACGCGGCGTCCGAAACCGGCTGGGGGGCGCGCACTACGCGGATCACGTAGTCGAAGCCGGACAGCACCGTCGCCGTCGCCGCCGCGCCGAAACCGATCAGGAGGATCGAGCGGGGCCACTCCCACACGTTCGCGCAGAGGACGAACAGCACCGTGACGATGAGTGTCACTGTCGCGACCTTGCCGAGCCACGTCGGGGGAAAGCGTTTTTTCGTCGACGTCAGGATCAGAAGGAGTCCGACGACCATCAGCAGCAGGTCGCGGGAGATCACCATGACGGCGAGCCAGACGGGGATCTTCACCGTCGCGGGATAGGACGGAACCGCGAGAAACAGGTACGAACTCATCAGCAGCAGCTTGTCCGCGATCGGATCGAGATATGCGCCGAGGGCGGAGTTCATCCCGAACCGCCGGGCGAGATAACCGTCTACGCCGTCAGAGATTCCCGCGGCCACGAAGATCGCGAGCGCGATACCGAACCTCCCCTCGGCGATCGACAGAAGGAAAAACGGCAGCGCCGCCAGGCGGAGGAGGGTGATGAAGTTCGGAAGCGTCCAGGGACCCTTCACCGCCGGCGGCCGCCCCCTTCTTTGCCCGCGGGGGGCACCGTCGGTTTCTTCCGGACGAGCGGTTCGCTCCTGGCTAACGGCGGAAGGGTGATGCTCTCCGTCCCGAGCGACCCGAGCTTGCGGGTCCCCGACGGCGTGATGCGACGCGGTTCGTCGCGGATCCACACCATCCGCCCGCGCATCCGGATGAGCCCGCGGTTGACGAACTGGCGAAGGAGGCGGGTGACGGTCTCGCGCGATGCCCCGATCGAGTTCGCGATGACCTGGTGGGTCGGTCGGCCGACGGCAAACCACCCGTCGTCCTGGAGCGTCCCCGTCTCCCGCGCGATCTTCAAAAGGTAGCGGGCGAGGCGGCCTCCGACGTCGAGCAGGACGAGCGACTCGATCATGTCGTTCGCCTGCCGCAGGCGGGCCGAGAGGGTCGAGAGGATCCGCCGCGCGATCGGGAACTCGTCCTCCAGCACCTCGAGAAAATCCTGGCGCCGCAGGACGACGAGCTCCGACGGGACGAGCGCGGAGACCGACGCGCTCCGGTTGTCGTTGTCGAACAGGGCCATCTCGCCGAAGAAGTCGCCGGCCTTCAGGTGCGTCAGCACGACTTCGCGACCGTGCTCCGAATCCACGAAGATCTTGACCTGTCCGCTCAGGATGACGAAGAAGAGGTCGCCCGGCTCGTCCTCCTGGAGGATCGACTCACCGGCCGCGTAGGGACGGACGGTCGCGACGCGACACAGGGCGTCGAGGTGGGAGGGCTCCAGGTCCGCAAAGATCGCGGCCTTACGAAAGAGCGAGAGGTCGATCAAGATTTGCCCCCCTTTCCGGTCGTCTCGACGCGGACGCGATCGAGTCCGCGTGCGAATTCCTGTCCACCCACCCAGGTCCCTTCCTCCCCCGCGAGGAAACCACAACCGACAGCCGCCCGCACTGCCTCCGCCCCGGACCGGCTCGACTCGGGCGAGCTTTCGAGACACCGGGGCTCCTTCCCCCGCTGGACGAGCTTCGAGAGGCGCAGGACCATTCTCGCGGCGGTCCGTCGGGTCAGTCCCGCGTCGGGGCGCGCCCTGTGCGTGCCCCGATCGACGTCGAGCAATCCGAGCGAGACGGCGCGCAGCACGGCGCGGCTGTCCCGCCGCGAGACGGCGTCGCTCGCGATGATGCTCGCGGACACCTTCGCTTCCCGGATCTCGGGGAACATCCACCAGACGAGCGTCGCGGCGCCCGCCCTCGTCAACCGCTCGGACCGGGCGATGTCGCGCTCGGCCGGAGGCCAGTTCGAGATCCGGAACGCGAGACGTGCAGCCGCGGCCCGATCCTGGTAGCGCGGGTCTTTCCGCGAGAGCTCGTCGAGGACCGAGACGGCGAGCGCCGGATCGCGTTCGAGGGCGAGCTCGGCGACCTTTTCCTGGACGGGGACGTTCGTCGGGTCCAGCCGGTACGCCTCGCGGAACCGCTCGAACGCCTTCTCGGTGTCTCCCGCTCCGAGCTCGATCTCCCCGGCGAGGGCGTGGAGGCCGGCGTCCCCCGGACGCAGCTCGATCGCGCGGGCGATTCGGCGCCGCGCGTCGGGGTACTTCTGATCTTTCGCTCCCGAGGATGCGGATCGCGCGAGGGACTCGATCGCCTCCTTCTCGAGCTCCCCCGCTCTCTCCTTGAGCGCGGGACGCCCTGGAGCCCGCGCGGCGGCGCGCGCATAGAGCTCGTGGGCTTCGAAGACCTGGTCGTTCCTCGCCCGTGCTTCGCCGCAAGCGACGAGCAGGGGAATCGTCACGGGTCCGGTGAGCGCCTTTTCGCAGGAGTCGACCGCCTCCTTGATCTGCCCCAGAACGACGCGGCTCTCGATGAGGCCGATCTCGGCAGCGAGATGAGCGCCCCCCGAACGGGCGCGGAGAAACTCCCTCTCCGCGGTCTGCGCGTCCCCCGCAGCGAGGGCCTGCCAACCCGTCTCCACGCCATCGGGAAAAGGCCCGGAGAGCTCCTCTCGGGGGTCGAGGGGGAACCTTTCGCTCCGCCTCGCCGACGGAGTTCCGCTGCTCGCGCATCCGATGGACAGGAGTATCGCGCCGGCAACGAGGAGAAGCGCAGGAACGCGGAGGGCGCGGTGCAGGAAAGTGCCGGAGGCCGCGGCCGTCGGTCTCCGGAGTGTCTTCACGAGGTCGGGGGTGAGGTCTCCGCGCGAATCGACGCAATCGCGTGCTTGTAGATCATCTCCTCGTGCCCATCGACCTCGAGGACGAGCGCGAACTTGTCGAAACGACGCAGACGGCCCATTCGCTCTTCGCCCGAAGTGAGCCGGACCGTGATCTCGGTGTTGTCTTTTCGCAGGTTGTAGAAAAACGAGTCCTGCACGTTTATCGGGGCTTTGTTCATCCGCTTTTCTCCGTCTCGACGCCGCGGTCGAGCAGTTGGAGGATGGTCGGGAGGGCCTCCGCGGGTTCGATCCGCAGGGCGTCTCGTTCACGAGCGAACCACGTCTTCTGGCGCCGGGCGAGGCGCTTCGTGGCCGCCACGATCTCCCTTTCCGTATCCTCCCTTTCCGCGCGGGCCGAGATCCAGTGCCCGAGCTCGCGATACCCGATTGCGCCGAAAGCGTTCGATTCGAGGGAATGACCCGACGCAATGAGCCGCCGTACCTCGTCGTCCCAACCCGCATTCCACATCTGGCGGACTCGCTTTTCGATCCTAGCATAGAGGTCCCGGCGGTTCGGTTCGATCCCGACCTTGATCACGCGGAACCGCGACGGCCAGGGATCGCGCGCAATCTTGCGCTCGGACGCGGGGGCTCCCGTCGTCAACACGATCTCGAGAGCGCGCAGGACGTACCGCACGTTGGTGAAGGAAATCCGGGACGCCGCTACCGGGTCGTTTCGCGCGAGGAACCGGTGCGCAGCCGCCCCGCCCTTCTCCCGCGCCCATCCTTCGAGCCGTCCGCGCAGCTCCGGATCGCGTGCCTCGCCGGGAGGGAGACCGTCGAGGAGCGCGGAGACGTAGAAGCCGCTTCCGCCGCAGACGATCGGAAGCTTGCCCCGGTCGGAGATGTCTTCGATCGCGCGCCTCGCCTCGTCGGCCCACCGCCCCGCGGAAAAGGACTCTCCGGCGTCAGCGACGTCGATCATGTGGTACCTCACTTCGTCGCGCCGCTCGCGGGAAGGTTTCGCGGTCCCGATGTCGAGACCGCGGTAGACCGCGAACGCGTCCGCCGACACGATCTCGCCGTTCCGCAGCAGCGCGACCTGGTGGGCGATCTCGGTCTTGCCCGCCGCGGTGGGGCCGAAGACGACGAGGAGCGGCGGGCGTCCGGTGGCCGGTGCCGTCACTCGAGCCCCCGCCAGGCGAGCCGCGTGTGCTCCGGGCCGAGGTCGACCCGGACGTCGGAAAGGAGGTCCGTCCGGAGCACCCGGACGCCGCCTCCTCGCAGCGTCTCCAGAGTCTGCGCCGCGGGGTGCCCGAACCGGTTCTCCCGCCCGCACGAGAGGAGAGCGACGCTCGGGCGGACCGTTCCGACGAAACGGGGGGTCGTGGACGTGCGGCTCCCATGGTGCGCGACCTTCAGGAGGTCGGCGGGCGCGAGGTCCCCCGCCGCGGCGAGAGCGCCCTCGGTGGCGGAGCCGATGTCGCCCGTGAGGATCGCGCTCCGCCCATCGCGCTCGAACCGGAGCACGACGGACTGGTTGTTGACCGGGTCCCGCTTTCGAGGCCGGCCTCCCGAGTGCAGCACCGTGACGTCCGCGCCCCGCCACGCCGTCCGTCCGCCGGGGCGGAGAACCGACACGGGGATTCGCGACTCCCCCGCCGCTCTCGAAAGCGCGGCAAACATCCCGGCCTCGTCCTCTCCCGCGGAGATCCACAGCGCGTCCACCGGCAGCTCTTCGAGGACCGCGAGGAGACCGAGCACGTGATCCGGATGCGGATGCGTCGCGAGAACCGCGTCGAGGCGGGTGACGCCCCGGTCGAGGAGCTTCGGAAGGAGGCGCGTTCGTCCGAAGTCCCCCGCCTCGACGTCGAAGGGACCGCCGCCGTCCACGAGGAGGACCCGGTCCTGCCAGCGCACGAGAAGCGCGTCCCCCTGCCCCACGTCGAGCGCCTCGACCGAAAAGCCGCGCGCGGGACCGGACGCGCCGGGAGAAAACGCGAGCGCGGCGAAGAGAACGACCGCACCGATCGCCGCGGCCGGGCGCATCCGGGGAGGGAACGTCGAAGCTGCGGCGGCCAGCGTGCCGACGACGACGATCCCGGCGAGCGGCGGCGTCGGGCGGAGGAATGCCGCGCCGGCGGCCCGGTCGGCGAGGAGCTCGAGCGCGCGCGACCCGAGGGCGAAGAGTCCCGCGGGAAGCCCGGCGGGGAGACCGAGGGCGAAGAGAGCGAGAAGAAGGGCGCCGAGGACGATCAGGACTGCCGACAGCGGGATCGCGAGGGGCGCGGTCAGCCACGCGCCCGCCGCGACCACGTTGAACCTCCAGAAGAGAACGGGCGCCGTCGCGCACTGCGCCGCGAGCGAGGTGGCGAGGCCGGAGAAGAGCGCGTTCGGCCGCGCGGGGAGGCGGCGCCGAATGGGCTCCGTCACGAGCGCGATGCCGCCGACAGCGGCGAACGTCAGAACGGTCCCGATCGAGTAGATCTGCCGGGGGTCTGCGAGAAAGAGCACGAGCGCGGAGAGCCCGAGCGCCTGGGCGGGCGGAATCGGCCGCTCGAAGAGCCGCGCCGCGAGAAAGACCGCGACGACGACGCCCGCGCGGATCGCCGGCGGGTTCGCGCCGCCGATGAGGACGAAGAAAAACACCGCGGCGAGAAGAACCGCATCGCGCCTCTTCCCCCCAACGCGCGCGAGCCCGAGCGCCGCGACGACGAGCGCCGCCGCGAGACCTACGTGCATGCCGGACACCACGAGGAGATGGTAAAGCCCGCCCCGCCGGTAGCGCGCGACCATGCCGCGGTCGAGCTCGGACGTTCGCCCGAGAAGGAGCGCCGCGAGTGGTCCCCGCACGTCCCGGTCGAACGATTTCCCGCGGGAGCCGGCGTCGGGGAGGCGGCCGTGGAGGTAACGGTTGGGGATCGAGAGCAGCGACAGGAACGTTTGACCCTCTCTCCGAACCTGGTGCGCGCTCTTGATCGAGAGGCGATACCTCGTCCACGGCAGTCGGATGTCGCGCTCCGACGCCGGCAGGTCTTCCCGCCGCAAGTGGCCGGTGATCGAGACGCGGTCTCCGCGGTCGGCGGTCTTCTCGACGCTCGCCGTGCCGGAGACGAAGAGAAACACCTCCGCGCGGAACTCCCGCCACTCGCCCCCGACGCGAAGCCGCTCGGCGGACAACCGCCCCCTCCCACGGGGCGGCGAGTCGCTCCAGAAGTCCGTCAGGACTCCCTCGATCCGGTCCGCGCGGTCCCGCCCGGCCGGCAGAGTATGGAACGCGCGGCGCGCGGTTTCTTCGGGACGCGCGATCGCGACGCGGCCCTCGAAGAACCCCGCGGCGGCCCAGCAGAGAAGTCCCGACGCCCGCCGAACCCCCGCCCGCTCGTGCGCGGGATCGCTGCCGAGCGCGAGCGCAATCGAGAGCGCAACCAGGACGAGGGCATCCTCCTCGCCGCCGGGCGACCTCGCTCCGAGACCGATTCCGACGACGAGCGCTCCCGCGGCGCCGAGCGCGGGCGCGGGGCCGGGACGCGCGAAGGGGCCGATCAGCGGGCGCCGGCGTCGCGGACGAGGGTGACGACCGCCTCGACGCGGTGGGTCAACGGAAAGAGGTCGTAGAGGCGCGCGTCCGTGATGGCGAACCCCCCGCCGATCAGGGTCGGCAGGTCGCGCGCGAGAGTCGCAGGCTCGCAGGACACCGCGATGAAGGTTTTTCGCGCGCGGTCGGCGAGCGCCGCAGCCAGGGGGCCGAGGCCCGAGCGGGGCGGGTCGGCAACGATCCGGTCGAACCGTCGGGTCGAAGAGGAAAGGAATCCCTCCACCGACGAGGGAACGATCCGCCACCGATCCGCGTCGGGCCAAGCCGGCCGCGTCTTCGCCGCATCCCGCGCCGCCGAGGCGCTACCCTCGACGGAGGTGACGGCGTTGCCCGCCTCGAGCAGCGACCCGGCGAAGAATCCGACTCCGCCGAAGGCGTCGAGCGCGTCGCCGGGCTCGGAGCCGCCCGCGCGGGCGACGTCCGCGGAAAGCGTGCCCGCGAGGTGCCGGTTCCCCTGGAAGAACGTGTCGGCGGAGACGAGGAAGGTCCGTCCGGCGACGCCGATCGGGAGCCGCGGCTCCCCCGCCTCCGCGAGCGAGCGCCCGTCGCTGTCGACGACTCGGACTCCCGCGAAAAAGGGGGTGAGCGCCCCGATCACGGCCTGAGCGTCCGTCCGGCTCTGCCTCTTTCCCGTCTCCCGGAGCACGGCGCGCGCGAGTCGGCGCTCGCCCGCCGGATCCTCGAGCGTCGCGACTTCCGCGACGGCGGCTCCCGACGCCGCGAGCGCGTCGCGCAGCATCGGAAGGAGGGCGGCCGTGGCGGCGGTCAAGGCGCGGCAACCCGAGACGGGCTCGATCCGGTGGCTGCGGGGAGCGAACTGCCCGATGACCACGTCGTCGCCCCGGCCCGCGACGTGGAACCGGCTCCGGATGCGATACGCGAGCGGCGACGCCGCGATCGGCAGCTCTCCGAACGCCTCCGCCGGCAGCTTTCCGATCCGCTGCATCGTCTCGAGAAAGAGCGCGCGCTTCGCGGCGAGCGCAGCGCCCGGGTCGAAGTGTCCCCAGTCGCACCCGGGACAGGCCGCCGCGGGGCCGAGGATCCGATCGCCGGAGGGCTCGAGGACCTCGACGGTTCGGCCGCGCCAGAAAGTCCTGCGGACCTCCTCGATCTCCGCCTCGACTTCCTCGCCCGGCAGCGCGCCGGCAACGAAGCCGACCCCGGCATCGGAGCGGGAGATTCCCTCTCCGGTCGGGGCGAGTCGGGAGATGCGAACGCGTCGGCGGGCGGCGATGACGGGCCTCTCTTCCTATTGTCGGGAGAACCGGGATCCGGCGCTAATCTCCGACGAGGGTCAACCTCGGGAGAGTCAACACCTCGCGGAGAAGCCGCCGCGTCAGCGCCCGCCGCGTCTTTTCCTCCGTGTCGCGGTCCATCTTCACCCGAGCCTTCGCCAGGACCTCCTCGACCCGTTCCTCCATGCGGCGGCGCTCCTCGACGCCGAGGGCGTCGACGAGGTCGTTGCAGAGCCGGCGGTCGAGACGCGCCAGCGAAGCTTCGACCTCGCCGGGATCCTTCGACGACTTCGCGAGCTTCTCGAGCGAGCGGATCGCGGAGCCGATCTTCGGCGTGAGCTCGGGTCGGGCTCGCCCGACCGCGTCGAGGCGCTCCGCGAGGCGATCGAGAAGCGGCGCGACGTCCGGCGCGGGCCCTTCGTCTCGTCCCGCACCGCGTCCCACGGAGGTCTCCGCCCGGCGCTCCCACGCCGACAGGACGGCGTCGCGACAATAAGAGAGAGAGTTCACGCGTCCCGTCGCCCCGCGCTCTTCCCGCCGCGTGAAGGCCTCGTCGATTCCGATCTCGACGGCTTCGAGCGGCACCCCGAGCGCGCGCCACTCCTTGAGCAGCGCGAAGTCCCGGGGCGAGAGGAGAAATGGCGTGCCGCGCCGCGCCACGAAGGCGCCCTCGCACGCCGCGTAGAACGCCCTATCCTCCTCGGTTTCGCTCATGGATCAGGCGGAGCCCCGTCAGCGTCAGCAGCGGATCGACCTCTTCGATCCGCTCGGAGCCGCCCCCGAAGAGCTCGGCCAGACCTCCCGTCGCGATGACCCGGGGCTTCTTTCCGATCTCCTTGGTGATTCGGTCGATCAACCCGTCGACGAGCGACAGATATCCGAAATACAGGCCGGATTGGATCGAGCCGACTGTCGTCTTGCCGACGACCCGGTCGGGGCGCCGGATCTCGACCCGCCACAGCCTGGCCGCGCGCTCGAACAGCGCCTCCGCGGAGATCGAGATGCCGGGGACGATGATCCCGCCGGCGTACTCCCCCTTGTCGGTCACGACGTCGAAGGTCGTCGCCGTGCCGAAGTCGACGACGATGCACGGGCCCCCGAGACGCTCGTACGCGGCGACGGCGTTGACGATCCGGTCCGCACCGACTTCCTGCGGTGTGTCGTAGAGGATCGGCATCCCGGTGCGGATCCCCGGCTCCACGAAGATTGGCTCGTGCCCGGTGATCTGGCGAAGCGCCTGGCGCAGCGGAAACTTGAGCGATGGCACGACGCTCGCGACGATCACGTCGCCGGGCGGATCGGACGCGCGTCCGCCGGAGGCGAGCAGGCCCTGCGCGGTCAGCGCGATTTCGTCCGAAGTCGCGTCCCGACGGGTCGTCAGCCGCCAGTGACGGACGAGCGACGTGCCTTCGAAAAGGCCGAGGACCGTGTTCGTGTTTCCGACGTCGACGGCGAGGAGCCCGCCTCCTCCGGTTCCGTTCGTCACCACTCTTCGAGCTCCCCGCTCGCGATGACGGTCTCTCCCCCTTCGGTTTCCAGGCGCAGGAATCCGGAGGGATCGAGCCCGAGATAGCGTCCCTCGAGAACGTCCCCATCCCGTCGGACGCGGATCCGGTCCCCCGGTCGATGGACGGAAACCCGCTCCCACTCCGCCACCTCGCGGGCCCAGTCGGGGTGCGAAAGCTCCGCGTCGAGCCGGTCGACGACGGCCTGCACGAGCGGCGCGATCTCGACCTTGCGGCCGACCTCCTCCTCGATCGTCGTCGCGGACGGAACACCGACGTCGGCGGCGGCTCCCCGCGCGTTCACTCCGACGCCGACAGCAAGGTAGGACTCGTCTCCCTGCGTTCGCGCTTCCGACAGCACTCCGGCGAGCTTGCGCCGTCCGACGTAGAGGTCGTTCGGCCACTTGAGCTTCGCGTCGACGCCGCACGACTCCTTCAGAGCTTCCCGGATCCAGCGCGAAACGGCGAGCGGCACGACCGAAAGGAGGTCTCCTTCACTCACCGGCCGCAGGACCGTCAGGTAGATGCCGCGCCCCTTCGGCGCCTTCCACTCCCGTCCGCCGCGGCCGTGGGCTCGCGGCTGCGCCTCGGCGACGAACACCGTCGGCGGGAGGGCCTGGTCCTCCGCGAAGTAGACGTCGATCACTTCGCGCGCGAGGTCGTTCGACGACGGGGTCGACACAAGGCACGTGAGGTTCTCGAAAAAGATCCAGCGATCGGGATCGATCGTCCCGCCCGCGAAGGGGACCCGGGACGTGGCCGGGGCCGCTCGATCGTTCATCCGGCCGCGCCGCCGCCGAGCGCCGCGCGGCGCTCCTCGAGCTCCGAAAGACGCCTTCTCGACTTTTCGACGACCTCGGCGGGAGCGCGGTCGAGGTACGCCAGGTTCGCGAGCTTCGCGCGGAGGCCCGCGATCTCGGCCTCGACCGTAGCAAGCGCCTTCGCGGCGAGCGCGGGGTCGGCGACGGCCGCCCCGGCGGGCAGCGCGAGCCCCACGGTCATGGCAAGGACGACGTCCCGCGCGGCGCCCGGAGCGGGCGGACCGAAGCGAAGGTCCGCGAGGCGGGCGAGGTATCGCAGAAGCGGCTCGAGGGAGCGGATCGACCGATCCGCGTCGGGATCGTCCGCGGCCGCTTCGACCGACAGCTCGACCGGCTCCGTCGGGGACACGCGACGCTCCCCCCGGAAGTTGCGGACGCGGGTCACGAGCGCGCGGAGCCGTTCGACCGCGGTCTCGGCCGGCCGGTCGATCCATGCGGGGTCCCCCGTCGGGTACGGCGAAACGATGAGCGCTCCCGGACGGCCGGTCAACTTCTCCCAGATCTCCTCGGTGAGGAAAGGCATGAACGGATGCAGGAGCGCGAGCGAGTCTTCGAGACACCGCGCCAGAACTCCGCGCACCGTCTCTCTCGTCTCTTCGTCCCCCTCGCGGCCCGACAGGACCGGCTTCACCATTTCGAGGTAGCCGTCACAGAGCTCGTGCCAGAGGAAGGAGTAGATCGCCTGGGACGCCTCGTCGAAGCGGAACGCCGTGAGGTGCCGGTTGACGTCCGCCGCCGTCGTCGAAAGGCGCGACAGGATCCAGCGGTCCGGAAGCGAGAGCGCCCGCCCCTCGAGGGTCTCGGCGCGCGGTTTCCCCTCGATCTGGCCGAGCGTGAAGCGCGCGGCGTTCCAGATCTTGGTCGCGAAGTTGCGCGAACCGGTGAGCCTTTCCCGCTCGAGGGTGACCGTCGTGCCCGACGTGGCCGAGCTCGCGTACGTGAACCGCAGCGCGTCCGCTCCGAACTCCTCGATCGCGACGAGCGGGTCGACGACGTTTCCCTTCGTCTTCGACATCTTCTCGCCCGCGAGACGGACGAGCCCATGGAGATAGACGGTCGAGAACGGCACCGAGCCGGTGAAGTGCACGCCCGCCATGATCATCCGCGCCACCCAGAAGAAGAGGATGTCGTAACCCGTCACCAGAACATCGGTCGGATAGAAATCCTTCAGGTCGGCGGTCTCCTTCGGCCACCCGAAGACCGAGAACGGCCAGAGCTGAGACGAGAACCAGGTGTCGAGCACGTCCGGGTCCTGGGTGAGCTCGGAAGAGCCGCACGTCTCGCAGGCGGTCGGATCTTCCTCCGCGACCGTCACGTGTCCGTTCGCGCACGTGAAAGCCGGGATCCGGTGGCCCCACCAGAGTTGCCGCGAAATGCACCAGTCGTGGATGTTGCGCATCCACTCGAAATACGTCTTGGTCCAGAGCTCCGGCACGAACCGGACCTCCCCCGCCTCGACGGCTCGGATGGCCGGCTCGGCGAGCGGTCCGATCCGGACGAACCACTGCGTCGAGAGATAAGGCTCGATCACCGTGTCGCACCGCTGGCAGTGCCCGAGCGAGATCCGGTGCGCGTCCACGGCGAGGAGCCGGTTCTCGGACGCCAGGCGATCGACGACGAGTCGGCGCGCTTCGAATCGGTCGATGCCCGCGAACTCACCCGCCTCCGCGGTCATCTTGCCGTCGGGTCCGATGACGACGACCTCGGCGAGTCCGTGCCGCTTGCCCGACTCGAAGTCGTTCGCGTCGTGGGCCGGCGTGACCTTCACGATGCCGGTCCCGAAGGCGCGGTCGACGAGGATCGGGTCTTCGATGAACGGCAGCACCCTTCCGACGATCGGGAGCACCGCCGTCTTCCCGCGGAACTTCGCGGTCCGCGGATCCTCCGGGTGGATCGCGAGCGCCGTGTCTCCGAGCATCGTCTCCGGACGCGTCGTCGCGACAACGGCGCCGGAGGGCACGCCCGGCACGTCGTATCGAATCTTGTAAAGGGACCCATCCACCTCCTTGTGGACGACCTCGAGCTCCGACACGGCGGTCTCGCAGCGGGGACACCAGTTGACGACGTAGCGGCCGCGATAGATGAGGCCTTCCTTGTAGAGCCGGACGAAGGCGTGACGGACCGCCGTCGAGAGGTCCGGGTCGAGCGTGAACCGTTCGCGCGTCCAGTCGAGGGAGCAGCCGAGCCGCCGGATCTGCGCCTGGATCGTGTCTTTCGCGTCGCGCTTCCACGCCCAGACGCGTTCCACGAACTTCTCCCGTCCGAGGACGCGCCGGTCGATGCCCTGCTTCGCGAGCTCCTTCTCGATCACCATCTGTGTGGCGATCCCGGCGTGGTCGGTCCCCGGAACCCACAGCACCCGGAAACCCAGCATTCGCTTCCAGCGCGCGAGGATGTCTTCGAGAGTGCGGCCGAACGCGTGCCCGATGTGGAGCCGGCCCGTGACGTTCGGCGGGGGGATGACCATGACGAACCGCGGGGAGCCGGGCGGGCCCGTCGGCTGGAAGCGGCCCTCGGTCTCCCACACGCGGTACCAGCGCTCTTCGAAGTGCGCCGGGTCGAAGGTCTTCTCGAGCTTCCTCCCGGCGTCGTCGTCGCCGGCGACGGCGGAAGGTGTGGCCGGGAGAGTGTCTTCGTGCATGAAAGAGGGGCGCAAAGGGCCCTTCTCCTTATCAGAAACGGGCCGGTATCGCCAAGCCGCGAAGACGATTCGCGGCGCGCCGCTTACTCGGCGCCGCTCTCGAGCTCTCGAATGCGCTCCCGAACGACGAGCTCCGCCATCTCGGGGACGACTTCCCAAGCGATTTCCTTGACGACCCGGTCGGACAGGCGTTCGATGACCTTAGCCGCAACCCTCTCGGCGAGCCGCTCGATCTCGGAGTCGGAGAGCTCGCGAGGTCCCTCCCTCTCCCCTCCGGGGAGAGGGTCGGGGTGAGGGGTTGGAGAAGCCGCGCGGCTCTCCTCCTCCTCCCTCTCCCCCTTGAGGAGAGGGTCGGGGTGAGGGGCTGCCACAGCCGCACTGCTCGGCTCCGTCTCCACTCCGGTGAGAGGGCCAGCGTAACGGGCGGAGTGAGCCGCGGTCTCCTTCTTCACGACGCGCCCGGTGGGAGTCGTGTCGTCGCCGACATCGGATGCCGCCGCCGCAATCGGATCCGTCGAGCGCGGTGCCCGGTACGCGGACACGTCGATGCGCTGCGTGCGTCCGTCTTCCGAGCCGGTCGGCGCCTCCCGCGCCTCCGGCCTCGCCACGACGGGAGTGTCCCGATCCCGCGCCGGTGGAGCCGCGGCCGGCTCGACTTCGTGGAACGCGGCGAGAGCCGTCTCGACATCCTCGGGACCGTAGAGGGCTTCGAGGCCCTCGGCGGGTGCGCGGCCGCGCAGGTTGCGGATCGACCCGGTGAAGTCCTCTTCGGAGAAGCCCCCGAAGGGGGACGGCGGGACGCGCGTGAACACCGGCGTCTCGCGAGACGGCACCGGTCGATTGGCGGCCGGCGATGCGGCAACCGGTGAGGGGGCCGCCGCCGTCGCGGGAGCCGAGGTAACGACGCGGCCGCCCAGGAGCTCCTCGACCTTGCGAAAGAGCTGTTGCGAGTCGAACGGCTTCGACACGATCGCGTCGCATCCGAGCCGCTCCGCGCGCTCGCGGTCGAAGGGCTCGAAGGTGCCGGCGAGCAGGACGACCGGGATTCCGGCCGTCGCGGGATCGCGCTTGATCGCCTCGCACACCTCGTAGCCGTTCTTCTCGGGCATCACGACGTCCGCGAGGATGAGGTCCGGCGGATCGTCGCGCACCCGATCGAGCGCGAGCCGCCCGTTCGAGACGCAGGTCAGTTGATAGTCGGCGTCCGAGAAGGTGAGCTCGACGACCTTCTGGATGGTCAGGCTGTCGTCGGCGACGAGAATCTTCCTCGGCATGCGCTTGCGAACGGTACGCTCGCCCGCGCGGGGTGTCAATTTGACTTACGTCCTAGGCCCGGGTTGCCGGGACTTCCGCCTCCTGCCCCCACACGGCGGCGAGGTAACGCCCGGGCGGGCGCCGGCCGAGCACGCCGGCGAGAAACCGCGAGGCGGCGACCACCTGAGGAAGCGTTACGCCGGTCTCGACGCCGAGCCCCTCCAGTAGAAAAAGGAGATCTTCGGTCGCGAGGTTGCCGGAGGCTCCCGGCGCGTAGGGACACCCGCCGAGCCCTCCGGCCGACGAGTCGAACGTCGTAATTCCGCACTGGAGGCCGGCGTAAACGTTCGCGAGGGCCGTGCCGCGCGTGTCGTGGAGGTGAAGGGCGAGGACGCCGCGCGTGACGCCCGAGTCGTAGAGAGTCTCGACGACGTCGAAGATGTCGGAAGGAGTCGCGACCCCGATCGTGTCCCCGATCGAGATCTCGTCGACGGGCAGGTCGAGGAGCTTGTGAACGACTTCGCGCACCGCCTCCGGCGAGACGTCGCCTTCGTAGGGGCAGCCGAACGCGGTCGACACGTAGCCGCGCACGCGGATTCCCTCCTCCGCGGCGCGCGCGACGACCGGCTGGAATCGTTCGATCGACTCCTCGATGCCGGCGTGGATGTTGTGCTGGTTGAACGTCTCCGACGCCGCCGTGAAAACGGCGATCTCCCGCACGCCCGCCGCCATCGCCCGCTCGAGGCCGCGAACGTTGGGGACGAGCGCCGGATAGCGGACTCCGCTCGCGCGATGGATCCGCGCGAAGACCTCTTCGGTCGAGGCGAGCTGTGGAATCGCCGTCGGCGACACGAACGAGCCGACCTCGATCGCCGGCAGACCCGCTTCGGTCAGGAGGTCCACGAAGGTCGCGCGGTCCGCGACCGAGAGCGCTTCCGGCTCGTTCTGCAGGCCGTCGCGGGGACCGACCTCGTAAACGGTGACGCGCTGCGGCAGGGCGGGACGCTCGAAGGGGTATTCCTGCGGGTCCGTCATGCCGCGATTATCTCCCCGGCGAGGAGGCTCTCACTGGATCTCCGCCAGAACGGTGCCCGCCTCCACGAGGTCGCCCTCCGCGTGATCGAGGCGCGTCACCGTCCCGCCGCGGGGAGCGCGGATCGCGTGCTCCATCTTCATCGCTTCGAGCACGATGACCGTCTGCCCCGCCTCGACCGCATCCCCGGCGCGCACGAGGATCTTCCGGATGCGCCCGGGCATCGGCGCCGCGAGGCCCTCTCCGTGGTCGGACGACGCACCTCCACGGCGCCCCGCCGCTCGCGCCGTTTCGCGCCGGACCTCGAAGACGCGCCCCGCCCGCCCGACGTAGACCCGCTCGCCGTCGCGCGCGGCGCGAACCGGGAGGAGCTCTCCGGCCAGCTCGATCGCCACGAGCTCACCATCCCGGCGCACCGCGCGAAAGGGAACCTCCCGCCCGTCGATCCACGCCAAAGAGGGGTCTGACCCCCTCGCCATCAAATCGCGGGCAGCCGTTCGGCTGGGGGGGTCAGACGCGAAAGAGGGATCTGACCCCCTCGCCATCAAATCGCGGGCAGCCGTTCGGCTGGGGGGGTCAGACCCCATACGCACGGTGCGCTCTTCGCCCTCGCTCACGAGCCGGACTTCGCTCATGAAATGCCTCCGCCCGCGCGAAAGCCCTGGAGGGCGGACCACGGGTCGTCGGCGGAGGTTTCCCGGCCGCCGGCGACGCGGCGTGTGTCCCGCTCCGAAAACGCGAGTGCCGCGGCAATCCACACCTCGTCGGGTGCGGGCGTACGCGGGCTGCGCGCGAGCTTCGCGACGAGGTCGGTCGCGTATCGGCCCGACCGGAACTCCGTGGATTCGAGGACGGCCTCGAGGACCGGCGCGTTCGTCTCGACGCCGAGCACGCTCCACTCGGCCAGCGCTCGCCGCGCGCGCTCGATCGCCGCCGCGCGGTCTCCGGCGTGGACGACGAGCTTCGCGAGGAGGGGGTCGTATTCGAGGCTCACGACCGAGCCCTTTTCGACTCCGGAGTCCACGCGCACTCCGGCACCTCCCGGCTCGCTCCACCCGTGCAGCGTTCCGGAGCGGGGCAGAAACTCGACCGGGTCCTCCGCGTAGAGGCGCAGCTCGATCGCGTGCCCGCGCGGCGCAACATCGCCCGCGAGGATCGGCCCCGGGAGGTCGGCGCCGCCGGCGACTTCGATCTGCAATCGCACGAGGTCGACTCCGAGCGTCGCCTCGGTGATCGGGTGCTCGACCTGGAGGCGCGTGTTCATTTCGAGAAAGTAGAAGTTCCGGTCCGCGTCGAGCAGGAACTCGACGGTTCCCGCGCCGACGTAGCCGACGGCGGTCGCCGCTTCGACGGCCGCCTGGCCCATCGCACGCCGAAGCGCGGGATCGAGTGCGGGGCTCGGCGTCTCCTCGACGATCTTCTGGTGCCGCCTCTGAACGCTGCACTCCCGCTCGAAGAGGTGCACGACGTGGCCGCTACGGTCGCCGAAGACCTGGAACTCGACGTGTCGGGCGGGGTCGAGGAGCTTCTCGAGGTACACGGCGTCGTCGCCGAAAGCCGCGGCCGCGATGCGCCGGGCTTCGGCGAGCGCGGAGGGCAGATCCGCAGCGCTCCGCACGAGGGCCATTCCTTTTCCCCCGCCGCCGGCGGAGGCCTTCACGATGACGGGGTATCCGATCCGCGCCCCCTCGGCGGCGAGGTCGGCGTCGGCGCCACGTTCGGAACCGGGCACGACCGGCACGCCCGCGGCTCGCATCCTCGCGCGGGAGCGCACCTTGTCTCCCATCTCCTCGATCGCCGCGGCCGGCGGTCCGATCCAGACGAGGCCCGCGTTCTCCACGGCGCGCGCGAACTCCGCGTTCTCGGCGAGGAAGCCATATCCCGGGTGGATCGCGTCGGCGCCCCCCTTCTGCGCGGCGTCGAGGATCTTCGGGATCGAAAGGTAGGTGTCGCGCGGGCGGGCCCGCGCCGAGCGGGAGGGCACGGTCCGCGCGCTCGACGTGGACCGCCGCGGCGTCGTCCTCCGCGAAGACGGCGACGGTGGCGATTCCCATCTCGCGGGCGGTGCGAAAGACCCGGACCGCGATCTCGCCGCGGTTGGCCACGAGCAGGGTCCGGATCGGTTGCGGGCTCCGAGCCACGCGGGTTAGTTCCTTCCGCGCTTCCCGCTCTTCCAGTCGTCCCACAGCGAGTAGGTCTTCATCTGCGCGGCGAGGCCGCTCTTCTCGAGGAGCGCCTCCACCTCGGCCCTTGACTGCCTCGGGCCGAGCCGTCCCGGTGCGTTGGCGATTCCGGCCACGGCGACCGCGGCGACCGCCGCGTTGCGCCTCGCCTGCTCGATGTCGACCTTGTCGAACGTGTCCGACGCGGCGTGGTAGTCGGGCAGGTATTTTTCCGTCTCCTGGTTGGCGATCAGGTTCGGCACTCCTTCGAGCAGGAAGTCGAAGTTGTCGGTTCCGAGGATCGCCTCGTCGACCAGCCCCGCCGAGCCCCAGCTGGCGACGGGCGAGAGAACGCGCGTGAGCCCCGCGCGGATCTCGGGGCGCCCGTTCGTGAAGTAGCCGAGGACTTTTCCGTCTCCGATGTCGTGGATGACCGCCGCGACGTGCTTGTCCATCTCCGCCTTGTGGGTCGCGACGTAGCCGCGCGAGCCGAGAAGCCCGGTCTCTTCGCCCGTGAACAGGACGAACCGGACCGTCCGCTTCGGGCGGGGACCCGCGGCGATCGCCCGGGCGACCTCGATGACGAGCGCACAGTTGACGCCGTTGTCGAGAGCGCCCGTTCCGAGGTCCCACGAGTCGAGGTGGGCGCCGAGTAGGACGATCTCGTCGGGCAGCGACGATCCGCGGATGTCCGCCACGACGTTCTGCGGCTTCCATGCGCCCCCGACGCGGTTCCGGACGTCGAGGGAGATCCTCACGTCGCGCCCCTTCTCGAGCAGCCGGGCGAGACGAAGGCCGTCCTCCCGCGCGACCTGCACCATGGGCATCGGAACCATCGTTCCGTCGAACGTGATGGTGTGCCGGTAGAGCAGGCCCCTCGGCCGCGTCGAAATGACGAGGACGGCCGCGACGCCGCTCTCCGCCGCCGCCACCGCCATCTCCGGACCGGCGAGGTATTCCGCGAAGAGGTCGTCGAAGGACCGCATCGGCTTCGAACGGACGAGCGCGATCGCGGCCCGCCCCTTTTCGCCAAGCCGGGCAAAGTCCGCCGGCCGCCCCTCGCCGGCGTCCACGAGCGGCGCCGTAAACTCGCCGCCCGTCGAAGGAGCCAGCGCGAACGAGACCACGCGGAGCGGGAAGGCGTAGGGCGACACGACCGCACCGGTCGCGCTCACGCCCTCCCAGCGGGACGGGGCGTCGTAGTACTCGAGGCCGCCGCCGTCCACGCCGGCGCGCTTCAGAGAGTCGAGCCCCCACTGGAGAGCCTGTTCGTAGGCGTCGCTGCCCGTCGTGCGCCCGCCGATCTCGTCGCTCAGGAACCGCAGGTCCGACTCGAACCGCGACCGCGGCGAGAGGACTTCGGCGGCGATCGCGGGCATCGGGGGCGGCGCGGCGACAGTGGCCTTCTGGGGCGCCGGCGACTGCGCCGTGAGCGCGGCGAGCGACGCAACGCCGACGAGGATGAGGCGGCGGACTTCGGTTCTCATATCGCTCCCTTTACGCGCGCGGATTGTACGGGATCGAGGGGGGTCGGCTATGCTCGCCCGGCAAAGGGGGCGCGATTGTCGATCGAAGGCGGGATCCGGGGGAATCAGCAGCGGCTCGTCTGCCCGAATTGCGGCAAGGTGTTCTTCGCCTGGCGCCCGGACGAGCTCCCGGGCCAGAAGATCAAGTGCTACTTCTGCCGCTTCGAGTTCGCCGACGAGGCCGCCCAGCGCCCCGCACCCACGCCGATCGCGAAACCGGCTCCGGAGCCCTCTCCCGCCGCGGAAGCCGCCGCCGAAACCGAAACCACTGTCGCGCCCAGTCCACCGGAGGCGCCGACAGAGCTCCCGCCGAACTAGGCCTTTCTCTCCCCCGGCCGGAGGACCTCTCCGACTCGGTCGACGAACTCGTCCATAGGATTCCTGACCGCGCCCGATTCCCGGCGCGCCCTTAGTTTGTTGGTCGAAACGGGGCTTGACACTGGTAACCGCCTGCCGTATATAACCGTATGGTTATGTACTCGACAGACCGCCTCGACGCGACGTTCGCCGCCCTCGCCGATCCCACCCGGCGCGCGATCCTCGCCCGACTCGCCTCCGGTGAGGCGTCGGTGACGGAGCTCGCCGAACCCTTCGAGATGAGCCAGCCGGCGATATCGAAGCATCTGAAAGTGCTCGAGGACGCCGGCCTGATCTCCAGCGGCCGCGACGCGCAGCGCCGTCCCCGGAAGCTCGAGGCACGGCCGCTCGCGCAGGCGAACGAGTGGCTCGAGCGTTACCGCGAGTACTGGGAGGAGTCGTTCCAGCGCCTGGATGCTCTGCTCGAGGAGCTGAAGACCGCCGACAGGAAACGGAAACGTTCGAAGCGAAAGGGAGCCCGTCGATGAAGGACATCGGAAAACTCAAGATCACAACGCCGTCGGACCGGGAGATCGCCATGACGCGCACATTCGACGCGCCGCGCCGGCTCGTCTACGACGCGTGGACGAAGCCCGAGCTCCTCAAGCGGTGGCTGGGCGTTCGGGGAGGCTGGGAGATGGCGGTGTGCGAGGTCGACCTGAAGGTGGGCGGTAAATACCGCTACGTCTGGCGCGGCCCCACCGGAAAAGAGATGGGGATGGGCGGCGTCTTTCGCGAGGTCGAGCCGGGTAAGCGGCTCGTCGCGACGGAGAAGTTCGACGACGCCTGGTACGAGGGGGACGCGGTGGACACGACGGTTTTCGTCGAGGAAGACGGCCGGACCACCGTGACGACGACAGTCCTCTACTCGTCGAAGGAAGCCCGGGACGGCGTCCTCCAGTCCCCCATGGAGAGAGGCGTCGCCGAAAGCTACGACGTGCTCGACGAAGTGCTCGTGTCGCTGCGACCGGCGTAGGCTCCGCAATCGCGATGGAGACGAGAGAAGTCCTGAAGTGGCTCGAGCAGAAGGGCACTCAGCGCACCGTCGACGGCATGGCCCGCTACGGCATTCAGGCCGAGCGGGCCTTCGGCGTCACCGTGGGGACCCTGCGCTCGTACGCGAAGCGTCTCGGGAAGGACCAGCCTCTCTCGTTGAAGTTGTGGGAAACCGGCTGGTACGAGGCGCGACTCCTCGCCGCGTTCGTGGGTGATCCGGAGCAGTTGACCCGGCGGCAGATGAACGCGCTGGGCCTCCGGCTTCGAGAACTGGGCCGACTGCGACACGGTGTGCTTCTGCCTGTTCGACCGGTCGCCGCTCGCGTGGGAGCTGGCCCCCCGGTGGGCGGTTTCCCCGCGCGAGTTCGTCAAGCGCGGCGGTTTCGTGCTGATGGCGTGCCTCGCGGCCCACGACAAGGCATCGCCCGACGAGCGCTTCCTTGCCTTCCTGCCGATGATCGAGAAAGGGGCGAGCGACGACCGGAACTTCGTGAAGAAGGGTGTGAGCTGGGCGCTTCGCATGATCGGGAGGCGGAGTCGGACGCTGCACGCGGCCGCGCTCCCGGTCGCGAAGCGCCTCTCCCTGTCGAAAGAAGCCGCGCCCCGCTGGGTCGGCAAGGACGCGCTGAAAGAGCTGACGAGCCCGAAGGTGCTCGAGCGGATGAAGGGCGCCGCCGCGAAGAAACCCGGGAGCCCGAAGAAGAAATAGAGGACATCGACTCCCCGCCGGTTTCCGGGACGGAAGAGACGTCCTCATCAGCCGCCCCGCGCGTAGACTCGGTCCCGGGCGAAGGGGGGACCATGGCGACGAAACCGTATGACGCGATCGTGATCGGCGCGCGCTGCGCGGGATCGCCGACCGCGATGCTCCTCGCCCGCAAGGGTCGCCGCGTCCTCGTCGTCGACCGGGCGAAGTTCCCGAGCGACACGATCTCGACTCACCTGATCCACCCGCCGGGCGTCGCGGCGCTGGCTCGGTGGGGCCTCCTGGACCGCGTCGTCGCAACGGGATGCCCGTCCATCGACACGTATGCGTTCGACTTCGGTCCGGTCACGATTTCGGGCGCTCCCGGGACCGACGACTCCCCCGTCTCCTACGCCCCGCGCCGCACCGTTCTCGACAAGATCCTCGTCGATGCGGCTTCCGAGGCGGGAGCCGAAGTGCGCGAGGGCTTCACTGTCGAGAACCTCATCATCGAGAACGGCCGCGTGATCGGCGTCCGCGGCCGCAGCGAGGGCGGCGAGTCCGTGACCGAGCACGCGGAGGTGGTCATTGGCGCGGACGGACTGCACTCCCTTGTCGCCGAGGCGCTGCGACCCGAGAAGTACAACGAGAAGCCCCCCCTGAACGCGAGCTACTACACCTACTGGAGCGGGCTGCCGATGGACGGCCGGTTCGAAGCGTACGTCCGTCCATTCCGTGCGTTCGCCGCGTGGCCGACCAACGACGACTGGACGCTCGTCATCTGCGGCTGGCCCTTTGACGAGTTCGCCGCCAATAAGAAGGACATCGAGGGCAACTATCTCAAAGTGATCGAGCTCGTGCCGGCCTTCGCGGAACGGATCCGCGCGGCCAAACGCGAGACGCGCTACGTCGGCACGGCGGTGCCGAACTTCCTCCGCAAGCCGTTCGGCCCGGGCTGGGCGCTCGTCGGCGACGCCGGATACAACAAGGACTTCATCACCGCCCAGGGCATCCAGGACGCGTTCCGGGACGCCGAGCTGTGCGCGACAGCGCTCGAGGAGTCGTTCTCCGAGGCCCGCCCCTTCAACGCCGCGATGGCCGAGTACCAGGCCCGTCGCGACGAGCACGTCCTGCCGATGTACGAGTTCACCGCCCAGCTCGCGAGCCTCCAGCCGCCTCCGCCCGAGCTGCAGCAGCTGCTGGGGGCGATGCAGGGAAACGCGGAGGCGATGGACGCGTTCGCGCGGGTCAACGCGGGCGTGACGTCACCGGCGGAGTTCTTCTCCGAAGAGAACGTCGGCCGCATTTTCGCGGCAGCGCACTGACCGAAGGCCGAGAGCTCTAGGCGCCCTTCCGCCTCGACCGGCGGAGGAGGCCGAAGCCCATCGCGGCGAGGAAGAGCGTCGCGCCGAGTAACGTGACCCGGAGCTCACCCGTGCGCGTGTAGGTCACGACAGCGGCAATGAAGGCGAGACCGGCGGCGACCAGCCAGAGATAGGCAGCGACGCGGGACTGTGGAGCGCTAGCCAATCCGCACCTCCCCTCTATCCGGAGGACTCACTTCCGCACGATGTACCAGTTGTTCTGGATGTCGTGGGCGAGCTCCCGTTTCTCGACAGAGCGGAACCCCGCTCGTTCGAGGTACTCGCGCGTCTTCTCCTCGCCCCACATCGCGCCGAGCCCCTCGCCGCCCTGCGCCAGCGACACCGTCATGCAGTGCAGGCACGACACCGTGTACAGGAACGTCCCGATCGGGTGCCCGATGTTGTTGTGCACGTGGCTCGATCCCTTGATGTCCTGCATGAGGTAGACGCCGTCGGGCTTGAGCGCCCGATGAATGCCCTTCAGGAGGTTGAGCGGCTCCTTCTGGTCGTGAACGGCGTCGAACGTCGTGATGAAGTCGAACGCCTCGGGCTCGGCCTTCTGGTCGAAGTCGCTCAGGTCGACCGCCGACGAACTCGACGTTCTTCAGCCCCTTCGCCGCCGCCTCCTCGCGCGCCGTCCGCGTGGCCTCCTTCGAAAGGTCCATCCCCACGAAACGGCTCTTCGGGAACAGCTCGCCCAGGCGGTTCAGGATGCGACCGCTGCCGCATCCCGCATCGAGCCACCGCAGCCCGCCCTCGAGCCGCCCGGTCAGGCCCGGCACGAGCGGAAGGATGTGCGATTCGAGCGAGGACAGAACGGACTGGCCGCTGTCCTCCGCCATCACGGCGTGAAACCGACCGAACTTCTCGTAGGGGACCCCGCCTCCGTTGCGGAAGCACTCGATGATGTCTTCCTCGACGTTGCCCATGAGCGGTGTGTACTGGGCGAAGACGGCCATGTTGTCGGCACCGGCCGCCCGCGTGAGGTACGCGGCGTGCTCCGGCGGCAACTGGTACCGGCGGCTCTCCGAATCGACTGTCACGACACCCGAGGTAACCATCGCTCCCAGCCACTCGCGCACGTAGCGCTCGTTCAACCCCGCCCGCTTCGCGATCTCGGGCGAAGTCATCGGATCCTGGTCGCGCATCGCGTCGAAAAGGCCGGTGCGGTGCCCGATAGAAGTCATCAGGCAGAGCGACCCGTCGTTCAGGGCGCTCAGAAAGCGACCGGCGAAAGCCTCGGCCTTCTTGGAATCGAAAGGCGTCGCGGCGGAATCGCTACGGGTTTGGGACATACCCGATACCCTACTACTGGGCAGCGGGCGACGCGCTGGTCGCGAGAAGGAGCAGCGCAAGCAGTCCGCTCGGCCGCTTCACTTCCTCAGGCCCTCAACAACGTCCAGACGCCGACCGCGATGAAGCCCACGCCGGCGATCCGCGAGAGTAGCTTCGGGTCGATCCGCGATCCAATGAGCGCGCCAGCGAAGACGCCGAGCGCCGACGACACGACGAGCGCGAGCGCGGATCCCAGGAAGACGATCCATCGGCCGTTTCGCGCATTTGCCGCGTAGAGCATGGTGCTGAGCTGAGTCTTGTCACCAAGCTCGGCGACGAAGACTGTTGCGAATACCGTGGCGAGCAACTTCAGATCCATGACCGATCCCTCATAGGTTCTCCCCTTCGTCTTACGGATCGTAAGCTGGGAGGAACGCCTACCGGGTGGCGGTCGCGAACGCGCCTTCATCTCTGCTGCCGCCACTCCTCGGATGCCTTCGACCTTGCCAGGGCCATCAGCAATGCGCCGATCGGGGCGAACACCATGAGGATCGAAACGCCGGAGATCGCGTTCCAACCGGAGACGAGGGCGACAATCACCGGAACCAGGCCAACAGCGAGCATCACGATACCCGCGATGAACATCGGGGTACGAAAGGCCCTTCGGGTCACCGGATCAACTGCCACACATCACCTCAGGGCTGCCCACCGAGCGAGCGAAGCGAGCGGCCCGGAGGCGATCTTCGCGCGCCGTGGCGAGACGGTTACCGACGGAGCAGAAGCCAGCCGGACGCGAACAGGAGGAGCCCCATTGCCGCGAGCATCGTGGAGGAGAGCGTCGGGATCGGCGTCGTCGGCCCCGCGATCGGCGTCGATGTCGGGTTCGGGGTCGACGTCGCGGTCGGGGTGGAGGTCGGGGTCGGCGTCGCGCCCATAATCACCCCGAACGCGGTCAGCGGCGTGGAAACGTTGGCGAAGCGCGGGATTGGAGCGCTCGAACTCGCCGTCGTCACGGTGCTGGTCGGCGCGAAGGTCGCCCTCACAGTCGTCGTTCCGAGCTGGGGGCTTCCGGCGGGGAACGCGACCCCGACGGGAATGTCCGCCGTCTCGATCGCCAGGGCGTCGGAGTTGAGGACCTCGTAGACGGCTGTCGCCGCCCCACCGACGATCGTGAGCTGAGCGGCGGCGCCGCCAGGCGTGAGCGTCGCGGTCCCGGCGACCGGAGTGAACGGACCGGCTTCGGAGCCGACGAGGCGAAGCAGCGCGCCCGCCCCCGTGCCCGTCGGCGCGGAAGCGCCGGGATAGGGAAGAGTCGTCGAGGCGGCTCCCCCCGTCAGCGGCACGACCGTGGGCAGGAAGAGGCTCACGCCGGCGCTCACGTTTTCAAAGACGAGCCGGAGCCGGGTTCCGGAGTCCGCCAGGCCGACGCCGCCCAGAAGGGCTTGGTCGAAGAAGCCGGTCTCCGTCACATAGAGGAACCCCGGCACGTTCTGCGACACCGGAGCCGGCGAGATGTCGGGGTTCGGCGGGATCGCGTAGTTTCTCCGCTGGAACACGGTCGCGAAAAGCTCCTGGAGCCTCACGGTCAGCTGAGCGGTGCCCGTGCCGGACGGGTTGCCCACCAGGCCCGGGTTCTGGGTGACGTTGGCGGGGAAGGTCCCCGGGGCGATGACCGAGCTCGTCATTCCCCGGTGGATGAATGCCACCGTCTGTTGCGGGTTGTTGATCGGCACGGACACAGCGCCCGCGACGCTGACAAACATCACGACCTGGGTCGGGATCATTGTGTTCGAGACCCCGAGCTGATTGGGATTCACCCAGACGTTCCGGATTCGATACGTGCGGGTCGCCGACGGTCCGGGCGGGTCGACGGGGATCCCGAGCCAAACCAGCGAGTTGGCGCCCGACTGGTTGCCCTGGAACACGTTCGGGCGTCCGGGCGCGCCGCTGTAGGTCCCGACCCCCGTTCCGGTGCCGAGGACCGGCGACGCGAGAGGCAGGACGCCGACGAGCTGCGTCCCGGAGCCGGGCAGCGGAGTAGCGGTGTCCGGAACGGGCGCCGCGGGGAACGGCTCGTCGACCAGGAGAACGGCGTCCGACAGGCTCGTTCCGGTGAATCGGGTGGTCACGTTCGTGTTCGTGAAGATCTGGAAGTTGGCCGTGGGAACGGGAGAACCGGCCGCCGTCGGAGTGCCGCCCGTGCAGGTCAGGACCACGTCGGCCACAAGGGCCGTGAGCCTCTCGGCGTTGACTGCCGGGGGGACGCTGGCGCTCGCCGTGCAGGTGTGCGGCTGGCCGGCGGCGGACCGCGCCAGCGCGAGACCGGCCAGAAGCAGGAGCGCCATCGGAAGGGTCCGGGTGGGATGCAAAGGTGCTTTCATCGCCGCGGACGGTATCACTTCATGACGGCGGAGGAGCGGCTCGCAGAGGGGGGGTTTAGGAAGCGCGAACCGCTACCGAGGCTCCTGCGGGCCCGCAGGAATGCGGCTTACCGCGAAGGCTTCTTCGGCGCCCACGACGGCGGGCGTTTCTCCAGGAACGCGGTCAGGCCTTCCTTCGCTTCCGCGGTCGCGCGGCGCTCGGCAATCGTTCGGACCGTGAAGGGCAGCGCCTCGTCCGGGGGTTTGCCGGACACTTCGGCAATCAGGCTCTTCGCGACGCCAACGGCTTCCGGCGCGGACGACAGAAGCGCGGCGACGAAGCGGTCGCGCGCGGCACCGAGCTCCGCCGGCGGCACGACCTCGTGCACGAGGCCAATCCGGCGCGCTTCCGCGGCTCCGAATCGCTCGCCGGTCAGGAAGTAGCGGCGCGCCTCGCGGGCACCGATCGCTCGCAGGACGTAGGGCGAGATCACGGACGGCAGGATCCCGAGCTTCACCTCGGCGAGCGAGAACACGGCATCATCCGCGGCGATCGCGATGTCGGCCGCCGCGGCGAGGCCGACTCCCCCGCCGATCGCGGCTCCCTGGATGACCGCGATCACGGGGCGCGGGCACCGGTCGATCGCGCGGAGCATCCCGGCCATGCGCTCGGCGTCCGATTCGTTCTCGAGCTTCGAGAAGCTCCCGGCCCGCCGCATCCACTCGACGTCGGCTCCGGCGCAGAAGGTGGGACCTTCGCCTTCGAGGACGACGACGCGCGTCTCGGCGTCGTCGGTGAACGAGAGGAAGGCGCCGGTGAGCGCCTGGATCAGGACTTCGTCGAACGCGTTCCGGACTTCGGGGCGCGCGAGAGTGACGCGGGCGATCGGACCGTCGCGCACGACGCGCAGGCGGCTGAACGATTCGCCCGACTCGCTCACGTCAGAACTCGAGCTGGCCCGAAAGGTCGAGCGGGACGGGGACGTCTCCTCGCGGGAGGCGGACGGTCAGGGTGCCGGAGAGCCGCGCCGGTAGGCTTCCGCCGCCGAGGATCCCGCTCCCGGCCGCGCCGAGAAGCTGGCCGTGGTCCACGTCGATCGGGAGGAGAAGCGTGCTCTCCTGGCCGCGCGCGCAGGAGCTTTCCGCGCGTCTGGCCGGTGCCGACGACCCGCGCTCCGGAGGTGAGCCGGTATCGGGTCGACGCGATCGTCAGCGGGAAGGCGAACGGGTTCCGCACGGTGAGGACGGCCTGCGCGGTGCTCTCGCGTGAAACCGACGTCGGTCACCTCGACGGACGCGAGGCGCAGGAACCGACCCGCGGTCTCCTTCTCCCCTTCCACGCCGATGTCGTCCCACCGCGCCGTGCCGGACCACTCGACCGGGCGCGCCCGCGGCGGTCCGTCCCGACAGCCGGTAGTCGAACGTCTGCGGGCGAAATCGGTTCGCCCAGTCGGAGGGAACGTCCGCGTAGCGGAGCGTCACGGGGAGGCGGAGGCGATCGCCCGTTGCCTTCGCCTGAGAGGTCACGGGTACTTCGGCGGCCGATCCGTTGATGGAGAGTTTCCCGGTGAAGGCCCCGGTGCCGGCCCCCTGTGCAGGCCCGACGAGGGTGGCGGAGAACGTGTCGGCGGGGCCGGGCCGGACGTCGATTTCGACCGGGCGCGCGAGGGTCGCGGCGAGGAGCGTGAGAAGTAGAATCTTCATCGGGAGGGGAAACGCCCGCGGGCCGCGCCCAATTCCGCGATCACATCCGGAAGACGCCGAACTCGGTCTCGGGGATCGGCGCGTTGTAGGCGGCGGAGAGGGCGAGCGCGAGCGCCGTGCGCGTCTCGGCGGGATCGAGGACGCCGTCGTCCCAGAGCCGCGCCGTCGAGTAGTACGGGTTACCTTCGAGCTCGTACTTCTCGCGCGTCGGGCGCTCGAACTCGGCGACCTCCGCCGTCCGACATCGCCGGCTTGCCCGCGCGCGCGAGCTGGTCCTGCTTGACTGTCGAGAGGACGGCCGCCGCCTGCGCGCCGCCCATGACCGAGATGCGCGCGTTCGGCCACATCCAGAGGAAGCGCGGGCTGAAAGCGCGCCCGCACATCCCGTAGTTGCCGGCGCCGAAGGAGCCGCCGATGACGACGGTGAACTTCGGCACGGCGGCGTTGGCGACCGCGTGGACCATCTTCGCGCCGTCTTTGGCGATGCCGCCGCGCTCGTAGTCCTTGCCGACCATGAAGCCCGTGATGTTCTGGAGGAAGAGGAGCGGGATCTTCCGGCGCGCGCACATCTGGATGAAGTGCGTCGCTTTGAGCGCCGACTCCGAGAACAGGATCCCGTTGTTCGCGACGATCGCCGATCGAGAAACCCGAGATCCGTCGCGCGAAGCCGCAGACGAGCGTCGTCCCGTAGCGCGCCTTGAACTCGTGGAAGCGCGACCCGTCCACGAGGCGCGCGATCACCTCGCGCACGTCGTACGGCTTGCGGACGTCCCGCGGGAGGATCCCGTAGATCTCCCTCGCGTCGTAGAGAGGGTCTTCGGGCTCCTCGCGGTCGGCGGGCAGCGTCTTCGACGCCGCCGAGGTTGCCGACGATCGAGCGGGCGATCTCGAGCGCGTGCGCGTCGTCCTCGGCAAAGTGGTCGGCAACTCCGGAGACGCGGGTGTGCACGTCGGCGCCCCCGAGGTCCTCCGCGGAGACCTCCTCGCCCGTCGCCGCCTTGACGAGCGGCGGTCCCGCGAGGAAGATCGTTCCCGTCCCCTTGACGATCACGGCCTCGTCGGACATGGCGGGAACGTAGGCGCCTCCCGGCCGTGCACATTCCCATGACGACGGCGACCTGCGGAATCCGCGCGGCCGACATGCGCGCCTGGTTGTAGAAGATCCGGCCGAAGTGGTCCCGGTCCGGGAAGACGTCGGCCTGGAGCGGAAGGAACGCGCCGCCCGAGTCCACGAGATAGACGCACGGCAGCCGGTTCTCGAGCGGCGATCTCCTGCGCGCGGAGGTGCTTCTTGACGGTCATCGGGTAGTACGTGCCGCCCTTGACGGTCGCGTCGTTCGCGATGACCATGACCTCGCGGCCCGAAACCCGCCCGATCCCCGTGACGAGGCCCGGCGCCGGGCGCGTCGCCCTCGTACATCCCGTGCGCCGCGAGCGGCGACAGCTCGAGGAACGGGCGAGCCCGGGTCGAGCAGCGCATCGACGCGGTCGCGCACGAACATCTTGTTCTGCTCGGCGTGGCGCTCGCGCCCCGAGCCCCCCGCCCGCGCTTTCGCGAGCTCCTCGCGCAGGCCGCGAACAGGGAATCCATCGCGGCGGCGCGCTCGCGGAACTCGGGCGAAGAGGCGTCGATTCGCGAGCCGAGGACGTCCATCTCGAGCGCCCGCCGCGCGTCAGCGGCCGGCGAGAACGGCCGGCGCGCTCATCCGCTCACCCGCTCGCCGACTTCCTTCTGGATGAAGTCCACGAGGGTCTGCGTCGGCGTTCCCGGCAGAAAGATTTCGCGGATCCCGAGCGCCTTCATCGGCGCGATGTCCTTGTCCGGGATGATGCCGCCCGCGAGCACGAGGATGTCCTCGCCGCGCTTTTCCTTCAGGAGCGCCAGGATCTCGGGGAAGAGCACGTTGTGCGCGCCCGAGAGGATCGAGAGGCCGACGACGTCGACGTCCTCCTGGATCGCGGCGGTGGCGATCTGCTCGGGGGTCTGCCGAAGGCCGGAGTAGATGACTTCCATCCCGGCGTCGCGCAGCGCCCGCGCGATGACCTTGGCGCCGCGGTCGTGGCCGTCGAGACCGGGCTTGGCGATCAGGACCCGGATCGGCCGCTCCATGTCTCGCGCGAGTGTAACCGATCGAGCGGCTCACTCAGCCCCTCACCCCAGCCCTCTCCCCCGAGGGGAGAGGGAGAAGAGAGCCGACGGGACGGGCTAGGATGGCGCAACCGAAATGAGCCCGACGACCGAACGCCTCGCTGACTGCGGCAGTCCGGCGGACTCGCGCCGCCGGCGGCGGTCGACTCTGCCGCCCGACCTCGCCGCGAGAGGGCGTCCGGCGTCTCGTTCGTCGGCGCCGTGTCGCGTCGGCTCAACCTGTTCTTCATGGCCGTCTCGAAGCATCGTCGCCGACCCGGCATTCCGGCGAGCGTTCGGCGAGGATCGGCCTCATCGCGTCTCTCGTTGGGCTCGCGCTCGCCGGCCTCGTCGTGCTCCTGGCTCGAATCCGCGGCTCGACCCGCGAACGATCCTGGACGTCGCTTTCATGTGGGAGATCGTCGACTGCACTCCTCATTTCGGTCACCGACCCACGCTTTCCGCTCACGATGGACGTGCCCCGCGCGGCTGGTCGGGAGTCGCGGTCTGGGTGCTCGCCTTTCCGCTCGTGATCCCGAATACGCGGGGCAAGGTGATCGCAGCGACGGTCGCCGCCGGTCGCGATGGACCCGCTCGGCTCTATCTCCAAGTGGCGGCGGGCCTTCCCGCGCCCGACCCGCGGGCCCTCTCGCCGCTTTCGCGCCCACCGTCGTCGGCGCGGTCATCGGGAATCATCCTGTCCGGGCATCATCTTCCGGATTTCGGTGGAGGCCATCCGCGCGCGCGACCTCGGAAGCTATCGACTCGTCGAGCCGCTCGGCTCCGGCGGGATGGGCGAGGTCTGGCGCGCCGAGCACGTCATGCTCGCCCGGCCGGCGGCCATCAAGCTGATCCGAACCTCCGGCTCGGCCGCACCATCGAGGGAGGTCCAGAAGCGGTTCGAGCGGGAGGCACGCGCCACGGCGCGGCTGTCGTCGCCCCACACAGTCCAGGTCTTCGACTACGGCACGACCGATGAGGGCACGTTCTATTACGTCATGGAGCTCCTCGACGGCTTCGACCTCGACACGCTCGTAAAGAACTTCGGCCCCGTCCCGCCGGAGCGCGCCATCTACCTCCTCCGCCAGGCCTGCGACTCGCTCGCCGAAGCGCATGCGCGGGGCCTCATCCACCGCGACATCAAGCCGGCGAACATCTACGTGTGCCGGTACGGCATCGAGGTCGACTTCATCAAGCTCCTCGACTTCGGTCTCGTGAAGTCGGCGGGCGCCATGGACGCGGCGGACGGAACGTTGACCGCTGTCGGGACCATCGCCGGCACGCCCGGCTACATGTCGCCCGAGATGGCGCTCGGCAAGAACGTCGGCCCCGAGGCCGACATCTACTCGCTCGGGTGCGTCGGCTACTGGCTGCTGACGGGACGCCCGGTCTTCGAGCGCGACACGCCGGTCGAGCTCCTGATCGACCACGCGCGCACGGCTCCCCCGCGCTGTCGGAGAGGGTGACCACGCCCCTGCCCGCAGGGCTCGAGGAGATCTCTGCTCGCGTGCCTCGAAAAGGAGCCGAATCGGCGGCCGGACTCCGCCGTGGACCTGGCGGCGAGGCTCGAAGAGATCCAGAACCTGGAAGCGTGGACGCCGGAGCGCGCGCGCCGGTTCTGGCACGAGCATCCGGTTCCGGTCGCGGCAACCGCGGAGGCCCCGACTGTCGCGTTCGACGAGGCGACGCCGCGGGTCGGCCGCGCCGGCTGCCCGGTCGCTTTCAGCGAACGATTCCGCCCGTCTCCGCGAGCTGACGGCCGAGCTTCTCCTCGACGGACGTGACGTTGCGGGTGAGCTTGTTCGTCTCGCCCTCCTCGTCCTCGATGCGGATCGTCGTCATCACGTGGCGTGAACCTTCCCGCGCTCGCGCGTGACACTGCCGGACGACTTCCATCACCTCCGCCCACTCCCCCTCGAGGCAGGTGCCGCTCGGAGTGAACTTGTAGCGGATCCCGGATCGGTCGACGACGTCCAGGACCTCCGCGATAGCCGTCGAGAGGTGTTCTCCGCGTCCGAGCGGCACGATCGTCAGTTCCGCGAGCATGGCGTTCCTCCTGCGGCGCAACACTGCAATCCGTGTTCCGTCAGCCGAATGCGTCATCCTGAGCGCAGCGAAGGATCCGCCCGAAACGCCTGCAGATCCGCGGATTCCTCGGCCTTCGGCCTCGAAATGACAGCAGAGAGAAAGAGCCTCGGAGCGACCGTGGGAAAGGGTCACCGCATCCGCCGCGCCATTTCCGCCCACGCGCGCCCGCGGTGCGAAACGCGGTCCTTCTCCGCCGGCGCCATTTCCGCGAACGTGCGGTCGCTCCCCTCGGGCACGAACAGGGAATCCCACCCGAAGCCCTGCGTCCCTCGCGGCGCCGCGGCAATCGATCCCTCCGCGACTCCGCGCGCCGTTTCCAGCGTCTCGCCGTCGAAGTACGCGATCGCGCAGACCGCACGCGCGCTCCGGTCGGGAAAGGCGTCGAGCATGCGCGCGAATCCTTCGAGGCCAGCGGTCTTCTCGAGCCACTTGACGAGCGCTCCCGGAAATCCTCCCCACGAAACAACCGCAAGCCCGGAGTCCTCGACGACGACGGCGCGCCCGAGGCGTTCGAACGCTGCGCGCGCCTTCGCTTCGGCGACGTCCGCGGGCTCGAGCGCCTGGGGCTCGGGCAGATCGAGGTCCACGCGTTCGAGCGGGAAACCGAGCCGTTCCGCCTCGAGAGCCTTTTCGGGCCGCCCGGTCACGAACACCGGGACGCGGGGGAACACGCTAGGACTTGGGACTGACGACTTCCTTCGCGACTTGCGCCTCGATCTCCGGCTCGAGCTCTCCCAGGAGCTTGTAGAGCGGGACCTGCTCGGAAACGCCCTTCAGCGCGAAATACCCCATCTGGGCGAGGCGGTACCGTCCGCGGATCGCCTCGTATGTCGCGGGGCCGATGACGATGTCGCCGGGCATTGCGACGAACTCCTCCATCCGCGCGGCGACGTTGACGGCGTTCCCGACGACCGTGTACTCGACGCGCCGCTCCGAGCCGATCTCGCCGACGATCGTCTCGCCGGTATTGAGCGCCATGCGGACCTCGAGGGGGAGCTCTCCCTGCGCCGCGCGGTCCTGGTTCCACAGCGCGACCTCTTCCCTGAGCTTGAGCGCCGCCGCAACGGACCGGGCGGCGTGGTCCGGCTGGTCGATGGGGGCGCCGAAGAACGCCATCACCGCGTCCCCGACGAACTTGTCGATCGTGCCATCCTGCGAGAACACGGCATCGGACGCGAGCGTGAAGAACCGGTTGAGAAGGCGCGCCAGGTCGGGCGGCGCCATCTTTTCCGACCACGACGTGAACCCGACGAGGTCCGCGAAGAGGATCGTGACCGTCTCCGTCCGAACCTCCTTGAACGAGCCGCTGGCCTGTGCGTCCGCGATGATCTCGTCGACGACCTGCGGGGAGTGGTAGCGCTCGAGACGCCCGCGGATCCGCTTCTCCTCGGCGACGCGGTCGTGCAGCCGCGCACGCTCGATCGCCACCGCCGCGAAGTTCGCGAGCGCCGTCAGGAGGTCGAGGTCCCGCTCGGTGAACGTGCCGACGTGCATCGGCGAGTCCACGTGGATCACGCCGATCACCGTGTCGCGATACCAGAGCGGCGCGCACATCGCGGAGCGGATCTGCTGGATCCGGATGGACTGTCCGGCTTCGAACCGCTCGTCCTGCTGCGCGTCGGAGGTGAGCACCGCGACCTTCTCGCGGACGACCATGTCGACGATCGTTCGCGAATAAGGGAGCGAACCGTCCGTCGTCATCCGCTGTCCCGTTTTGAAGCGGCTGATACGGAGCTGAAGGTCGCCCTTCTCCTCGAGAAGCAGGAAACCGCGGTCGACCGGCAGTTGCTCGAAGATCAAGTCCATGACCCGGTCGAGCACGGTCTCCAGGTCGTCGAGCGAGATCAGCGTCTTCGCGACCTGAACGAGGATCTCGAAGACCTTGTTCTTGTAGGCGACGTCGAGCACCACGCGCTTGCGGTTTGCTGTCGAATCGGAGAGCGAGACCGGAACCGCTGCCTTTTCGAGCCCGAAGTCCTGGTTGAACTCCGCGATGGGGCGGATGCACGTCGACGTCGAGTCCACGAGCCGTTGCGGCGGGGTTGCCGCTTCGGGGGGCTCGTCGCGGAACCGCAGGGTGAACGTACCGATGACCGCCCGGTCCCCGCTCCCGACGGGGGCGCTCGGCACGTGCCGGTCGTTGACGCGGATGCCGTTGGTCGAGTGGTTGTCGTAAAGGACCCACTCGCCCCCCTCGAGCTTCAGGAGCGCGTGCCGGCGGGAGACCGAGAAGTCGTTCAGAACGATGTCGTTGTCGCTCGACCGCCCGATGGAGGCATGGGTACCGGTGAGCGTGTAGACCTGGGACCGCCCGTCGGACTCGAAGAGGACCTGGACCACGGAAAAAGTATAAGTCGGGGAGGCGCTCGAATGCGGCCCGGCCCCGAGCGCGCGCCGCGGAGTCTTTAGCGACCGCTCCGGAGCGTGAACAGGATTCTCACGGCTTTCCGCGAGCGGACGGGCCCGTTGGGCCCCTCCGCCGGCCGATACCGCCACTCCCGGACCGCGGCCGCCGCGGCTTCCGACAGACCGAACGCGAGTCCGCGAGTGACCTGGACGTCCGTGACGCGGCCGGTCTCGTCGATCTCGACGTCGAGCACCACGCTTCCCTCCGCCTGCATGCGAATGGCCTGGGGCGGATAGGTCGGATCCACCTTGGATACGAGGACCGCTGGCGTGAGCACCTCTCCTCCCGACCTTCCGGGCTCCAGGAGCGGCGGGGGCGGCGCGGGCGGAGCCTCCCCCCCTTCCTGCGGATAAAGCGGGTCCTCGAAGGGCGTCGGCACGGGGGTCGGGACGTCGAGAGTCGCGATGCGGCGAAGCGCACCAGTGCTGTCGGCAACGAGGTTGGGGCTCGTCGGGTCCGTCGGGACCAGGTCCACGTCGGTCGATGCGACGAATGCGACTCCGTTCGCGCGGTCGCGGTAAGCGAAGTACGCGTGATCGACGGCGTGAATCGGGATCACGGTTCCCTTGGCGAGGACGCCCGCGCGGGGGGCGAGCGGGAAGGGCGCGAGAAGCACCGGCGTCTGCTCGCCGACCACTCCGTAAACGGGGGGGAACGAGAGGATCTTTTTCGCCCTCTCCTCGCGGGACTCGCGGTCCACCTCGCGCTCCACTTCCACGGCGCGGAGGAAACCGCTCGACCCTCCGCTTCGCACTTCGAGCCACACCCCGCGATCGGCGATCACGCGGACCTCGTCGCCGCGCTCGACTTTCGCGACGCTCGGCGCGCGCTCCGAGGCCTCCTTGCGGACCTCCGCCTGAGGCACGGTCACGATCGCCGACGTCTCTTCGGATGTCGCCGCCGGTCCCCGCCGGTCTCGCCCGGCGAGAACGAGCAGCGCGACGAGCGCCACTGTCGCGCCCGCCACGAGGAGCGCGCGCCTCCACGCGCGGAGGATCGTCGTCCGGGGTCCGGGCGCGGCGCCCCGGTCGCTCAAACCGCGCTCTCAAGGAGGGTGACGAGAAGCGCCTTCTGCGCGTGCAGGCGGTTCTCCGCCTGGTCGAAAACGGCGGAGGAAGGCGAGTCGATCACCTCCGCCTCGACCTCCTCGCCGCGGTGCGCCGGCAGGCAGTGGAGAAAGATCGCGTCCGGAGCGGCCATCTTCATCACGCGACGCGTGACGCGATAGGGCTCGAACCTGCCCGCGCGTTTCGCCGCTTCGTCTTCCTGGCCCATGGACGCCCACACGTCCGTGTAGACGGCCCGCGCGCCCGCCGTGCCTTCCTCGATCGAGTTCGTGACGAGAACGGAACCGCCCGTCTCCTGCGCCGTCGATCGCGCCCACTCGACAACTTCCGGCAACGGCTCGAACCCGGGAGGGGTGACGACAGCGACCTTCGCTCCCAGCTTGGCCCCCGTCAGGAGAAGGCTGTGCGCGACGTTGTTGCCGTCGCCGACGTACGCGAGCGGGAATCCGCGCGCCGAGCCGAACCGCTCCCGAACTGTTTGGAAGTCCGCGAGGGCCTGGCAGGGATGGAGCAGGTCCGAAAGCCCGTTGATGACGGGGATCGAAGCCCCTTCCGCGAGCCCTTCGATCGTCGCGTGCGCGAAGGTGCGCGCCATGATCCCGTCGACGTAGCGCGAGAGGACCCGCGCGGTGTCGGAGATCGGCTCGCCCCGCCCGAGCTGGAGGTCGCGGGACGAGAGGAACATCCCGAGACCGCCGAGCTGGAACATCCCGGTCTCGAACGAGACGCGGGTCCGCGTGGACGACTTCTCGAAGATCATCGCGAGCGTTTTTCCGGCGAGGGCCGTGCGCCACTTCGCGGGTTCCGCCTTGACGCGGGAAGCGAGGTCGAGCACCGCCTCGATGTCGGCCGGCGCCCAGTCGTTTTCGTTGACGTAGTCCCTCTTCCTGGTCATTCGGTTCTCCAGATTACCGTGCCCGTTTCTCCCTCGAGAGCCGCGGGGAGCGACTCGGCCCGCGTGATGAGCACTTCGCGGCCGCCCGACTCGACGAAGCGGATCGCGGCGTCGATCTTCGGCCCCATGCTTCCCGGCGGGAACTGGCCTTCCGCGAGAAGCGCCCGGGCTGTCGCGACGTCGAGGCGTGCGAGCGGGGTCTCGGTGGGCTTCCCGAAGTCCCGCGAAACGCGGTCGACGCCGGTGAGGATCACGAAGAGGTCCGCGGAAAGCGCCGACGCCAGCATCGCGGCCGCGTAGTCCTTGTCGATCACCGCTTCGACCCCGCGCAACTCTCCCTCCTCGGGCTCGACGACCGGAACTCCGCCGCCGCCGGCCGCGATCACGATGTACCCGCGGTTGACGAGCGACGACACGACGTCGACGCTCCGCACCGCCAGCGGCTTGGGTGACGCAACGACTTTCCGCCACCCCCGACCCGAGTCCTCGATCATCTTCCACCCGGCCGTCTTCTGCATGATTTCCGCCCGCTCTTTCGAGAAGAACGGACCGATCGGCTTGGACGGTTTCAGGAATGCGGGATCGGCGGCATCCACCTCGACCTGCGTGACGAGCGTGACGACGCGTTTGCGAAACCCGGCGGCCTTCAGCTCGTTGTCGAACGCGAGCTCGATCAGGAATCCCATCGAGCCCTGGGTCTGCGCGACGCAGACGTCGAGCGTCTGCGCCGGCACGCGCTCGGCCGCGAGCTCCGCCTGCAGGAGGAGGTTGCCGACCTGGGGCCCGTTTCCGTGGACGACGATCAGCTCGTATCCGCGGTTGAGGATCGGCAGGAGCTGACGAACGGCCTCGCGCGCCCGCTCGAGCTGGACCCGCGTCCCGCCGTCGTCTTCCGGCCGGAGCAGGGCGTTGCCGCCGAAGGCGACGACGGCGAGCGGACGGACAAACGAGAAGAACGGAGTGCTCATCCGAGCTCGTCGCGCACCAGCGGCATCGCCATGCACCTCGGGCCGCCCCGGGCGCGCGACAGCTCGTGCGCGGCGAGACGGACCGCGTACTTCTTCGACCGCCGGAGGTCGAGGCGGCTCTTGCCGAGCAGCAGGTCCGCCTCGTCCACGACCTCGTATCCCGCCTTCGAGAGCTCCTCCGCGGTGCGCTCGTTGCGGTCGTACATGAGGAGGACTCCGGGCGCGAGCGCGAAGGCGTTCGCGCCGTCGGTCCATTGCTCGCGCCTTTCGGAGATCGGATCCGTCCCGCCGCACCGGATCGGCTTCAGGTCGAGACCCTCGGATCGCAGGGCTGCCAGGACGTCGGTCTCCGACGTCCAGGAGATCGGCTTCCGCGTCAGGTCGCACTGGTAGACGTCGGCCTCCTCGGCTCCGCCCGGCAGAATCATCGGAGCGTAGATGAGGCACTCGTCGCGCGAGATCATCGTGAACACCGTGTCGAGGTGCATGTACGAGCGGGCCGGCGGCACGGCGACGACGAAGATCCGGCGGACCGGGGAGCCCTTCTCCTGCAGCGACTCGGCCAGTCGTTCGATCGTCGTTTTCTTCGTTCTCTCGGAGTAGCCCATGAGAAGAATGTCCTCGCGGAGGACGAGGATGTCGCCGCCCTCGAGCGTCGGGCGCATCCGGGCGTAGGCCGAGGGACGCCCGTAGTCGGTCGAGAACTCCCGAAACCAGAAGCGGTCCTCCTCCGGACCCGCGAACCGCGGGTGATACTGGAAGACGTAGCCGGACAGGAGCGGCTCGCGCAGCCTCGCGGACGTCGCCATCGAGCCCCGGATCGCTCGGTCCCCGAGAACGACGAGCGGGTCCCTCTGGAAGAAGTAGTTCGGGATCGGGGCAAGCCAGTAGAGCTCCGACGGAGGCGCCGCGACCTCAGCGGGGGGCCGCTCGAGGCCGGTGACGAGCGCCGAGGCGAGCTCGTCGGCGGAGAGGTCTCGCAGGCGGTAGTCCATGTCCGGCCCCCAGCCGAGCGCGGCGCCCAGGTCTTCGAGCACCTCCGCACGCTGCTGCGGCACCTCGAGGACCTCCCCGAGAAGGTCCTGGACGTCGAGGACCTCGCTGGCGACGTAGCCCAGGACCTGCTGGAAGCGGCGGTGCTCCTCGCGGGCGCGGCTCCCGAAGAGGATGTCGTCGAAGAGGAGCTCCTCCATCATCGCGGGCACCATCCGGTCGATCTCGGGACCCGGAAGGTGGACGAGGACGGAGGAGAGCTTTCCGATCTCGGAGTTCACTCGGAGAGGCATCAGAGTTCCCGCAGAAGAGCGCGGGAGTGTATCAGCGGCCGGGCCGCCGGAAGGATTACGCGGGAGGCGGCAGCGCGGCGAGCGGCTCCGTCTCGTTCGCGTCCTCGATCCGGCGCTCGGCGATTCCGGACAGTCTCCCGCCGAACCGCTCGAGTGCGCGCGAGGTCTCCTCGTACTTGCTCTGCGCGTTCCGAATGTGATTGCCCAGAGTCTGGAAGGGCACTTCCACGCGGCCCCACTCCTTCTCGAGCTCGGAAAGCCGTTCGAGGATGTCCTGCGCGCCCTTCTGAAGCTCCATTCCGCGGAGGCCCATCGCGACGGTCGCGAGATAGGTGTAGAGGAGTCTCGGCGAAACCGGGATCACGCGGCGCTCCGTCGCGTAGTCGGCCAGGGGGGCGCCCTCGTCGTCCGAGACGATCTCGCAGTACACGGCTTCGGCCGGAACGTACATGAGCGCGAAATCGAAGGTTCCGTCGAACGGACGGATGTACTTCCCCTGGATTGCGTCGACGTGACGCTTCACGTCGCCGGCGAACTCGCGCCGCGCCTTCTTGCGGTCGACCTCCTCCGGTGCCTCCCTCGCCTTCCGGAAGTTCTCGAGCGGGAACTTACTGTCGACGGGGACAATCCGATCCCCGAGAAAGATGGCGGCATCCACGATCGTCCGATCGGGGAACACGTGCCGCATCGCCCATGAGCCGGGCGGCAGCGCTTCCCGCAGGGCCTGTTCGAGGAATGTCTCCCCCAGGTTTCCGCGGATCTTCGGGGGCTTCAGGAGGTCCTCGAGACGCGTCATGTCCCCGGCCAGACGCTCGATCCGCTCCGAGGCCTGGAAGACGCGCCCGATCTTCTCGTGCACCGACCCGAGCGTGTCCGCGACGTTCTTCTGCCCCTCGACGAGACGGGTCTCGACCGCGGACACCCTCTCGCCGACCGACCGCCGCAGCTCGTCGACCCGCCGGTCCATCGACTCCGACGATCCGCGAACCGCGGCGATCTCTGCGAGAACGCGGTCGAGGCGGGGGTCCTCCCCGCGGGGGCGGCGCAGGAGCGCCACGACACCGATCACGAGTAGGGCGCCGACGACCGCCGCGAGGAGGATTTCGATCATGGTTTCAGCTTAGAGGCCGGTCGGGACAAATGACGTCCCACCTTCGAATCCGTTTCTTAGGGACCTCGCCGGTCGCGACCGAGATCGAACGGCAGGGTGACTCCGACCTCAAAGGCCCGCCCCGAGTGCGTGTCCGTACCACTCACGTACTCGACGTACGACGCGAACAGCTCGACGTTCTTGAGCTGGTAGGCCAGTCCCGCTCCCAGGTGAAAGAAGTTGTCGCGAAGCAGGCGGTCGTGTTGCTCAATCCGCTCCGGGGTGTCCGCGTCTCCGGGCGGAAGGAGGTCGGAGGGCGGAGGCGAGCCCAACCGAAGGCCGCCGTGCGTGCGCTGCCACGCGGCGAACCCCCGCGAGTATAGGTCCCGATTGAGCTGATAGCCGACCTCCACGCGGACGTTGCTCCGGTCGTTCCGAATGTCGATCACGCGTTCCACGAAGGCGTAGGAGTAGCGGCCCTGTACGGAAAGCTTCGGCGAAATCCCGTCGAGCCGCTGTCCGGCGTCCACGGCGATGCGCACTTCCTCCAGGTTCCTTCCGATCACGGCCTCCCCCCGGTACTCGTAGTCGTGGCTCGGCACCCCCACGGAGACCGAGGGCGTGAGAGCGAAGGCCGATCCGGTCGACCCGACCGCGTTGTACCGGGCCGTGAGGCCGAAGTCCTGCCATCCGCTGTGCCAGCAGTGGCACTGGTCCCTCGGAAAAAAAGGAACGAAGGGCGGGGGCGGGTCCTGGCTCGTCCACTTCGAGAACACGTAGGGCAGCGCCGCCGACAGAGTGAACCGGTCGGTGATCGCGTATTCGACGTCCAGGTAGATGGCCGCGTTCGAGCTCTCTCCGCTCTCGATCAGCGTGCCGTCGGTCAAGCGGTGTCCGGTGTTGTCGATCCAGTGGAACGAGAGACTGACGGACCCGACCCCGGCCGGCGCGACCCAGGACTGCGCCGCAGCCGGATCGGACATCGCGAGAACGCCGGCGACGGCGAGCGATCCAGGCGTCAACGCCCTTCTCATGAGGGGAGCCCCACGCGGCGGACCGCCTCGCGGAATCTCGGATCGTCGCGAACCGCGTCCCAGGCGCGATCGACGTTCAGGAACACGAGCCCGGGACTTCGCTCCTCGAATGCGGAGTCGATGTGAGCGAGAGCGCTCTCCCGCTCGCCGAGCCGGGCGTAGGCCCTCGCGAGGTCGAGCGGCGAGGTGTAACCGCCTTCTTCGAGCCGGCCGCGCAGGCCGAGCAGCTCCCTCTCGGCGAGGGCTCGATCAATGCGGCGATAGCCCTCCAACCCCCGTGCAGTCTCCAGGAGCTCGCGAAGCGAGTCGTCCCCGGCCGCGTCGAGAATCCTTCGGAGGGAAGCGATTGCCTCGTCGAAACGCCCCTGCTTGCGACGGACCTCGGCGAGTCCGAAGTACGCGCGCGGGTCGCTTCGGGCGACGCCGATGACGCTTTCGTAGAGTCGCCCCGCCTCGTCGAGCTGGCCGCCGAAGAGGAGGAAGTCGGCCTCCTTGAGAACGTAGACCGGACTCAATGGGTCGAGCTCGCGCGCCCGCCGGGCGAATTGCAGCGCTTCGTCCGTTCGGCCGATAGCCCAGCGCTGCAGGGCGCGCGAGGTGAGGAAGTCGGGTAGAAACCCGCCTCCCCGCGACTCCAGGGCCCTCTTCCACGCCCGCTCGGCGCCGACCCAGTCCCACTGGAAATAGAAGAGCGCCGACGCGGCCTCGGAGTGAGCGTCCGGGAGGTCGGGGTCGAGATCGAGGGCTCGGCGTACGAGCTGGGTGACGTTCGACCACGCGTCCGCCGGCTTTTCGTAACCGTCGATCGCCATGATCGCGTGCGTCGTCGCAAGCGCCCCGTAGGCGAGGGCAAACGTGGGGTCGCGGGCCAGGGCCTGCTGGAGGAGCCAGCGCGCGTCCAGGTAACCGTCTTCGGTCTCGCTTCCCCAAGAGTGAATGGCGCGGAGGTAGAGCTCGTAGGCGGCGGCGTTCGCGGTGGGACCCCTCGAACTGGCGCCGATCCTCGCCCGTCAGCTCGAGGCGCACTCCGTCGTGGACGATCGACGCAACGATTTCGTTCCGGGTGCCGAGAACGTCCCCGGCCGCCCGGTCGTAGGAGTGGCTCCACAGTCGTGCGCCGGTCGCGACGCTCACGAGCTCCGCCTCGATGTGGACCCGTCCGGAACGGCGCTCGACGATCCCCGCGACGACGGCATCTGCCGACAGCCGCCGGCCCGCTTCCCGCGGATCGATCCTCTGGCCCTTAAAGTTCGAGACGGCGCTGCGCGGTTTCACTGTCAGGGATGGGAGGCGGGAGATTCCGCGGATCAGGCTCTCAGTGATGCCGTCACAGAGATACTCGACCTCTTCGTCCTGAAGCGGGTTCGAAAACGGCAGCACGGCGAGCGAACGGACCACCGGGCTCCGCGGCCAGAGCTGCCAGAAGGCGATTCCGACAGCGGCGGTGACCACCGCGGCGACTCCGAGCCAGGCCGCGCGCCGCCGCGTCAGCCTTGACCGCTCGCTCTGTGCCTGAGTCTCGCGAATGTGACGCAGCTCGGCCGCGAGGTCTCGCGCTCCGGGATACCGGGCGACGGGGTCCTTGGCGAGGCATCGCCCGATCACGGCGCGCAGAGCCGCTGGGACGGCCGGATTCACGGTCTGGATCGCGCGCGGAGCTTCTACGCGGATCACTTCCAGTGTCCCCGTCCGGGTGTCCCGATCGAAAGCCCTCCTGCCCGCGAGCATCTCGTACAGGATCAGTCCGAAGCTGAACTGGTCGGACGCCGGCCCTGCCGGACGACCGGCAGCCTGCTCGGGCGACATGTAGCCGACGGTCCCGAGGAGACTTCCCACTTCGGTGACGCCCGACTGACCTGCGAAGGCCGTAGCCGCCGGAGTCGCGAGCGCTCCCCCGCGCTCGCTCTTGGCGATCCCGAAGTCGAGCACCTTGACGTGTCCCTCCGGAGTGACCATGACGTTGTCCGGCTTGAGATCGCGATGCACGATCCCCCGGCCGTGCGCGGCCGCGATCGCCTCGGCGAGCGGCACGGCGAGGTCGAGCGCGGCCTCCAACGACAGAGCGCCGCCCGCGAGGAGCTCGCGGAGCGTCCGCCCTTCGACGAGCTCCATCGCGATGTAGGCGACGTCGCCCTCTTCACCGACCCCGTAGATGGTGACGATGTTCGGATGGTTGAGGCCGGACGCCGAACGCGCTTCCTCCTCGAATCGCCGCGAAGAGCCGGGGTCGAGCGCGACGTCCGCCGGCAGCACCTTGAGCGCTACTTCCCGGTCGAGCCGCACCTCCCGGGCGCGGTAGACCTCGCCCATTCCGCCGGCACCGAGAAGCGAAAGGACGTCGAAGCCCGCGATTCGCCGACCCGCGAGCGATCCTCCGGAGTCGCGGGCGATCGCGTCGGCCGCCTGCTCGAGGGCTGGCCTCTCGAGGAACCGGGCGGATTCGTCCTCGTAGGCGAGCAGCGACTGCACCTCGCGCAGCAGCTCTTCGTCGCCGGCACAAGCCTCCTCGAGGAACGCGGCACGGTCGCCCGATGTGCGCTCGAGGGCCGCGTGATAAACGCGGTCGACCTTCTCCCAGCGGTCAGCGGTCATGGCGAGCGGCCGCCGCCGAGCTCGCGCAGGAGCCAGACCTTGGCGAGCCTCCAGTCACGCGCCACCGTTTCGGGTGAGACGCCCAGTGCTTCCCCCGCCTCGTCCACGCTCAGGCCGCCGAAGAAGCGCAGCTCGACGACCTGGCTCTTTCGGGCGTCGACGACCGCGAGCGCCTGGAGCGCGTCATCGAGAGCCACGAGGTCGGCGCCGCGCTCCGCGGAGACGACAAGCGCTTCGTCGAACGACACCCTTTTCGCGCCGCCCCCTCTCTTGCGGGAGGCCCGCGAGCGGGCGTGGTCCACGAGGATGCGCCGCATCAGCCGCGCCGACATCGCGAAGAAGTGGGCCCGGTCCTGCCACCGGACACGGGAGAGGTCGACGAGCCGAAGGTAAGCCTCATTCACGAGCGCGCTCGTCTGGAGCGTGTGGCCTCCGCGCTCGCGGGCCATCGCACGGCGCGCCAGCCGGCGAAGCTCTCCGTGAACGAGGGGCACCAGATCCTCGAGCGCCGAGGGATCGCCCCGGCCCCAGGCGACGAGCAGGTCGGTGACCTGCACCGGTGCCGGCGCCGTCCCCGGGACCTTACGGCTGCTCATCACGTCGAGGGATCCCCTGCATTCTAAGGCGGCGAAACCGGCGCGAAACTGTCAATGCCGTTTTCCGGGACGGCCTGACAGCTCTCCTCCCCGTTTCGCGCCTCTCCTATCGAGAGGGGTACACATGAGCGATTGGTCACCGTGGTTTCGCAGCGCGAAGTTCGCAGGTTGTCTCCTGGTCGCGGTCCTTCCCCTGTCGGGGTGCGGGGAAGACTCGCCGACGGGTCCTTCGTACAACCCGCCAGCCAGTCTGGCGGCTGTCGAGGTGGTTCTGACCCCCGCAACGTCGCCCGAGGGCTACCGTTACGCGTTCACCGTCCACGTGACCGTTCGAGAGCTCCGCGGTGTCCCGATCGTCGCGAGTTACCGGGGAGTAACCAGTGGTACGGATTACAACTTCCCCATCCGGGAGAGCTTCCCGGGGCCGCTCGCCATCCCACCCTCAGGCGTCGGAACGATGGACGCTCTTGTCGAGCACGGCAGTGACGTGCCCTGCCAGACGGGGCTCGACGTCCGCGTGGAGATCCAGGCGGCAGACGGTTTGACGGCAAGCATCCCGACCGGATTCAACTGCAGCACAGGTTACTGGCCGCTCTGACAGGAAGGCCAGCAGATGACCCAGAAGAGGCGGATTTCCAGCACGACGGTGATCGCGTGCTGTCCCTTGGCTGCGGTGATCCCGATGGGAGGGTGCGATGGCGATACGCCGACAGCTCCCCGGAGGGTGGTCACCATCCAGCCGACTGCTCTCCCCACGTCCACCCCGACGCCGACCGCGGGGCCGCTCGCTGTCGCCCGATTCACTCTCGTTCCGGCGAGCTTTCCCGGACTCCAGCACGCTTTCCGGGTTCGCGCCGACCTCACCGAGACACGAGGCGTCGGCGTCTCCGTGACAGCTCTCGGTGTCTCCAGTCGTGGCGGCGGTTACACCTTTCCAATTCTGGAGTTGATCGCCGGGGCTTACCTGCCGGCGTACGGAGTCGCAACGGGCGAGCACCTTGTGGGGCACAACGACGACATCCCCTGCGATCGAGGCCTCCTCGTCGGCGTCCATATCGAGTCGCCGGACGGAAGGACGGGGAACCTCGTCCACGAGTTCGGCTGCGACGAGGGGTATTGGCCGCTCTGATCGAAAGGAAGACCGATGAAGAAAGTGTCTCTCGCGGCGTTGCTCTCGCTCTCCCTGACCTCTGGATGTTCGGACCAAGCCGGACCCACGGGGCCGGCCGGGTCAACCTTCCCGCAGAGGTTTCAAGGGACGGTCAGCACGTCGAGCCCCCTCTGCAGCGACTACTTCGACGAGACCCGGCTGCCCTGCGAGAGTTTTCAGATCGTGCCGCCGACGAGCGGGGTCCTGGACGTCCGGTTGACGTGGTCGGATCCCGCCACTCGCCTCTCGGTGGGATTGAGCGCGACCGCGGCCACGCGTTGGAGCGCGTGCCCGACTTCCGGCTGCAGCACGCGACTTGGAGTAGTTGGCGGAACCACGTACACGCTGTCTGTCGGGTTGTTGGGAGGTCCGAGCTCGAGCCAGGCATTCGTCCTGGACGTGGCGCACGAAGATTGACGTTCACGGAGAAAGGAGCGACTTCATGAATCCGAGAGGGTGGAATTCCCTTCTTGTCGTGGCGACTCTCATACTTTTGGGACTCGGTATCGCCGGCGCCGCCGGAGCGGGCGTCAACACGTGGACGAGTGCGGGACCGCCAGGAGCAGACGTTCTGACCATTACCGTCGATCCCGCGAATTCCTCGACCATCTACCTCGGTACGCAGAACGGCGTCTTCAAGAGCATCGATGGCGGTGCGAACTGGCGCGCCTCCAATGCGGGTCTCGCCTCCGGGTTCGTCGCCACCCTGGTGGTTGATCCCTCGAACTCGTCCGTCGTCTATGCCGCGATATCCAACAACGCCTCCGGAATCTACAAGAGCGTCGATGCCGGAGTCAGTTGGCGGGCGAGCAACGCGGGGATCGCCAGATTGGGAAACCTATTTGTGCAAGCACTCTCCGTCGACTTCAGAAACCCCGCCACGCTCTACGCGGGAGCCATGGAATACGGGTGCGAGGGCCCTTGCGCCTTCAAGAGCACGAACGGTGGAGAAACCTGGAGCATCATGGGAGACGGTCGTACTCCCTCGGACATCCTGGACTTTGCGATCGATCCCACGGACGCCGCGACACTCTACGCTGCAACTTACGGACTCGGCGTTTTCAAGAGTACCGACGGCGGAGAGAGCTGGAGCGCCAATAACGCCGGGCTGGCATCCGACCTCGTCTACGACCTCGAGATCGACCCCTCGGCGTCCGCGACGCTCTACGCCGGAACCTTCCGGAATGGTGTGATTAAGACCACCGACGGCGGCGCGACCTGGAGGTCCGTCAACACGGGTCTGGCCGGAGTCGGCTCCGTCTACGCTCTGGCCATCGACCCGCGGGCATCGGGGACTCTGTATACGGGGACGGCCTTCGGCGTCTTCGCGACCCGCAACGGAGGGGAAACGTGGGCGCCGATGAACGCCGGCCTTCTCAATCGGGCAGTGAATTCCCTGACGATCGACCCCCGGAACCCGGCCCGGCTCTACGCCGGCACGCCGGCAGGCCTCTTCGTCTACCTTGGTGTGCCGGGTTCCTGTGGCCCGCCGTCGACAACTCTCTGTCTGAACAACGGCCGGTTTGCGGTGACGGCGGAGTGGTTCGATCGGGAAAGCGACTCGGGCGGTCCGGCACGGGCCGTCGCCCTAACCGCCGACACGGGTTACTTCACGTTCTTCGACGCCGCCAACGTCGAGCTGGTCGTCAAAGTTCTGAACGGCTGCGGTATCAACTCCAGTTACTGGACGTTCGCCGCTGGGTTGACCGACGTGGAAATGACTTTCACCCTGACGGACACTGTGACTGGCGCCGCCCGAAGGTACACGAACCCGGAGGGCGTCCCCTTCCAGCCGATCCAGGATACGGGCGCCTTCGACTGCCGGTAGAGATTCGTTCACCCTCCGACTCCGCGGCCTTGTCGCTCGCTCCCGGCGGTGCGAGAATGTCGCGGAGCGTCATTTGACGGAACGAACGCCTTCCGAGCCCGATCCCGAGGCGGAAATCCCTTATCTGCGCTGCAAGGAGTGCGACACCCCCTGCTACGTGTTCGAGACGAACGCCGGCCGGGTCCGCGAGGCCCTCTGCATCGCGTGTGGCAACGACTCGATCACGCTCTTCACCGTGGGCAAGTGGGATGAAGATGACGAAGACTGACTCCTGGTCGAGCCCGCTCGCGGGCCGCTACGCCTCCGAAGAGATGTCCCGCCTCTTCTCGGAGCGCCGCAAGTTCGAGACGTGGCGCCTCCTCTGGCTGTGGCTCGCGGAGGAGGAGAAGCGGCTCGGGCTCCCGATCGCCGAAGAGGCGATCTTGGAGATGCGCGAGCAGGTGACCCACATCGACTTCGAGGCCGCCGCGCGGGAGGAGGAGCGGAGCCGCCACGACGTGATGGCGCACGTCCGCACGTTCGGAAAGGCCGCTCCCGCCGCGCAGCGCATCATCCACTGGGGTGCGACATCGGCATACGTATCCGACAACGCCGATCTCATCGCCATCCGCGAGGGCCTCGGCCTGATCGAGCGGCGCCTCGTCGCGACGCTCCGGGCGCTTCGCGCCCTCGCGCTCGAGCACCGCGCGCTCCCCTCCCTCGCGTATACGCACTACCAGCCGGCGCAGCCGACCACGGTGGGCAAGCGGATGGCGCTTTGGGCCTACGACCTCCTGATGGACCTCGAGGAGGTCCGTCGCCGCCGGGAGAACCTCCGCTTCCTCGGCGCCAAGGGCGCGACCGGCACGCAGGCGTCGTTCCTCCGACTCTTCGACGGCGACTCGAAGCGGGTCGAGGAGCTCGACCGGGCGCTCGCGCGGCGCGCCGGATTTGCGAAGAGTCAGACGGTGTCCGGCCAGACCTATTCGCGCAAGCAGGACGACTTCATCGTCCAGGCGCTGTCGGGGCTCGCGCAGTCGGCTCACAAGATCGGGACGGACCTGCGCCTGCTCCAGCACGACGGCGAGATCGAGGAGCCGTTCGAGGAGACCCAGGTCGGCTCCTCCGCGATGCCTTACAAGCGGAACCCGATGCGGGCGGAGCGCATCTGCGCTCTTGCGCGCCACGTGATCGCCCTCTCGTTCGACACAGCGATGACAGCGGCCACCCAGTGGCTCGAGCGGAGCCTCGACGACTCCGCCAATCGGCGCATCTCTCTTCCCGAAGCGTTCCTCGCCTCCGACGCGGTGCTCGTCCTTCTCGAGAACGTCTTCTCGGGGCTCGTCGTCCACTCCGACGTCTCCCGGCGCCGCCTCGAGGCCGAGATCCCCTTCCTCGCGACCGAGAACGTCCTCATGGAAGCGGTGCGGCGCGGCGGCGACCGGCAGGAGCTCCACGAGCGCCTCCGCGTCCACGCCCGCGCCGCGGCCGAGCGGCGTTCCACCGACGGAGAGCCGGCGGACCTCTTCGACCGGATCGCGCAGGACCCGGTCTTCCGGCTCACCCGGGAAGACCTGGTCGAAGCCTCCCGGCCGGACCGTCTCGTGGGGCGCGCCGCTGAGCAGGTCGAAGCATTCGTCCGGGAGGAGCTCGACCCGGCGCTGGAGAACGTGGAGGCCGCCGAACCCGTGACGTTGAAGGTTTGAAACCGGGGAACGCTCTCCGAGTCCTTCTCCTCCTCGCCGCTTTCGCTCCCCTGGCGGCCTGCGCGTCCCGGACCTCGCCCCGACCGGCCCCGATGCGGCAACCGCCCGCGACCGGGTGGACGGAGGAGGGTCTCGCGTCCTGGTACGGAGGGAAGGACGGATTCGAAGGAAAGCCGACGGCTTCCGGCGAGATCTACGACTCGTCTCTCCTGACCGCCGCCCACCGCGAGCTCCCGCTCGGAACCGTCGTCGACGTGACGAACCTCGACAACGGAAAAACCGTTCGGGTGCGGATCAACGACCGCGGCCCCTTCGTCGCCGGACGAGTGATCGACCTCTCGCGCGCCGCCGCCCGGGAGATCGACCTCATCGGCCCGGGAGTCGGTCCGGTGCGGCTTTCGGTCGTCGTGCCGGGCCCCGACCAGGACCTCGTTTCGCCGTCGGGGCGCTGGGCGGTCCAGGTCGGATCGTTTGCCGACCGGCAGCGCGCGGAGCGCCACGCGGAAAAGGTGCGCGGTACGGGTCGCACCGTTTTCCTCGAGCCGTTCCGCGGCCTTTCCCGGGTAAAGGTGGGCCCCTTCGACAGCCGGGTCGAGGCCGAACGCGAGCTCGCCGCGCTCGAGGGCGACGGGTACGAGGGAATCGTCGTTCCCACGGATTGACCGCGGAGCGGTCCGTCCTGACTGACCGCGCAGCGGTCATCCTGAGCGAAGCGAAGGATCCCCCGAAACGAAGGGAACTCCGGCCCTACTTCGCCTTCCTGTCCTCCATCTCCTCGAGCGTCTTCGGCCAGTCCTTTCGGAGCAACTGCGAGAGGGCGCGGTCGGCGAGGAGCTTCCCTCCCGTCTGGCAGTTCGGGCAGTAGTTCGACTCGTTCTCGGCGTACACGATCCGCTGCACCTCCGTCCCGCACACGGGGCACGGCTTGCCGAACCGTCCGTGGACGGCCATGCCCTCTCGAAAGGCCGTCACTTTTTCGGGGAACGCCTTTCGGGCCTGCGCCGTCAGCCGATTCGTCCACTCGCCGAGAACCGCCCGCGTCGCGGCGTCGAGGCGCGTGATCTCGTCGTCGCTCAGACGCGAGGTGAGCTTCGCCGGCGAGAGGCGCGCCCGGTGGAGGATCTCGTCGGAATACGCGTTTCCGATCCCCGAGAAGAGCCTCGGGTCGGTGAGCGCGCGCTTCACCGTGTGGTTCTCGAGCGTCAGAGCCGCGCGGAAGGATCCGGGATCCGCTTCGAGAACCTCCAGCCCGCCGCGAGAGTGCTCGGCGAGTCCTTCCCGGCCCCGCACGAGGTGCAGGCCGGCGCGCTTCTTCGAGCCCGCCTCCGTCAGGAGAAGGACACCTCCCGGGAAATCCAACGCGGCGAGGGACGTCCGGCCGGCGAGTCGATGCCCGGCGCCCTTCCAGTGGAGCCGCCCCGCGATCATCAGGTGCAGCACGAGAAAGAGATCGCCGTCGAGCTCGAAGACGATCCGCTTGCCGAGCCGCGACACTCTCCGCACGGTCTTCCCCTCCACTGCGGCGATCGGTGGATCGAACGTCCGCAGGAGGAAAGGGCTCGCGATCCGGACCGCGAGGAGCGGCTTTCCGACGACGCGAGGCTCGAGAGCGACGAGGTAGGCGGCTATGTCGGGCAGCTCCGGCACGGGGAGTGAGCGTAGCGGAATCGCCTGAACGGAATCGCGAAACCGACCGGACGGGGGTACCGTAGTTGGAACGAGCATGTCCCTGATCGGTCGCTACATGCACTGGCTCCACACGATGTGGCCCGCGGGCACCGTGGAGAAGCTCCCGGAGATGCGGGAGGACGGAACGACGGCGGTCCCCGGAGTCCGCATCGTCGGCGACCTGACCGGCATACCGCTCCTCAAGTTCTCGTCGGACTCCGGAGCGAAAGCCGTGAAAGCGATCCTCGCCGAGCCCGGTTTCACCCGCGGCCGCGACGCGTCCGGCGAAACGCTCGACGTCGCGATCGTGGGGGGCGGCGTATCGGGCGTCGCCGCGGCAATCGAAGCGAAGAAGGCCGGTCTCACGTTCCGGGTGTTCGAAGCGAGCGAGCCGTTCTCGACAGTCGCGAACTTTCCGAAGGGCAAGCCCATCTTCACCTACCCGACCGGGATGACGCCGACGGGCGACCTCCAGTTCCGTTCCGAGGTGCACCCGAAGGAGGCGCTCCTCGAGGACCTGGAGAACTACCGGCGCTCCGCCGGCGTCCCCGTGACGATCGCCCGGATCGAGAAGATCGAGCGGAAGGGGGCCGACCTCCTCCTGCACCACGGCGACGGGAAGACCGTGACGAAATCGCGCCGCGCGATCGTCGCGATCGGGAGGAGCGGAAACCATCGGCGGCTCGGGGTGCCGGGCGAAGACTCCGGCAACGTCTACAACCGCCTCTACGACCCGAAGGAGTTCACGGGAAAGAGAGCGCTCGTCGTCGGCGGAGGCGACTCCGCCCTCGAGACCGCCGTCGCGCTCGCGAGCTCGGGAGCCCACGTCGTCCTCTCGTATCGCGGAAAGGAGTTCTCGCGGCCGAAGCCGGAAAACGTCCAGAAGCTCCGGGTCCTCGAACGAAACCCGATGGCGTCGGTCGCGATCGAGGAGCCGAGCTCCGAGCGGGTGACGACCGCGACGGGCGACTTCATGGAGGCGGCCGGCCACCATCCTCCGGGCTCCGTGCGGGTCGCGCTCGGCACGGAGGTCGTCCGCATCGAGCCGGGTCAGGTCGTTCTCCGGGACGAAAACGGCGCCGAGTCGGTGATCGCCAACGACGTCGTGTTCACGATGCTCGGACGCGAGGCCCCGCTCGACTTCTTCCGCCGCTCGCAGATCCCCATTCGGGGCGAGTGGAAGACGACGACCTGGCTCGCGTTCACGGCGTTCTTTCTCTTCTGCGTCTTCCTCTACAACTGGAAGGCGGGCGGAGACCTGAACCGCTGGTTCCAGGAGCACCGACTCTTTCCGTACAACGTCGAGTCGCCCGCGTCCCCCTCGCCGCTTTCCCGCACGCTCGCGATTTCCATCCGAGACCCGGGGTTCTACTACTCGATCGCCTACTCGCTCGCGATACTGCTCTTCGGAATCCAGCGTATCCGGCGACGCCGCACGCCTTACATCACCCTCCAGACCGCTGCTCTGACCGCGATCCAGCTCGTTCCGCTCTTCCTGCTTCCGTTCCTGGTCCTCCCGCTCCTCGGACACATCGGGGTCTTCGACGCGGGTTTCGGAAAGACGTTTGCGGACAACCTCTTTCCCGCCACGGACTCCGGACACGGGCGCGAGTACTGGCGCGCGTTCGGCTTCATCCTCGCGTGGCCCCTCTTCATCTGGAACGTCTTTTCACCGCGGCCTCTCGCGTGGTGGCTGGTGATCGCGTTCATCCAGACGTTCGTTCTCATCCCGCTCATCATTCGCCGCTGGGGCAAGGGGGCTTACTGCGGCTGGATCTGCTCGTGCGGGGCGCTCGCGGAGACGATGGGGGACGCACACCGCCAGAAGATGCCGCACGGCCCGATCTGGAACCGCGTCAACATGACGGGGCAGGTCATCCTCGGCCTTGCGTTCCTGCTGTTCCTCGGGCGCGCGGTCTCCTGGACGTGGCCGGATTCCCGCGTGGGAAGGGTCGCCGGGAAGTTCTACGAAGGGCTTCTGTCGAACTGGTCCCTCCTCGGCGTGGAGTTGAACTACTACCACGTCGTCGACATGTTCCTCGCCGGGATCGTCGGCGTCGGGACGTACTTCTGGTTTTCCGGGCGCGTGTGGTGCCGGTTCGCGTGCCCGCTCGCGGCCCTCATGAACATCTACACGCGCTTCTCGCGGTTCCGGATCTTCGCCGAGAAGGAAAAGTGCATTTCCTGCAACGTGTGCACGTCCGTCTGCCACCAGGGAATCGACGTCATGAACTTCGCCAACAAGGGGCTTCCGATGGAGGACCCGCAGTGCGTCCGCTGTTCCGCGTGCGTGCAGTCGTGTCCGACGGGAGTGCTGTCGTTCGGCCGTTATGGGACGAACGGCCTCCCGGTTTACGACCGGACGGCCGCGTCGCCCGTCCGGATGAGGGAAGGCGGTCCGGTCTCTACCTGACCCCGTCCGGCGAGAATCCTCGTCATCAGCCTCGCAGCAGGAAGAACGCGCCGGCGGCGACGTGACGGAAGGGGGTCAGGTCTCCATCTGACACTTTCCGACGAGATTCTTGTCAGCAGCCTCGAAGCAGGAAGAACGCGCCGGCGGCGACCAGAAGAAGTAATCCGGTGACGAGTGCGATCGAGCGCTTCGGACCCGGACCGGGCAAAGGTTGGTCCGACGGCTCTGGCGCATCCGGGCGGGACGGGGGAAAGCTCTCGCGAATCCGCTCGAGATCCCGGGCGAGCTCGCCCGCCGATCCGTAGCGGTCCTCCGGATTTTTCGCGAGCGCGCGCCCGACGACGCGCGACAGCTCGGCGGCGGCGCCCTCGGCCGGGAGGTCGAGCGGCGGCGGGTCCTCGCGCAGGATCGCGTTGAAGGTATCGACCGGGTTCGTGCGCTGGAAGGGGTTCGATCCCGACAGCATCTCGTGGAGCACGACGCCGAGCGCGAAGACGTCGGAGCGCCCATCGGCCTTTCCGCCCTTGAGCTGCTCGGGCGAAAGATAGCCCGCCGTGCCGATGATCATCCCGGTCGCCGTGCGGGCGAAGTCGGCAGCGTCACCCGAAGCCGCCCCGGGCCGAAAGAGCCGCGCGAGGCCGAAGTCGAGGATCTTGACGACTCCGTCCCGCCGGACCATCAGGTTCTCGGGCTTGACGTCGCGATGGGCGATTCCGGCGGCGTGCGCGTGGCCGATCCCGGACGCGGCCTGGGTCGCGAGATCGACAGCCCGCGCGACAGGGATCTTCCCCTCCGCGAGAAGCGTCCTCACCGTCTCCCCGTCGACGAACTCCGTGACGAGGTAAGGCCCTTCCTCGCTCTCGCCGATGTCGAGAATCGCGAGGATGTTCGGGTGAACAAGCCCGGAGGCGGCGCGGGCTTCCGTCGCGAAGCGTTTTATCCGATCGGGATCCCCCGTCGAATCGCGGGACAGGACCTTGATCGCGACGTCGGTCTCGTTGCGGGTATCGCGGCCGCGCCAGACTTCACCCATTCCTCCTCCGCCCAGCCGGAAGAGAACCTGGTAGTGACCAATAGTGCTGCCGCGCGAGATCAACATCCGGTTCGGATCACGCCAGTTCGGCCGGAGGCTCGTGTGACAGCCGCTCGCGCTTCCCCTTCCGCGAGAGGGCGAGGGAGATGAGCTCGTCCAGGAGCTCGCGGAGCGGGACTCCGCTCGCCTCCCAAAGCTTCGGGTACATCGAGATGGCCGTGAATCCGGGAAGCGTGTTCAGCTCGTTGACGAGAACCCGATCGGTCCCCCGCTCGAGGAAGAAGTCGACGCGCGCCATCCCGGAAATTCCGGCCAGGAGAAAGGACTCGACCGCGAGGCGCCGGACCTCGTCGGCGACGGCCTCCGGCACCTCGGCGGGGATCACGAGCCTCGCCTTGTCGTCGCGGTACTTGTCGTCGTAGTCGTAGAACTCCCGGGCCGGGACGATCTCGCCCACGACCGAGGCGCGCGGCGCCTCGTCGCCGAGCACCGCGCACTCGAGCTCTCGCGCGTCGATTCCCTCCTCAACGAGAGCGCGTTCGTCGTAACGAAATGCCACGTCGAGCGCCGAGTCGAGAAGAGCGAGGTCCTTCACCTTCGTCACGCCGACGGACGATCCTCCCGTCGCCGGCTTCACGAACAGCGGCAGAGGAAGTCGCGCAACCAGTTCCCGGGCCCTACCGCCCCGCTCGGACGGGCGGATCACGACGGACCGCGGCGTGGGGATGCCCGCGCCGTTCAACAGCGCCTTGAACACCGGCTTGTCCATGCCGATCGCGGAGCCGGTCACGCCCGCGCCGACGTAGGGAATGCCGAGGAAATCGAGGAACCCCTGGAGCGTCCCGTCCTCGCCTGTCGTCCCGTGGATGATCGGAAAGACGACGTCGGCGCGCCCCGGCGCGATCTCGACGGGCACGAGTGCTTCACCCGCCGGCTCCGCCCGCCGGAAGCGCTCGGGAACCGGCCCTTCAGCGAGGAGTCGCGTCGAGTCGGCGGCGGAGAGGAATCGGCCGTTCTCACCGACAGCGAGCGGGATCACGTCGAACTTCGATCGGTCGAGCGCCTGGACGATCGTCCGCGCCGAGACCCGCGAGACTTCCCGCTCGACCGATCGACCGCCGTAGAGGACGACGACTCGGAGGCGCGTCACCGCCTCACCACGTCACCACGCGCACTTCGCGCACACCGGGCGCTTCCCGCAACCGCGAGAGGACGGCGGACGCCGGCACGGTATCGACCGCGATGACCGCTGCCGCGAGCTCCCCCACTCCCCGCGCGAGTGAGAAGTCGGCGATGTTGATTCCCGCGTCGCCGAGGATCTTCCCGACGCTCCCGACGACGCCCGGTACGTCTTCGTTGCGGAGGAAGACGATCGTCCCCTCCGGCCGGAACTCCAGGGGCCGGCCGTCCACTTCGACGACCCTCGCGTCGAGCCCGGAGAAGAGGGTCGCGTCGGCGCGGGTCTGCGACCGGCCGTCGGACAGGGTGACTCGGATCGAGCGCGCGTAGTTTCCCGGATCCTCGTGGCGCGTCTCGACGACAGCGAGACCCCTCTCGCGGGCGACGTGGAGCGCGTTGACGAAGTTCACCGTCTCGGGAGTGTGGGTTTCGAGAGCTCCCTTCGCCGCGGCGACCGCGACGGGGCGGAGAAAGTCCTCGGGAAGGCCCCACGTTTCGACGGACAGGGTGCGCAGCCGCTCGCCCGCGACGCAGGAGAGAAAACGGCCGGTGCGCTCGGCGAGGTGCATCCACGCGGCTGCTCCGCCGGCGTCCTTGGGGCCCCGGAACGGCAGGTTCACGGCGGGAACGTACGACGCGCCCGCGAGCGCTTCGGCGACGGCCTCCGCCGTCTGGAGCGAAACGCGCTCCTGGGCCTCGACGGTCGACGCCCCGAGGTGCGGTGTCGCGACGACGTTGGGAAGTTTCAGGATCGGGTCGTTCGGATCGGGGGGCTCGGGATCGAACACGTCGAGCGCCGCACCCGCGAGATGACCGGAGACGAGCGCGTCGTGCAGCGCGGCGCGGTCGACGAGACTTCCGCGCGCGACGTTGACGAGATAGGCCCCGCGCTTCATCCGACCGAGCTCGGCGGAGCCGAGGAGCGGCTTGCCCCCTTCGGTCGCTGTCGCGTGGAGCGTGACCACGTCGGACCCGGAGAGCAGCTCGTCGAGCGAGACGAGCGCGACGCCCATCTCGCGCGCTTTCTCGACCGGCAGGTAGGGATCGTGGCCGAGGAGGCGTGCCTCGAACGACCGCGCGCGGGAGGCGACGCGGGAGCCGACCTGACCGAGCCCGATGATTCCGAGCGTCTTGCCGGCGAGCTCCGAGCCGACGAACTTCGACTTCTCCCACTTGCCGGAGGCGAGCGATGCCGACGCTTCGGTCACGCGCCGCAGAAGAGCGAGCAGCACGCGCAAACGTGTGCTCGACGGCCGACACGACGTTGCCGGTCGGGGCGTTGATGACGAGAACTCCCCGCGCCGACGCCGCTGTGACGTCGACGTTGTCGACGCCGACACCCGCCCGGCCGACGACGGCGAGCCGCGGGGCGGCGGCGAGGAGCTCCGCATCGACCTTCGTGCGGCTCCGCACGAGGAGCGCATCGGCATCGGCCAGTTGCTCGAGAAGCTGTTCACGGGTTGCGTCCGCGAGCACGACGACCTCGTGTCCGGCGTTGCGGAGGACCTCGAGTCCCGCTGGGGAAAGCTCTTCGGCGACGACGACGCGGCTCACCCCGGGATCTTAGCCCGCCCGTTCCGTGCCGGCGGAGGACGCTGTCTTTACACTCGCCTCGACGGCGCGGGAGATCCAGTCGGGCAGCTCGGCGAGACGTGTGAGGTGCGCGTTCGCCTCGACGAGCGCGAGCTCCGCAGCCGAGCGGGACCCTCCGGGGATGAGGACGGCGCGACACCCGGCCGCGCTCGCCATCTCGGCGTCGATCTCCATGTCTCCGACGACGACAGTCTCGTCGGGAGCGGCGTCGGCCTCCTCCATCAGCCGAAGCAGCATCGTCGGGTCCGGCTTCGGAGGAGTCTCCGCATCCGGTCCGGCGATCGCACGAAACCTCTCCGCGACTCCCTTCGACTCGAGGATGCGGCGCGAGAAGTGGGCCGGCTTGTTCGAGGCCACGGACATCGCGTGACCCTCCGCGGCGAGGCGCGCCAGGACCGCGGGGACGTCCGGCAGGAGGGCCGTCTTCTCGTGGAAAACGATCGCGTACCGCTCGCGGAACAGCGCCACGCCGCGCGGCACGCGCTCCGCGCCGACCGCCTTCTCGAGGAGCCGCTCGAGGCCCTGGCCGACCATCCCGCGGACCTGTTCCTCGGGAAGCGGCTCGATCCCGAGGGTTTCCATCGCGAAGCCGAGGGCGTCGGTGATGCCGGCGTAGCCGTCGATCAGGGTCCCGTCCAGGTCGAAGACGATGAACATGAATGAGCTATCAGCTGTCAGCTGTCAGCTGTCAGCTATCCGATCTGGCGCGGGCGATTCGATCGAGCCCCGCCAGGCGCAGGACCGTGCGGACGACCCCCTCCGCGTCGTCGAAGGAGTACGTCGGCACGGAGTCGTTCGCGGGCGAGTCGGATACGCGGGCGAGGGCACCGGGGACGGGCGGCCGGGACGCGCCGGATCGAACGACCTCGATCTTCGGGATCGGCAGGGCCTTGAAGCCCTCGACCAGGACGAGGTCGAACCCGGAGAACTCGCGCCGGACGATTTCCTCGAGGGGCTCGTCGCCGACTTTCCTCCACACCGCGGCGCGACCGGGAGTCACGAGCGACCAGGCGTCGCACCCGGCAGCGCCGAGCCGGTGGGAGTCCTTCCCGACGACGTCGTCGTCCACATTGCGGGACGAGTGCTTGATCGCCCCGACGGCGAGCCCGAGCGCGGAGAGAAGGGGAATCAGCTTCTCGATGAGCGTGGTCTTGCCGGAGTCGTGCCCCCCGACGAAGGCGACGAGCGCGGGCCGGTGGTCCGCGTAGAGGAGGAAGGGGTCGCGGCGGGCCAGAAACTTCCGCGCTTCTTCGCGATGACGGCCGACTTCGCCCGGCAGGTCGCCGCCGGCGTCCACGAGCTCGCGGAATCGCGCCGAGCCGGTGAGGACGTCGATCGCGGGACGCGTGTCGAACTCGTAGGGCTCGCTCCTCCAGCGGAAGGAGTCCTCGTCGAGTGACCGCGCCGTAGCGATCACGGCGAGGCCGGTCTCGTACGGCTGAAAGGCCGCCGGATCGGTGACGTGAAGGATCGCTCCCCCGCACGTCTCGTTTGCGTGCTTCTCGAACATCGGGCGGAACCGGGTCGGAAGGAAGGCCACTCCGGGCATCGCGAGCTTCCCGAGCGCCTCGACGAGCTCGAGCGGGTCGAGCCACGGCGCGCCGAACGTCTCGAACGGTCTCGCAGTGCCGCGCCCTTCCGAGAGGTTCGTGCCCTCGAGCAGACACATGCCCGGGTAAACGCGCGCGGCGGCAACGGTCGGGATGTTGGGCGAGGGCGGCACCCAGGGAAGCCCCGTTTCCTCCCACCGCGTGTCCCGACCCCACGCGGCGAGCGGCGAAACCACGAGGTCGACGTCGATGCCCCGCTCCGACGCGAGCAGGCGCGCGAGCTCACCCGAGGTCAGCCCGTGACGCACGGGAATCGAGTGGAGACCGACGAACGAGAGAAACGCCGGATCCTGCGGGGCGCCCTCGACGCCTCCGCCGAGCGGATTGGGCCGGTCGCAGACGACGAGGCGTTTTCCCTGCTCCGCGCAGGCTTCCATGGCGAGGAGCATCGTCCAGTTGTACGTGTAGTAGCGGCTTCCCACGTCCGGCACGTCGAACACGATCGCATCGACGTCGGCGAGGTCCTCGGCCCTCGGCTTGAGGCTCTCCCGGGTCGAGCCGTAGAGGGAGACGACGGGCAGGCCGGTCTCGCGATGAATGGAGCCCGCGACGTCTTCCATGTAGATCGCGCCGCCGTCGACCCCGTGCTCCGGCCCGAAAAGGCGGGTGAGGCGCACGTCGGGAAGCCGGAACAGGGCCTGCCAGCTCGGAGTCCCATCCGGCGTCAGTCCCGAGGGGTTCGTGATCAGGCCGACCCGGCGCCCCGCGAGAGGAGAAGGGTCGGCGATGAGGGCTTCGATCCCGAGGATCGTTCTCGAAGGGCGCGTCGTCAAACGACGTCGTCCCCGGACTCCGCGCGGGGATGGTCCGCCTTCTCGCCGCGCACGAGCTCGACCGCGTGGGGCAGCAGATCGGCGACCGCCCGGAGACAGTCGGCGGCGCCCGTCGGAGAGCCGGGAAGCGCGAGGACGAGCGCGTGCCCGCGCACTCCCGCCACCTGCCGGGAGAGGTACGCCGCGGGGAAGTCCCGCCCCGTCTCCACCCTCATTTTTTCCGCGAGCCCCGGCGCCTCGAAGTCGATCACCTGCCGCACCGCCTCCGGAGTCCGGTCGCGGGGAGAAAGGCCGGTTCCACCTGTCAGGACGACGATGTCGACCTCTCCCGAGTCGGCTCGAATGCGAACGATCCGGGCGATCTGCTTGGGTTCGTCCGCGACGGTCTCGCGCGAAACCACTTCGTGCGGGACCCCGGAGTCGGCGAGCGCCTTCTCGCAAGCGGGCCGGCCGAGGTCCGTCCGGTTCCCCGACGCGACTCCGTCGGACACGGTAACGATCGCAACCCGGATTGGACCCGTCATCGCAGTCCTCCCGCCTCCCCTCGAATGCGCTCGCGCGACCGGCGGTTACTATAGCCGCGCATGGCTGTGACCGACACCCGCGGCCGCCCGCTCGGAAGTCTTCGCGTGTCGGTGACCGACCGCTGCAACCTCCGATGCGAGTACTGCATGCCCGAGAGGGAGTACGTGTGGCTCCCGCGCGCGGAGGTCCTCACGTTCGAGGAGATCGCGCTCGCCGTCGAGGCGTTTGGCGTGCCGCGCGTGCGTCTGACCGGCGGTGAGCCCCTTCTCCGCCGCGACCTTTCCCGCCTCGTGGCCCTGCTCGCCTCCTCCGGGAAGCTATCCGACCTCGCTCTCACGACCAACGGCGTGCTTCTCGCCGAACAGGCGCGCGACCTTCGCGCCGCCGGGCTCCACCGGCTGACTGTCTCGCTCGACACTCTGCGGCCGGAACGGTTCGAAGCGCTGACCCGCTTCGACCGGCTCGGCCGCGTGCTCGAGGGCATCGAGGAGGCAGCCCGCGAGGGCTTTTCGCCCATCAAGATCGATACCGTCGTCGTCCGGGGGGTCAACGACGACGAGATCCTGGCGCTGCTCGACTTCGGACGCGGAATCGGCGCCGAGGTCCGCTTCATCGAGTACATGGACGTGGGAGGCGCGACGCGGTGGTCCGCCGACAAGGTCGTCTCCCGCGCCGAGATCCTCGAAACGATCGCGCGCCGCTACGGCACGCCCTCTCCCCTTCCCCGGGGCGGCCCGGCTCCGGCCGAGCGGTTCACCCTCGCGGACGGGACCGTGTTCGGAATCATCGCGTCGATGACGGCGCCGTTCTGCGGCGCGTGTGATCGCAGCCGGCTGACTGCGGACGGCATCTGGTACCTCTGCCTCTACGCTTCCACCGGAAAGGACCTTCGGGCGCTCGTGCGCTCCGGCGCTTCCGTCGAGGATCTCGCGTCGGCGATCGACTCGGTCTGGCGCGGCCGCGCCGATCGGGGCGCCGAGGAGCGGCTCGCACGGACCGAGCGACCCCTTCTTCCCGCGGACGTCCTTCGCAGCGATCCCCACCTCGAGATGCACACCCGCGGCGGGTGACGCCCTGGCACCACCTTCGGAAACCGGCTTCAAGCCCGGGTGGGCGTACTACGGCGCGATGGCGCTCTTCGTCGGCATCCTCGGATTCGCTGTAATCGGGATCCTCCGATCTTCGTCGCTCATCGGCTCCACGCCCGGGGGTCCGGCGTCTCGCGAGCCCGCTCCGACGAAGGGTCCCGCGGGGATTCTCATCGCGGGGCCCCCGCCGACCATCCGGATTCCGCCTCCGACCGCGGCGGTCGCAACGCCGCCGCCGAGCCGTACTTACATTCACCCGCCGCCCGAGTCCGAAGCGGCCTACTCCGACCCGGCCGCCGAATTCCGCCGGTAGGGCCCGGAGCGCCCCCCGGTCTTCTCGAGCAGGACGATCTCCCGGATCTCGATCGAGCGGTCGAGCGCCTTCGCCATGTCGTAGAGCGCGAGGCACGCCCCGGCGACAGCCGTCAACGCCTCCATCTCGACGCCGGTTCGCGCCACTGTCGTCACGGTGACGGTCACGACGACTTCGCGGGCGCGCCGGTCGAGGTCGCACTCGACAGCCACCGAATCGAGCACGATCGGGTGCGCCAGGGGAACGATGTCCGAGGCCCGCTTGGCAGCGAGGATTCCCGCGAGGCGCGCGACAGCGAGCGCGTCCCCCTTCGAGAGGCGTCCGCTCGCCAGCGCATCGAAAGCGGCCTTGCTCATCCGGACCCGGCCGCGGGCAACCGCGCGGCGGCGCGTCGTCGTCTTTCCGCCCACGTCCACCATGCGGGCGCGGCCCCGCGAGTCGAGGTGGAGCGCCGATTTTCGGAGGCCGGTGGCGCGGGGCCGCTGCGGTCTCTTCGGTGGGGTTCCCGCCGCGCTCACCCGCGCTCCCGGTGGGCCAGGTAGTCGTTGAAGGTGTTGACGTTCGTGAACGACGCGCCGCTCGGGTCGATCTTTAGCCACTCGGACTCGGGCAGCGTCTCCGCGCCGATTTCGTCGGCGAGACCGGAAAGGGAGAGCTGTTCCTTGGCAATCCGGTTCCGCGCGAACCGCGCCGCCGCCCGCCGCCAGACCGCCGCGAGGGGTTGGAGGCGGCCGCCCGCTTCCGGGATGACGGCGAGCGCGCTCGTCGCCTCGGCGCGCCGCACGAGCTCGCGCACGACGTCGTGGGTGACGGAGGGGAGATCGACGGCGAGGACGAAGATTCGGTCGTCGGCCTCCTCGATCGCGCGCGCGAGGCCATGGATGGCGGCGAAATCGGGAGTGTCTTCGAGGACGATCCGCGCCGGACCGATCGGAAAGTCCGGAGTCTCCTTGACGACGACGAAGACCTCGCGAAAGAGGCTCGCGAGCCGCCCGGTCTGGAACTCCAGCAGGTTACCTGCTCCCCACGGGAGCGCCGCCTTGGACCGGCCCATGCGCTGCGAGGCGCCGCCGGCGAGCACGGCCGCCGGCATGGGAAGCTTCACTGCGGGGATGCTAGCAGGGTTGATGACGTTCGCATGATCTCGGTGATCGTCCCCATCAAGGACGAACCTCCCGGCGTCGTGGAGCGGTTGGCCCGGTTCGCCGGAAGGGCGGACAAATCCGAGCTCGTCGTCGCCGACGGCGGCGGGGACGAGCGAACCCGCAAGGCCTTCCGCGAGGCCGGGGCCCGCGTTCTCCTCCTCCCCGGCACGCGGGGAGCGCGGCTGGCGCAGGCCGCAGCGAGCGCGCGGGGAGACGCCCTCTTCTTCCTCCACGCGGACTCGCAGCCACCGGACGACGCGCTCGCGCTCATTTCCCGTTCGCTCGAAGACGGCGCCGACGCCGGAGCGTTCTCGCTCGCCTACGAAGGCGCGGACCGGCGGATGCGATGGATCGCCTGGTGGGCGAACCGCCGGTCGCGCCTCGGGATGCCCTTCGGCGATCAGGGAATCTTCTGCCGCCGATCGACCTACGAGCGCACGGGCGGTTTTCGGGACCTGCCGATCTGCGACGACCTCGACCTGGTGAGGCGGCTCCGGAAAGCCGGCGCCTTCGTCGTACGGCCCGAGAAGACCGTGACTTCACCGCGGCGGTACCGGGAGGCCGGGGCGCTTCGGCAGGTGCTCCGCACGTGGCGCGTTCTGGCCGGCTACTACGCCGGCGTCCGGCCCGAAACCCTCAGCCGCTGGTACGAGGGGCGCTGACCGGGGCCTCGAGTTTCGCTTCGAGCCCCGCTTTGACCGCCGGCCACTCGTCGTCGAGGATCGAGTAATAGATCGTGTCGCGCACGCGGCCGCTCCACGTCAAGGCGTTTCTTCGGAGAGATCCTTCTTCCTTTGCGCCGATCCGCTGGATCGCCGCGCGGGACTTCGCATTCAGGACGTCGGTCCGCAGCTCGACCCGAATGCAGCCGAGAACCTCGAAGGCGTGCCGCAGCATCAGGTACTTCGCCTCGGTGTTCACGGCCGTGCGCTGCCAGTCTCGCCCGATCCACGTCCAGCCGATCTCGACCCGGCGGTCCGCGGCCGACCAGGTCGCGAACCGCGTTCCGCCGATCGCCTTCCCGTGCGGGAGAGCGACCGTGGCGAAGGGCATTGCCGTTCCCGTCGCGCGCGCCGCGAGCGCCCTCTCGATCCACGCGCGGAGCTCCTCCGGCGAGAGCGCGCGCTCGGTGGTCCAGCGCCAGATCTCTTCGTCGAAAGCGACCCGGCTGAGATCGTCGAAGTGATCGTGGGTCAGTGGCTCCAGACGGACGTGAGCGCCCTGGAGAACGACGGGTTCGAGGGGTCCTTCGATTGTCAACCTCGGCCTACGTGTCATCCCGAGCGAAGCGAGGGACCTGGTTCCCTTCCGAAGGAGGGACCAGATTCCTCGTCGCTCCGCTTCTCGGAATGACAGCCTTTCGGCCACCGCCTTTGCAGATCACCGGCTGTCTCCGCCGAGAATGATCGGGAGCCCGTTCTTCCCGCTCCCGATGACGACGACCTTCGAGTTCTGGCTCATCGCGAGCTTCTCCGTCGCCTCGATTCCCTTCCACTCGAGCAGCGCCGGGCTGATCCCCGCGGCGACGATCCGCTGGAAATCCGCGATTCCCTGCGCCTCGATCCGCTTCCGTTCCGCCTCCTGCGTCTCCTTCTGGAGCACGAACTTCATCTGTTCGGATTCCTGTTCGCGCTTCAGCTTCTCCTGGATCGCGTTGGCGACAACGTCGGGGAGGCCCATCTTCCGGAGGAGCACCGCCTCACCGATGATGCCGCGACCGCCGGCCGTCCGGCGGAACAACTCGAGGGTCTCCTTCGCGATCTTTTCGCGCTCCGCGGAGTACAGGACCTTGGCCTCGTAGGAAGCGGTGACCTCCCGGATTGCCGAGCGGATCTGCGGCTGCACCGCGATCTCCTCGTAGTCCCTTCCGATCGTCCGGTAGATGTCGTCGGCCTTCTCCGGGTCGAGGCGGTAGAGGAGCGATCCCTCGAGGTCCATGATGAGGCCTTCTTTGGAGGGAACCTCCGCGGTCTCCTTCACTTCCCGGGTCTTGACGGACATCTTCGCGACGCGAGTGAAAGGGATCACGAATCGGACGCCGGGCGGAAGGATGTCGGAAGAGACTCTCCCGAAGAGATCCTTCACGCCGACGTGCCCGGCCGGGATGACAGTGATCGGACTGCCGATGAGAAGAACGATCAGAACGACCGCGATGACTGCGAAACGTACGACGCGGCGTCCCGACGGAAAGGGCGGGACGATCTCGAAAGGCTTGACCATGAAAAATCCTCCTCTTGGGTGCGAGGAGGACGCTATCAGCTACAGAGACCAGTCCGGGGTCTGACCCCCCTCGCGGCCGCTTCCCGATCCGCTTTCAGGCTGAGGGGGTCAGATCCCGCGCAGCGCACCCAGCCCGGGCGCGCAACGCTCGCGACGCCGGGACGGGAAGAACGCCTCAGACCATCTTCAGCAGGTGTCCCATCTTGTTCTTCTTCGCCTCCAGGTACTTCCGGGACCCGTCCGTCGGGTGCACCTCGAGGGGAACGCGCTCGACGATCTCGAGCCCGTATCCCCCGATCGCGACATACTTGGATGGGTTGTTCGTCATGAGGCGCATCTTGCGGACCCCGAGGTCACGCAGGATCTGCGAGCCGACGCCGTAGTTGCGGATGTCGGGCGGGAATCCGAGCTTCTCGTTGGCCGACACCGTGTCGTGACCCTCGTCCTGGAGCTCATAGGCCTTCAGCTTGTTCACGAGTCCGATGCCCCGGCCCTCCTGGAGGAGGTAGAGAAATACGCCGGCTCCCGCCTCGACGATCTTCTCCATCGCGAGCGCGAGCTGGGCGCCGCAGTCGCAGCGGCTCGAACCGAAGATGTCCCCGGTCAGGCACTGGGAGTGAACGCGCACGAGCACGGGCTCATCCTCGCGAATGTCGCCGTGCACGAGAGCGATGTGCTCCTCGTGGGTGACGTCGCTCCGGTACGCGTGGAGGCGGAACTCCCCGAAGCGGGTCGGTAACCGGGGAGCGGCGACTCGCTGGACGAGCCTCTCCGTCTCCATCCGGTGGCGAATGAGGTCGGCGACCGTGACCATCACGAGCCCGTGCTTTTCGCAGAACTGGGCGAGCTCGGGCACGCGCGCCATGGTCCCGTCCTCGTTCATGACTTCGCAGAGCACGGCGGACGGATCGAGACCCGCGATCCGGGCGAGGTCGACCGAAGCCTCCGTCTGGCCCGCCCGCTTCAGGACGCCGCCCGTCTGCGCTCTCAGGGGGAACATGTGGCCGGGGCGCGCCAGATCGCTCGGCCGGGTGTTGGGGTCGATGGCGGCCATCACCGTCGCGGCCCGGTCGGCGGCGGAGATTCCCGTCGTCACCCGCCCGCGGGCTTCGATCGAGACGGTGAAGGCGGTACCGAAGTTGGACGTGTTCTCGTCCACCATGAGCGGGAGCTCGAGCTCGTCGCAACGCTCCTCGGTGAGCGCCAGGCAGATCAGACCCCTGCCCTCCCGCGCCATGAAGTTGATCGCGGCAGGGCTGACCTTCTCCGCTGCGAGCACGAGGTCGCCCTCGTTCTCGCGATCCTCATCGTCGACGACGACGACGAAGCGCCCGGCCTTCAGCTCCTCCACGGCCCGTTTGATCGGGGCAAAAGGGGCTCGACTGTCGTTCATCCGTCTCATTTTCCCACATCGTTTGGCGTGGTACGCAGTACGACAACGTTTGCGAGACCTCGCCGACAATTAGCGTCCGGGCCGCTAACTTTTGTCCATCGGGCGTGAATTTCGCGCCGGAGATCGGCTGACCACTCCGCAGCCGCGGGTCGCAACACACGGCAGCGTATGAAAGAGGGCGCGGTTCGAGCCGTGGTACGCCGCGTGAAGTAGTCATCCTCGACGGACGACCAGAATCCGCACGTCACATCGCGGTGGCTGTCATCAGGCGCCCGTGACGGTCGAGAGCGGAAGGTCCGATGAGGACAGCTTCGAATCCGACTCAGAACGGGAATTCGCTAGGAGTCTCTCACTCGATGCACAGACTTTTGACGCCGACGGCAGACGATCCGCTCTTCGCACCCGCCAATCGCGGCGGCCGGAGGGAATCGACGTCTGTAGGCGTTGCAACAGAACCGGAGCCGAAATGAAGTCAGGCGAAACACGGGGCCCTACACCGGGAGCTGGAACGGAATCGAGTCGTAAGGGAGCGGTTCGCGAACTGCTCGCAAGGGCGCGTCTCGCGGCCACGCTGGTGATGGGCCTTTGCCTCCTTTCGGTCGGTATCCCATCGGCGCCGGCGAGCGCCGAAGAGCGCGTCGCCCCGCAGCTCGTTCGGCGAGGCGACGCGAAGATCGCCGCCGTCCTTTCGATCTATCCCTCGATCTTCCCCCTCAGCTCCACGAGTGCGGCGCTCGTCTGCGTGACGAACGTCAATGCGAATTCGACCGCTCGGCTCGAGCCGAATGACGTGTTCGTCGCGACGCTGGATGAGCTGGCGCTCGAAACCTTTTCGATGCTCTCTCCGATCCTGCTGGTTGATTCGGAAACACTGGAATCTTCCGAGTTCGTCGCCGCGGTTGACACCGTGAATCGGCGCCTCGTGATCACCTACGTCGGAGCGCCCGACGCTTTCGAGGCCGGGGACAGCATCTGCGCTGCTCTCTCGCTGAGCACGTCGAGCGTGCTGGGATCCCGGACGATCCGCTTCGATATCCCTCCTTTTGAGTCTCGGTTCTCGGGTGGCAAGGATCCGTCTTTCCTCACGTTCGCGGTTGCTGTGATCGGGCCGACCATTCCGATGGGCCCGGCCGGTCCGACCGGCGCCGCGGGTGCTGATGGAACCAACGGCGTTGATGGCGCGACCGGTGCGACCGGGACGCAGGCGCGGACGGCGCACCGGCGACGGCGCTACCGGCGCTCAGGGTACGGCGGGCGTCGACGGATCAGACGGTGCTGGCGGCGCCACGGGCGCGGCCGGCGCCGATGGAACCAACGGAACGAACGGAACCGACGGCGCGACGGGCGGCACGGGCGCAGCTGGTGCTGACGGCACCAACGGAACGAACGGTACCGACGGCGCGATGGGCGCTACCGGCGCCGCGGGCGCGGACGGAACCGACGGAACTAACGGAACAAACGGAACAAACGGCACCGACGGCGCGACCGGCGACACCGGTGCCACGGGGTCGGCCGGTACTGATGGGACCAACGGAACAAACGGCACCGACGGCGCTACAGGTGCCGATGGAACTGATGGCCCGACCGGTGACACGGGTCCTCAGGGCGTAGCCGGTGCCGATGGAACAGTCGGCGCGACTGGCCCCACGGGCGCAGCGGGTGCCGACGGAATCAACGGAACGAACGGCACCGACGGCGTGACGGGCGACACCGGTGCCACGGGTGCGGTTGGCGCCGATGGGACCAACGGTATCGACGGAACCAACGGAACAAACGGGACCGACGGCGCGCCTGGCGCTGCGGGTGCTGATGGAACCAACGGTGCTGACGGCGCGACGGGCGCCACGGGCGCTGCGGGTGTTGATGGAACCAACGGTGCAGACGGTGCTGACGGCGCTGTTGGCCCCATGGGTCCGGCTGGCCCGGCTGGAGCCGACGGCGCAGCGGGTGCCGCGGGTGTAGACGGTGCGGCCGGTGTCGATGGTGCAGCGGGAGCCGCAGGCATCGATGGCGCGGCCGGTGTCGATGGGGCCCCAGGTGTCGATGGTGCAGCGGGTATCGCGGGCACTGACGGAACCAACGGAGCCGATGGCGCGACGGGTGATACGGGCGCAGCCGGAACCAACGGTATTGACGGAACCAACGGAACAAACGGCACCGACGGCGCCACGGGCGCAGCCGGCGCTGATGGAACCAACGGCATACGGAACAAACGGCGCCGACGGAGCGACGGGCGACACGGGCCCGACTGGTGCCGATGGAGCAGTAGGTCCAACGGGTTCGACTGGCCCCGCTGGTGCCGATGGAGCGATTGGCGACACCGGTGCCCAAGGCGCAACCGGTGCCGACGGAATCAACGGAACAAACGGGACCGACGGTGCGACAGGCGACACGGGTGCTACCGGTGCGGCTGGTATCGATGGTGCAGCGGGTATCGCGGGCGCTGACGGAACCAACGGAGCCGATGGCGCGACGGGTGCTGCGGGTGCCGATGGCGCCGCGGGCGCCGATGGAACCAACGGTACGGATGGCGCGACCGGTGCTACGGGCGCAGCCGGCGCTGATGGAACCAACGGTATCGACGGAACCAACGGAACAAACGGGACCGATGGCGCGACCGGCGACACAGGCCCGACTGGTGCCGATGGAGCGGTGGGTCCAATAGGTCCGACTGGCACCGCTGGTGCCGATGGCGCGACGGGCGACACCGGTGCCCAGGGCGTAACCGGTGCCGATGGAATCAACGGAACAAACGGGACCGACGGCGCGACTGGCGACACGGGTGCCACGGGCGCGGCCGGTACTGATGGAACCAACGGAACCAACGGAACCAGGACGGTATCGACGGCCCGACGGGCGCTGCGGGTACCGATGGCGCCACCGGCGCAGCGGGCGCTGATGGAACGAACGGCACCGACGGCGCTACGGGCGCCGCTGGTACTGATGGAACCAACGGTATTGACGGCGCGACCGGCGCCACGGGCGCCGCGGGCGCGGACGGAACCAACGGAACGAACGGCACCGACGGCGCGACTGGCGACACGGGTGCCACGGGCGCGGCCGGTACTGATGGAACCAACGGAACGAACGGCATCGACGGCGCGACGGCGCCACGGGCGCAGCTGGCGCTGATGGAACCAACGGTATTGACGGAACAAACGGGACCGACGGCGCGACCGGCGATACAGGTGCCACGGGCGCTGCGGGTGCTGATGGAACCAACGGTACAGACGGTGCTGACGGCGCTGTTGGCCCAATGGGTCCGGCTGGCCCGGCTGGAGCCGACGGCGCAGCGGGTGCCGCCGGTGTAGACGGTGCGGCGGGTATTGATGGTGCGGCCGGTGTCGATGGAGCCCCTGGTGTCGATGGTGCAGCGGGTATCGCGGGCGCTGACGGAACCAACGGAGCCGATGGCGCGACGGGTGCTACGGGCGCGGCCGGAACCAACGGTACTGACGGAACCAACGGAACAGACGGGCCGACGGCGCGACGGGCGACACCGGTGCCACGGGCGCAGCTGGTGCTGATGGAACCAACGGTATCGACGGAACAAACGGGACCGATGGCGCGCCTGGCGCTGCGGGTGCTGATGGAACCAACGGTGCAGACGGTGCTGACGGCGCTGTTGGCCCCATGGGTCCGGCTGGCCCGGCTGGAGCCGACGGCGCAGCGGGTGCCGCGGGTGTAGACGGTGCGGCCGGTGTCGATGGTGCAGCGGGTATGCCCGGGCGCCGACGGAACCAACGGAACGAACGGCGCCGACGGCGATACGGGTGCCACGGGCGCAGCCGGTGCTGACGGAACCAACGGAACGAACGGTGCCGACGGCGCGACGGGTGCTACGGGCGCCGCCGGTGACTGACGGAACCAACGGTATAGATGGAACGAACGGATGCAGACGGCACCGACGGCGCGACGGGCGACACGGGTGCCACGGGCGCAGCCGGTGCTGATGGTATCGACGGAACAAACGGGACCGACGGCGCCGACTGGCGCTGCGGGTGCTGACGGAGCCGACGGTGCTGACGGTGCTGACGGCGCTGTTGGTCCGATGGGTCCGGTTGGCCCGGCTGGTGCCGACGGCGCAGCGGGTGCCGCGGGTGTAGACGGTGCGGCCGGTGTCGATGGTGCAGCGGGTATCGCGGGCGCCGACGGAACCAACGGAGCCGATGGCGCGACGGGCGCTGCGGGTGCCGATGGCGCCGGTGCAGCGGGCGCCGACGGAACCAACGGAACGAACGGTACGGACGGCGCGACGGGTGCTACGGGCGCCGCCGGTACTGATGGAACCAACGGTATAGATGGAACGAACGGATCAAACGGCACCGACGGCGCGACGGGCGACACCGGTGCCACGGGCGCAGTTGGCGCTGATGGAACCAACGGTATCGACGGAACCAACGGAACAAACGGGACCGACGGCGCAGCCGGTGCCACGGGGGCGGCCGGTACTGATGGAACCAACGGTATTGACGGAACCAGCGGAACAAACGGGACCGACGGCGCAGCCGGTGCCACGGGGGCAGCCGGCGCTGATGGAACTAACGGCATTGACGGAACCAACGGTGCAGACGGTGCTGACGGCGCTGTTGGCCCCATGGGTCCGGCTGGCCCGACGGGCTCCGACGGCGCAGCGGGTGCCGCGGGTGTAGATGGCGCGGCCGGTGTCGATGGAGCACCAGGTGTCGATGGTGCAGCGGGTATCGCGGGCGCTGACGGAACCAACGGAGCCGATGGCGCGACGGGCGCTGCGGGTGCTGATGGAACCAACGGTGCGACGGTGCTGACGGCGCTGTTGGCGCCATAGGTCCGGTTGGCCCGGCTGGAGCCGACGGCGCAGCGGGTGCCACGGGTGCAGACGGTGCGGCCGGTGTCGATGGTGCTGCGGGAGCCGCAGGCATCGATGGCGTGGCCGGTGTCGATGGAGCCGCTGGTGTCGATGGTGCAGCGGGTATCGCGGGCACTGACGGAACCAACGGAGCCGATGGCGCGGCGGGTGCCGATGGCGCCACCGGCGCAGCGGGCGCCGACGGAACCAACGGTACGAACGGCGCGGACGGCGCGACGGGCGACACGGGCGCTGCGGGTGCTGACGGAACCAACGGTGCAGACGGTGCTGACGGCGCCGTTGGCCCAATGGGTCCGGCTGGCCCGGCTGGAGCCGACGGCGCAGCGGGTGCCGCGGGTGTAGACGGTGCGGCCGGTGTCGATGGTGCAGCGGGAGCCGCAGGCATCGATGGCGCGGCCGGTGTCGACGGAGCCCCAGGTGTGGATGGTGCAGCGGGTATCGCGGGCGCTGACGGAACCAACGGAGCCGATGGCGCGACAGGTGCTGCGGGCGCGGATGGAACCAACGGAACAAACGGTCTCGACGGCGCGACGGGCGCCACCGGTGCCGCGGGCGCGGCCGGTGCTGACGGAACCAACGGAACAAACGGCGCCGACGGAGCGACGGGCGACACGGGTCCGGCTGGGGCCGATGGAGCGGTCGGTCCGACGGGTCCGTCCGGTCCGGCTGGCGCTGACGGCGCTGCTGGCGCTGCGGGCGTCGATGGTGCTGCCGGCGTCGCCGGTGCGGCAGGTATCGATGGTGCCGCAGGTGTCGCCGGCGCGGCCGGTGCGGCGGGTGTCGCGGGTGCGGCCGGTGTCGACGGTGCCGCGGGTGTCGCGGGCGCGGCTGGTGCCGCAGGTGTCGCCGGCGCGGCCGGTGCGGCGGGTGTCGACGGTGCAGCCGGTGCCGCGGGGGCCACTGGTCCGGCGGGTCCGACTGGCCCGAGCGGCTCGACGCTCGTCACCGGAACGCCGGCGGCCTCGGGGATCGCACCGCTCCTGGGAACTCAGGTCACGACTTCGGCAACCTGCGCGGCTGGAAAAGTCCTCCTGGGTGGCGGGGCGAGGGTTGTTTCGTCGACTGGCAGTGACGCGGCGCTCGTCTCGTCCTATCCAAGTAGCACGACGACATGGACCGCGGTCGGCGAGACCACCGGGTTGCTCGGCTTGTTTCAGACGTTCACGGTCACGGCCTACGCGCTGTGCAGCCAGTAGGTCGGTAAGCGATTCAACGGGTCAGACAGTCCTGAACGCGCGCGGCCGACTTCGGGTCGGCCGGCGCGATTTTCAGAGTTTGGGGAAGATTCTAGGAAGAGGTCGAAGTCGAAAGCATGGTCGCGCCGTACGATCCGCCCTGGAGTACGCGGTACGGCCCAGCGACCGCTCAAAGGGCTCCGGCGGACTCCGACCGGGTGGGGTTTAAAAAACCGCCGGCTCTTCGTAAGTCGCAAACACCTCGCGCATCACGTCGGAGATCTCGCCGACCGTCGCATAGGTCTTGACGGCCTCGACAAGGGGCGGCATGACGTTACGGCCGTCCGCGCACGCTTGGCGCAGAACGGCGAGCGCGGACACGACCGCCTTCCCATCCCTCGAGCGCCGAAGCTCGGCGAGGTCCAACTTCTGCTGGTCCTCCACGGACTCGTCGATGTAAAGCGTGTCGAGCGGCGCCTCGTTCTCCTCGATGAATTCGTTGACCCCGACGACGATCTTTTCCTTCGCGTCCACGGCACGCTGGTAGGCGTAGGCCGCGTCCATGATCTCGCGCTGGGGGAAGCCCGCCTCGATCGCTTCGACCATTCCGCCCAGGGCGTCGATGCGCCGGAAGTAGTCGAAGCAGCCGCGCTCCATCTTCGTCGTCAGGTCCTCGACGAAGTACGAGCCTCCGAGCGGGTCGATCGTGTTCACGACCCCCGACTCGTGGGCGATCACCTGCTGGGTCCTCAGCGCGAGCTTCACGGCGAAGTCCGAAGGAAGGGCGAGCGTCTCGTCGAGAGAGTTGGTGTGAAGCGAGTTCGTCCCGCCGAGTACGCCCGCGAGCGCCTGGAGCGCCGTCCGAACGACGTTGTTGTACGGCTGCTGCGCCGTCAGGGAACATCCCGCCGTCTGCGTGTGGAAGCGGCACATCCAGGATCGCTCGTCCTTCGCACCGAACCGCTCCTTCATCGTCTTCGCCCACACGCGGCGTGCGGCGCGGTATTTCGCGATCTCTTCGAAGAAGTCGTTGTGCGCGTTGAAGAAGAAAGACAGCCTCGGAGCGAAGTCGTCGACGGCCATCCCCGCTTCGATTCCGTACTTCACGTACTCGACGCCGTCGCGCAGGGTGAAGGCGAGCTCCTGCAGCGCCGTCGAGCCGGCCTCGCGGATGTGGTAACCGGAGATCGAGATCGTGTTCCACTTCGGAACGTTCTTCGCGCAGAACGAGAACTGGTCGGTGATGAGCCGCATCGAGGGGCGCGGCGGGAAGATGTACTCCTTCTGGGCGATGTACTCCTTCAGGATGTCGTTCTGAAGGGTTCCCCCGACCTTCTCCCAGGGGGTGCCGTGCTTCTCGGCGACGGCGAGGTACATGGCGAGCGCGATCGGCGCCGTCGAGTTGATCGTCATCGACGTCGTCACGCGGCCGAGGTCGATCCCGTCGAAGAGCACTTCCATGTCGGCGAGCGAGTCGATCGCGACGCCGCACTTTCCGACCTCGCCGCGCGCCATCTCGTGGTCGGAGTCGTAGCCATAGAGCGTCGGCAGGTGGAACGCCGTCGAAAGTCCCGTCTGACCGTGATCGAGGAGGTAGTGGAAGCGCTCGTTCGTCTGGCGGGCCGTCCCGTAGCCGGCGAACTGCCGCATCGTCCAGAGCTTTCCCCGGTACATCGTGGGCTGGACCCCGCGGGTGAAGGGGTATTTCCCCGGCCATCCGAGGTCTCGCTCCGGGTCGAAACCCGCGAGCGTGTCGGGTCCCGCGAGGGGAAGAACCTCCGCGCCGGAGACGGTCGTGAAGTCGCGTTTCCAGTGGGGATGACGCTCGAAACTTTTTTTTGCGGCCTCATCCCAGCGGCGCCGGCCTTCGCGGATTTCCGGGGGGACCGTCGGGTCGAGCTCTTCGTTCTTTCCCATCAGCTCATTCTGCTCTTTCCGAGGACACAATAGCCCAATCCCCTCAGTCATTTCCATTCGAACGTCCGGAGGTCCGTGGAAGGCATGAAAGATGCAACGTTCCTCTCGCGGCCATTTGGCCGAAAGCACAAGGAGGAACTTCATGACGAAACGGATTACTTCTCTACTGGGGATTCTCGCGTTGGTGGCGTTCGCGGTGGCGTGCGCTCAGACCGATGCGGGGATCACGACCAAGGTCAAGACCAAGCTCGCGGCGGATGACACCGTCAAGGCGTATCAGATCGACGTCGACACCAAGGACAAGGTCGTAACACTCTCCGGAAGCGTCGACAATCAGGCAGCCAAGGATCAGGCTGTCGCCCTCGCTCGCGGCACCGAAGGCGTCGCGGACGTAGTCGACAACATCACGGTTTCGGGCGGCGCGGCCGCAATGCCGGGTGATGCTCCGGCGTACGGCAGCGAAGGCGCGACCGGCGCACCCGCGCCCGGTGGCGAAGGCGACGCGGCGATGGGCGGCAACGCCCCGAACCCGGAGCCGGATCGACCGGCCGGAACGGTCATGGATGACGCCGCGATCACGGCGGCCGTCAAGGCCAAGCTTCTGGCGGACCCGACGGTTGGCGGTCTGAAGATCGACGTCGACACGCGCAATGGCGTCGTGTGGCTCACGGGTGATCACATGAACAGCCAGGCCGAGATCGACGCGGCGATCAAGATCGCCAAGGCGACCGAGGGCGTCAAGAGCGTCGAGAACAAGATGGTGGTTGGCGACAAGCACTGAGGATTTGAAGAACGTCCGCCGGTGAAAACTGGCGGGTTTCTTAGAGGGCCAGGGAAACCTGGCCCTTGTTTTTTGGAAGACGGACTACTTCCCCAAGACCGGAAGCAGCGCAGTCTTGGCCATTTTCGCAAGACCCTTGGCGGAGAACGGAAGACTCGACGACATGAAGCACGAGTGTGTGCACCAGCACTCGCGCTTCGCGATGCGGTGGCGCATCGCGTCGGCCTTCTCCGAGAACCACGCTTTCGCGAAGGACCAGCCGAAGTCGCGGATGTTCCCGATCTCCCACTGCACCTCGCAGAGCGAGACCGTTCCCTCGGGGTTCAACACCCCCGAGACGGTCCCGGCGTAACAGGGGTAGACCATCCGCTCCTGGGAGAGCGTCTCGAGCTCCGCTTCCCGAGCGGCGACCTTCAGGTTCTTGAGGATCGGCCGGTACCGGTCGAACCCCGCCCAGTAGGGCTTGAGCGTCGAAAGCGCTGTCGCGTACTCCGCCGCCGTCAGCGGCCGGATGGACGAGTCGGGAAACGGCGGGCGGAGAAGCTCGAAAGAGTGGAAGTTGATCTCCGGGAAGTTCGCGGCAACCCAGCCCGTGATTTCCGGCAGGTCGTCCCGGTTGAATGACGCGAGGACGGTCTGCACGTTCACGAGCAGGCCCGAGCTCCGCCGCTTGAGCGCCGCGAGGCGCCGGTACGTTTCTTCGACGCGGGGAAAGTTCCCCGGCGCGCCGCGGATCCGGTCGTGGCGTTCCCCGAGGTGGTCGAGCGAGAGTCCCACGGTGAACGTCTGGCGCTCGTCGCGGCGGGACTCGAGGACGTGCGCTACGGTCGACTCGACCTGCTCGGGAAGGAGCGAATTCGTCGGCATCGTGACGTTCGACGTTTCGTGCCGGCGGTAGAGAAGGCGCGTGATGTCCGGCAGGTCGCGATTGAGCGTCGGCTCCCCTCCCGTCAGCACGACGCTGTAAAGAGAGGGCAGGTCCGCGAGCGCGCGGTCGTAGTCGGCGAGCGACATCTCGAGGTGCCGATTGACGTTCAGGTGATCCCAGTAGAAGCACGTGACGCACTTCGAGTTGCAGAGGTTGGTCATCCCGAGGATCAGGTACCGCGGGAGCGTCCTGCGGCCGCGCACCCACTGCGAAGCGAGAGCGAGCTCTTTCACCGTGCTCCCGCGGTCAGGAGGCCCTGCGCGATGCCGGCGAGAAGGCCACCGAAATAGGTCAGGTGGTGGAGGGCGAACGCAAACGGCACCGCGGGGAAAAGGACCGGATCGTCGCGCCAGATCGGGAAGGACAGCGCCCAGGTCGTAGCGGCGTAGAGGAGGCCGACGGGAAGGAGGAACGGAAGCCCGAAGAGCGCCGTTCCGGCGGTGGCCGCGAAACCGGCCGTGAGAAACGCGGTGACCCGCCCTCTCGAATGGAGCCCCGGACGCTCGACCAGCAGCCGGCCGGTCTTCACGCGATAGCGCCAGCGCTGCGCGAGATACCCGCCCGGAAACGGGCGCCGGCGGTGGCGCACCCGGACGTTCGGATCCAGGTGGACCGCAAAGCCGCGGTCGAGAGCGCGGCGCACGAAGTCCGTGTCCTCCCCGACATATCCGAGGCTCTCGTCGAACCCGCCGAGTCCCTCGAAGGCCATCCTCGTCGCGAAGAGGTTGCAGAGCGCGACGTCGTGCGGCGAAGCGACGGGACCGCCCCGGGGACGACGCTCGTGGGCCGGAATGCCGCTTCCGATCCAGGGGGTGGCGAGCAGCAGGTCGGACAGCCGCTCGCCGTACGACGCTCCCCGGAGACCGAGGTCCGGTCCGCCGGCCACGTCCGCGCGTTCGAGCGAACGCGCACCGGACTGCAGCCAATCCGGCTCGGCTTCGGCATCGTCATCGATGAACGCGAATACGGTCCCGCGTCCCCGAAGGGCCGCGGCATTCCGCCGGGCCGCGGGGTTGCGCGGCACGACAGTGACCCACTCGCAGGGAAAGGAGAATGTCCGCGGTGCGCGCGGCGGGGCCGCCGACGCGATCACAACCTCGAAGGGCGGGGCACCCTCCTGCCGCTCGAGGGACTCGAGGCAAGCGGAAAGAGAGCCCTCCACCCGATCCGAAGCGATGAGCACCGAGATCAGTGGGGCGGGAGCCATGGACTCGTCCATCTTAGTCTCCAACCGTGGCGAATCCGAGCGGGAGGGGTCAGGATAAATCCTGACCCCGCTAAGATCTGTACCGATGGCGGACCTCACCCTCGAACAACGAATCGACCTCTATCGGTTCATGCGGTGGAACCGGTCCCTCGAAGAGCGGCTCGTTCTCCTGTATCGGCAGGGAAAAATCGTCGGAGGACTGTACCGTTCGCTCGGTCAGGAGGCGACTTCGGTCGGAAGCGCTTCCGCGCTCGAAAAGGGCGACGTCCTCGGCCCCCTCATCCGCAACCTGGGCTCCGTGCTCGTCATGGGGTACACCGCGCGCGAAGTTCTCACACAGCACCTCGCGCGTGCTTCCTCGCCGTCGGGCGGCCGGGAGGGCAATCTGCACTTCGGCCGGCCGGAGCGCGGCGTCGTCTCCTCCATCTCGATGCTCGGCGCCCTCGTCCCGGTGATGGCGGGCATCGCGCTCGCGGCCCGGATGCAGCGCCGACGCACCGTCGCGATGACGTACATCGGCGACGGGGCAACGTCGACCGGCGCGTTCCACGAGGGGCTCAACTTCGCCGCGGTCCAGAAGCTGCCGCTCGTCGTGATCGCGGAGAACAACGGCTGGGCGTACTCGACCCCCTTTCGAAAGCAGACCGCGGCGAAGTGCCTCGCGGACCGGGCGGCGGCGTACGGCATCCCCGGCGTGACGGTGGACGGGAACGACGTCGTCGCGGTTTTCGCAGCCGCGCGGGCCGCTGTCGATCGCGCGAGGGCCGGCGAGGGACCGACGCTCGTGGAGGCCCGGACGTATCGCATGAAGGGGCACGCCGAGCACGACGGCCAGAGCTACGTGCCGAGAGAAGAGCTGGAGGAGTGGAAGCGGCGCGATCCGATCGAGCGATACGCCGAGCGCCTCATCGCCGCGGGGGACGCGACGGCGGCTTCTCTCGACGCGATCGATCGGAAGATCTCGGAGGAGCTCGAGCGGGACGTCGCCTACGCCGAGACGTGCCCCGCTCCCTCGCCCGAGCACGCCTTCGACGGCGTCTACGCGTCGGACGAAGGCGCGGAGGAGCCGGCCTTCCTGAGGAGGCTCGTTTGAGCGTGACCGCCTCCGGCCCGCCCGCGGACCCGATTGCGCCTCCCCGCGGGGGGACCTTCTACGTCGATGCGATCCGCGAGGCGCTTTCCGAGGAGATGGCGCGTGACGACCGCGTGTTCCTCCTCGGCGAGGACATCGGGGTCTACGGCGGCGCTTTCAAGGTCACGGACGGACTCATCGAGCGGTTCGGGGAGGAACGCGTCCTCGACACGCCGATCTCCGAGACCGCGATCGTGGGGGCCGCGGTGGGCGCGGCGATGGCCGGCCTGCGTCCCGTGGCGGAGATGCAGTTTGCCGACTTCATCTCCTGCGCCTTCGACATGATCACGAACTTCGCCGCGAAGTCGCGCTACCGCACCGGCTGCGCGGTTCCCCTCGTCGTCCGGGGGCCGGCGGGCGGCGGGATCCATGGCGGCCCGTTCCACTCGCAGAACCCCGAGGCCTACTTCGCGCACACGCCGGGTTTGAAGATCGTGCAGCCGGCGACCGCTCACGACGCCAAGGGGCTCCTGAAAGCCGCGATCCGCGACGACGACCCCGTTCTCTACTTCGAGCACAAGTACCTCTACCGGCGCGTGAAGGAAGTTCTGCCCGAGGAGGACTACGTCGTGCCGATCGGACGGGCGGCAGTGCGGCGCGAGGGGCGCGACGTCTCCGTTCTGACATACGGCGCCATGGTGTGGACGGCGCTCGAAGCCGCCCGCACGCTCGAGACCGAGGGGATCGACGCCGAGGTCATCGACCTGCGAACTCTCTTTCCTCTGGACGAGGAAACGATCCTCACTTCGGTGGCGAGGACGAGCCGCGCCGTGGTGCTGCACGAGGCGACGCGGACCGGCGGAATCGGCGCGGAGGTCGCCGCCGTCATCGCGGAGCGCTGCTTCGAGTGCCTGGACGCGCCGGTCGTTCGCGTCACCGCGCCGGACACTCCCGTCCCGTTCGCGCCCGCCCTCGAGGAGGCGTTCCTTCCGAACGCCGAAAAACTCTGTCGCGCGGTGCGCGTTCTCGTCGGTTACTGAGCGGGGGTCAGGTCTCCACCTGACACTTTCCGCCAAAGAAACTTGTCGCCTCTCATCGGCAAAAGTGGTTAGTGGAGACCTGACCCCAGCCGAATGACGGCGCGGCGAAGTCTCTCGTGCGCCTGCGAGAGGCGGAGATAGGCGATCTCCTCCGCTCCGCTCTTTGCTTTCACGACGCGCGCGGCGGCGCGCTTTTCCGCGGCGGGCCAGCGGCCGAGGTCGGGAACGAGGGCGAGAACGAGGGCCATATCGTCGAAGGTCTCGCGGGCGACAGGGTCGCCGGACCTCTCCGCGCGTCCCGAGGGCCCGCGCCACCCGAGCCTTCGAGTCGCGTCGAGCGCGTTCCGGGTCGCCGCCCGAACGGGTGCGCATCCTCCGCTGAACCGCCAGCCCGATGCGGCGGACGTGGAACCGGTCCCACTCCCCCGATCGCGCCGGATCGGTCTCGTAGAGCAGGTTGCCTTTCACGAGACGGCGAAGGACCTCGGGCGTGGAGCGATGCCGGGGATCTGCGGCGATCGCCCGCTCTTCTCGGGCGAGCAGACGTGCGACCTTCGGATCGGTGGGTCGGAATCCGAGCTTGCGGTAGAACCAGAAAGCGCCGGACTCGATGCCCTCCTCGTTCTCGAAGCCGATCTGGTACGGATCGATCGAGAACGATGTGACGCCGAGGACCTGCCGGAGCAGGTGCAGGAACTTCGAGAAGATCCACGCCGACTCCCCTTCGCGAAACGTGTAGTACATGTTGAAACCGACCTCGATCCGATCGAAGAAGGCGAGCCCCTCGAAGTAGCCGATGGGCACGCCGTTCTTCAAGACGAACGCGGCGTATCCGGCGCGCAGCGGCAGGCGGCGACCCCTTTCGAGGCCGACCAGAAAGATCTCGACGCCACGCCCCACTTTCGCGGCCCGGACGGACGCGGGGTTGCCGTACGTGAAGTTGTAGTACTCGCGATAGCGAAGCGCCGTCGACTCCCGCGCGAGCTCGAGAAACGCGGCGCCCTGAGCGCGCGCCAGCCGGCGGACGGCGAGAGGCGGTGAGGCGAGCTCGCTCGCGAGGGACACCTCGCGCCGCGTGAGGAGTGGGCCGGGGTGGAAGAAGGCCTCCGCGGGAGTGAATCGGCCGCGGAGGCGCGTCCGCGTCACCCGCCCGTAACCGACGTCCCAGACGATCGGGATCTGGAGAGCCTCGAAGCGCTCGGCGCGCTCGTCCCGGTCTTCGCGAAGGCGCTCGAGCGCGGCGAGGAGCCACGGCAGATCCCGGTTCGGGTTCGGCTCGGCCGCGCGCAGCCACTCGAGGTAGGGGACGTTCGCGTCCTCGAGCGCCTCCTCCTCGAGAAGCGGCAGGAAGCGCGGGAAGAGGGCGCGCAGCCGGTCGGAGCCCTCGTATCCCTCCCAGTCGAGCCGGACCCGCCCGGGAAATCGGCGGGCCAGCCACCGGACGACGTCGTAGGAGTAGGTCGTCGTGACCTTCGAGCCCGCGATTCCCGACAGCTCGGGATCGTCGAACGCGGAGAGGTCTACTCCCTTTCCGGCCAGGCGGGCAACCTGTTTCGGAAAGGCAGTCAGCAGGCGCTCCGTCGCCGCCAGAACGCGTCGGTCGTGCGGGTAGGCGCGGAGAAAGAGGAGGGCTTCGTGGAGTCGGACGAGCTCATGCGCCTTGGAAGCGGCCAGGCCGCCGATCGAACGCAGGAGCCGCGCCGTCTCGCCGCCGTCGGGCCGGCGCGTTTTCAGATCTTCGAGCTTCGAAAGGAGTGCGCCGAACGAACGGCTCAAGCGGTCGCCCCCAGGACCGCTTCGACGGCCGAGAGCCTCGCCTCGATCTCCACGGGGCGGTTCGCGCGCCCGGGCGGCGGAGACGTCTCCTGGTGGTAGCGCAGGAGGAGCCCGGGGTCCTTGAGGATGTGGCCGGTCAGCACCGCCACGACCCGCGACCCCCGCTCGATCACGCCCTCCGCCACGAGCTTTCTCGCCCCCGCGACGCTCGCCGCGCTCGCCGGCTCGCAGCCCGTTCCCGAAGCGTCGATGACCGCCTTCGCCTCCAGGATTTCGTCGTCCGTGACGTCCGTGACGACGCCGTTCGTCGCGCGGATGGCCTCCACCGCGCGGTCGTGGGAGGCGGGATCGCCGATTCGGATCGCGGTGGCGGCGGTCTCCGCCTGGACGCGGTACCGGTTCGCGAACCCTTCCCGGAAGGCGCGCGCGAAGGGATTCGCGCCCTCCGCCTGGATTGCCGCGAGGCGCGGCATTCGCGAAATGAGCCCGAGGTCCCGCGCTTCCCGAAGCGCTTTCCCGAACGCCGAGGTGTTTCCGAGATTTCCGGCGGGCAGCACGATCCAGTCCGGGGACTCCCAACCGAGCTGCTCGAGCGCCTCGAGCACGATCGTCTTCTGCCCTTCCAGCCGGAAAGGGTTCACCGAGTTCAGGAGATAGACATTGAGCTTTTCGCTCGCCTCGAGGGCGAGGGCGAAGCACGCATCGAAGTCGCCGCGGACGATGAGCGTCTTCGCTCCGTACGCCAGCGTCTGCGCGAGCTTGCCGAGCGCGACCTGGCCGCTCGGGACGAAGACGAGGGCCGGGATCCCGGCGAGCGCTCCGTATGCGGCGAGCGACGCGGACGTGTTCCCGGTCGAGGCGCACGCGATCGCCCGGGCCTTCACCCTCTTCGCCTGCGTGACCCCGACGGTCATTCCGCGGTCTTTGAAGGACCCGGTCGGGTTGTGACCCTCGTGCTTCAGCGAGAAATCGTCGAGTCCCACCCAGCGGGACACGGGCTCCCGCACGAGGAGCGGGGTGTTCCCCTCCGGATGCGTGACGGCCTCTCCGCCGACGTCGGGCAGCACGATCTCGCGAAACCTCCAGACGCCAGACGCATCGAGTCCGCCCGGCGACCCGCGGCGCGACGAGAACAGGTCGCGCAGCTCCGCCCCGGTTCGCCCGGGCGGCGAATGGCGGACTTCGAGCAGCTCACCGCACTGCTCGCAGGCCGACTTCGCGAAAGTCAGCGGAAACTCCCGCTTACACCGCGGGCAGACCTGCCAGCTCGCGCGTTTCGTCAACGACTCACCCCTCGACGCCGACGACCCGGGCGCCGATCGCGTCGATCGGTCCGATGCGCGCGCTCGCCGGGACCTTCTCGGATCGGTAGGCATCGACCATCGCCTTGGCGATCCGGCGCGCGCTTCCGTGGCCGACCGCGAAGGCGAAAGACGCCGGGCCGCTCCCGGAGATCGAGCAGCCGAGAGCGCCCGCCTCGAGCGCGGCGCGCTTCGCCGCGACGAAGCCGGGGAGGAGCGGCGCGCGCGCGGGCTCGGCGATGCGGTCTTCGATCGATCGGCGAAGGAGGTCGAAGTCGCTCGTGGCGAGCGCGGTCACGAACGCGCCCACAGCCGCCGCCTGGGCGAGCGCATCCGGCAGGGTGACCGTTCCCGGAAGACGCCGGCGTGCGTCCTCGGTGCGGAGGCTCTGCTGGGGCGCGACGACGACGACCCGCAGCTCTTCCGGGAAGGAGAGCCGCACCACGTCGATCGGGTCCATCGTTCGGATGAGGACGACGCCGCCGAAGAGCGCGGCCGCGACGTTGTCCGCGTGCCGCCCCGAAACCGCCGCCTCCGCCTCGAGGCACGGCTCCAGGAGCTGCTCCTGTTTCAGGGGAGAACCGAGGAGCTCGTTCACGGCGACGGCCGCCGCGACAGCGGAAGCGGCGCTTCCCCCCTGCCCCCCCGAGAGCGGAAGGCCCTTGGCGATCTCGAGGGTGAGCCCGATGGACTTCTCCGAGGCCAGCGAACACACGCGAGCCGCGGCGATTCCCGCCGTGTTCTTCGTCGAGTCGCCCGGGATCTCCGGATGGCCGGAGGAACGGATTCCGATCCCCCGGTTCCCCGACTTCTCCGCCGTCACCGTGTCGCCGGCGCCCGCGACCGCGAGGCCGAGGATGTCGAGCCCCGGGCCGAGGTTCGCGACCGTGCCGGGCGCGAAAGCGCGGACGCGTCTCAAGCGCCCGCCGGTCGGATCGCGAGACGGCCGGATCGGGAGCCCGAGTCGGCCAGATCCGCCACGTCGTTATAGATGCCCGCGGCGGTGACAGCGAGGCCGGCGCCGGGTCCCTGGATCACGAGCGGGTTGGTCCGGTAGCGCGTCGTCGTGAAAGCCACCTGGTTGTCCGTGCCGCGAAGGCCCGCGAACGGACTCTCCGGTCCCACCTCCGCCAGGCCGACCCGGATCCCCCGGCGTGTCACCGATGCGATGTACCGCAGCGCCTTGCCGCGGGAACGGGCCCGCGCGAGACGCTGCGCCCACTCGGGGTCGCGATCCTCGAGCCGCTCGAGAAAGCGAGCGAGCGGGACGGGGCGGACGGCCGGGGGAAGGAGCGCCTCGACGGCCACGTCCTTCGGTTCGCCGCGGAATCCGATCAGCCGGCCGAGGATGAGCGCTTTGCGCCCCACGTCGGCTCCCGAGAGGTCGTCCCGCGGATCGGGTTCCGTGTAACCGCGTTCCATCGCGCGTCGCAGGGCGCTCGAGAAGGAGCGCCCGGCTTCGACTTCGGTCAGAAGGAAGCCGAGGGTTCCGGAAAGGCACCCCTCGATCCGGACGATTCGATCCCCCGACTCGACGAGCTTCCGGTAGGTGTCGAGGATCGGGAGCCCCGCTCCCACCGTCGCCTCGTAGCGCAGGCGGCGGCCGGTCGATCGTACCGCTTGCTCGATGCGCTCCGTGTCTTCGCGCGCGCCCGAAAGCGGACGTTTGTTGGCGAGCACGAGATCGAACCCGGCAGCCACCGCTTTCTCGAGGAGCGCGCTGGTCTGTTCCGCCGTCACGTCCACGAGGATGGGGCGCGAGAGCGCGTGCTCGGCAAGGGCGGCGACGGCCTCCGGCGCGGCCGCCCGGATCCCGCCGGGGGCGGTCCGGACGGAGCCCGAACGGGCCTTCGCCGCCTGGAGCCCGGTCAGATCGCGTCCGGTCAAGCCCGACGGGCGAAACGCGTATCCCCCCCGATCGATCACGGCGACCAGCCGCAGCTTCGACCGCGGCGACCGGGCGATCAGACCGGCGAGCGTGCGGCCCACCTTTCCGAATCCGAGAAGGACGACGTCCGCGCGCTCCGTCGCCTCGGCGTGTCCCCCGCCGATTTTCGAGAGCTGGAACGCGTCGTGGACCCGGCGCTGCGCCTCCGCCGCCTGTCGCGCTTCGACGACGAAAGAGATGTTCAGCTCGGAGGAGCCCTGCGCGATCGCGACGACGTTGATGCTTCCCGCCGAAAGCGCGCTGAAAACCCGCGCCGCGATGCCCGGCGTGCCCGCCATCCCGAGCCCGACGACCGAGATCGTCGCGAGGTCCTTCTGAACCTCCACGCCGTCCACCTCGCGGCGGGTGATCTCTTCGGCAAACGCGTCGACGAGGCTGCGTCGGGCGGCGTCGGACTGCTCACCCGGGACACCGAGGCAGATCGAGTGCTCCGAGGACGCCTGCGAAATGAGCGACACCGAGATCCCCTGCTTGTGAAGGGCGCCGAACGTGCGCGCCGCGATGCCCGGCACGCCGAGCATCCCGTTGCCCGCCACGGTCACGAGGGCCTGGCTCGCGATGGCCGAGAGCGCCTTCACGGGGTATCGCTCGAGCGTGCGGCGCCCGGAGATCTCCGTGCCCGCGCGGTCCGGAAACTGGAACGGCCGCACGAACACGGGGACCCGGCCGCCGACCGGGATCAGCGCGCGCGGGTGGAGCACCTTCGCGCCGTAGTACGCGAGCTCGGCCGCTTCCCGGACGTTCAGCTGCGGAATCACGCGGGCGTCCGGCACCACGCGGGGATCCGCGGTCAGAAACCCTTCCACGTCCTTCCACAGATGCACCGCGCGCGCGGCGAGCGACCGGCCGAGGAGAGTCGCGGTCAGGTCGGATCCGCCTCGGCCGAGCGTCACGGGCCGGCCTTCCGAATCCGCGCCGACGAAACCGGGGACGACCGGCACGACCCCCTTCGCGAGAAGCGGCCGCAGCCTCCGGCGGACGCGCCGGTCGGTGGCCGCGAGGTCGGGGGCGGCCTGGCCGGAGTGCCCGTCCGTTGCGACGAGCTCGAGCGGGCTCACGTACTCCGATCGAACACCGCGCGCTGAGAGCCCGGCCGCGAAGACCCGCGCCGCCAGGTCTTCGCCCTGGGCGAGCAGGTGGTCCAGGGCGCGCGGGGAGAGATCCCGGAGGAGGGCGGGCGCGCGCGACAGCGACTCGATCTCGTCGAAGACGCGCCGGATGGCGTCGCGGATCGGCCGGCGGGCCTCGGCGTCCGGGATCGCGGCGCGCGCCGAAGCGTCATAGCGCTTCCGCAGGTCCGCAACGGACTTGCGGATCGCGGCGTCGCGGCCGCGGGAGAATCCGTGGGCGATCTCCAGCAGGGCGTCGGTCACGCCGGCGAAGGCCGACACGACGACGACAGCGGGCCGCGGGCCGTTCTCGACGATCGAGAGGGCGTGGCGCATCGCGCCGGCGTCCTGAAGTGACGCGCCTCCGAACTTGTGAACGGAGGGGGCGGGCAGGGGTCTCTGCGCGGGCGACACGGTGGCCGCATTATTCTCGAAAGCGGCGGCGAGTAGCGCCGCCCCGCGACGGCTTGGTCGGCTAACGCTTCCCGCCTTCGAGCAGAGCGTTCAACCGGGCGTGGCCTTCGCGGCTCACGGGGACCCGCGAGCCGTCGGCGAGGATGGCGACGTAGCTCCCTTTCGAATACAGCTCGAGCCGGGCGAGGCGGTCGACGTTCAACAGGTACGAGCGGTGGATCCGCACGAACCGATTCGGATCGAGCACTCCCGCGAGCCCTCCGATCGTCTGTTGCTTGCGGAACTTCTTCCCGTTGGTCAGCAGGAGGATGTAGTCGTCCTGGGCCTCGACGAGGTCGAGCTTTCCGACCGGGATGACGTGCACGCTCGACCCGTCGCGTACGACGATGCGCGTGAGGCGCGTACCGGGCGGGCGGGCGGCGACCGCGAGCTCCGAGGGGTCGCCTCCGCCTTTCTCTCCGACGCGGCCGCGCGCGCGCTCGAGGGCGGCCGCGAGGCGGTCGGGGTGAAACGGTTTCAGGACGTAGTCGACCGCGTGGACTTCGAAGGCGCGCAGCGCGTAGCTGTCGTAAGCCGTCACGAACACGACAGCGATGCGGGGATCGATGAGCTCCCGCACCTCGAAGCCGTCGAGCTTGGGCATCTCGATGTCGAGAAAGACGACGTCGGGCTGCAGCTCGGAAGCGGCCTTCACCGCCTCGAATCCGTTCGAACATTCGCCGAGGACCCGGACGCCCGGCAGGGCGGAAAGAACTTCGCGCACGATCGAGCGGGCCGGTTGTTCGTCGTCGACGATGAGGACACCCGTGTCGACGGGCGCCGTTTTCACGTCGAGATCTCCGCGGGAACCGAGAGCACGACGAGGTATCGGTCCGCGAGCCGGCGGGCGGCGAAGAGACCGTCGGATCCGTAACGCGCGAGCAGGCGCTGCCGCACGTTGGGAAGGCCGAGGCCCGTGCCGGCACGCGCGGGAGCGTCCGGATCGAATGGGTTCTCGATGACGATCCGGAGGCGGTTGCCGGTGCGGCGGGCTTCCAGGCGGATCACTCCCCCCTCGACCCGGGTCGCGATCCCATGGCGCACCGCGTTTTCGACGAGCGGCTGAAGGAGAAGCGGCGGAACGAGGCAGGCGCGCCCCTCATCCTCCACGTCCTCTTCGACGGCGAGGCGCGAGCCGAAGCGCAGCCGTTCCACGTCGAGGTAAGCCTTCGCGAGATCGAGCTCCTCGCCCACGGGGATCCTCTCCCGCTCGCCGAGCGCGAGGCTCTTCCGCAGGAAGTCGGACAGCGAAAGGCACATCTCGCGGGCCCGGCCGGGGTCGCTCCCCGCGAGAGACGAGATCGAGTTCAGGCTGTTGAAGAGGAAGTGGGGATGAATCTGAGCGCGGAGGGCCTTCAGCTCCGCCTCGCGCGCGAGGACCTGCATCTCGAGCGCGCGGCGCTCGGAGTCGCGGGCGGATTCCGACGCCAGCAGCATCGAGTGAAATGCGAGGGAGAGGGCGTAGAGAAGCACTCCGGTCGAGAACAGGAGCGGCACCTGCGCGGCGTAGCGCGTGGGGAACGAGTCTCCCCAGTTCGCCGCGAGCAGGCGCGCCACGCCGGCGCCCGCCAGCACCCACATCGCGCTCGTCAGCACGGCCGCCGAAACGTGCGTGACGACGGTCCGCATCATGTTCGGGCCGCGGAGTGGCGCGGCCCGGGCCGTGTACCAGACGGAGAGAAAGAGGAAGAGCGACACAAGCGCCAGCGGGAGCGCGAGAGAGACTCCCTCCGCGAGCGTGAACGCGCCGGGGCGCGCCAGGATCCCGGTCAGGAGCGCGGCGAGCGGCACGGCGCCGAGCAGGACTCGGAGGACACGGCCCCTGCGGGCGAGGATCGGGTGCATCACGGTCGCGACCCGGTCAGTTCTTGATCTCGACGCCGCCCATGAGCGCCGTTCCCCGGATCACCAGTACCTGTTCGGGAGCTGCCCGCGTCGTGCACCGAGGTCCGGGCCTTGTTCTCGAACCCTCCCAGAATCGGGAGTCCCCTCACGTCGACCCTCCACTCCGGCGGCACCGTGATCTCGATCCCACCCCAGAGAGCGAAGACGTCCAGAATCGCGGGCGACGTCACGATGGTCGACCCGCGAAAGTCGAGCTCGACAGCGCCCATGACGGCCGTGGCTTCGCCGCCCCGGTAGTCCTTGCTCTCGACGACGCGGTTCACGCCGCCCATCATCGCGAAGTCCGACGAGCCTTCGGTCCGCGAGACGTCCGCCCCTTCGCGGGGTCGTCCCAGGGAGCGCCACAGGAGGAAGCCGCCCGCGGCGAGCAACAGGACCGGCCAGAGGTAGATCCGCCAGGGCGTAACGAGCATCTGGAGCTGGAGAAAGATGCCGATCCCGAGGACAGCGATGCCGAACGGACGCTGCCCCTCCTCCGGCGGCTGGACCACTTTCAGGAGCCCGACGACGACCAGGATCATCGGCCAGTAGTCGACGATCTCGCCGGCGTCCATGACCCCCATGTTGTCGAGCAGGAAGATCACGCCAAAGAAGATGAGCAGCCCGCCGAAGATCACTCGGCCCGTGATCCGCGAAGCCAGCGTGTCCGTCATCGCGTGCCTCCGTTGGAGAGCGAGTGCGCGTCGTCGGTCTGCGACGCGCGGCGCTCCGTGAGCGCGCGCGCAACGAGCGCGACGCCGGCCAACACGAGAAACATCGGCCAGACGTCGCGGAGGTGCCAGTCGATGACGTCGAGCTTACGCAGCAGAAAGAACGTGCCGACGGCGGTCATGACGGCTCCCCCGGCGGGATCCCCGGCGTCCTTCGGCGCGATCAGGGAAGCGAGACCGAACCCGATCAGTACGACCGGCCAGTACTCCCAGATCCGGAAAGCGTCGACGTAACCGAGGTTGTCGAGCATGAAGATCGTCCCGAGGCCGATCAGGATCACGCCGAAGATTGCGGCCGTGACCCGCCGGTGGCGTTGAGCAATGTCCGTGACCATCGTTGTCTCCTCCTTCGCCGTGAAGTTACGGGATCGGGAGCGGTTCGTCTGCCCGATTCCGGCGAACGGCGGCGCACGACCGGTGAACGGTGGCCGGGGGCCGGGAAAGGGCGCGTTATCGGCGTCCGGATGCTATTCTCGAACCCGGAGGAAACCGGATGCCGAGCGAGGTCATCATGCCCCAGATGGGCGAGTCGATCGCCGAGGGGACGATCACGAAGTGGCTGAAGAAGGTGGGCGAGCCCGTCAAGCGAGATGAGCCGATCTTCGAGATTTCGACCGACAAAGTGGACGCCGAGATCCCGGCACCGGTCGCCGGGACTCTCCTCGAGATTCGAGTCCAGGAAGGCCAGACTGTTCCGATCAACACCGTCGTCGCGGTGATCGGCGAGGCCGGCGAAGCGACGGCGACGCCGCCCGCGGCAGAAGCGAAACCCGCGGAGGCGGCACCGGCTGCGGCGGCCGCCCCGCCCGCGGCTCCTCCGGCGGCCGCTCCCCCGACTCCGGCTCCGGCGGCCCCGGCCGCAAGCTCTCCGGCTCCCGCCCCGAAGCCCGCCGCCGCTGCTTCCCCGACTCCGGCCGAGCCTCCCGCGGCACCTCCTCCGGCGCCGCCCGCTCCCGCCGTCGCCGCGAGCGCGCCGGCTCCGTCACCCGCACCCGCCCCTGCCGCGGACCGGGAGGGCGGACGGGTCGAGTCGATCGAGGAACGGATCCGCCAGCGCTCCTCCCCGCTCGTTCGGAAGATCGCGCAGGACAACGCCGTCGACATCCGGCAGATCGAGGGAACGGGCATCTACAGCCGCGTGACCAAGAACGACATCCTCTCGTACATCGAGAACCGCCCGACGGGCGGGCCGGCGACCGCCGCCGCGCCCTCGACGAGGGAAGTCGCTCCACCCGCGCAGGCCGAAGCGGCGCCGCAGCCCGCGGCGCCTGCACGCGCAGCCGCACCGGCCGCTCCGGCCGCTCCCACCGCACGTCCGTCTCCCGCGATCACCGACCGGGACGAGGTCGTCCCGATGACGAAGATCCGGAAGATCACCGCCGAGAACATGATCCTGTCGAAGCGGACCTCGGCGCACGTCACGACGGTCTTCCAGGTCGACTACACGAACATCGCGCGGCTGCGCGATCGCAACAAGGATGCCTTTCTCGAGAAAAACGGCGTCAAGCTGACGTACCTGCCCTTTATTTTCCGGGCGACGATCCAGGCGCTGAAGGAGTTTCCCCAGGTCAACGGTTCGATCGACGGCGACAACGTGGTGCTGCACAAGGACATCCACCTCGGAATGGCGGTGGCGCTCGACTGGGGATTGATCGTCCCCGTGATCCGCAACGCGGACGAGAAGTCGATCCTCGGCCTCGCCCGGGCGACCCAGGACCTCGCGGAACGCGCGCGCACCAAGCGGTTGAAACCGGACGAGATCCACGGCGGCACGTTTACCGTGACGAACCCGGGGGTCTTCGGCTCCCTCTTCGGCACTCCGATCATTCCGCAGCCGCAGGTCGGAATCCTGGGCGTCGGGACGATCGAGAAGCGGCCCGTGGTCGTGGCCGACGAGAACGGCAACGACGCGCTCGGGATCCGGACGGTCGGATACCTCGCCCTGTCGTTCGACCACCGCCTGATCGACGGCGCGGACGCCGACCGCTTCCTCGCCACCGTGAAGAAGATCCTGGAAAAGGGCGAGTTCGATCTCGGATAGCGAACCACTGTCATCCTGAGCCCTTCGCTCTAGGCTGTCATCCCGAGCAACGCGAGGGATCCGGTGCGCTTCGACCGACGGCTTCCGCTCAGGACAGGCTCTGCGAAGGATCCCTCGAGCTCAGGGGATTCCTCGGCCCTTCCGGGCCTCGGAATGACACGCTCGAACCCGATACCGCGCCTCGGAAAGATTCTCCTCGCGCTCTTCCTCTTCGCGCTGGCGGCGCGGCTCGCCGTCACCGCGGTCACCGGCTTCACGACGGTCCGATTCGGAGACGCCCGCGCCTACCTGAACGCCGCCGAGACGATCGTCCGGGAGGGACGCTACCCCGCGCGCACCGACGTCTTCTTTTTTCGGCCGCCCGGCTATCCCGCCTTCCTCGCTGTCGCGACCCTCGGGCGTCCCGACTCGATCCCGCGGGCGAAAGTCGCGACGGCGGCCGTCGGTGCGCTCTGCGCGCCGCTCCTCGCCGCCCTCTCCGCGCGCATGTTCCGCCGGCGCGGGCTCGCGATCGCGACAGGGATGGTCGCCGCGCTCCACCCCGCTTTTCTCGTCGTGGCGAGCGACGTCCAGAGCGAGCCGCTCTTCCTGGCCCTCCTCCTCGGGTCGGGGATCCTTCTCCTCATCGCTTCCGATCGCCCGTCGACGACGCTCGCGCTCGGCGCCGGAGGGCTTCTCGCGCTCGCGGCCCTCACCCGTTCCTCGGCCCTGGTTCTCGCGCCCTTTCTACTGGCTCCGATGTTCGACAGCCGTTATCCCGGTCGGGGTGCAGCATGGGCTGCAAACGGGCCACTCCGGCTGCCACTCCGTCTGCTTGCTTTTTACCTCGGGCATTATGGGCAAACCGCTGCCCGTCCTCGCTATCGCCCCCACCAGTGGCAACTCGCCCTGCACCTGCCGCCTCATTTGCGCACCGAGCGTTTCCGCGCGAATCTTCCCTTCGTCGATAATTCGCGCATCCCACGTTGAGCGATATCGGCTGGCGGCAAAAACCGGCAAAACAAAGCGCTTCACCGTGCTCGTCGGCAGCTCGATGGCCATGACGCGCGTTTGGCCTTCGCTGTATTGCCCCGGCGTGAGTTGGAAAACGCCATTGAAGCCTGGCCCGTCGTTCTCGACCTCCACCGCCACGGGAAACCAACTGCCCTCCGTGGCCATACCGTCGTAGCCCAGGAACACGTCCATTCTCACCGCCGCGCCCGCGGTGCCGCCGAAAAGCACCAGACTTCGCCCGCCGTCGAATAGCGTACGTGGCCAATCGCGCTGGCGCCGCGCAGACGATCCAGGTGTGTTTGATTGAACGCTTCAGAGACGTGACCCATGGCGCGCTCGAGCCGGAGTTCGGCGCCATCCGAAGCGACAATGCCACACGATTCCTGACCGCGATGCTGGAGCGCGTACAAACCGAGGTAGGTCAATCGCGCCGCTTCGGGATGTCCGTAGATCCCGAAGACGCCGCACTCTTCACGCAGCTTGCTGATCTCGATTTCAGTCACGCGCGCAATCATAACAAAGATTAGCCGCGGATGAGACGCGGATACCCACGGGGACACAGGACATACACAATCTACTTTGTGCCTTTGTGTCTTAGTGGTTATGATTGCCCGTGTATGCGAATCTATACGTTAGTCTTGCTGACTCTCGTTTTTTTGTCGTCGTTAACAAGCGCTGAGCCGGCGCCAAGTAACGCGCGCACGGCGGCGCAGTTGTATCGCCGCTACTGCGTCTCCTGCCACGGCAACGATGGCAAGGCAAAAACTTCAAAGGGCAGGTTTAGCCACGCGCGCGATCTCACCGATCCGCAGTGGCACGCCGACGTCAGCGACGAACGCATCTTCAATTCGATCATGAACGGCCGTGACGTCAGTGGCAACATGCCGGCTTTCTCGAAGAAGATGAACGAAAAAGAGATTGAATCGCTGGTAACTTTTGTGCGCGGGCTGAAAGGATAGCCGCAGCCGCAGTCCATGTTTTCTGAACGTTCTGTTTCACCTAAGCTTCGCGGCCTGCTGATCCGGGTCCTGCAAGTGAGTTTGATTCTTGTGCTGGTCGGCGCCGGATGGTTGATTTATCGACAACTTCCGGCAGGCAGTGGTGATGTCAGGTCAAGCCAGGGAACAACCAATTTACAGATCTTCATCCTGCAACCACCAGAAACCGTCGGGCCGTCGCTCGATGTAGCCGTAAGCTTGTATCCGGTAGATATCGTCGCCGTGCGACACGAGTTTTTCACTGAGCAGCGGCCTGGCAAACGTTTTGAAGATTTTCTCAAAGAGCGCATGAAGGGCCGCTCGCCGATCAACGCGCGTTTAGACAAACAGGGGCAGGGGGCAGTCACGCTTGCGCCGGGCAGTTGGTGGCTGCACGCCACGATTTCGGGCGACGAACAGCTCGAGTGGCGCTTGCCGGTTACCGTCGCCGGCTCGAAACAGGTTATCGAACTCACGCCAAAGAACGCGTACACGAGAAGCAAGTCGTTTTAGGCCAACATGCTTGCCCTCCGCGTCGATAAAAAACGTCTTTCAATCAAAGATATTCAGAAGCCGGATCGTGCCGACGAAGCGTTGGTGCGTGTGCTCCTGTCGGGCATTTGCAACACCGATCTGGAGATCGCGCGTGGGTATGCCGGTTTCAAGGGAACGATCGGACACGAGTTTGTCGGCGTCGTCGAAGAAAGTACTGACCGCGCGCTTGTTGGTCGACGTGTGGTTGGTGAAATCAATGCGGGTTGCGGCAAGTGCGATCTCTGTCGCGCCGGCGATTCGAGACATTGCGCTTCACGACCGTGCTGGGCATCGTCGGACGTGATGGCGCGCATGCAGAGTTTCTGCAGCTTCCGGTTGAAAATCTTTTGGTCGTTCCCGATAAAATTGCCGACGAGCATGCAGTCTTCACCGAACCTCTCGCCGCTGCGTGTGGCATACTCGAGCGCGTAAAGATCGACGATTCCGATCACGTGGCTGTCATTGGCGACGGCAAACTCGGTTTGCTGTGCACGCAAGTCGTCGCTCTCTCAGGCGCTTCCGTGCTCCTCGTTGGAAAACACTCTTCCAAGTTGCGCATAGCCGAAAGACGCGGCATCGAAACGTCCACTCCAAAAGGGCTGCCAAACGAAAGCGACAGTTCGACGTTGTCGTGGAAGCTTCAGGCGCCGCAACCGGGTTCAGCCTGGCTCTCGACCTCCTCCGCCCCAAAGGCCAACTGGTTCTCAAGTCGACATTTCACGGAAAAACGGAACTGGACGCCGCACGGATCGTGGTTGATGAAGTTTCAATCGTGGGTTCGCGTTGTGGGCGCTTCACTCCGGCTCTCGATCTGTTGAAAAAAGCCGCAGTTGACGTCGACAGCCTGATCAGCGAGGAGTATCCGCTTTCGAACGGCGTTCATGCGATGCGCCGCGCCGGCACCCGCGGAGTGTTGAAAGTGCTCCTGCGCCCATAAAACAATAAGGAGCAGGAGCAGCAATCAGGAGCAGGAAGCACGTCTCCTGCGCCTGTAAACTGCACCTGCTCCTGTTTTTTGCTCACAGACAAGCCTTTCGCTATACTCTAGCCCCTTTCTCGGGGCTTCGATTTTGTCCAGAAGGCGGTAAAATATGTTTGACTTTTCCAGGAACAACACGACGGAACAGGAGCGGACGATTCTGCGCAAGCTGCGGGTTTGGATTGCAGCACTGGCAATAGCATGTTTGCTGGCCGGAATCGGCATTGGGGCAATGCTCTCCGGCCGTCCCACGGTAGCCCAGCCGGACATGCAGATCGCGCGCGCGCCGGAAGCGCTGTCGGCGTCATTTGCCGAGATTGCACGACGCGTGGAACCCGCTGTCGTCAACATCGAAACCACCCAGGCACAAGTCGAAACCACTGAGAAGGACGAAGATAAGGAAGACCAGTCAACCAATCCGCTCCTGGAAATGTATCGCCCTCGACGGACTCCAACCCACGGCGTTGGCAGCGGCTTTATCGTCAATGCCAAAGGCTACATTCTGACCAACTACCACGTGATCGAAGACGCAGCGCGCATCATCGTCGGGTTGCAATCCGGCGAGAAGTATCGCGGCACGATGGTTGGATTCGATCCCGAAACGGACGTCGCCGTAGTCAAGATCGAAGCGCCGAAAGATCTGCCGACCGTCACGCTCGGCGATTCCAATGCCGCACAGGTCGGCGACTGGGTGCTTGCGATGGGTTCGCCGTTCGGTCTCGATCAGACCGTGACTGCCGGAATCATCTCGAAGAAAGAACGCGAGAGCCCGTACTTCAACGTCTTCCAGCGTTTTCTTCAAACTGACGCCGCCATCAATCGTGGTAACAGCGGTGGACCACTCGTCAACATGCGTGGCGAAGTCATCGGCATGAACTCGCAGATCGCGACCTCGACCGGTGATTACAACGGTATCGGGTTCGCGCTCCCGGCCAACGAAACCAACTTCGTCTACAAACAGCTAATCGCGCAAGGCAGAGTGAAGCGTGGTTATCTCGGCATAACTCTCGATTCGGTACACGACGAGTTTGCAAAAGTTTATGGCCTCTCCGAATCAAAGGGAGCAATCATCACTTCAGTCACGGCAACTGAAAACAATGAACCGACTCCAGCCGCGAAAATAGGACTGCAAGCCAGCGACATCATCGTCGACTTCGAAAACGCGCCGGTAGTGAATGCGCAGGATCTTATTCAGCGCGTAGCCAGCACACCCGTGGGCCAGCAGGTCACGCTTTCTTACCTGCGAGACGTTAATGGCAAGTTTGAAAAGAAAACAGTCAACGTGGTGTTGAGTGAACGGCCTTCGTTAGCACGAGAGTATGTTCCACCGATAAAAACCGCTCCGAAAAACAGCGATCCGCGTGGCAATACACTGCGTCTCGGCATCACGCTCGCGGAACTGACTCCGCAACTGCTCGCCGACCGTCACCTGACCGGCGTGCAAGGGCTTTACGTTAAAGACATCGATCCAAACGGACTAATCGCGGAAATTCGCGTTCCGCCACGTGGTACGCCGGCCATGTACGAAGGCGACGTGATCAATCGCATCAATCGCACGCCGGTAACTTCGCTCGCGGATTTCCAGCGCGGGTGAATGGTCTCAAAGACCAGGTGACCCAATAGTTCTCAACGTGACCAGGCGAGACCCTCGAAGCGATCGCCAGGTACCGCTGATCGTTCAATTTACGTATCAATAAATTCATTTCCAATTGCCGATTGCCAATTGCCAATTTGGTTTTAATTAAATCGGCAATCGGCAATTAGCAATCGGCAATTCAAAATTATGGCTCAGGCAAAGAAGGCGATCTCAAAGACCGGCGGGAAACTGGCGGCGCGCACTGCGGCACGCGCCGCAGTCAAAACGTATAACAACTACATCAACGGTGAGTGGGTCGCCAGCGAGTCTGGCGAAATGTTTGAAGACATCAACCCCGGCCGACAACAACGACATCGTCGGCCGCTTC
>CAWHTA010000006.1:0-98112 GCA_963832145.1 uncultured Acidobacteriota bacterium
TCCATCAGTTGGTTATGATTTTTAGATGGACGCTGTAGCAATCTGATGTGGAGAAAAATTAAGGAGAACATAATCTTCGTCCTCATCAACGCGCCTATAAGACTGGCGCGCATGGACCGGTTTCGCTCACAGCTTTTTCGTGCGCTTGGCGCGGATGCGGAACCATCCATAATACGTGGCCCTATCGACATCAGCCCCTATGGCGCGTGCGGCGGGATCACCATTGGGGAGGGAACATTCATCAATACCGGCTTTCGGGCGGGGCTTGTTCCCCCGGTTACGGTAAAGATAGGGAAGCACTGCGCAATTGGCCCCTACGTTGCGCTAGAAACCATGAATCACAATCTTGAATGGACGGCAGACAGTGGGTGGGGAAACAACGCGGCATCGATTGAGATCAAGGATCGATGCTGGCTTGGGGCGCGCGTTATTGTTCTCGGTGGCGTTACGATCGGCGAAGGGGCAGTTGTTGCAGCTGGCGCTGTGGTTACGAAAGATGTGGAGCCTTATACTCTTGTCGGCGGAGTTCCGGCACGAAAGATTAAGGCGTTGCATTAGATTTTTTCATAGAGAAACGGGAGTGAGATGCAATTACCAAGGGAAAGACTTATGGCTGAGGATATTGAAAACAGGATAAAAGAATCCGTCAATGACCTTCTGGTCTGGATCGCGGCTGGCTCTGCTGCGCCTGAAGGCGTAAAGCAGGATCTTGTTAATAGTCTCATGGAACTGGTCAAAGCTGAAAAATGGGATATCATCGACGACGAGTTGATTGGTGAGATTGTCAAAACCTGATGCTACCCGAAGCTGTCGCTATGTAAAAATCACGCCAGCGTGATAATAGCCATACTGGAAAATCCGCTATAGCACCGCCGTTTCTGGCGATGCTGGAATCTGCTATCGTCGTGAGAAATAACGATGCATGACCACCCACGTTTGAAAGGGGAACCATGTGGACTTGGCCGCACAACCATCCGGCACAGCATATACTTATAGAAGCAGACCGGGGCACCCCCTGGACCCGCAAGGGGTTGAGCCAAGTCACCGCCACTGCCCGCGACGAGCTGTATATTCTGGTATGGACGCCGTCAAAACAGATCGTATTCTCGCTGTCACAAGATGCAGACGCGGGCGATTTCTGCGATCAGCTCGAAATAACGACGGGGCGGCACATTCGCGACCGCAACACGTGGCCGGATCTCGAACTTGACGCAGAGCCACTGACGGGTTGGGATGCACTGAAGAGTTCCGCAAACGGTAGAAATTGTTTCGCAGCGGTGATAATGGTCAGTATGGGAAAATTTTTGAAGTTCGCCTGTTAACCGCTTTCAATATCCAGCCCGTTTTATGGCAAGACCGCAGTGAAATCCGCGATTTTAGGCTGCCTGAAAACTTGCGCCGCCCTTTTGAAATCTTTCGACCTGTGCAGGTAATTTGCATATTTCCTAACGCATTGGTACGATGGGATTTGTCAGATTTACCCTCCCGACTGTCTTTGAAGGAGCGTGCCCATGCCCAATTATGAGATCAAAATCCAGGTTGCTATTTGTCCCACTGAGCAGGACGTCACCTCAGAGGTGACGCCATGTGCCGATGGGAGTTTCCGAGTCATCATGAGTCACGAATCCGGCCAATGTATCGATCCATGTGAGCAAGCCTTGTTAGCGCTCAACTACCCCGTGCTTCGCGAGGCCTTATCGCGTCACCTCAGTGAGGTGTCAAGGCAGAAAGCAGAAGCCTACGGCGTCGGCGTGATAAAAAAAACGCCAAGCCGTACCCGGTCGACGGCGAAATAGGACGTTTTAGCTTTGAGACCTACAGTGCCGTGAATTTTTATGGTGAAGTGCTCTACAATTCAGCCCGAGATTTCTTTGTACCTTTACAAGGAGAAGAGAAGTATTGTACTGAAGGCTTCAAAGAGATTGCCTTGATTTATGGGGCAACGGAGGAGTCGTACCGTAAAACGTCTTGCTTGCTCAATCGCATTCGCCATCAAGAAGTAGGTGGCACCCCTTCTCGAACGATTCGCGAGATCAGTGAACGTGAAGGTTCACTGATTGAATCTCATCTTGAAGCACAATCGATCAAGATTTTTCGAGAGAGTGGTTTTACCCCATTGGGAGTACCTGAATCTTCTACTTTAGAATTACTTTGTGATATTCTACCGACAATGGAAGAAGGCAGTGCTAACGAGGCATGTACTTTTCTTGATGAATCGACTACGGAATCAGCTGAGATATCAGTAGAAGGCATAGTGAGCGAGGCGGTCAACGCTGTGGTGCTGAAGCATGGGCTATGCGATGCTGATCGCAAGGAGATGCTGAAGAATCCTGTGCCTTATGAAGCGGGTGAGGAGACAGTGAACATCTCGGTCGATGACGTTGGGGCGAAGCAACAAAAAGAGACACGGCAAGCGGCTCACTCGCAGAGTCCAGCTGGTAAGAAGAAGCGGGTGTATGTTCAAAACACGGTGATTCATGTCGAACAAGGAGGTCGAAGTTATGTGTTAAACGGTTATGGGGTACTCTATGTCCTTCGGTTATTGCTCGCCTTTTTGTTGAACAATGGCTTATTGACGTCTGTCTGGGTATTTTTTGTAGATGGTCATAGTTTTTATTCATCAGTATTACAAATGTTCTCCTGGCACCCAAAAGCGTCCGTGGTTTTAGATTGGTATCATTTGAGAAAGAAGTGTGGCGAATTGTTAAGTATGGCTTCCAAGGGTAGTAAGATTCGCAATGCAGTATTAGGCAAGTTGATGCCGCTTCTTTGGTATGGGTTAGTGGACCAGGCTATTAATTACTTGAAGCATCTACCAGAGGATCAGATCAAGAACCAAGACGAGCTTAAGCATTTAATGGCGTATTTAGACAAGAATCGTGTGATGATCCCGGTGTATGCGGTACGCCGGGAACTCGGGTTGCGTAATTCGAGCAATCGAGGCGAGAAGGCCAATGATGTCCTGGTGGCCACGAGACAAAAGCATCATGGGATGAGTTGGTCGAAATCAGGGAGTGTCGCATTAGCTTCTATGACTGCGATAAAGAAGAACAGAACCTATAAAATGTGGCTTCAAGAAAGACAAATAGAGTTTAAGTTCGCATCATAGTAAAGGTGACACCTGCACAGGTCGAAAAATTTTGATTGGATTGGGGCTGGTTTGTTTCCATTGCTGGCGCTGTATCCGTGGATTGACTGGTTGAACCGATTTCGCCGCCACCATGAGAATGATACTCACCCTGTCCTAACCTGGGGTGTCTAAAAACGCCATTTTCGGGGGCTGAATTCATTGCCCAATTTTTGGACCTCGGAAAACGCTGTATATTGCCCATGGGCACTGGATTTTGGCCCGAATTTACGGGAGGTCCAAAAAATGGTCAAGGCAAATTGGCTGATTTAGACGCCCTAGTCCTAACCCCCATGACGCGCAGTTTGTTCGGCAGGTATGACCGCCACTGGAATCCGTTCGGCCGGGATGAGCATAAATGGGTACGGGAGCGAGGGAAACGACAATAAAGGAGGATAATAAAAAGAAAATCAGGCACTTATATTTCACGTTACGCTATAGTATATCACGCCGCTGTCTTCCGGATTTTTGCCAAATCTTAGCCTCCCGAATGAAGAAACCCTGGGTTTACGCTTGTCCTTATTGCCTGTTTGCAATCTTCCACTAAGGTTTTTATCGGTTGCGTTGTGATTTCGCCTTATTCCATAGTTCTTCATATTCAGAACTCATCAGATACTGGTTATATTTGCGCAATTTTTCAGGGATGGTAATTTCCGTCTTGTCCTCGTTGGTGAGGAACGCCTGCGGCCTCGGCCATTGCGTCAAGTAAGGAGTACCTGTTTGGGGTTGGTCAATTTGATGGCTGGCTCTTTGGTCTCGCCATAATACGCTTGTAAAAAGGGAGCCTGCCAAACCTTCCTCTCTTGACCCAGTCTCATACTTATCATAGGCCAGCGCGTCCCAGGCGGATTGAAGGGTGAAAAACGTATCTTCCTGCTCCATAGATGAGTCTGCATACCATTCCAGTACATTCCGGATAACCGTTTCAGGCGGTAAGACCTCTCTTTCTTGCGGCGAACGCAGGGTATCATACACGTTGCTGGTGTTCCTGGATGAGACCTTTGATGGATGTCACGAGTTGCTCATGCGATAAGCCTTGTTCCTGGTCAGGTAATTGCGGTGGTTGTGGTGTAAGTTCCTCTGCCATATAAGCCGCACAAACCAACGAACAGTTGTATCGCTGACTGGTGCGGTAGGTGTATTAAATCATTCAAGTATCAAAATTGTCAAATAGAATGTAGTATTACCGATATTTTTAAGCAATTCTTTTAATACTATGCAAAGTTAGTAAAATATCTTCTAACTCCTTGACATATACCGTAAATTATATTACTGTAAAGTAACTAGCATATATGAATACCTTTTTAGAAGATTCACTGCAAGCTGATCTTGATTTATTAAAGGCGACAGAAAAAGCGAATAAAGCCATTATTGCGCACTTCAACCTCTTGGAACATCCCTATCGTGGCGGTCCCGATTTCCGCTTTCTCTATACGACCGATCAGGTCAAAGAAGCCATTGCCAAATGCATCTTATTAACCGTGGAGCGCGTCAATCCGGTCTATATGTACGGCCCCTTTGGCACCGGAAAAAGTACGATTATCCGCCGACTCTATGCCCTCCTTCGCCGTGACCAACGGTTTAACGTCAAATTTGTCATCCTCCATGACCGTGTCTCGGGAAATTCCCTCTTGCGTGACGTTTTAGATGCGTTTGGCGTCAAACCTGCCCGCTCGTATGACTTATCCCTGAAGCGGTTTCAGCGTTATCTCATCGGCGAATTGACCGAGGAGGAATATAAAGCGGATAAAGAGGGCAAAAAAGACTATTATGATGAAACCAAAATTCCGATCTTACTGCTTGATGAGGGACAATATCTGCAAAAAGATGCCTTGCGTCTCATCCATAGTCTCCTCAATTTCGAAACCCCCTCGTTTAAACGCCTCCAAATCGTGATTGCCGGTCAGGAAGGGTTAGCCAAAAACATCCTGGGGATGGGTGAACTCGCCTCGCGTATGAAAGGGATTGCGATTTATCACATGTCGGCGCCCGAGCTTGAAAAAATGCTCAAGTATCGCTGGGTGGTGGCAGGGGGCAAAGAAGAAGAATTACCCTTTCCCAATGACCAATCAGCTTATCAAGTCTTATTTGAATACACCAAAGGCCTCCCCCGCGACGTGATCAAGGTGGCCGACGATGTCCTGCGGCACTTAATGGCGCACAATCAAAAGCAGATCACGATTGCAGAGATCGAAGCGATTATTCAGGAGAACAACCTGACCAAAGCGCCTTCAGATTCCTAATATGGCCGATACGTACTCAAAATTACTCGGTTTATCCGAGACAAACCCGCCTGCCATCGAGTCCGGGAAGGCACAACCTGCGCAAACTCCCAAGCAGAAAGTGAAAAAAACCAGCAAACTAGCAAACCAGCAAACTAGCAAGAAGGACGGCAAACCAACGACTCAGGAAACCACATTACCTGTCTCCCCTACTCCGCATCCTGAACATTCGGGTGACACCTCATTACTAACAACAAAAGAGAAAACGAAGTATGGAACCTATCTGACGGATGAATCCATACAAAAAATCCGGATTTGTGCAATTGAAACGAATCGGGATGATCACCAGGTGCTGCAAGAGGCAGTCAACCAATACTTCAAAAAACTAGCAAAATAGTTTGCTAGCAAACTAGCAAATCAACAAACTTATTTACTTCTTTACCAGCAAACTTCTAAACTATTTTACTAGCAAATCAGCAAACGTATAAACTGACAAACCAGTTTGCTAGTAAGTGGGTTTGCTATTTAACCAGTAAGTGAGTTTACTCGCAAACCAGCAAACTAGCGAAAAGGGTCTTGACATCAATCTAATCGAAGTGCTTATATCTGTATAAGAACAAAAAAAACGGTCAACGAACAATCATTGAGGATTATTCATTAACCGCTTCCTACTGACATTTGAAGCGTATCAACTTCCTTTAAGACTGTCAAGACCGTAGTTATATTATGGTCAAGACAACGCTATCATTCCATATCACACCGAGTCGAAATATAAACCAACTCATCCATACACTTGCCACGAGATACAGCAACCGCCATCCCTTCGAGTAACATCGGAGTTTCGTGGGTAATGAATGAACTAGCTGGCCTGGGAACTTTGACACCGGAAACCTCATGCAACGGGTCATGATCCCGGAATATCCGGAGCATGAATAGGGGAGTAGGGGAAATACTGTTAACCTCGAGTCACCTCAGCGACACAACGCTGCACGTCAAGGTACTGAAATCCTCAGTACCTTAAAAAAATCGACGCGCAGCGTCGCTAGGCAAGCATAGGAAACGGGAGAGAAGAATACAGGAGAATGGACATGAGAGGGGAAAGGGGAGCGCCTAGAAGTAGGCAGAAGTTGTTGTGGAAAAAACGGTTCTGATCACAATCTGAAGTGACCCGCTCATGAAAGCGGAGGCCATTGATGGGAGGTTATAGCCTCGACCACTTCGACCCTTTCAGTTTCTTGCCGCCTTTGCTTCCGGCCTTAACAGCTTCTTCCTGTGTCCAGGTGTGGGCATTTCCCACTGCATGAGCAGTCTTCCCGCCAGCGCTTGCCACTGCGTATAATTGCGCTTTACTCAGTAAGGCAAACCCTCTCTTTTTGCGTTTCGTTGACATCATTACATCGCGGATCATTTTTATGGTCAAATGACCTTAATCCATCACTAAATTATAACATTTGCTTTCCTGTTAAATATATATCTGATGACCCTCTATTTCCTACACATCTGTTACCAATTGTTAACAAAAAGTTGAGTACAAAATTTTTATGATCCTTAATTGTGAACAGCAGAACCCCCATTACGATTTTAGAAGTAAGACCACAGAAGGAAGCAACCAACGCGGGGGTAGTGCAAGATAAATATCCGCCACGGCGGATTGATGGAGCCTCAGATCAGCCTCAATCCGCAGCTGCACCGACTGAATCCGCCAAAAGAGCGTCACCGCCCCCCAATCCGCCGGCGGATAACCGCCCAAAACACCACGGCTCAGAAACGCGGCAAACCGCCCAAATTGCCGGACGAGCGCCCTTTACCACCAAAGCCCGAATTCTGGCAATGGCCAAGCCCAAGGCCTCACCGAATCCAAAGTGGTGGTCAATCTTGTCCATAAAGCCCTTCAGATGGAGGGGGATGTGCAGTATGGCGCCATGCTGCGGCCGGTCATTCAAGACCAAATCCACAAAGACATCCAAGCCTACAGCAACCGAAACGCCAATATTAACTTTCAAGCGCTCTATGCCGCAGAACAGAATAGACTCCTTTCCATCCATATCCTTCGCTTCCTTACCGACCTGGTTGACGCATCTGATGAGTTGGTGCCGATCATCACCGCCTGCCAGGAAAATGCGTGGGAGAATATCACGAAGATGAACAGCGACATGCCAGCTGCCCCGCAGAGAAAGGAGAACAATCGTGAATGGCCATCGTAAAAGCGCGCTACGTCCGGGGCAAAGACCGGATCAAAGCGCATCTGCGCTACATCACCCACCGCAGGGGCGAGGAAGGGGAGCGGATGACCCGGCCGCTGTTTGGCAGGGATGGTGCGCTTTCCAAGCAGCAAATCTATGACATGATTGACAAACCCGCCGCGGCGCGGTCTTTCACAAATTCGTCATCAACTTCCATCCGGTCAAAGAAGACACCCGCAAAGACCTGAATTTATGGGAGCTCACCCGCAAAACGCTCGAGCAGATCAAAACACAATTTGGCGACAGCGTCCCCTTTGTCGCCACTATCCACGATGACCACACCGCTGCTTCGCCATATCCACGGCTTTTTCATTGTGGAAGGCAAACTCAACAAAGAGGAATTTGCGAAAATCAAGGGGTTGTGGAAGGTCGCCTCAGCGGAAGTGCGGCGCCAGCGATCCCGGCTTGACCGCATGCACAAGAGCCTGCGTTTCAAAAAACTGCTCCCGCTTATCGAAAAGTACAAACGCAAACGCGAGCAGGGGAGGGGAAGGCGGGTGCGAGACATCCGGATGCAACCGGCCTGTCAGCACTGCGGCTATGGGGGTATGTCCGGCATGCCCGCCTACCTGCTTGGTCTGTCCCGTCTGCAAACAGTGGCTCACGCGGAGCACCCAGCAACACCTGCACGTTGGAAGGAGGCTGCACCGCTGATGTTCACACGGGTCTTCAAATTGTTGTCCCTCGTGATCAGCTGGCTCGACGTGTTTTTCGATACCTCGCAGAAACTCTATCCCGGCCGCATGGCCTACAAACATGAACTCCACACCCTTGCAATCACTCAGTTTGACGGCAACCATCTGCACATCGGAGAAGGGGACTATGGCCAGGTGTACGCGGTCAAGCCAACGAAGAAACGACCGGAGCTTGGCAACATCATCAAACTCGGCACCACCCGCTGCGGCAAATCCAGCGCGGAGCTCTGCCAGATTGTCGATTGGGACGGGAGTGAGATCATCTTTGACATCAAACGGGAAATTTATCCCAAAGTGGCCGGCTACCTGGCAACCCGCGGCCGTCTGATAAACATTGACCTCTCGCAAGGCCTGGGCGATCAGTACGACCCCCTGCAGGGGCATACCAGTGAACGGGAGCTGTTCAAGCTGGCAAAACATCTCGTCTATGATCCCCATGATAAAGACACGGTATTTAGCGAACGCGGCGCCAAAATGCTCACCCAGCTCTTTTTAGCAGCGCAGGAACTTGAAGAGCGGCCCCTGCCCTATGTGGCCAGCCTGATCAATCTCGGGATCAATGAGATTGCCGGCATACTCGACGTGCTGGTCTTCTCTCTCGGCCGTGAGCGCCCCGAGTACCTCCGCTGGGAAGAGGTTCAGAAGATCGATTTCGACCAAGCGCCAGCGATGTCCCGGCGCTAGTTGAGTTCAGTCTCCGCGGGTGTAGCATCTCCGGCGCATGAAGGCGGTGCAGCACACGTCGGCAAGTCGCCAATAGCCCGACGAGCGCTTCCCCCGAGCTGCCGTCACCGCTACAGAAGGCGCACGCCGTCCCGGACGACCGACGCGAATGCCGGCGTGGCGTCCCGCTCCACTGTGAAGCCGAGGAGCGTCGTGTAGAAACGGATCGCAGCCGGGACGTCATCGATCATGTACCTCACACTGACTCTGGACATCGCGGCTCCCTCAGGTAATGCCCTCAGGCCGGCTATCCACGAACCATTCGCTTCCTCCTAGGCGGAGCCGGTTCTCTCCGGCCCGACGTCCGGATGCTGATCTCGGCAAACGAGCCGGAATGACCTGCCAGTTCCCCCCAAGCAGAGGAACCGAAGCGCATGCAGGCCCGCCGTCCTTCGCAGTACCTGCGAACTCCGCCCTGGAGAACGAGGTCTTCGCCTGAGAGAACCTGCTCAACCATTGCCGCGGTGATGGACGATAGGTGGACCTTGGCCCGCCGTGTCCAGCACGACGCGAGCTCCCCGGCGAGAGTGCCGGAGTTGACGTAGACAAACCGATCCTGCGGTGTGCCCTGCGCGAGGGGTCCGAGGAATCTCGGACACCCGCCTGAAAGCGGCTCACCGAGACGCAGCTCGAACTCAAACGTCAGCGTGGAGGAGGTCGATCGTTCGGGAGGCAGAAGCTCGCCAGGCGACTTGCCGCTCTGAAGACGGAAGTGAACTCCGCGAGGGGGGTCAACGACGGCGATGCGAAAAGGGACGGCCTCGCCAACCACGCGACAGATCCTATCGAGCCGGCAGGGGAGCCGGAACGCTTCCCCTGCCCGGCTCCTACCCGCTTTTCCTAGTGGTGACCGTGGTGCCCGCTGGTGGCCTCCTGCTCCTCTCCCGCGTTCACCTTCACGAGGAAGCGCATCCACGGATGGATGCAGCACTGGAAGAGGTGATTTCCGGGCGCGAGATCTTTGAATTCCTGCTCTTCGCCGGGCTGGATCGGAGTCGCCGTGGCGCACTCCGGCGCAAGCACGAGCAGCGGGCCGTTCAAGGGGGGAACGAATCCGCCTCCGAAGCTCGCGACCTCCGTAAACGTGTGAGTTCTGCCCCCTTCGTTCTCCGCGATGAGAGTTCCGTCCGGCTTCAACCGCAGATACGACGGTTCCATGCGCCACGCGGGATGGCCGATGACGGTTCCACCGGCGAGTGGAGAGAAGAGGAACAGGCTGAACTCCGCCTCCGTGACCTTTCCTCCCTCGAGAGAACATCCACCGGTCTCGTTCCAGGCTTCATCGGTCGGATCGCAGTCGTCGTAGACCGCTACCTTCCCCTTCTTCACGTCTTTTACGTCGCCGGCGGTTGCGACGGCCGTGAACCCGAACCACGCGCCTACCAGGATTGCGACGACAACGCCTTTCCGCATCGAGACCTCCTTTCGGCTCGAGCCGAAGCTATCGGAAGGAGCGCGGAGGTCCGGGGCTTTGAAGGGTCGCTAAGAATTCAAGGATCGTCGACTTAAGACGATCTTCACCTTTCGGTGATCCGAAGCGATCCGTTGCGGGTCGTCGTCACTCCGCCGACGCGCGACGGGTGGCGCGAACGTAACGAAGGGGCGCATCCACGTCTTGCCACCGTCGTACGTGCGATCGAGCGTGAAGGAGTAACCGTCGGGGGAGATATTGAAGTATCGACCCTGTTCGATCAGCTCACCGCCGGGATCCCAGCCCTGACCAGTCGTCCGGACTTCGCCATTGTTTTGAATCGGCCGGCACGGGAGTCTAGTGCAGCCTCGCCAGTCAGTCGGCGCGCGCGAACGACCTCATTGACTGCCGGCGTCCGCGGTCATAGCCTCGCTCCCCGGAGGTCAGATCATGGTGGCGAAGAAGTCAACGAAGCCAGCTCGTGCAAAGAAGGACGCTCCTCGGAGAGCGAAGACGGCGCCTGCGAAACCCCGCGGTGAATCCGGGCCGCTGGCGCTCCGGTCGGCATCCCCGAGCTTCACGGTGAATAACCTGGAGAGGAGCCTCGCCTGGTATCGCGACGTCCTGGGGTTCGGGGTCGAAGAGCTCTGGAAGAACGACGATGGCAAGGTCATGGGCGTGTCGCTCAAGGCCGGTAACGTGTCGTTCATGATCGGGCAGGACGACTGGAAGAAGGGACGCGATCGGAAGAAGGGCGAGGGCGTCCGGATCTACTGCGAGACGCAGAAGAACGTCGACGATCTCGCGAAGCGAATCGAGGCGAAGGGCGGCCGGCTGGACCAGAGACCGACCAACCAGCCGTGGGGCGTGCGGGACATCTCCCTGACGGATCCGGACGGGTTCAAGATCACGATCGCGCGCAGTCAGTAGTCGACCGGAGATCCCCTCTCCACCACCTAGAGCGGGGAGAGGGGCGATACTCCTTAGATCGAATAAGTCCCCAGCCGCTCGGCGATCAGCCGGTCGGCGCGCGCGAGGTCGACCTCGTCGAGGCTCGCCGCCCCGCTCGTCAACTCCTCGAGGATTTCCTCCTGAATCGCTCCCCGCCGCTTTGCCTCGGCGTAGGGAATCGTGTGGAACATCACCATCGAATAACGAGGGATGAACCGGCCGGGGTGCCTCTCCTCGAGGCGGAAGGAGAGATCCTTCTTCAACTGGAACTTCGGCTCCCGGACGGTGGACCGCATCTCGACGTAGTTTTCCAGGGCCATGTCGGCGATCGCGTCGGTATTGGGCCGGCGGCGCTTTTCGAATTCGCGTAAGATTTCGTTCCACGGGCGATCGGGATCTCCCAGACATTGATCGAAGGCGCTGCAATCTTCGAACGCCGCGTTCATGCCCTGCCCGTGAAAGGGAACGATCGCGTGCGCCGCGTCACCCAGGACGAGCGCATGATCCTCGAACGACCAGGGCTCGCAGCGGATCGTCTCGAGATGGCCGGTGGGATTCTCGAAGAACTCCTCTCCGAGGCGGGGCATGAGCGGAATCGCGTCCGCGAATCGGCGTTCGAAGAGCGCATAAACGGCCTCGGTCGTCGTCAGGGCCTCGAAGCTTTCGTCCCCCTTGATTCGGCAGAAACAGGGTCACGGTGAAACTGCCGTCGAGGTTGGGGAGCGCGATCAGCATGTATTCGCCCCTCGGCCAGATGTGCAGGGCGCCCCTCTCCATCCGGAATCCGCCGCCGGGGGCCGCGGGAATCGAGAGCTCCTTGTACCCGTGGCCGAGCGGCTCCTCGGCGAGCCGTCCGCCTGTCCGTTCCAGGATCGCGGCGCGAATCGCCGAGGCGCTTCCATCCGTCCCGATGAGGACGTCGTAGGGCGTCGCTTGCGTTTGCGGCTCGGGATCCTCCCCGGCGAGGAAGCGCACCTGGCGTTTCTTGAAATCGACGTCGAGACCGTCGCTCCGAAGCGGATCGAGACTCTTCCGGTCGATTCGGCGGCATCCAGGAGGAGACGTGTTCAAGCCCGCGCGCGAAACCGAGTAGATGACTTCATGCGGCTTGTTGCCGTAGGGAATCAGCCGGAGCCGTCCTTCTTCGTCGTGAAGCATCCTCCCGGCCATCGGAATCAGCGCGGACCGGACGCTCTCCATCACGCCGACCTCTTCGAGCGCCGTGATGCCGCGATTGGCGAGCGCCAGGTTGATGGAGCGCCCCGCTGTCGTCGCCGTCGACGGCTTCCTCGGATCGAGGCGGCGCTCGAGGAGTGTCACGCGGTACCCGCGCCGCGCCAGGAAGATCGCCAGCAGCGACCCGGCGAGACCGGCGCCGACGAGCGTGATCTCGGGGGTCTCGCGGGGTGTTCTCACATGCGCGTTCAAAGCGCCGAAGAATCTCGACGAAGCGGTGGACCTCCTCGAACCGGTTATAGAGGGGGACGGGAGCCACCCGGATCACGTCGGGCTCGCGCCAGTCGCAGGTGACGCCGGCCGCCTCGAGTCTCTCGAAGACGGTTCTTCCCGAAGCGTTCGACTTCACCTGCAACGAGAGCTGGCACCCCCTCCGATGCGGGTCTCTCGGGAGTGAGGATCTTGACCGCATCGCCGAGTTCCCGTTGAAGCAGCCATTCGAGGTAGCCCGTGAGGCGAAGCGATTTCTCCCGCAGCGGCTCCATCCCCCCCGCTTCCATGAAAACGTCGAGCGAAGCGCGAATGGCCGCGAGCGAGAGGATCGGAGGATTCGACAGCTGCCATCCCTCCGCGCCGGGGATCGGTCGAAATCCGGGCTCCATCCGGAAGCGGGATTCCTTGTCGTGTCCCCACCATCCGGCCAGGCGCGGCAGATCCCGCCGCTGGCCGTGCCGCTCGTGGACGAAGCAGGCGCCCACCGAGCCCGGGCCCGAGTTCAGGTACTTGTACGTGCACCAGACGGCGAAGTCCACGTTCCAGTCGTGGAGGGAGAGGACCAGGTTTCCCGCCGCGTGAGCCAGGTCGAAGCCGACGACGCACCCCTTCTGCGTGCGCGAGTCGCGTGATCGCCTCGATCTCGAAAGCCTGTCCCGTGTAGTACTGGACTCCCGGAAGCAGGACCAGGGCGATCGACTCACCGTCGCGTTCGAGGACCTCGGCGACCTCCGCGGTATCGATCGTGTGCTGACCCGGGCCGGGCCGGAGCCGCACGAGTGCTTCGGCCGGGTCGAAGCCGTGGACGATGGCCTGGGACTCGACCGCATAGTCGTCCGACGGGAACGCATGCTCCTCGAGGAGAATCCGATGCCGCTCGCGGGTCGGCCGGTAGAAGCTCGACCATCATCAGGTGAAGGTTGACGGTCAGCGAGTTCATCGTCACGACTTCGCTTGGGGACCCGAGGCGCCCACGAGCCGCGCCATGGGCTCCGCCAGGAGCTCGTGGTAGGGCATCCACGGGTTCTCCCCCGAGAAGTGCGCCTTGACGGCGAGCCGCCGCCACTTCTCCAGCTCCTCGTCGACGTACTTCGGAGTTCTCCTGGGGAGGAGGCCGAGCGAGTTGCCGACGAAATAGATCTCTTCTTCGCCGTTTCCGCTCCTGGGAATGTGGAATTCGTCTCGGAACCGCCCGAGCGGGTCGCCTCGATCCAGAGCGACAGCGAAGTCGCGTCCGGGCTGGAAAGACCTGTCCGGCTCGTTCACCATTCAGCGACTGAAGCGTGCGGCGGGAAGGTCGAGCCACTCGAGCGCCGTGCCGTGCAGCAGCCGGGCACGGGTCTTCTCCGGGAATCCGCAGGAATCGATCAGCTCTCCCGGGCGGGGCTCGCCGAGCGGGAAGGGATAGTCGCTGCCGAGGGCGATCCGATCGGGCCCCATCAGGTCCACGAGGTAGCGCAGCATCAGCGGATCGTGCACGAGAGAGTCGACGTAGATCCGCCGTAAATACTCACGCGGGGACACGTCGTTGGAAACGGCGCAAAGATCGGGCCGCGCTTCGAAGCCGCGGACGATCCGCCCGATCGTCGCCGGAAAAGCGCCGCCGCCGTGCGCGAATGCGATCCGCAGGGCCGGCAGCCTCTCGAGCACTCCGCCGAAGATGAGCGAGCAGATCGCGAGCGAAAGTTCCGCGGGCATCCCGACGAGCCAGGGGAGCCAGTATCGCGTCATCCGATCTCTGCCGGCCATCTCCCACGGGTGGACGAAAACGGCGGCGCCGAGCGACGCGGCCGCCTCGAAGATCGGAAAGAGCTCCGGGCTGTCGAGGTTCGCTCCGTTGACGTTCGAGCCGATCTCGACACCGGAGAGCCCGAGGTCCCGCACGCAGCGCTCGAGCTCCCGGATCGCGAGGTCGGGGCTCTGCATCGGGATCGTTCCGAGACCGGCGAAACGCGAAGGGTGCGCGGCCACGACCCCCGCGATGTCGTCGTTCAGGCGCCTCGCGAGCTCCAGCGCCGGGTCCGGCTCCGCCCAGTAGCTGAACAGGACCGGCACCGTCGAGAGAACCTGCACGTCGACGCCCGCCGCGTCACATTCGGCGAGCCGCGCCTCGACGTTCCAGCTGTTGCTCGTCGATCTCGCGGAAGGGGGAACCATTGACGATCATCCGCGCGCGGCCGGGCGCGTAATGGTCGATCTGAACGAATCTTTCGCCTCCCGGTGAATTCCGGAAGTCGGGCAGCCTCTCGGGAAGGATGTGAGTGTGGACGTCGATCGTCAGCAAGTCAGCGGGCCGGCGCGGGCATCACCGTACCGCACTGTCTTGCAGGTGCGATTCTTCTCGTCGCCGAAGAACCGGTCGAAGATCGGCGGAAAGTCGTTTTCGACGTTCTCGAGAGTGAAGAACTCTTCGAACAGCAGGGCATTGCAGTTGTCGCAGTAATACTGAATTCCGTCCTTTTCATGTGGCAGTCGCTTGCGCTCGACGACGAGACCCACGGAATTCGGCATCCGCTGGGGCGAATGGGGGGTGTTCGGCGGAAGGAGAAAGACCTCGCCGGCGCGAATCGGGACGTCCACGACCTTCCCGCCCTGGATCGTCTTCAGGACCATCTCGCCTTCGAGCTGATAGAAGAACTCGGGGCCCTCGTCGAGGTGATAGTCCTTGCGGTTGTTCGGCCCGCCGACGACCATGACGATGAAGTCGTCCCCCTCGAAGACCTTCTTGTTGCCCACCGGCGGCTTGAGCAGAGCTCCGGTGCTCGTCGATCCACCGCGCGAGATTCAGCGCTTTCGATTCCATGGCGTTACCCCCGAGTCGCGGCGTCGAGCCGCGCAGGCCTCGGTAGTATATCGGCGTGAATCCTTCCTCGAGGAACCCGGCCGTCGTCTCCTCGCGCGCGCCGCGGCCTCTCGGCCCCTATCCGCACGCTCGCCGGCTCGGCAATCTGCTCTTCCTTTCCGGGATCGGCCCGCGGCATCGGGAGACCGAGCAGATTCCCGAAGGCATCGAGGCCCAGACGCGCGCGTGCATCGAGAACGTGAAGGCGATTCTCGAGGACGCCGGGAGCTCGCTCGAGAAGGTGGTCGACGTGACGGTCTTTCTGACGAACATCGACCGCGACTTCGCCGCGTTCAACCGGGTTTACGGACGAGTACTTCGAGGCGATCCGGCCGACGAGAACGACCGTGGGCGTCGTCGCGCTGCCGGTTCCGATCTCGGTCGAGCTGAAGATCATCGCCGAGAGTTGACGAGCTTCGAGAAGTCTGGAACCGGAATCCCATTCGGCCTCTCGACCCGGGAGAGAGACGGACCCTCTAAGCGTCCGCCCAGCGGCGCAGGAGGTTGTGGTAGACGCCGATCAGCGAGACGGCCGCGGGGGAGCCCGCGCGCTCGCGGTTGACGTCCTGGATGGCGAGGTCGAGGTCGAAGAGGATCTTCCGCTCCCCCTCGTCGCGGACCATGCTCTGGATCCAGAAGAACGAGGCCAGGCGCACGCCGCGCGTCACGGGCCGGACGTGGTGCCGGCTGTCGGCGGGGTAGAGGATCATGTGGCCCGCCGGGAGCTTGACGGAGTGCGAGCCGGAGTACTCCTCGACGACGAGCTCGCCGCCTTCGTACTCGTCGGGTGAGGAGAAGAAGAGCGTGGCCGACAGGTCCGTCCGGACGCGCACGGGCGTCCCCGTGACCTGCCGGATCGCGTTGTCGACGTGGCTCCCGAACGCCTCGCCCCCCTCGTAGCGGTTGAAGAGAGGCGGGAAGACCTTGGCCGGCAGCGCCGCGGCGACGAACAGCGGCGTTGCCGCCGAGAGCCGAGACGATCATCTCGCCCAGCTCGCGCGACGCCGGGTCGTCCTCGCGGAGCTGCCGGTTCTGCTTGGCGAGGGCGGACTGGTGTCCGGCCGTCGCGCGGCCGTCCACCCATTCCGCCGCCAGGAAGAGCTGACGCGCCCGCGCGACCTGCGCGGCCGTGAGCACATCGGGAATCGGAAGAAACACGCGGCCGCCTCAGAACTTCGCGGCCACCCCGACGAGCGCTCCGCGGCCCTGCCCCGGCACGATGTGGCTCGGGTGGAGCTGGTCGTAATACGTCGTGTTGCCCAGGTTGTAGAGGTTGAGCTGCAGCAGGAGGGAATCGGTGATCGGCCGGCGCACCATCGCGTCGAACGTCACGTACCCGGGCGCTTCCTTCAGGCGTCCCGTCACCGGGTCGAAGGGCGCCGTCGTGCTCGCCGTCCGCGCGCCCACGTAGTTGACGCCGGCGCCGAGCTGAATCTGCCACGGAAGCTCGAACATGTTCCAGAGGCGAAGCGTGTTCTCGGGCACGTTCGCGAGCCGTGCTCCGACGAACTGCGGGAAGAACCGGGACTCGGTCAGGCGTGCGTCGAGATAGGCGTACGCCAGGTTCGCGCGCCAGAAGCTCGTGATCGGTCCGCTCGCCTCGACCTCGGCCCCGTCGACGCGCTGCTCGCCGGCGAGGACGTTCAATGAGGGATCGTTTGGAGCCGGCTCGCGCGCGTTCACCTTCTCGGTGCGGAACAGGGCCAGACGCAAGGCGAGCCTGTTGTCCAGCAGGTCCCACTTCGTGCCGACCTCGAATGTCCGGTTTTTCTCGGGATCGAGATTGACGTTCGCGACCGAAAGCGAGAGCGCCTCGGCCGACGGGTTCGCCGAGGTCCCGGCGTCGAAGTAGATCGTGCCGTTGGCCCGGGGCTTGTAGACGATGGCGGCCCGCCAGTTCAGCATCTCGTCCACGCGGGAGAGGCTCGGTCGGCGTCGGGACCGTCTGCCTGTACTCCGTGTCGAAGCGGTCCCACCGGAGACCCGCCGTCAGCTGGAACTTGCCGATCGCGACCGTGTCGAGCGCGTACGCCGCGAAGGTGCTGGAAGTGGCGTCGACGCGCGAGGAGATCGACTCGGTTCCCGCGAACTCGTCGTGAGGATCCGGGTGCAGGAGGCTCGTCGTCGGTACGCCGCTGTACTGGCGACGGATCGGGTCGGACGTCTCGCGGCCGACCTCGATTCCGGAGACGAGCGTGTGGCCCAGGCTGCCCGTCTTGAACTTGAGCGTCGCGTCGAGCTGGTTCTGGAGGAAGGTCTCCGTGCTCTCGGCCGCGATCTGATTGCGGTTCACCTGGATCTGCTCGAGCGGCGTCTCCGGGGTCACGGAGGAGGGCAGCCGGCCGTCTGAGATTCGTCCGTCGCGCGTGTAACGGGCGTAGCGCGCCTGGTCGCGGATCGAGATGTTCGGCGAAAACTCGTGGGTCAGGCGAATCGTGCCCATGTCGGCGCCCGTGTCGAGGAAGGACCCCTCCTCGAAGCCGTAGTAGTTGGAGCGGTCGACCGGCGCGGGCTCGTCGAAGTACCAGGGCACGCCGTAGTCGGGAGTGTCTTCCGCCGTGAGGTGGAAGTACGCCAGCGTCAGCTGCGTCGCGCCGTCGAGGCCGAACGCGATCGAGGGCGCAACTCCCCAGCGGCGATTCTCGGTGATGTCGCGTCCCGCGACGTGATTCTGGTTGGCCATCGCGGAGATCTCGAACGCCGCGCCCGGAGCCGATCGGCTGGTTCACGTTCGCGGTCACTCGATAGGCCTCGGCCGTGCCGAAGGAGAGCTCTGCGTCGAGCGTGGGCTCCAGCGTGGGAAGTCGGGTCGACTGATTGACGACGCCGCCCGTGGACCCGCGGCCGAACCCCGCGGAGGAGGGTCCCTTGAGGACCTCGACCTGCTGGAGGTGGAAAGGGTCGCGGTAGTAGCTGCCGAAGTCGCGCATGCCGTCGACGTAGATGTCGTTGCGCGCCGAGAAGCCCCGCAGGGTCAGGGAATCCCCCTGGAAGCCTCCCTCGCCCGCCGCGATCGAGATGCCGGCGACGTTGCGGAGCGCATCCCGGAGCGTCGTGGTCGCCTGTTCCTCCATGAGCTCCTCGGGCACGACGCTGATGGTCTTGGGCGTGTCGAGGAGGGGCTGCGCGAACTTCGGCGAGATCTCGAGGGGTGCTTCGCCGGTCACGACAGTCTCCTCGGAGGCGCCGAGCGAAAGCGCGACCGCATCGGCCGCGGTGAATCGGAACCCGAGGCCGGTTCCGACGAGGAGCTGTTTGAGGGCGACTCGGACCGGGAGGACGCCCTTGACTCCGGGCGAAGGAATCTGGAGGAACCCAGCGTCGGGCACGCTGACCGTGATTCCGGAAGCGGCGCGATACGCCTCGAGCACCGCGCCGAGGGGCCCGGGCGCGATCTCGAAACGCCGGACCGGAAGCGTCGCGGACGCGCCGGCGCCTCCCGCGGCGGCGTGGGCCGTCTCGGCGGGAAGGGCACGCGCGGTGAGGCCGCACGGCGGCGTACGCCGCGAGCGTCCCGGCGGCCATCCAGACCGAGCGCGTTCTCTTCCTCGACCGCTTCTTGAGCGCCCGTTGGCGGCTCATCCCGTGGCTCCCTTCGTCTGCGGAAACTCCTCGTCGAAGTCGGTCGAGACGGCCGCGGCGCGCCGCGCGCGCCAGGCCAGGAAACGTCGGAGGGCGAGGGCGATCCCCGTCACGGCGAGCACGGAGCCGCCGAGCGACGCGAGGGCCGCCACGAGCTGGCCGGCCAGGCCCAGGGATTCTCCGGTATGCAGGAAACGCATCCAGGAGCGCGCCTGCCGGCCGGGACCGGCCTCGGCGTAGGGTTCCCACTTCGAGACGGCGCCAGTCGCCGCGTCGAGCGTGAGCGAGGAGCGGGCGAATTTGTTGAGAAAGCGGTCTTCCACGATCGAGAAGGTCACGGACCTGCGCTCATCGGGAACCCGCAGCGTGATCGCGCGCCAGCCCGGAGCCTGCCGCTCGGCGGTGGTCCAGAGGCGATCGAGCGCGGCGGCCTCTTCGGGCGTGACGGGCCGCGCCTCGCGCGCTCCGCGCCTTCCTCCGCCCGGCTGGGTCACGGGCGGGGGCGCCTGGCCGAAGGCCCGGTAGACGAGGTCGCCCGCCCAGCGGTACGAGATGACTGCGCCGGTCAACGTGATGACGATCAGGGGAAGGGCGGACCACACGCCGAGGACGTTGTGCCAGTTGAAGTCGCGCCTTTTTCCGGTGAGGCCGCGCTGGAAGAGACCGACTCTGCGCGACGCGGCGGATGCCGCGCAGCCTCGGCCACCAGATGTAGAGGCCGGAGAGCGCGAGACCGAGGAAGAGCAGATTCGCCGCGCCGGTGATCGCCTTTCCGGCCGGCCGGCTCCGCTCGGAGAACGCGAGCCATCGGTGGACGTCCTGCACGCCGGCGAAGAACGCGCGCCAGCCCGGACGAGCTCGATCCGAGCACCGCGCCACCCACGGGGTCGAGGAAGAGCGTGCGCTCGCGGCCGAAGTCGACGGCTGCGGAATCCGCCGGGTCGGAAGTGACGGTGACGGCGGTCGGCGCCGCGCCGGGAGAGGCCTCGGCCGCGAGGCGGAGGAGCGTGCCCGCAGCCAGCCTCTCGCCCGATGAGGCAGGCGTCCGGCGCGCGTCGCGCTCCACGAAGCGGAGGACCTGCGGCTGGAAGGCCAGGAGCACGCCGGTCACGCACAGGACAAAGATCACGCTCCCGGCGAGCGATCCCGCCGCGAGGTGAGTCCAGAAGAGCGCCCGCCGCAGAGCCTTCATCGCCCGCCCCACCAGTCCATACTGAGACTCAGTCTCATTCTCAGCGGACGCTATCGAAGGGCTGCCGACCCTGTCAAGCGAAGGCGGAAGCTCAGTCCTTACGGGGGTTTGGGGCCGATCGGCCGGCGGGGTCGTCGCAGGGCATCGAGAACTCCAAGGCGATTCCGGGCCGGGAACTCGCTCGAGCGGATCATCCCGGAGGGTGGAACCGGAATCCCATCCGGCTTCTCACGTCGGGAGGAAGCGTGGGAAGCGCCGACCGGGGAATGAAGAAGCTCGCGAGAGCCGCGAGGTCCGAGAAGACCTTGTGACGCTCGGCCGCCTGGTCGAGATACTCGTGACCCGACGATCCGCCGGTGCCGATCCGGGTGCCGATCATCCGCATCGCCATCTGGGCGTGGCGCTGGCGCCAGGTCGTGAAATTCCTTTCGATGTCCGCCAGGAGCGTCAGTAAACGGAAGGGCAGGTGAAGAATCGGCTCATCCCGATAGAGATTGATGAGAAGCGCCGCCTGGAGCGCGCGCCGGGAAAGGTGACGTCCCGGCGCGGCGACCTGTACCGGTTCGCCGGCCTCCTGTTCGAACAGGTCCGCGAAACGCCGTGCCGTCGCCTCGACTCCTGCGAGCTGTATGGCTTTCACCTCTTCCGTCAGGGTGGGGTTGCTCCGGATCGAGGCGCGGTCGGCGGCGAGCATCGCGTCGACCGCCCGACTGTATTCCCGCCAGAAGTCGAAATCGCCGAAGTGGAGGAAGGGCGTCCGCTCGAGCCAACCCTCGATCAGATCGAAGAGAGAAGGCTCGTTCTCCGAAGCCTCGACACGCGCGGCATCTTCTTCGCTGAAGCGCGAGGTGTAGGGAGCGCCGTGGAGCTGAAGGCGGTCGGAGCGCCGCATTCCCAGCTTGTTCTCGAACAAGCGAAATTGAACGCTTTGAATGCCCGAGGCCGGAATCAGAACGTCGCGGAAATCGAGGAAGTCGAGAGGGGTCATGGTTTCCAGAACGTCGACCTGTTGAAGCAGGACGCGCTGGATCTCGACGATGCGCCCGCAGTGCAGGACCGCCTGCCCGACTTCCTCCTCCGGGACGCGGGAGCCTCGAAACGTCGCGAGCACCGCGTCGAGCTCCCACAGGATCTGTTTGAACCACAGCTCGGAAGCCTGATGAACGATGATGAAGAGCATCTCGTCGTGGGCAGGCCGGCCATGGAGAGTGCTCTGCAGCTGCTGGCATCCGAGCAGCCGATCGAGCTGGATGTAGTCGGCGTAGTAGAGAGGACGGGGCTTTTCGTTTCCCATCTGATCTTGCTTCGTACCACGATGCCCGCAGCGATTCAAACGACAGCGCCGTAGGCGCTGTGATCCCGAGCGCAGCGAGGGATCTCTTTCGAGTTGCACCGCTAACCCCTTGGGGATGACAGAGACATCTGCGGGATAGGATTTCTGCAGTGAAACGCATCCTCAACTTCATCGACGGCCAGTTCCGGCCGCCCTGCTCGGGACGCTACATTCCAGACGTCAACCCGGCGACGGGGCAGGTCATCGCCGAGATCGCAGAAAGCGGCCCCGAGGACGTCGATGCCGCGGTCGCCGCGGCGTCCCGCGCTTTCGAGTCGTGGCGTAGAACACCCGCCGACGAACGATCCCGGCTCCTGATCCGGGTTGCCGAGCTCCTCGAGGAGAATTTCGACGAGCTGGCGCAGCTCGAGTCGGAAGACAGCGGGAAGGCGATCGCGCTCGCACGCCGGATGGACGTTCCCCGAGCCATCCATAACTTTCGCTTCTTTGCGACGGCGATCCTCCACGCCGAGACGCCGTGCCACATGACGGACGACCGGGCGCTCAACTACACCATCCGGCAGCCCCTCGGCGTCGCCGGGCTGATCTCACCCTGGAACCTGCCGCTGTACCTTCTGACCTGGAAGATCGCTCCGGCCATCGCCGCCGGGAATTGTTGTGTGGCCAAGCCTTCGGAGCTCACACCGCTTACCGCCAACAGGCTCGCCGAGCTGACCCTGGACGCGGGCATTCCGCCCGGCGTCGTCAATATCGTGCACGGTCCCGGAGGAAGCGCCGGCCGCGCCCTCACGTCACATCCGAACGTTCCGCTCATCTCGTTCACCGGGGGTACGAAAACAGGCGCGGACGTGATGGCGCACGCGGGACCGCTTTTCAAGAAAGTGTCCCTGGAGCTGGGAGGAAAGAACCCGAACATCGTGTTCGCAGACGCCGATCTCGAGCAGGCCGTCGCAACGTCGATTCAGTCGAGCTTCGCCAACCAGGGGGAGATCTGCCTCTGCGGATCGCGTCTGTTCGTCGAGAAAAAGATCTACGAAGAGTTCGTCGAGCGCTTTCTGGAGGGGACGAAGAGGCTCCGGATCGGAGATCCGCAGGACGCTACGACCGACGTGGGCGCGCTCATCAGCGAGCCGCACCTTCGCAAAGTCGAAGGCTACGTCGAGCTCGCGCGAGAGGAAGGGGGAGCCATTCTCGTCGGCGGAAAGCGTCCCGAGAATCTCCCGGAGCGCGTCCGGGACGGTTACTTCCTGGAGCCGACGGTAATCGCCGGCCTCGACTGCCAGAGGCGCGTCATGCAGGAGGAGGTCTTCGGGCCGGTCGTCACCGTCACGCCCTTCGATTCTCCCGAAGAGGCGATCGACTATGCCAACAGCACGCGCTATGGACTTTCGGCGAGCGTCTGGACCCGGGACCTCCAGAAGGCCCATCGGGTCGCCGCGGCGATCGACAGCGGGACGGTGTGGGTCAACACGTGGCTACTGCGGGATCTTCGCGTTCCCTTCGGCGGAATGAAGGAAAGCGGCGTCGGGCGCGAGGGCGGGTTCGAATCGCTCGATTTCTTTACCGAAGCGAAGAACGTCTGCGTCAAGTTGTGAGAATTGTCGGGGGAATCCGGATCGCAGCCGGGGCCGCGAGTTTGCAGGGAGAGCAGTGACGCGCTAAGACCTGCGAACCGGTGACAGGCGCCGCGTCATCGTTTCGTATGCAGTGTCTTCGGACCGGAGATCAGCCATGCCCTGGCTATCTTGCCATTCTGAATCTCATAGATCACGACGGCGTCCAGGACGCCCGGGCCCTCGGGAAAGGTCCGCGTGACCTTCTCATGATCAATCACGACGTTGCCCATGACGATCCGCTTCACGATAGCGGCGTGGAGGTTCGGCTCCTTGAAACGAGCGGCATATCGCTCGCGCATCTCGGCCTGGCCATTGGCCAACAGCTTTGCGGGATGCGCGAATAATTGTGCTTCGACGGCATAGGTCGCGAGGAAGGCGTCGATGTTGCGCGCGTTGTACGCATCGAGCTGCGCCTGCACGACCTGTTCGGGAGTCGCCGCTTGCGGCGGTTCCGCGATCGCGATGTCCGGGAGAGCAGCGATCAGCGCTGCAAGCACTATCCGGTAAGGTCTGTAGGCCATTGCAGCCCCTCTCCATTTCGGCTCCCGAATGCGTTCGCCGGGCGCCTAATTCTCCGGGAGAATCCTCGAAAGCCAGTGCATCACGTTGAACAGGAACTGCGGGTTCTGCGCCGCAGTGGGCATGTTCATTCCCAGGAGACGCCGCTTCTTCCCGGATACCTGCGCCGAGAACATTGCCGCCTCGCCGAATACCGCAACGCGCCCCAGGCCGAAGGGCAGTACGGCCCCTTGAGCCATCCCATCGCCGGCAATGCGGGGCGTGTCCTCCGAGAACTTCCAGGCAGTTCGGGGAAGGAGGACGACTGTCTCGGGCGCCAGGATCAGCACCGGAGTTGCGGTGCCCGAAACGCGGAACGCCGCGCCCGTAATCGTCCGAACGGAGTCGACCTTTTCGGCGGCATCCCGACCGCGAGTCACCGGATGATCGGCCAGCGTCCCGTCGGACCGCTGAAAGACGAACTCGTCCTCGGAGCAAGTGCGGTCCGTTGCATATCCATCGACCAGGAACACACCGAACTCTCGTGCCAGGTCGGCTGCCACTCCTGGAATCGGCATGTGATCCACGATCAGGAAAAGAGAGCCGCCCTCCCGCACCCAATTCCGCACCGCGTCGATCTCTCGCTTCGAGAACGCCGATCGGGCGGGGAGCGTCCATTCCAGATTCTTGTTTCGAGGCGCCAGGGGAACCGCGACGACGAGGATCTTCGCAGAGGCCAGCGAATCGCCGCTGAACTGGCTACGGTTCGGCTCCACGACGAAGCCGTCGCGCCGTAGGAGATCGACGAAGGGCGCGTATCGACCCTCGGCAGTGTGAACATTCAGGTGCGCTTCATCAAACAGGACCTTGGGACCCGTGCCCGGCGCAAATGCCGGCCTGACGACGGGATAAGAGAACCCTCGATCAGCCACCTGCGCGCCACTCGCCCGTGGCTTCAAGGTCGGCTTGCACAGTTCGGACACCTGAGCGTTGCCCTCGAGCGACTGAATGCAGAGGACGAAGGCAGTGGCCGCAAAAGGCGCAGGCCGCCGCATCACGGGCGCGTGCTCGGCTTCTTCAAGGTCTCGGCGTGCTTCCAGATCTCGATGAAGATGCCATAGAACTGGCGCATCTCTTCGTCCGGCAGCGAGGTGTTCGCGAACAGAATCACTCCGACACCCCTGGAGAGGTTGGAAAGCATCTCGGTCCTCACTCCGGGATCAGACCCGCCGTGGCCGATCCGGGTGACGTCGAACTTGGCCGACCAGAAGCCCATAGTCCGGCTAGCGCCAGTGCGCAGCCCCGCAGAAAGACTTCGTCCTCCACCGTGAAGGCATCGGTACGGTCGCTCTCGACGTCGATCGTCCCAACAATCTGTCCGCCCTCTGGAGCCGCCACCGGGAAGATGGCTTCGGCACGCGTCGCACCAAAGGTCGTCAGATACCGCTCATCTCGAGCGACGTCCTGCACGATGATCGGGGCGCGTGCCTCCACAGCCGCTCCATTGAGACCCTGCGTCCGCGCGAAGGAGGGGAACATCGGCGCATCGCTACCCGTCCACGCGATGGCCGTGATCTCGGTCGGGGTCACGTCATACATTCCCACCCAGTGATACGAACGCGCAGCGCGAATGAGGTCAGCGGCCTCCCGTGCCTTCGCCCCTCTTTCCAGACTGGAACCGGCGAGTCTCCGAAGCTCTTCCAGAACGTTCTCCACGGTCTCAGTACGTTCCCGTGCCGACTTCGGCGGAAGCGCTACCTTCTCGGCTCATACCGCTTCGCCACCGCCCCCGAGACGAACTCCAGCCGGCTTACGAGCTTCAAGTCGACATGCTTGGATAGCCCGGCGAACAACGTCGGCCCATGGCCCGCCAGCCTGGGATGCACCACGAACTCGTACTCATCGATCAATCCGAGCTCCGCCAACGCCAGCGGGAGCGTCACGCCTCCTGTGAACAGTCCCTCACCCGACTCCTCCTTGAGCTGCCGAACGGCCTTCCCCAGATCCCCGCGCACGAGCTCCGCGTTCCAATCGACCCGGTCCAGGGTGCTCGACACGACGTACTTCCTGGCCGCGTCGATTGTCCGGGCGAAGGGCTCCATCCAATCAGCCAATCCTTTCGTCGGCGGCCGGAACGCTGCCTCCATCATTTCGTAGGTCACCCGCCCAAAAAGGAGGGCATCGGCCCGGGCGATGTTCTCGACCGCGTGACGATGCAACTCTTCGTCCGCGGGAATTGCACGATGATCGCAGCACCCGTCCAACGTGACGTTGATGGAATACCGAAGGGGTCGCATTTCGTAAGAGTACCAATCGCCCTACGGGGATTCACTACACAGTCAGGTGGCTTTTCGTGACTCGTCACGGCGTCCTCGCACCTCGTAACGAAGCTCCACCATGCCGCTCCTGTAGGCTTTGACCTCCGCCAGATGGAGGGCGATGTCTCTGGCGATCCCCTCGAAGAACGGGATCCCATCACCAATCAGGATCGGCAGGATTGAGTAGCGAACTTCGTCGGCTATCCCGAGACGAAGGCATTCGCCGGAGACCACACCGCCCCCAACAAACCAGATGGTACGGAACGCGGGCCGCAGGCGCCCGTTCACGAACTGCGCGAGATCGCCTGAGTAGAACTCGACGGTATCCCGGGTCCGCGGTAACTCCCGATGAGTGAGGACGAAGGTTGGTTTGTTCCCGTACGACCACCCCAACCCCTGGGTCTCAAAGCGAAGCGCGGTCTCATAGGTTCGCGATCCCATGACGTAGCAGTCGATCGTTTTGAGAAACGCCTCGACGAATCCTGGGTCCAGGGTGTCCCCGCCTGCGAATTCGTCTGAGGTTTCGAGCCAGTCGACGCGCCCGTCCTTTCGAGCAATGAAGCCGTCGAGGCTCGCCGCCATGTGGATCGTTACGTGAGAATCAGGGGTTGCCATCGTTTCGTCCTGGGACTACGCCTTGCGTACCGGGTAGCGCAGGTGTGTAACGCCGACGCCCGGGATCACCCTCGGGTTGCCAAGGACCGCTGGCGTGCCGGCGAGGTGGTCGAAGAGTCGAACTCCGGAGCCGAGAAGAACAGCCGCGATGTCGACGTGGATTTCGTCGAGGAGGCCGGCATTCAGGAGCTGCTGGATTGTGTCCGCGCCGTGGACCCCGACGGACTTCCCGGCGGCGGCGGCTTTGGCCTGGTTCACGGCGCTTTCGATGCCGTCGGTCACGAAGTGGACAGTCGAGTCGGGTCGCGGCCATCCGGCGGGGATGTGATGGGTCACTACGAATGCTGGTCCCCAGGCGTGATTTCCGCCCCAGCCATCGGCGACCTCGAAAGTGCGTCGACCGGTGAGCACGGCACCAAGTTCGGACCAGAGACCACGAAGGTGCTTGGCGCTCGGCCCGGACACCTTGAACGTCATGGGGTCCGACCCTCCGGTCTGGAATTCGACGTCCCCCGAGTTGAAGTACCAGTCGAACACTTCGGCCACGCCATCGCTGCGGTCGGCGACGTAGCCGTCGAGCGACATGGACATGATTGCGACAACCTTCGACACTGCGATGTTCCTTTCGAGGTGTGGAGACTGCGTTCAGCCGCCACGACGCATAGGTAAGGCGCGCCTCAAGATCTCAGGTTCGCCGGGGTCGCCGACCGTCAGCGCCTCCCGATCACGGCGCTGCACTTGATTTCCACACGCGCTGCTGGTCTCGGCAGCGCCGAAACCGCCAGGGTTGCGCGGGCCGGTGGGTCTACAGGAAAGAACTCGACATAGGCACCGTTCATCGCGGCGTAATCGGCCATGTCGACAAGGAACACCGTGCACTCACCGACGTCGGCCATCGTGGCTCCCGCCGTCTGCAGCGCGGTACGAATGTTCTCGAGCGTCTGTCGCGTCTGTACCGCCACACCACCCTCGACGATGTCCTGCGTACCGGGTTTGAAACCGGTCATCCCCGATACGAATACCATGCCGCGGTGACGGATCGCGACCGAGTAGGCTGGGACCAGGGGTGAAATGCCTGGTGGGTTCACGACCTCTCGGCGCACCGCGGGCGCACAAGCGGTTAACCACAATGTAATGCCCAGCACCGCGAGAGATCGGTGGGCCAGCGGAATGACACCCAGCGGGCCGCGAGCAGACGAAAGCGACGATGGTGGCATGCGACACCTCTATGTGGTCGCCCGGCGAGCGGGCAGGATTTCAAGGCTCCAGGAAGCATCTAGCGTAGAGGGGCTCCGGTCCTGACGCCCTGGCGCTTCGCGTCGACGACGCGCGGGACCGAATCCTCCTTCCCATCCGACGTTGCGGCCGGGGCGGCCAGCGACAGGAGCATCACGACACCGACGATGGCGAAGAGGACTCGATATCGGCGCTGCAGCCAGCGCGCCTGGTTAATCCCGGGCCCGCTGCGAAGCGCGCGGGATGACCAGAAGGCGTGCAGCGGCCAGAGCAACGCCACCGCCCAGAGCAGGGGTCGGGGCACGACGCCGATCGCCGCGAGGAGGGCCAGCTCCCAGTACGCGGCCGTGAAGACGCCGAGGCTGGCGAGCAGGGCGCGGCGCGGGCCGAGGACCACGGCCGCCGTGCGGATGCCGTTGCGCCGGTCGGCGTCGTGGTCTCGCACTTCCTGGTTGAGATGACCGCCCGCGAAGACCAGTCCGAAGAAGAGCGCGATGGCGAGCCCGCGCGCGTCGATCGCCCGTGCCAGCTGGTAGCCGAGCAGGAAGTGGAGCGCGCCGCCCACCAGATGCAGGAGCGAGGCGAGGACAGGCACTCCTTTGCCGGCGGCCCGGGGGTTCGAATAGAGGATTCCGAAGCAGGCGATCGCCGCGCCGAGCGCGACGGCGGTGAAGCCGAGCGCGGCAAACGCCACCATCGCGGCGGCGAGCAGGACGACGGCGATCGCCGCTACGGTGCCGCTGCGGATGCCGTGGCGCGCGAAGACCCGAGAAGCGCGGTCCGGGTCGTTCAAATCGCCGTGGTGGCCGGCCCAGTCGTTGAAGACGAACACGTGCGCGGTGAGCAATACGCTACCGAGGGCCAGGACTACCAGGCCGGGCCCGATGGCGCTCGCGCCGCCGAAGGCCGCTCCCAGGAGCGGCGAAGCCTGCAGCAAGAGCACTTCGAGCCAGCGCCCGCCCGCCAGATGCCGGAGCGCGTGTGCGGTTTCACGGAACGTCGCCGACCCGTTCATCGGTCTGTCCGCGACCGACGCTTCGCCTGGTCCCCGGAGGACTCGTAGAGCCGGAGCCACAGGGCGTAGCCGAAGTCTTCCGACCAGTAGTACCGCGACACGGTCGCCGTGAGGTCGTTGTGGTAGAGGAGCGGCGGGTTGCGACGGAGTTCCGCGAAGTCCGCCCGGCCGAGCTCGCCGAGCTGCGCGCGGGTGTCCGGCCCGTCGTTCGGGCGAGCGCCCCTCGACAGTTGCGCTTCGACGAGGCGGCGCGCGACTTCGATCCAGCCCGCCTGCTCGGCGAAGCCCGCGAGCCGCGGTCCGGGATCGTCACCCGGCAGCCGATCCGCTGCAAGTCGGCGGTGCGGAGCAACGGCACGATGGGAGCCCGCGCGTAGTAGACCCAGAGGCTCTCGTCGGAGATCCGGCCGGCGAGTGCCTTACAAAGGGACTGGGAGGCCGCGCGGTCCATCTCGGCGAGCATCATCAGCACGTGCATCTGGATGGTGACGTCCGGGGGATTGGGGTCGCGCCCGGGGTTGAGGCACTCGTACCGCTCCTGCGGCGCGAGCCAGGTGCGGTAGAACCCGCGCGCGTCACGGTAGGCCTTCAGCACGCTCAGCATCGAGGCGCGCCGGGAGTCCCCGGCGGGCGGCGGGGCGATCCTCCATGCCAGGGCCGTGTCGTCCGCGTCCGGCGTGATGGCGCACCCGAGTGTGCCCATCCCGGGGCCGTCGGGAAGGCCGTGGTACCGCACCAGCCCGTTGGGCTCGATCTGGGCCGCGAGGTGGCGGCGCGCCTTGTCCACCACGTCCTCGAGGCCGTGGTCTTTGGCCACCGGGGTCAACAGGTCGACGAGCATCGCAGTCAAGAACGTGTTCATCTCCTGGCCCGGGTTCGCGAAGCGCGGCTCGACGGTGTGCGTCGTCAGCCAGTAGCCGGCGGCGCTCTGGTGCTCGCGCAGCAGCGCAGCGGCCCGGCGGGCGAGCTCGGCTGAGGGCGGCTCGACCCGCACGCGACTCTCGTTCACGATGCGGATACCGCTCCTCTCGTCGGCGCGCACGGCGACCTGCAGCACGTGCTCGCCGGGCGGGAGGCCACGCGTGTCCGCTTCGACGCTCCAGGTCGAAGGCGCGGTCGTTCCCATCGCCGAAGCGACGTCGGGACGAGCGGGCGCAAACTTTCGAGTTTGTCCGACGATCAGGCCGTCGGCCAGCAGCAGAACCTGGGCGGGCGTGCGACCGCAGGCGAGGGCCCAGCCCTGCAGGCTCGCACCGCGGACCATCACGGGCGCGACCGCCCCCGGCTGGGCCGGCGGCGCCGGGCCGATGAGGTCGAGATGGCCGCGGACGGAGCAGGCGAGGTCGCCGCGCTGACCTGGGTAGTTGAGCTCGACCACGAATGGCGCGTTGGCGACTCTCCAGGCGGCCGGCATCCATCCGTCGGCGCGCGCGTAGAGAATCGGGTCGCTCCGGCCCGTGTACCAGAACGCCCCGATCGTCTGCACGGTGATGGAGACCGCCATCGTCACCACCAGCGCGACGCGCGCAGGGGTGCGCAGGAGGAGCGGCGCCGGCGCGAGCAACCACATCATTACCGGCAACGTGTCCGTCAGCCAGCGCGGTCCCCAGGTCGCTCCCATTCGCCAGTCGGCCTTCGCATAGAGCACCAGCTGTGCGATCACCGCAGCCGTCAGCAGGGCCGCGAGCACCCGCGTACCGGGTGTGCGCAGACGCCGGACGAGCCCCAGCGGCACGAACAGGAGGAATGGCGAGAAGACGAGGAGACCCCGCATGGGACTGAAGAGCAGCCCCGCGAGCCCGGCGCCGAGCGAATGCTTGAAGAAGCCGGGCTGGACGACCGTGCCGTACCCGCCGGTGAGGACCCCGATAACTCCCAGATTGTAGGCGACCACCAGCGCGACCGGAAAGGCGGCTCCGGCGGCCAGCCACTTCGCCTTACCCCGGAGGATCCAGACGGCGTACAGCGCGATGGCAACGGCGAAGAGCGCGTCGGGAGGTCGGTTCGCCGCCATGACGACGCAGACCGCGCCCAGCACTGCGGAGCGCGTTGGCGTCAGGGTCGACGTGACAAGCAGGAGCGCGAGCGCGACGAGGAGCTCGCCGGTTCCCTGCTGCCAGAGCGCCTGGCTGGAAGTCATCCAGGTGTTGGTGCCGAAGGCGAACGCGATCGCGAGCGGCAAGGCCCACCGTCCGGCATCGCGCTGCAGCAACCGGTACATGATCAGCACCGTGATCGTTGCGAGGAGCGACGCCGAGAGCTTCTCCATGATCGCCGCGAGCCACTCGACCTGCCATGTCGGCCAGCCCTGCTCCTCGAGAGCGAGCACCGCCGGCAGATAGAGCGGCGAAACGAGGAGCGGCGCCACGACCGGATACAGCGAGGCGAGACGCTGATGGCGCGTCTCGATCATCCAGTAGGCCCAGGGCTCGAAGAACGCGCCGGCAGTGGCGGGGTGGGTGGACGCGCTCCGCGTCTCCGCCGAGGGGTGACCGTGGGCGACAAACCGGGCGATCGGGTCGAGCTCGACCGTTCCGTGGCGCCAGATGGCAAATGGCAGGTAGCGCGCCGGCAACGTGTCTCCGCCTCCGATCCCCCTCAGGTTGGCGTTGTAGATCAGCAGGCACAGCAGGACGAGGAGTAGCCACCCCGACGTACGGCGAGCCTGCGGTCCCCGCCAGCGGTCGGTGGGCGAGGGAGGAGCGATTGTCGATGCGGACGGGTGACCCCTGCGGTCATCCAATACAGGGGTCTGCACCTCTTCGTCACCCGCCCGAAATCGTTGTGACGTCAAAGCGGATGCCGCTCGCCTTGATTACGCATCCAGCTTCCCGCTTCTCGGTCGGCCCGACGTCTTACGGGCAGGCGTTCAAAGGCGAGTCCGCTGCAAGCACCGTGTTAGGCCGCTCCGCCTCAGCGAGGTTCGATCCGCACATTTCGTATTGGATCATTCTGCACTTGGGTACTGGGTCGTTTTCGGTGGCTACGGGCGTCGTCGGCGAGCCACTTGCTAAGCGCTGGCCCGAAAAGGTGAAAAACTTTGGCAGCCAGGAGAAAGGCGGCGAGCGCAGCGCCGAGCACTCCGGCACCCTCGCTCATGGGCGGCCTAACGTGGACTTTACTGACTCGCCGAAGACGAGTTCGGTGCAAGACCGGTCAGGCGTCGTTTTCATTCGGTTGAGGATAGCGACGCTTCGTGTCTGCTACCGACCGGGCTACCAACGTCTCGAGAACCGTGAGATCGACATTGGCCAGGCGCCGGATGTAGACACAGACCTTCCCAGTCTTGTGCTTTCCCAGCTGGGCCAATAAATCGTCGCGACCCTCGAAGGCCTCCGCGATGTAAACAACCAACTCACTTCCCCGCACGGCGAACCCGGTGAGAGCGGAATCGCCCTCGTGGCCGCTCGCGTACTTGTAATGGTAGCTCCCGAACCCGACGATGCTCGGTCCCCACATCCTTGGTTCCTGCCTGGTAACTCTTCGCATGAGAGCAACCAGAGACTTGGCGTCGCTCCGTTGCTCCTCGTTCGCGATGTCAGAGATGTGACTATCGGCGCTGACTTCTGTGGGTTTGGTCTTGAGCTTTGACACATGCGCCTCCAAACAGGTTCGGCATCGGGGCGGGAGCCTACGGCTGCCTGATGATGTCGACCGAGATCTCGACGGCTTTTATCGTTCCCTCGTTCTCGATCCAGTGCGTGGTGGCCTTGTCCTCGGGCCAGCCGAGGCCTGGCCCATATTTCGTGGCGACGCCATCCCGGTGGTCGGTGATCTTCCCTTGCAGGATGTAGACGGTGCCGGGCCGGTCCTTGTGGCCATGAATCACGGTGGCACCTCCAGGCTCGATGGTTATCAAACGCATCCGAAGCTTCCGCCCCGCCATGCCCTCAATCTCAGGTCCAAGCTCGACGGCGGAGAGCAGTTTCTCCGTAACGCCTCTGCTCTCGGTGGGTGGTGCCTGCGCCGTCAGAAAGGCCATGGAGGCGGCAAGAATCGGAATCCACACGAGACCGCCGGTACTCATCGTAGGCCTCCTTGATCGTCGAGGGGTCGGGAGCGTATCAGGTGATAGTTGGTGTGGCTGCCTGAGTCCGCTGCAACGCCATGTTAGGCCGCTCGCTGCTTCTCGCCGCAACTAGAAACAACGCCATCTTAGGTGGCCACTGCTCTGGCGATTGCGTCTGCGACTTCGGCAGCTACCTGTTCGCCACCGCGCTGTCTGATGAGACCCTCCTTCGCGACGCCGCGTATCCGGACTTCAGCCCCCGCGGGAGTTCCGATGACCGAGACGGTAACGAGGGCAGGATTCAGCCGCATGCGCCCGGACCCGATGATCGCACTGACGCTGCCGGGATCGCCGACCGTTTCAGCGATCAGGCGACCACGCTCCTTCAGGACAGCCTCGACTGCCTTCCGGGTCTTCTCGGAGCTCGAGCCCAGATGCAGAGTTCTCTCGTCAACATTGGCGGGAAGGAGGCGCGCGACCCAACCAGCTCCAGGCCCTCCGAGATGACCGAGTTCGCGGCTCAACAGAGCGTCGATCTCAGGGCGCATTATGGCGGGCGGCGGTTATTTCGTCCTTCGCCATCCACGGCGTGAACAGCTTCGGGCCGCCCTTTCCGCCGAGCTGCTCTTTCATCTTCGCGTTCGGCGTCCCCAGCACTTCGCCCGTGACGGAGGCGGTGGCCAGGATCGGCTCCATCAAATGGCTGATGTTGGAAAAGTGCTCGATCGCGGCGTCGGCGTCGCGGTAGCGCTCGTACACCACCGCCTCGCTCTCATCCTCGTTCAAGAAGATTTCGTACTGGAGCGTGCCGCTGTCCTTGTTCCGCACGATCTCCATGGCCTCTTCCGACAGGCGCTTCCATTCCTCGACCTTGCCGGGATGAAATTTGACGCGTGCGATTCCTTTGATCTCGTCCATTGTTGCTCCTTTTCGAAGTTGCCGGCTCAACGGTTTGGGGTCTATGCCCGAAGCACGGAATAGACATGGAAATCTCGCGCCACCCCGCGGGCGACGCGGAATCGGCGGAGAGTGCCCTCCCGCGAGAAGCCCGCCGCCTCGAGCAAGCGAATCGAGGGTTCGTTGGTGGTCATGACGAAGGCGTGAACGCGGTTGAAACCTACGTTGTCGAGAGCCCAGGCCAGCACTTGATGGACGGCCTCACGCATCAGGCCGCTGCCCCAGAAGGCTGGAGCGAGGTCATAAACCAACTCGGCATGAGAATGAGGCAAGGACCAACTCGAGAACCCGCACGTACCGACCAGCCGATCGTTGGCATCAGCCAGTGCCCAGCGGCAGGAGGTTCCTGCAGCATAGCCGTCGAGTTCGCGGGCGACCATGGCTTCGACCGAGGCAAGAGTGAGCTCCGGGAAACTGGTGTGCTCGACCACGCGCGGATCGACGAGGTAGGTGTACCAGGCGGCCGCGTCGGAGTACCGCATCGGTCGAAGCTCGAAGGCGCCGAGCGGCCATGACGGCGGCACTTGCCCCTCTTGAATGGACGGATGGCTAGTCACTGCCGGTGATTCCGCCGCCTAATGAGCGGGCGGTCAGCGGGAAGCCGACCGAATGCGTGGGCGGCGAGTCCGCTGCAACGCCATGTAAGGTGGCATGCCGATCACCTCGACGGATGACCCCCAAACGCGATGATGTAGCCGTCCGGGTCCTCAATGGAGAAGTCCTTTGTGCCCCACGCGGTGGATGCCAGCGGCTTCAGAATGGTCGCCCCGCTCGCGACGCACTGCTCGTAGAACGCCTCGATGTCCTCGACGCCGGCCGCGGCATCCAGATGTTCCTGTTCGCGCCGGTGATGGCGTTCGGCGATGCTCTTCGCCGCCTCCTTCAAGTGGAGCTCGAGACCGTCCCGCGTCCCGATCGCGTAGAACCCGTCCCACGGCTCGCCAAATGTGAAGCCGAGCCGCCGGTAGTAGGCGATCGAGCGTGCGAGGTCATCGACCAGAAACTGCGGGGCGAGGGAGGTCAGCCGTGGCTTCGTCACGGTGGTCATCGTTGAGCCTCTGCGTTCAACATACTGTGCCGGCTAACGAGCGGGCCCGCAGCGGCGCGAGCTCACCAGAACTTCCACCGTCGCATCTCTGGGGCGACACAGAGCCGAAGGCGATGGCCACCACTACTTGCGTTTCAGTCCATCTCGCCAGGCAATTACCTCGAGCTCGCCGCGGACGGCTTCCTCGACCGTAATGACGGGTCGCGCCTCGAATACGAAAGCAGGAAGCATCGAACAGAACTTGTGAATGGTCACCGGATCGTCGCACTTCACCAGCATGTGGCCACCCCACTCGCCAACTCGTATCACGAAGAATTCGATCTCGAAATTGGCGGGCGCCTTCCATTGGCCGAATACCTCAAGGATTCGCTTCTGAGCATTCTCGTACTCGATGGGCGAGCCCTGCGGGCGTTCGTACCAGCTGATCACGTACTTCATTGGCATCCTCCTAGTTGTTTTGGTTTCCGGAACGACTGCTGTCTGGGCGTGCTAACGGTCGGGCGTTCAGCGGCGAGTCCGCTGCAGCGCCATGTTAGGCGACGGGCGGATTTCCAGGGGCGGCTCGACCTGGAGCCGAGTAGGAAATCGAAGCGGCCCCTTAAGCCCACAATCTGATCTCAGCCGGGCTCTATTCTCTGCCAGCTGCCGTCGCGCAGGCCTGGCGGGCCCTTCTGATGGACGGCCCGCGATATCCTCGCCTCAAAAGACGAAAGGACTCCATGCGGATGAGGTCTCGTTTCCTCGCGGTGTCTCTCTGCGTCGCCGCGGCGCTGACCGTCGTCTCCTGCTCGAGCACCGGAGCCGGGCAGGCCTCCCGACCCGAGGCCGAAACGAAGGCGCAGGACCCGGCCGTCGCGCGCGTCGCGGAGCTCCGCGCCAGGCTCAAAGACCCGGATATGTCCGTCCGGCTGAAGGCGGTGGAGGAGCTCGGCCCGATGGCGGAGTCCTCGGCGGAGGCGGTGGACGCGCTGATGGAGGCGATTTCCGATCCCGACCCCATGGTGCGCCGATTCGTCGCCTATGGCCTCTCGGACGTCAAGGCGCCCTCTGAGGCCGTCATCGTCGCGCTCACGAAGCTCCTTCGCGAGACGGAGATGGAGCCGCGACACGCTGCCGTGATGGCACTCTACAAGCTCGCGCCGCGCGTCGAAGCGGACTCGGTCAAGGACCTCGCTGCGAGCCCTCGCGGCCGCCGCGGCCGACAAGGACGAAATGGTCCGGACTCAGGCGCTCATGGCGCTCGGTGCGCTTGGGGCGCCCGGAGCGCTTCAGGTTCCGGCCGTGAAGGCGGCGCTGGAGCGCGCGTTGAAGGACCCGAACGCGCAGATCCGGGAAGCGGCGTCCTCGTCGATCGGCCAGCTCGGCCCCGGAGTTCCGGGCACCGTCGCGCTGCTCATCCAGGCACTCGCCGATCCGGTACACGACGTCCGCAAGCACGCCGTCGTCGCGCTCGAGAAGATGGGGCCCGAGGCGGCGCCCGCCACGAAGGCGCTGGCGCGCCAGCTCCGCGGCAAGGAGATCTACCTCCGCGTCTTCGCCGCCGACGCCCTGGCGGCGATCGGGCCGGGCGCGAAGGCCGCGCTGCCGGAGCTCAAGGCGCTGCAGAAGCGCGGTTACAAAGACATCGCGAAGTCGCCGGAAATGGAGGCGAAGCAGCTGCCGCACGCCGTCGCCAAGGCGATCGCGAGCATCGAGGGGAAGCCGGCCCCGAAGGAACCGGCCGCCGAGCCGGCGCCATCGCCCGAGCCGGCCGCGTCGGCGCCCGTGAAGGTGTCCGCCGGAAAGGCGGTCGTCAAGGGACACATCGCCGACGCCAACACCGGGGACTTTGATCTGGTCGACGGCATCGCGTGGCCCGCAGGGAGCCGCCACACCGTCGTCTACGTCGTGAGCAAGCCGATCGCCTCCTCCGCGATCGCGGCCTCGCCGTGTCCCATGACGATGGCGCGCGCGCTCACCGTGGTCCGAAACGCCGGCTGGATCGAGCTGACGATGGACCCGGCGGGCAAGTCCGACTATTTCGGCTCCGGGATGGCTTTCGGCGGGTCCGGCCGCGAGTCCGAGGTGGGCGGTAACTACTGGTCCTCGACGCTGAAGAAGGCGGCCGGGCGGGCGTCCGGCAGCGTGGAGCACAAGGGCAAGAAGGCGGCGTTCGAGTTCGATCTTCCGGTATCGAGCCCGAAGGCCGCGGAAGTGAGCGAGAGCGACCGGATGGCGGGCGCGCAGGCCGGGGCGGGCACGCCGGCGCCGACGGCGGAGGCGATGGTCGCGGCGTACCGCGCGGCGCACGCCGCCGCGCTGAAGAAGGACTGGAACGGCCTCCTCGCCGCGATCGGTTTCGATCCGAAGACCACCGCGGCGATCCGCAAGCTCCCGGGGATCGACGCGGACCTGGCGGTCTTCGCGGACCGCTTCCTGAAGCCCGGCACCGCGGGCGAGACCGACGTTCGCGAGGGGCACGGGTACGTCGGCGGCGAGGGCGTGAACTCGAAGGGCGCGAAGTTCCTCAACTACTACTTCTGGACGACCTGCGAGGGGAAGCTCGTTCTCCACATGATCGGCGAGAACCCGCAATGAATCGAGCGCCGGTCTCCTCGACCGGCTAACGGACTATGAGTACAGCGGCGCCACCCGGCTGAGCTGATGAGCGAAGCCACAGGTGGTCGACGCCGGACGCGAAGGCGTTGGAGAGGATCACCCGGGTGGCGTCCGCTGCAACGAGGGGTTAGGCGGCACGTCAAGGCAGCGCCTGACTTGCGAGGCCGAGATGGCCAAGCAAACAGGTCTGCCCGCTGCGTTTGAGGCCGTAACGTCGTCTTCGAATCAGCCGAGATGGAGTTTGATCTTCTTCGGCGAGCGGGCTCCCTCCTGCGGGTAGAGGCCTCAGCGCAGGACGAGCACGAGCTCGGCGAACGTCTTTGCGGGCGTCCTCGACGCTCTCCTCGCGCTCGAGGCTGAAGCCGCACTTCTCCAGGACGCGGATCGAGCCGACGTTGTGCTTGGCCACGTGCGCGTGGAGGGGACGCTCGGTCACGAGGTGCAGGAAAGCGGCGAGCGCCCGGGTCGCGACACCCTTGCCCCAATGCTCCTTGCCGATCCAGTAGCCGACGAGGCGGACACCGTCCTGGGGCCAGCTCCCGATGTTGCCCGCGACCTGGCCGTCGAGGAGGATCGTCTGATTGACCGCCGCCGGGTTGCCGAGGATCTTTGTCGCCCAATGGGCGTCGAAGGCTGCGCGGTCGCGGGCCGGGAAGGCGGCCATGCGCGTGGCGTCGGCGTCGAGTTGTTGCTCGTAGAAGATGGGGAGGTCGTTGGGCTCGATGTTGCGGAGTCGTACGTCGTTGCTCATTTCTCTACACCCGGGCCGGGCCTGTCGGGCCATCTCTCTTTTTCTTTGCCCTTAGCGATGTGCGAAGCAGACAGTGTGCCGAGCTGCCGCCTAACGGTAAGGCGTTCAGCGGCGAGCCGAGCGAGCGAAGCGAGGGACGGCGAGTCCGCTACAACGCCATGTTAGGCGGGGCTGGAGTCACCGCGGTTTCCACGCTATAGAGAACGCGCTGAAACGAACGGCCACGCGGCAAAGGTCTCAGCGGATGAGTCGGAACCGATCCAATGGTGTACGCGGGAAGAGGATGGCCTCCAACGGTGACAGGCTCTGGAGGAGGAAAGGTAAGCACGAAACCGACCCGCGAGAAAACGTGCGCGGTCCACACGGTTACTGGCTCTTGAGTCTGCGTCAGGTATCCGTCCAGCTGTACGGTAACTCGGTACTTGCCCAAGGCGAGATTGGAAATCGCGAACGACCCATCCCGTCGATCGGAGGTGGTCACTGATTTCATCCCGGTCTCGACGGACGTTGCCGTCACCAGCGCTCACCGGCAGAAGCCTTCCTGAAACGTCTCGTACTGTCCCTTCGATTCCGCGAAGCGAAGGAGCCTGGCCGGCGGCTATTAGCGCGGTCGAGAGGGTGAGCCACAGGATCATGCGAGGCCGCCTAACGGATAGGCGTTCAGCGGCGAGCCGAGCGAGCGCAGCGAGCGACCCGAGCGAAGCGAGGGGCGGCGAGTCCGCTGCAACGCCATGTTAGGCGCCGGCGAGTTCGGCCTCACCCAGCTCGGCGATCCGCGTACTCAACGTGGATCACGCGGCCGCAGTGCGGTGCCACCCGGACGAAATATGAGAGGCCGATCGCCAAGCGCCTCCAGCCGGGACGATGCAATCCGAGACTTCGAAGCGAGGAAGATCGCCCGCGATCGCCTCATCCGTAGCAGGACCTTGAGCCGGTACGGCCAGGAGACGTCCGCAATTGGCCTTAGCCGTTCCGAACGCACTCGAGGTGAACGCGCAGCGCGACGGATGCGAAGAGCGCCGAAGCCGGGACGTGCGCGTAGAGAACACTTTCCTTCACCGACCAAGGACCCCAACCGAGCGTCGAAGCGGGACTGAGGGAAGGCGGTGTCCGGTGCCACACCACGAGCCGTCCGAACGCGGTCGACTTTTCGAACCAGAGAAGCCCGGGAAGGAAAGGCGTCGTGCCAAGGCACGCTCGAGCGAGTTCGGAGAGCCGAAGTAGCGGCATCGCGGACATCGGCAGGATGACAGAGAAGGTGACGGGATCAAGCCCGGCTGCGAGGAGCGTCGCCGGGGCGACGAAATTCGAACACTCGCCCCGATCGCGGCGACCGTGGTCGATCCGAAGCCGTCTTCGATGGTGCTCCTCGCGACTCAAGCCTGCCGCGCCTAACGGATAGGCGTTCAGCGGCGAGCCGAGCGAGCGCAGCGAGCGGCCCGAGCGAAGCGAGGGGCGGCGAGTCCGCTGCAACGCCATGTTAGGCGGCGGCCGCTTCTTCAAGCTGGCGAGTCGGACGAGCGTGCGGCCGTTGCCGACGATGCCTCAAACCGTCTACTCGGGACTGGCGAGCTGAACCGAGTCACGATGCTGCGACGCAGCGCGATGACGGTCAGCGGCCCGTCAATCTCGCAGTACTTCACAGTCGCTAGCGAGAACTGTGAAGCCGACGATTCGCCACGCGACCCACAGCGAATCGGTCGATATCGCCATCCGAGCACCGGTCGATCGGCGAGGATCGCAAGATCTAGGCGTCCTCCTCCACGGTCGCGATAGCTCCGCCACGACGGGACACCCTGCGATGGGACGGTTCGACACGGCGGCAAGGACTTTCGGACAGCGAATGCGCAGACGCCGCGACATGCGATCGTCGCCACCGAAGTCCAAGCGCGACCATCAGGCAGAGCCAGGCGAATTCACCTCAGCCGCCTAACGGATAGGCGTTCAGCGGCGAGCCGAGCGAGCGCAGCGAGCGACCCGAGCGAAGCGAGGGGCGGCGAGTCCGCTGGAACGCCATGTTAGGCGCGACGCTGACTTCTAGCATGACGGTCTCGCGTCCGAGTCGATACCGCCAACGCTGCAGGTCGAACCTGATCGAGGAGTCCCGAAGCCCTCGCACGTCTCGCGCGGAAGCGATCTCGCGAGATCTGCGCCTCGGGTTGAGAGACTCCATCGGCGACCGTCGTCCAATGGCGAAGTCTGACGAGCCTGGTCGAGGACTGCAGCTCTGCGATGCGGGCAACGTGATCGCCATCGAGCGCACGTGATCCTAGACGTAGAGCACGCATCGCTCGAGACGGGCGAGTACACGAACGTGCTCGACCGAGCCTCATGGTCATGAGCGTGCCGCCTAACGGAAAGGCGTTCAGCGGCGAGCCGAGCGAGCGCAGCGAGCGACCCGAGCGAAGCGAGGGGCGGCGAGTCCGCTGGAACGCCATGTTAGGCGCTGACCCTGACTTTACCAGCTGACGAGGTGCTGCGGAGCTGAGTTCACGTGGCCGCGACCGAACCTGCTGAGAGCCGCTCAATGCTCCGATGCGGCTCGATCCAAGAGGCTGTCTGCGTCGTCGAGCGGTTACCTGGCAGGAGGCCTCGACCCTCCTCGGTGCGGCGACGCGTCGCAGACGAGTGGCCTGAAGCGGCTGCGTGCCGACAGACACTTGAGTCCAGGCCCGCCGCGTGCCGAAGGACGTCTAACGGTAAGGCGTTCAGCGGCGAGCCGAGCGAGCGCAGCGAGCGACCCGAGCGAAGCGAGGGGCGGCGAGTCCGCTGCAACGCCATGTTAGACGGCCGAAGTTTACCGCGGTCAGAGCTGGCAAGTCGTCTCGACTGATGGCTGCGATCGAACGGCTCGAACTGCCGTGAGGAAGCTCTCATGGAAGCATCGTCAAAAGCTCTCGGCCCAGCTTCACCTGACGCTGGGGCTGAGCTGCGAGCACGAACGAGCAGGGCCCGTGCGATCAGGAGGGCACAGAGTTCATGCGCGTCTCGGGCGAGGACGCCTAACAGATAGGCGTTCAGCGGCGAGCCGAGCGAGCGCAGCGAGCGACCCGAGCGAAGCAGGGCGGCGAGTCCGCTGGAACGCCATGTTAGACGGCCGGCACTGAGCGCTCAGCATGAGCTCCCGCTGCCCCGAACGGGTAAGAGTCACCTTGAACACGGCCTGCTTGGGATCGAACGGGCGATTGAGCACCTCCTCGAAAAGTCGAGGTCTCTAAGATACTCGCTCCACGTGGACTACTCGCCGCGGAACTGCGAACACCAAAAGACTGAAATCTTCAGCTGCTCGATTCCTGTTGACTCGAAATACTCGAGACTCACTCGAAGTCGAGGCAGGCCTCTGCCTTCATCTCCGCAGGCGTGTAAGGTCCGAAGACTGGCAGATCGCGATCCCAGGAAAAGTGGTGAGATCCGCCAAGCGAATAGTCGCGCGTTCGCGTGCCGAACCTCGGACCCTGAGCCGACGGGCGAGTGAGTCCCTCTCCGACTCCGCACGCGAGAGAGATTATGACGAGCGCGGCTGTGACGAAAGGTACGGCTTCCGGACGTCCTAACATCAACTTAGACGTCCTAATCCGTGGCAGGAACGCGGCAGTGGCTCGGCCGGTATCGGAACAGTCGCGGTTCGCAAGCCGCCACGCGAAAGCGATAGCAGTAAGCGAAATCCGCCCTCCGAAGGCGCTGTCGGCGAAAGGCGTTCGGGGACGCGGGGTGACGAGAAAGTGTCGCGTAAGCAATCACCAACCCGCTCAAAGGGCATCGGCGGGGCTCCGCACGCCTCGGCCGCCGGCGCGGTTCAGGACGTGTGTGTAGATCATCGTGGTCGTCACGCTGCTGTGGCCCAGCAGCTCCTGGACGGTCCGAATATCATATCCGTCCGCGATCAGCTGGGTGGCGAAGGAATGGCGAAACGTATGACAGCTCACGGGCTTTCGGATCTTTGCCTTCCGGACGGCCTCGTGAACTGCCCTCTGGATCGCGCGCTCGTGCAGGTGGTGTCGGCGCACGATTCCGCTCACGGGATCGGTCGAGAGGGTTGGCGCCGGGAAGGCCCATTGCCAGCCCCACTCAACGGGCGCTTCCGGATACTTTCGCGCGAGCGCGTCGGGTAGATAGACGCCGGGGACTCCGGCGGCCCGGTCGCTGTCGTGGGAACGGCGGACTCCGGCGAGCCAGGTCACGAGGGCGGGTCGGACGAGGACAGGGAAGGGCACGGTCCGGTCCTTCTGTCCTTTCGCATCCCGCACCGTGATCAGACTGTTCGCGAAATCGAGATCTTTTACCCGAAGCCGCAGGCACTCGAGGAGGCGCATGCCGGTTCCATAGAGGAGTGTTGCCACGAGGCGGGGAATCCCTTCCATTTCGCTCAAGGTACGTTTCACCTCCGCTCGCGTCATGACCGTCGGCAAACGGGTGGGTCGGCTCGCTCGCACGACGTTCTCGATTTCGGGCGCCGGTCTTTCGAGGACGGCCCGGTAGAGGAAGAGGAGCGCGGCGAGCGCCTGGTTCTGCGTGGAGGCGGTAACCTTGTGACGGACGGCGAGGTCGGACAGGAAGAGGTTGATCTCCTTCTCTCCCATCTCGACCGGGTGCCGCTTTCCGTGAAAGAGGACGAACCGGCGGACCCACCCGACGTAGGCCTCCTCGGTCCGTCGGCTGTAGTGCCGTGCGCGGACGGCGAGACGGACGCGGTCGAGGAGGCGGGGCTCGCTCCGCGTGGCGTCGGTGAGAGGGGTCCAGGGAGAGGGAGGGGACAACGGGGCCTCCTCACCTCTGTTTGTCGCGAGCGGGTGGGGGACGGCTAGCGCAGCGACGCGACTCCCGGGAGCCACTGCTCGATCTGGTAGTGGGCGGCCGACCGCGACTTCGCGTTGCCGGGTCCGAGGTACTCGATCTCGAGGGCGCGCACCTGACCGGGGGTTCGTTCCTGCACGAGCACGCGCCGCCTCCCTTCGCTGTCCGCGGCGAGCAGGGCGGCCTCGGCAAAACCGTTCGGCACGAACGCGGAGTAGAGCATCGTGCGTTTGCCGTCCGCGGCTTCCACGTACACGGCCCACCGGTGGCCGTCTTCCCAGAGGGGGACCTGCTTCTCCGAGAGGGTGACGTCGGCGGCGATGACGATCCGTTCCGCCGTCCCGTCGCCGTCGAGGTCCGCGGATGCCTCGCGGCGATATGACCACGCGGCCGCGACCTCTGTGGAGCCGACACGAGCAACGTCCACGGGCGGGGCCTCGAGCGGGTTCGCCTCCTGCGCGCCAGGCGGCGAGGGAGGGTTTGCGCAGCCGGTCACGAGCGCGGCCGCGAGGACGGCCTCCGCGAGGCGCCTCACGATGTCACGGCTTCGAGGGGGTGGGGCGCGCGAAAAGGGCGTCCTTCAACGAGATGTTGGTCTTGAGGGTCTTGATCGCGGCGCGCCAGCTTCCATCGGGACTCGATACCCAGGCGGGATGTCGAATGCCGTCGTGGACGAAGTCCCAGGGTCCGAAAATGCTGCCGGTGTCGTCCGCGTGGGGGCCGTAGGCGTAAGGCTCCCCGCGCGCATCGAGCGCGAACCAGGCAATTCGCGCGTCCGACTCGTAGACCTCCAGGCGACCCCTGGATCCGATGGCGAGACGCAGCGCCGAATCGCGGGCGGCGATCCGGTGGAGGGTGCGATAGACGTGTCCGGCGTACCACTTCTGATCCTCCAGCACGAGCTCGGCAGGCACGTCTTCAATTGCTCCCTGGCGATTCCGGCGCCAGTTCTTCGGGCCGTCGATGACGCGGATCACGTGCAGGTTCGGCGCGGTCGTCTCGATCCGGAACCGCGGTCTCGTGAAGTCCATCGTGATGACCGCGCGGACGACCGTCGGTTCCTCGAGGCGATTCTGCTGGGAGTCGTTGACCGTGTTTCGCAGGCCCGCCCAGGCGGCCCGGCCTCCGATCGCGGTGAGCATCCGCTCCGCGGTCTGCTCGACGTCGGGGGAGTTTCGCGCGAGGGACGCCGGAGGGGAAAGCTGAAGGGCGGTCATCAGAATCGCAAGGCAGTGGATCATGGCGGACCTCCCCGGGATTGCAACCGATTGCTCAGCGCGCGGCTTGACGGCGTCCGGCCGGCTTCGCAAGGACCGACGCGATCCTGGCCTCCGCCTTCTTGTGCAGGTCGGGCGGCGCGCCATAGAAGGCTCCGGCGGCACGGCCGTCGCGGTCGAAGAGAAGGAGCGTCGGGACCGACGTCACGTCGCCGAAAGCTCGGGCGACGTCCGGAGTCCCCATCGCCCACCGGAGCGGGAGGCGAAGCTCGGCGGCGAGCTTCTTGACGTCCGCCGGATCCGACTCCACGGCGATCGCCACGACGGCGATCCGGTTTCCGTGGCGCTTCGCGACATTGCCCAGCCACCGGAGCGTGCCGCGGCACGGCGGGCACCACGTCGCCCAGAACTCGACGAGCACGACACGCCCCGCGAGGTCCGCGCGGGAGATTTGTTTTCCGTCGAGGTCGGTGATCGTGACCGACGGCAGCGAGGCGACTTCCGTGGCGCCCGTCGACGGCGACTGCGCGCGCGCCGCGTCCTTCCGCCCGGCGAGCACGAGGTCGATCATGCGCGAGAGGTCCGCGCGAAAGCGTTCGTGGCTCGCCGCGCTCTTGAGCGGCGTGTAGCGTCCGTCGCCCGAGCCTTCGCCCTTGCCGTAGAAGCCGAAGTCCTTCGGCGTGGCGACGAGGACGTCGTCGACGAAGATCGCGGGATAGCGCGTCACGCCGAAGCGCTTCGCGAGCGTCGAGTCGCCGTAGTTCTCGACGACGAACCGCGACCTTTCCACCGAACCCCTTCGCGACGCTCTGTGCCAGCAGACCTGCCGGATCGGAGAGGTTTCACGTGTAGGGCCAGCGGACGAGCGTCACGGTGGCCGCGGGCGCGGGCCGCGCCGGGCGCTTCGGTGCCGGCTCGAGCGCGGCGAAGTAGCGGGGAAGGACGTCCTCCGCGATCGCCGCGCGCCGTCACGCCTTTCGAGTCGGCGGCCTCGCGGTCCTCCAGCGCGGTCTCGAGGAAGAAGCGGCCGATGGTGTGATCCACCCCTCCGCCGGCCAGACGCGTGTCGAAGTCGCGCAGGCGCCCGTCGACTGTCGCCTTGTCCGCCGTCGACGGGGAAGGCCGCAGGGCGGCAACGCGCACTGCCGCCTGCAGGTACCGGATGAGCGCGCCGTAACGGAGCCCCGCCGCGTCGAGCTCCCGCGCCTCCTTGAGAACCGAGCTCGCGGCGATGAATTCGGGGTGGCGGTCGATCGACGCGGGCGGCCGGTACGCCGCGAGAAGGTCGCCCTCGAGGTCGTCCAGCTCGTGGGCGAGCGGCCGCAGCTTCGGCGCCGTCCCGCCCGACGGCGCGGAGACCGATCGCGCGAGCGCGACGAACTCGCGCTGGGCGCGGGCCTGGCCGAGGTAGAAGAGGCCGCTGTCGGGCGTCGTGCTGCGTCCGTACTCGAGGCTCGCGTCGTAGAAAACGCGGATCTGGGGGAGCGCCGCTTCGGCGAGCGCGCGGACGGCGGCGGGCTGCACGCCCGCGAGCGCCGCCGGCGCCGGGCGGGCAAGGTCAGCGCGAAGGACGCTACCCATGCGCTTCCACTCCGCCTCGAAGGCGGGGGCTTCCTTGCGCTCGGCGACCGTCCGCTCGGCCATGTACCCGGCCGCGGCGAGGTTCACGCGCGCAGCGGCGAGCCGGTGGAGCGCGACGTGCCGCCGTCCGCGGCCAAGCGCCTCTTCCGCCCGGGCGAGCAGCGGTCCGGCAGACTGCTTGACGTCGGCCCAGATCGGGTCGGTCGACTGGTTGGTCCGGAGAAACTCGGTCCATCGCGCGATCTCGGCGGCGAGCGGGTCCGCCTTCTCGGCGGCCCGGCCGTCCGCCGCGAGGACGAGCGCCGTCAACGCGACTACGAAAACGGGGCGGAGGAGGACGGCGTTCGGCATGGAGTTACGCGAGGAAAGTTACGTCCCGCGCGGGAGAAAGTTTGGCGGCGTCAGCGAGCCCGAAGGCGCTCGAGAAACGCATCGGACCATCGCGGAAGCGTGGTATTCGCGGCGGCGCGGTTGTAGTCCGTCAAAAACAGAATCGGGTCGCAGATCGACGCGACGAGGCGCTCGCGGCCGAGCCGGCGCTCGACCTCGGCCGCCATCGTCCATCCGACCGTGTAGAACGCGCCCTGCGGAACGGCCTCCGTCGAGATGAACGCCATGCCCTGCTCGTTGCGAGCCTTTTCGTCGAGCTTTCCGTCGAGAAGGGCCGTGAAGAACGACTCGAGACGCCCGAAGTCGCGCGCGACGTGGGCGACGTCGCGGTCCCACACGGCGCGCTCTTCCGCGTCGCTCGCCGCGTGCGGGTGGAGGTCCGGGCTTCCCACGGCCGCGAGCACGGCCCGCCCCTCGGCGAAGCCCGTCATCCAGCCGACCGCGGTCTTCACGTTTTCGGGGAGCTCTTTCGCGTCGACAGCGCACGCGCTCGCGACCCCGATGTGGTGGAGCTCGTGCGTTACGGTGTTCCGGAGCTTCGCCGGCGCGACCTTGGGATCGAGGTAGAGAAAAATCGCCGGGTTCGTGGCTGTCTCGAAGACGAACGAGTTCGTGCGCGGCTTGATCACCGGGTAGACCTTCGCGCGGATGACTGCTCCTTCGGGAAGGTACGCGAACGCCTGGCGTGCCGCGTTCGCGGGGTCGACCCGGGTCCACTCACGGAGCGTCTTGCGCAGCGCCGGGGCGCGCGCGAGAAGGTCGGCGGAGAGGACGAACTCGCGAAACGCCGACTCTTCGAATGGGCGGCCCATGGAAGTCTCGCGTTGCGCGAGGCGCCGGTAGCCTTCGGTTGTGAAGAGGCGCTTCCAGGCAGCCTCGTCGGGCGCGTGTCCCGCCGCGCGCGCGTCGAGGATCGCGAGCACCGCCTCCGCCTCGTCGGTGACCATGGGAACCTGGAGGCGGGCGTCGGTCGCGGCGGGCCCGGTCGCGCAAGCGGTGAGCGCGACGAGGGCGAGGACGAGGAGCCTTGTCATCGTGAGCTCCTTTTTTCTGTCCTCCCGACACCTTCTGTCCTGTCATCCCGAGCAAAGCGAGGGATCTGTGTCCCTCTGGCAACGGGGACCAGATTCCTCGGCGCTGCGCTCCTCGGAATGACGGTGAAAAGGAACGGCCTCGGAGTGACAGTCTTCACTGTCAGGTTTTCACCGCGACGGCAGCGTGACGAAGTCGTCGGTCCTCGGCAGCTCCAGAAGCGCCCTCGCTACGTCGTCCGGCGGCCGTGTGAGCTTTCGCGCGGCCTGATCCAGCCAGCCGCCGGTGCTGAATACCCGCGCGGTGAGCTTGCCGCCCTCGCCGAAGAACTCGTTGCGGAGCCGGAAGCGCGAGGCGTCTTCCGAGAGGCCGGCGGCGGCGAGCGTCACGGTGACCTTCTGGAGCATGCGCATCTCGCGGAAGTACTGGAGCTCCTCCTGCTGGATGACGGGGCCGATGCGGAGCCGCTCGAACTCGCGCAGCGAAAAGCCGCGCGAGTCGAAGTACATGAGGCGTACGTCCGCCGAGGTGTCGAGGTACGCGGTGTTCTTCATGTGGCCGTTGAAGTCGAGGTCACCCCAACGGACGTGGAACTCTCTCGTGAAGAGCTCGGGCAAGCGCGCTCCGCTAGACGACTTCGAACTTCTTGCCGACCTTCCGGAAGGCGTCAATCGCGCGATCGAGGTCGGTGCGCTCGTGCGCGGCGGATACCTGGCAACGGAGGCGCGCCTGACCGTGCGGGACGACGGGGTAGCCGAACCCGGACACGTACACGCCCTCCTCCAGGAGAGCCTTGCCCATCGCGAGCGCTTTCGCTGTGTCGCCGACGATCACGGGGACGATCGGGTGCGTCCCGTGGGGGATCCGGAAGCCGGCCTCCGTGATCGCCTTGCGGAAGTAGGTCGCGTTGTCGCGAAGCTTCACGACGGGCGCCGGGTCCTCGCGGAGCATCCGGAACGACTCGAGCGATCCCGCGGCGACGGCAGGGGGCAGCGAGTTCGAGAAGAGATAGGTCCGGCTCCGCTGACGCAGCGTCTCGACGAGGGACTTCGGGCCGGCGACGAAGCCGCCGGCGGCCGAGCCCATCGCCTTGCCGAGGGTGCCCGTCGTCACGGGGATCCGATCGAAGACTCCCTGCTCCTCCGCCGTCCCGCGGCCGGTCGGGCCGAGCACGCCCGTCGCGTGGGAGTCGTCCACGGCGAGGAGAACGTTCTTCGCCTCGCAGATCGAGACGAGGCCGCGAAGGTCCGCCTCCTCGCCCTCCATCGAAAACACGCCGTCGGTAATGAGGAGCCGGAACCGCGACGCAGTGTCTTCGTCCAGCATGCCCTCGAGCGCCTTCAGGTCGTTGTGGGGCATCCGGAAGCGCTTCGCCTTGCACAGGCGCACGCCGTCGATGATCGACGCGTGGTTGAGCTCGTCCGAGTAGAGGCCGTCCTCCTCGCCGAGCACCGCCGCGAAGAGGCCCTCGTTCGCGTTCCAGCACGACATGTAGAGGATCGAGTCGTCGGTCCCGAAGAAACCGGCGATCTCGGCCTCGAGCTCCTTGTGCAGCTCCTCGGTCCCGCAGATGAAACGGACCGACGCCATCCCCGCGCCCCAGCGGTCGATCGCCTTCTTCTGCGCCTCGCGCACGCGCGGGTGGTTGGCGAACCCGAGGTAGTTGTTCGACGTCAGCATCACGAGCTCGCGGCCGTTCACGGTGACGCGCGCGCCCTGCGGGGAGGAGAGGACGAGCTCCTCCTTGAAGGTACCGCTTTGCCGGAGCTTGTCCATTTCGCCGGCGAGGTGGTTTACGAGATCGTGCATGGGGAAAAGCTATCAGCTGTCAGCCATCAGCTATCAGCCGGGACCCCGGAGCTGAGAGCTGAAAGCTGATAGCTGACAGCTACTCTTCGGAGACGACCTTCCCCGCGACGCGGCCGCCCGGAAACGCTCCGTCCAGGACCGCGAGCGCGCGATCGAAGGCGGAGCTGTCCGGCGCGATGATCTCGATGCAGAGCGTGGGACGGTTGATGATCTCGGACGTGCCGCTCGAGCCCTGCACGATGACGCCCAGGGCGGGCCGCTCGACCGTGTAGAGGATGTCGTCCAGGTCGCCGAGGGCCCGCGACGCGATGCGCTGCGCCTCGTCCGCCTCGTCCCGCGTCAGGCAGACGCCGGCGAGGCCGAGCATCCGGAAGTGGTTCGGCTCGAACTCGGTGCGATCCCAGTTCTTCCACACGCGCTCGCGCGGCGTGAGCTGGAAGCGATACGCGACGTTCGAGAGGCGAGACTCTTCGAGCGCGAACTCCGCGATGCGGCGGTCGCTCATTTCCTCGGAGGGGTCCGGCTTGGGCGGGGGATTAGTGGGCATGGCAACTCCTGACCGTCAGGGTCTTCCGTTCGGGTAGAACACTATCTTCATCGCGCGCCGGCTCTCCAGGAGCTTCATCGCGTCGTGGAAGCTCTCGAGCCCCTCGAACTCGTCGGTAACGATGTCTTCGACATCGAGCCCGGCTCGCAGGAGGTCGAGCATCTTGATCCACGTCTCGAAGATCCGGCGGCCGATCACCGCGTGCAGCGTGAGCCCCTTGAAGATGAGGTCGCGCGTGTAGTCGCGGATCGTCACCGCCCGGTCCCTGGGAAGGCCGAGGAGCGACACGATCGCGCCGCTGCGCGCCACCGCGAGGCCCAGGTTGATCGAGGCCTCAGCGCCGGAGAGCTCGAGCACGACGTCCGCGCCGCCGCCCAGCGCCTCGCGCACGCTGCCGGCCGGGTCCTTCGTGCGCTTCAGGTCCACGACCGACACGTTCGAGAGCCGCCGCGCGCTCGCCCACTTGCGCGCGTGGGCGGCCGCCTGCGCGTTGACCTCGGTGATCGCGATGCGCGCCGCGCCGGAGATCCGCGCGATCTCGGCGCACATGGCGCCGATGGGGCCGTAGCCGAGCACCGCGACGGACTTCCCGGACAGGTCCGTCACCTGCGCCGTGTGGACGGCGTTGCCGAGCGCGTCCAGGAACGCTCCCACGCGCGGCGGAACGACGTGGCGGTCGAGCGGGATCACGTTGAAGGCGGGAACGACGACGTACTGCGCGAAGCAGCCGTCTCCGTGGACCCCGAGGATGATGGTGTTCTCGCAGATGTGGCGCTGTCCCGTTCGACACGGGCGGCAGTGCCCGCAAGTGACGTGCATTTCCGCCGACACGTAGAGGCCGAGCCGCAGGTCCTTGCGCTCGGCCTGCGGGCCGAACTTCACGATCTCGCCGCAGAACTCGTGGCCGTAGATGCGCGGCGGCTTCACGATCGACGCCATCGCCTCGTCCCACTTGTAGATGTGCCGGTCGGACCCGCAGATCGCGGTCGCGAGCACGCGGATCAAGACCTCTCCCGGGCCGGGGCTCGGGACCTTCACGGAGCGGATCTCGGTGCCCGCCGGTCCGGCGACCGGCTTCGTCTTGACGACGGCGGTCATCCGGGTCGGGAGCCGGGAGCCGGCAGCCGGAAGCCGGGAGCGGATCGCTGTTGGCCGGACGGCGCGCTTTTTCGGCGTTTTTTTCCGGGCGGCCAAGTCAGTCTCCCGCCTCGTCGTCGCGCACGTATCCCGCGCGCGGACCGGACGCCGACGCGCCGGCCACCTGCACCGGCCGGACGTGTCGCGCAACGACCTCCCGCGTCCCGGGGACGCCGAGCTTCTCGAACAGAAACGCGAACCGGCGCTCGAGCGTGTCGCGGATCGCCTCCCGCGTGCCGGGAGGCAGGTTCCACATGTCCTCCTTGAACTCGCCGACTGCCTGCTTGCGCGTCTTGTAGAAGAACTGGCTCTCGGTCTCGCCCTTCTTCTTCTCGCCGGCCATCCGCTCGAGCAGCCACCTCTCGATCGCGCGCTTCAACGGCAGCGGGAACACCGGGTGGTCGAACACCATGTTCTGGAACTCGGTCGCGAGGTGGATCTCGGCGCAGTCGTGCCCGGGGAAATTACCGAAGAGCTCCGCCGGGAGCGTCGAGGCGCCGTGCTGAACCGCGCCGGCCATCCCGTACTCCTCCCGCGCGACCTTCGAGATCCGGCGGAGGGTTTCGAAGTCGATCTGGACGCGCTGGACCGAGCCGTCCGGCCCGACGACTCCTCCGTGGGAGCTCCCGGTCTGCACCGACACCTTCGCGATACCGGGAACGCCGCCGAGCTCGCGAAGGAAACCGTCCATGTACGCCCGCAGCTCTTCCGGTGTCGAGTTCGCCTTGCCGACCTCGCCGATCTCGCCGCCGACGGACACGGTGACGCCCTTCGGCTCGCGCGCGCGGATGAACTTCGTGAACCGCGCCGTCAGGGAGGAGTTGACGGCCTGCTGCTCGGCGAGCGTGTGCTTCGAGAGGTCCACGAGGGTCGACGTGTCGATGTCGATCTGCAGGAAGCCGGCGGGGATCGCCTCGTCGATGAGCGCTTCGATGGCCGCGACCTCGCGCTCCGGGTCGTCGCGCATCTTTTTCGGGTTCGTCTGGAAGTGATCACCCTGGATGAAGAGAGGTCCGGACCACCCTTCGCGCATCGCCGCCGCCAGCATGACCGCCGCGTACTCGGCGGGGCGCTGGTCGGTGTACCCGATCTCGCTTCGCGCAATCTCGAAGATGAGCGCGCCGACGTCGAGCTTCCGAGCGGCGCGGCAGGCGGCGCGGGCCGTGTCGTAGGAGAGGACCCGCACGTTGATCGCCGGCACGGTGAAGCCGGACACCTCGCCGCGGCCGCGCGCCTCGTAGAGCGGGAAGATCGACGCGGGCAGGATCCCGAGCGCCGCCGCCGCGAGCCGGATCGCCTCGCGGGCGGATTCCTTCTCGCCGGCGTTGCCGAAGACCGCCGCCCACACGAGTCCGTCCACGGCCTCCGACGAGGCGAGGTCGAGCCGCTCCTCCATTTCCGATGCGAAGGTGGCCATGCCGTCGCCGGATTCTAAGTGGGGTCAGGTCTCCACCTGACACTTTGCGACAAAGAAACGCGTCACCCCCAACGCCCCAAACCCGCTGTGCTAGCTTCGAAAGGTGGTCCGGCTTTCCCGCACCCTGCACTTCAACGCGGGGCGGAGTCTCTGGCGGAAGGACTGGCCGCCCGAGAAGAACCGCGCGGTCTACGGCGACGAGAGCCCGCACGGTTTCGGGCACAACTTCGAGCTCGAGGTGTCCGTAGAAGGGCCGGTCGACCCGGAGTCGGCGATGGTCGTCAACCTGTCGGACCTCGACCGGATCCTCAAGGAGGAAGTGGACGCGCCGCTCGACCACCGCAACCTGAACCAGGACGTCCCCGAGTTCGCGTCCATCCCGCCGACGGCCGAGAATCTCGCGGCGTGGATCTGGCGCCGCGTGTCCGCGCGCGTCGAGCGGGAGGGCTGGCCGTGCCGCCTCGCCGCGCTCCGGCTCCGCCTCACGCCGGACTTCGCGGTGGAGATCGAGAGCGATCCGGAGTCCCCCGCCGGGCGATAAACTCGCCCGCATGTACTTCAAGCAGTTCTACCTCGGCTGTCTCGCGCAGGCGTCGTACATGATCGGCTCGAACGGCGAGGCCGCCGTCGTGGACCCGCGCCGCGACGTGGACGAGTACATCGACGAGGCGCGCGCGCAGGGACTCGAGATCAAGCACGTCATCGAGACCCACCTCCACGCCGACTTCGTCTCCGGCCACCACGAGCTCGCCCGGCGCACCGGCGCGAAGATCTACTTCGGCGCGAAAGCGAACGCGGAGTTCGAGTACGTGCCGGTCAAGGAGGGCGACGAGATCCGCCTGGGCGACGTGACCCTGCGTTTCCTCGAGACTCCCGGGCACACGCCGGAGTCGCTCTCGGTGCTCGTCATCGACCGCTCGGTCTCCACCACGCCGAAGGCCGTGCTCACCGGGGACACGCTCTTCATCGGCGACGTCGGCCGGCCCGACCTCCTCGGATCGAAGATGAGCGCGCAGGACCTCGCGGGGATGCTGTACGACTCGCTGCACGACAAGCTCCTCACTCTGCCGGACTCCGTCGAGGTCTACCCGGCGCACGGGGCCGGGTCGCTCTGCGGACGCAACATCTCGAGCGAGACGAGCTCCACGATCGGCCAGCAGCGCCAGTTCAACTACGCGCTGAAGCCGATGCCGAAGGAGGAGTTCGTCAAGATCATGACGACCGACCTCCCGGAAGCGCCCGCCTACTTCGCGCGCGACGTGGCAATCAATCGCGAGGGGGCGCGTCCGCTCGAGGATCTCTCCGACGCGAAACCGCTCTCGCCCGCCGAGGTGGAAGAGATGCGGAAGGCCGGCGCGGTCCTTCTCGACACTCGTCCGGCGGCGCAGTACGGGGCCGGGCACGTTCCGGGGTCGCTGAACATCGGGCTTTCCGGCCAGTTCGCGTCGTGGGCGGGGGCGCTCATCCGCCCGGAGACACCGATCGTGTTCATCGCGGAAGAGGAGGACCACGTGCACGAGGCGCGCACGCGGCTCTCACGGGTCGGGCTCGAGAACGTCGCCGGCTATCTCGACGGAGGGGTCCTCGAGTGGGACCGCGCCGGCCGTCCGCTCGCGACGATGGAGCAGATCGCCGTCGAGGAGCTCGATGAACGCCTCCGCGAGGGAACTGTCTCGCGCGTCGTCGACGTGCGCCGGCCGGGGGAGTGGCAGGCCGGGCACATTCCGGACGCAGCGCACGTTCCGCTGAACACGCTCGCGGACGAGGCGGGCAGCCTGCCCGCGGACCAGCCGCTCGCCGTCATCTGCGCCGGCGGCTACCGCTCCTCGATCGCGAGCAGCATCCTCGAGCAGAAGGGTTTCAAACGGATAACGAACGTCGTCGGCGGCATGGCCGCCTGGCGGGGCGCGGGGGGTCAGGTCTCCACCTGACACTTTCGCCCGGCGCGCGAACCCGGGCCCCGCTTTTGCGTAGAAAACGGAACCATGGGTCGGCCAGAGTGCGACGCGGTGACACGGCCTGCGGCGGTGCTACCCTTGAGGGGGAGGTCATTTCGTTGATCGCTCGCGCCCGAACCGTCGACGCCATCCTGAAGCAGGTCGGGAGCTTCGAGGCGATCCGGAAGGCGGACCTCCAGCGCGGTGACCGCGTCCTCGTCGCGACCGAGAACTCGATCTACTCGATCCACGTGGAAGAGGACGGCTCCTATTCGATTTCCGGCGGCTGGTTCGACCGGAATGGCCTTTCGCCCGCCGTGACGTCCATCGCCGGTTGCACGTGGGGAGGCACCGCGATCAAGCGCGACCTCGTCGCCGCGCGCGGGCTGCGGCTCGAGTTCGGCAACCGCGTCGTGACGAGCACGATCCGCGACGTGCGCGTGATCCGCGGCGGCGCGCTCGGGCTCGGCCGGCTGCGTCCCGTCTCGACGGCGGACCTCTTCCGCGCCTGCTACGGCGCGGACGCCGACCGCTCCTGACCCGTATATCCTGACCCCAACTTGTCTCTGACGCCGGGCACTCGCCTCGGGCCCTACGAAGTCGTCGCTCCGATCGGGGCCGGCGGAATGGGAGAGGTCTATCGGGCGCGCGACACGCGGCTCGACCGCGACGTCGCGGTGAAGGTTCTTCCCGCGCACCTCTCGGCGTCCGAGGAAGGGCGCCAGAGATTCGAGCGCGAGGCGCGGACGATCTCGCAGCTCTCGCACCCGCACATCTGCGCGCTCTACGACGTGGGCCGTCACGGCGAGACCGACTACCTCGTGATGGAGCTGCTCGAAGGGGAAACGCTCGCCGACCGGCTCGTGAAGGGCGCGCTGCCGGCCGAGGCCGTTCTGCGGTTCGGGATCGAGATCGCCGACGCGCTCGAGAAGGCGCACCGGCAGGGGATCGTCCACCGGGACCTGAAGCCGGGCAACGTGATGCTCACGCGGTCGGGCGTGAAGCTCCTCGACTTCGGCCTCGCCAAGGCGATGGCCCCGCTGAACAAGGATTCGGGGCTGACGTCCACGCCGACCTCGATCGGCAGCGCGTCGCCCAACCTGACTCAGGAGGGCTCGATCCTCGGCACGTTCCAGTACATGGCGCCGGAGCAACTCGAGGGAAAGGAAGCCGACGCGCGCACGGACATTTTCGCGTTCGGCGCCGTGCTCTACGAGATGGCGACCGGAAGGAAAGCATTCTCGGGCGGGAGCCAGGCGTCCCTGATTTCGAACATCATGAAGGAGGAGCCCGCGGCGATCTCGACGATCCAGCCGATGACGCCGCCCGCCCTCGACCGCGTCGTGCGCACGTGTCTCGCGAAGGACCCCGAGGACCGCTTCCAGACGGCGCACGACGCGAAACTGCAGCTCCAGTGGGTCGCGGAGGGCGGCTCGCAGGCGGGCGCGCCGGCCGTCGTGACGGCGCGGCGAAAGTCGCGGGAGCGCCTCGCGTGGATCGTCGCCGGCGTGGCGCTCGCCGCCGCCGGCCTCGCGACCGTCGGCTACCTGCGCCGCGCGCCGTCTCCCGCGCTTCCGCTTCGCGCCGCGATCCTGCCGCCCGAGAAAGCGGTCTTCGACTTCTCGGACCAGCACACCGGATCGCTTTCGATCTCTCCGGACGGCCGGCTCGTCACGTTCGTCGCGGGCCCGGAGGGGGGCGAGGCGCAGCTCTGGGTTCGACCGCTCGGCGACAAGTCGGCCCGCCCGATCGCGGGGACGGTGGGCGCCGCCTGGCCCTTCTGGTCTCCCGACGGCCGGTTCATCGCCTTCTTCGCGGACCAGAAGTTGAAGAAGGTGGACGTTGCGGGAGCGCCCCCCATCATCCTCTGCGACGCGTTCAACGGGCGGAGCGGCTCGTGGAATCGCGACGGAGTGATCATCTTCTCCCCCGACACGACCGTCGCGATCCACCGCGTTTCTTCGGGTGGAGGCAAGCCGGAACCGGTCACCGCTCTCGACGGCTCGATCGGCGAGACGACCCACCGCTGGGCGACGTTTCTGCCGGACGGCCGCCACTTCCTCTACATGGCCGGCACGCATTCCGCCGGAACGAAGAGCGAGTCGAACGCCATCTACGTCGGAGCTCTCGACTCCAAAGACCGGGCCCTCGTGCTTCGCGCCCGCTCGAACGTCGTTTACGCGTCGGGCCACCTTCTCTACGTGCTCGACAAGACGTTGCTCGCCCACCCATTCGATCCGGAGGCGCTGAAGCTGACCGGGGACCCGGTCTCGCTCGAGGAGTCGATCCTCTATGACGCCGGGTTCTTTCGCGCGGCCTTCGCGGCATCGGAGAACGGCGTCCTCGTGTACGCGAGCGGGAGCCGTGACACGAAGGCGCCTCTCGTCTGGTACGACCGCGCGGGTAAGCCGGTCGGAGGTCCGGTCGCGGAGCCCGCCGAGTACAACGACATGGCTCTTTCGCCCGTCGACAACCGGTTGGCGGCCGCGGTCACCGATCCGGCGACGGCCCTCCCCGACATCTGGCTCTTCGACCTTTCCCGCGGAACGCGAACACGGTTCACTTTCGGCCCGGGTCCGAGCACGGCGCCGGTCTGGTCGCGGGACGGCACCCGCCTCGCCTATGCGGGCCTGGAAAAGGGGATGGTCGGGACCGTCGTCGTGAAGCCGATCGGCGGCGGGCCGGCGGAAACCGCATTCCGCGGGTCCGGACAGTTCTCGCCAGCTTCCTGGTCTTCAGACGGGCGGTTCCTGACCCTCGAAGTCATCCGTCCGAACACGAAGACAGGGACCGACGTCTGGATCCTCCCGCTCTTCGGAGAGAGGAAACCCTACCCGATCCTGGAGAGCGAGTTCTCGGAGGAGGGTGCGAAATTTTCTCCGGACGGACGTTGGATTTCGTACATTTCCGACGAGTCGGGAAAGGGCGAGCTCTACGTCACGCCGTTTCCGTCCCTCCAGGGCAAGTGGCAGCTTTCCAACGGAGGCGCGTTCGCGGGAGGGTGGTGCAGCTCCGGAACGGAGCTCACCTATCTCGCCGCGAATCGGACGTGATGTCCGTCGAGGTTCGCGCCGAGGGGTCCACGTTCGACGCGGCCCTCCCGAAGCTCCTCTTCAAGAGCCCGCGGGCACGCACCGGCACGATGGCCCCTTCGTGCGATCGGGCCCTCCTGGGGCCGCTCGGGGCGGGAACCCAGTCGACGTCCCTCGGCCTCGTCTCGAACTGGCCGGCGCTCCTGAAGAAGTAGAAGCTCTCAGCCCGGGGGTCAGGTCTCCACCTGACACTTTCCGACAAGTTCCTCTTACAGCCTGTTCAGCCCCCGACGAGACTCCGCAGAACGAAGAGGACGTTCGACGGCCGCTCGGCGAGCCGGCGCATGTACCAGGCGAACCACGCCTCGCCGTAACTGATCAAGACGCGGAAGCGATAACCGGCGGCCGCGAGGCGGACCTGCTCGGCGCGGCGGATTCCGTAGAGCATCTGGAACTCCACGTCCTTCGGCGGCAGGCCCTCGGAACGCGCCCAGCTCCTCGATCCGGCGGATCAGCACCGGGTCGTGGGTGCCGAAGATCGCGCGCACGCCCTTCCCGCGCGCGTCGCCCGAGAGGAGCCGCGCGGCGAGGCGGGAGTAGCTCTCGTCGACGTCCTCCTTCTTCGGGTACGCCTTGTCCGGCGGCTCGAGGTATGCGCCCTTCACGAGCCGCACTCCCGCGCCGATCGCGATGAGCGCCTCCACGTCCGCGGCGGTCCGGTACAGGTACGACTGCACGCAGAGGCCGGTGTTCGGAAAGTCGGCGCGAAGCCGCCTGTAGAGACCGAGCGTCGCCTCCGTGTAGGCGGTGGACTCCATGTCGACCCAGATCCAGTTGCCGAGCTCCCGGGCGCGCGCCGCGAGCTCGCGGATGTGCCGCTCGCACTCCTCCGGGAGAAGTCGAGGCCGAGCTGCGTCGGCTTGACCGAGATCTCGACGTCGAGCTTCTCGCGGTGGATGCGGTCGAGGACGTCGAGGTAGTGCGCCGTCACCTCCGTCGCTTCTCCGGCGTCCTTCAGGTTTTCCCCGAGGCGCGTCAGAACCGCGCCGACGCCGAGCGCGCGCGCCGCGGCGAGCGCTTCCTCCGCTGTCTCGCCCGGCATGAACCGCTTGACCGCCCGCCGGGCGAAGGGATAGCGGACGGCGCGCTCCCGGAGCCAGCGGTTCTCCGAGGCCGCGAGCAGGACGTTTCGCAGCACGCTCATCCCCGTGAGGGCGGGTTATATCCTTTCGAGAACCGCACATGCCCCTGACTTCGGGAACCCGCCTGGGCCCGTACGAGATCGTCGCCCCGATCGGCGCGGGCGGGATGGGGGAGGTTTATCGCGCGCGCGACACGCGCCTCGAGCGCACTGTAGCGGTGAAGGTGCTGCCGCCGCACCTTTCCGCGTCGCCGGAGTCGCGCCAGCGTTTCGAGCGGGAGGCGCGGACGATCTCGCAGCTCTCGCACCCGCACATCTGCGCACTGTACGACGTGGGTCGCGAGGGCGACACCGAGTTCCTCGTCATGGAATACCTGGAAGGGGAGACCCTGGCGGACCGGCTCGCGAGCGGCCCTCTTCCGATCGAGCAGACCCTTCGGTTCGGCGTCCAGATTTCCGACGCGCTCGACAAGGCGCACCGCTCCGGCATCGTGCACCGGGACCTGAAGCCGGGCAACGTCATGCTGACGAAGTCGGGAGTGAAGCTTCTCGACTTCGGGCTCGCGCGGGCGCTCGCACCCACGTCCGCTGCAACGCAGCTCACGGCTCTCCCGACTCAGACCGTGCCGTTGACACAGGAGGGGACTCTCCTCGGCACCCTCCAGTACATGGCCCCGGAGCAGCTCGAAGCGAAAGATGCAGACGCTCGGACGGACATCTTCGCGCTTGGCGCCGTGCTGTACGAGATGGCGACGGGAACGAAGGCGTTCGCAGGCGCCAGCCAGGCCAGTTTGATCGGATCGATCCTTCGGGACGAGCCGCGCCCGATCTCCGACGTCGTGCCGCTGACCCCGATCGCGCTCGACCGGATCGTGCGAACCTGCCTCGCAAAGGATCCCGAGGACCGATGGCAGACCGCGCGGGACGTCTCACGGCAGCTCGCCGAGGTCGGGAAGGAACCGCTCGTTTCGCCGGCGCCGGTGGCCGTTGCCCGGCGCAGCCGCTGGTGGGCCCTGCCGTGGGGGCTCGCTCTCATCGCCCTCGCGCTCGCGGCGCTCTCCGGAAGGACGGCGTGGAACAGGAGCGCGCCGGGCGGCGTCGTCCGGGCGTTCATCCATCCGCCGCCCGGTACCGAGTTCTATTTCCTGGACGCCAACAGCGGAACTCCGGCGGTCTCGCCGGACGGATCGCGCATCGCGTTTTCGGCGAGGAACACCGACGACCAGGTACTCCTCTGGGTACGTCCACTCGATTCGCTCGACGCCTTCGTCATCCGGGATTCGAGCGGGGCATCGTTCCCTTTCTGGTCCCCGGACGGCCGTTCGCTGGGATTCTTCGCCCAGGGCAAGCTGAAAATCGTGGAGGCGAACTCCTCCGCTTTGCCGGTTCCGCTGGCGGATATCGAAGAGCCGAGGGGAGGCACGTGGGGCGCGGGCGGGAACATCCTGTTCGCCGCCGGCTACCGGTTGCCGATCCTGAGCGTCCCGGCTTCCGGCGGCACCCCGACGGCGGTGACGGAGATCCGCGGAGAAATCCATCGGTGGCCGACTTTCCTCCCGGACGGTCGTCACTTCCTTTACGACGTTCGAGTCCAGGGCGAAGAGCGAGGCGTGATCTACGTGAAGTCGCTCGATTCCAAAGAGAGCCGCGAGGTCGTCCGCGAGCATTCGGACGTGCTCTACGTCCCCCCTGGCTACCTCCTCTTCCGGCGCGCGGGACGGCTGACAGCCGCCCCATTCGACGCCGATAAGCGCGAGATCGTTGGAGAACCGGTCGGACTCGTCGACGACATCGAGTACCTTCCACCGACCGGTCGGACGACCTTCGGCGCGTCGGAGAACGTTCTCGCGTACTCACCGGACTCGGACTCGCGGCTGTCCCGTCTCGCGTGGTTCGACCGGACGGGCCGGGAGGTCGGCTCGATCGGCGCGCCCGGCATGTTCATCAGCCCCCGACTGTCCCCGGACGGCCGGCAGCTCGCGATCGGCGTCATGGAACAGCTGGCGGTACCGCCGGACATCTGGGTCTTCGATACCCGGCTGGGGACGGGCACGCGCTCCCCACTTCCGTTTCCCGACTTGAACCCCATGTTCTCGCGGGACGGCAAGCGGATCATCTTCGGAAACACGAGCGAGGGTCACTGGAACATCTACTCGCGAGATCTCTCCGGCGCGACGAAGCCCGTTCCGCTCCTGCCCGCGACGCCGCCGCGCTGGCCGAGGGACGTTTCTCCGGACGGGAGCGTGCTCCTCTACCGGGAGTTTTCATCGGCGACCCGCGGCGACCTGAAGCTCCTTCCACTGACCGGAGAGCCCACTCCCCGGACGTTCATCGCCGGCCCTTTCGACGAAGACCAGGGCGCGTTCTCACCGGACGGCCGCCGGGTCGCCTACGTGTCGGACGAGTCCGGGCGCAAAGAGGTCTTCGTGGCCTCGTACCCGGACGCCGCGCAGCGGATTCGAATCTCGTCGGAGGGCGGAATCCAGCCGCGGTGGAGCCACGACGGCCGCGAGCTCTTCTTCGTGGCGAAGAGCACGACGATGATGGCGGTGCCCTTCGACCCGGCGACCGGCACCCCGACCGGTCCGCCGGCGCGTCTCTTCGACGCACCGATTTCGTACGTGTTCGGCTCGCACGTTCCTCTGCGGTACGACGTCGCTCCCGACGGTCGCTTTCTGATCATCGTCCGCGCCTCGAAAGGACCGCCGCCGCCGCTCACCCTCGTCCTCAACTGGCCGGCGATGCTGGGAAAATAGGGTGAAGCGCGCTTGAGTCTCACGGCCGGCACCCGTCTCGGTCCCTACGAGATCGTCGCGCCGATCGGCGCGGGCGGCATGGGAGAGGTGTACCGCGCGCGGGATACGCGCCTCGAGCGCACGGTGGCCGTGAAGGTCCTCTCTTCCCACCTGGCGGCATCGGCGGACTCGCGCCAGCGGTTCGAGCGCGAGGCGCGGACGATCTCGCAGCTTTCGCATCCCCACATCTGCGCGCTCTACGACGTGGGGCGGCAGGGCGAGATCGAGTACCTCGTCATGGAGTACCTCGAGGGTGAGACGCTGTCGAGCCGGCTGGAGAAAGGCCCGCTCCCTTTCGAGCAGGTTCTGCGCTTCGGAATCGAGATCGCTGACGCCCTGGACCGGGCCCACCGTTCGGGGGTCGTGCACCGGGACCTGAAGCCCGGCAACGTGATGCTGACGAAGACGGGAGTGAAGCTGCTCGACTTCGGCCTGGCCAAGGTCGTGGCGCCGCTCGGGCCGGGTTCGGGCCGGTCGGCGACGACTCTTCCGACGCAGGCCGCGAGAGACCTGACCGCGGAAGGGACGATCATCGGGACGTTCCAGTACATGGCGCCCGAACAGCTCGAAGGAAAGGAAGCTGATGCGCGCACCGATATCTTCGCCTTCGGCGCCGTGCTGTACGAGATGGCGACGGGCCGCAAAGCTTTCGCGGGAGAGAGCCAGGCGTCCCTGATTTCCGCGATCATGGGAACTCAGCCGCCTCCGATCTCGGCCGTCGCGCCGACCACGCCGCGGGCGTTCGACCGCGTCGTCCGCACGTGCCTGGCGAAGGATCCCGACCAACGCTGGCAGTCCGCGGCGGACGCCGCGCGGCAGCTCGAGTGGACGGAAGAGGAAGCGGCGACCGGCCCGGCTCCGATCCCGATCTCGGCGAGAAAACGCGGGCGCGAGGGACTCGCGTGGGGCGTGGCGGCCGTCGCGATTCTCGCCGCGGTCTTGAGCCCGATGCTCCGTCGCTCTCCGGCGTCCGCGGACGTCGTCCGCTTCACGCTCTCGGCGCCGTCGGGGCAGCAGCTCGGACCCTCTGCGGCGCTCTCTCCCGACGGCCGACGTATCGCATTCATCGCCAACGATCCGAGCGGCAAGGCGACGCTGTGGAGCCGTTCGCTGGACGGTCTCGCCCTGCGCGCGTTCCCCGGCACCGAGAATGCTCGCTATCCATTCTGGTCGCCGGACGGACGGTCGATCGGCTTCTTCTCGGGCCAGCGGCTCCGGAGGGTCGAGGCCGATGGCGGAACTCCGCAGACGATCTGCCGGTCCGGCCTGGGATTCGGCGGAACGTGGGGGCCCGACGGGACAATCCTCTTCAGCTCGGCGTTCGGCACCGGAATCCTGGCCGTCTCTGCCGCCGGCGGAGAGCCGGTGGCGGCAACAGCGATCGTCGCGTCGCGCGGCGACTCCGCCCATCTCTGGCCCGTGTTTCTCCCCGACGGCCGCCACTTCGTGCTGATCGCGCGCAACCTCGATCCGGAAAAATCCGTTATCGCCCTCGCGGCGCTCGGCTCGACCGAGACCCGTCCGCTCTTTCGTACCGACTCGGGCGCGATCTACGCGGATCCCGGCTATCTCCTTTTCGCGCGGGAGAGCACGCTCCTCGCGCAGAAGCTCGACCTCGACAAGCTCCGGATCGAGGGGGAGTCTCATCCGGTCGTCGAGCGGATCCGCTTTTTCACTCCGGAGACGAGCGTTCTCGCGTCGGCGTCGTCCAACGGGACTCTTCTCTATGGGCTCTGGAATCACCAGAAGAGGCTCGTTTCGGTCGACCGGAAGGGGCGCGAGCTCGCGAACCTCGGTGATGTCGGCGATTACGAGGAGGTCGTGCTCTCTCCCGACGGACGCCGCGCGGCCGTCACGAAGCGCGATCCGACGCAGGGACAGAACCTGGACCTCTGGATCGTCGACGCAGTCACGGGAGTGAGCTCGCGTTTCACGTCCGACCGGACGGACGAGTTCTCTCCCTCCTGGTTTCCGGACGGAGACCGCATCAACTACATCACGGAGCACGCCGGCTTCTACGATTTCTCGGAGCGGGCGGCGAGCGGCGGACCCGAGCGCGTCGTGTTCCAGTCGAAATACGACAAGACCTATCCGGAGATTTCACCGGACGGACGCTTCCTCGTCTTCTCCTCTTCGGAAACCGGCGGCTTCAACGATCTCGCGTGGGTCCCATTGACCGGCGAGTCGCGTACGGCTTCGATGAACGCGACGGCCGAGTTCGACGAGACATTTGTGACGTTCTCACCCGACTCCCGCTGGCTCACGTATCAGTCCGACGAGTCGGGGCAGACGGAGGTCTACGTGCGCCGGTTCCCGAGCGGACCCGGCCAGCGGGTCTCCTCGAGCGGCGGCGGAATGCCGGTGTGGCGGCGCGACGGCAAAGAGCTCTTCTTCGTGTCGCGAGATGGGATGCTGATGTCGGTTGCGGTCACCGAGGGCAACTCCCGGCTCGAAACGGGCGCTCCGCAGCCACTGTTCGAGATCCGCCTGAACGACACGATCCTGCCGTTCCGGCGCAAGTACGACGTCTATCCGGACGGCGAACGCTTCCTCGTGATCCGCCGGGCCGCGGAGAGCGACCCCGATACCGTCGTCGTCGCGCTCAACTGGACCGGAATGCTCCGGAAGAAGTGATGGCGCACTGCCGCGGGAGCGGTGTGGGACCATACGCGATCGTCGCGACCTCCGAGAAACGAAAGGGAAGGTGAACGCTTGAGCTTCGAACCCGGTACCCGTCTGGGCCCTTACGAGCTGGGCGCGTCGATCGGCGCCGGCGGGATGGGGGAGGTCTACCGCGCGCGGGACACGCGTCTCGAGCGGACGGTGGCGGTGAAGGTCCTGCCGTCCCACCTGGCGGCGTCGCCCGAGTCCCGCCAGCGTTTCGAGCGCGAGGCGAAGACGATCTCGCAGCTTTCGCACTCGCACATCTGCGCGCTCTACGACGTGGGCCGCGAGGGCGAGACCGAGTACCTCGTCATGGAGTACCTGGAGGGCGAGACCTTGTCGGACCGCCTCCTGAAGGGCGCGCTCCCGCTCGAGCAGGTGCTGCGCTTTGGCACCGAGATCGCGGACGCGCTCGACAAGGCGCACCGCTCCGGGATCGTGCACCGGGACCTCAAGCCGGGCAACGTGATGCTGACGAGGTCCGGGGTGAAGCTCCTCGACTTCGGCCTCGCCAAGGCGGTGGCGGTGCCGGGCGCGGGGTCGGGCGCCTCGCTCACGGCGCTGCCGACGCAGATGGGCTCGAACCTCACGCAGGAGGGGACCATCCTCGGGACGTTCCAGTACATGGCGCCGGAGCAGCTCGAGGGCAAGGAAGCGGACGCGCGCACGGACATCTTCGCGTTCGGCGCCGTGCTCTACGAAATGGCGACGGGCCGCAAGGCTTTCGCGGGAGGGAGCCAGGCTTCGCTCATCTCCTCGATCATGGGGAGCGAGCCGCCGCCGATCTCAACGGTGGCTCCCATGACGCCGCCCGCGTTCGACCGCGTCGTGAAGACGTGTCTCTCCAAGGATCCCGACGACCGCTGGCAGACCGCGCACGACGTGGGCGTGCAGCTCAAGTGGATCCAGGAGGGCGGCTCCGCGGCCGGCGTGGCGGCACCCGTGGTCGCCCAGCGGAAGAAGAAAGAGCGTCTGATCTGGGCGGCCGTCGGCCTCGCGGCCGGTCTCGCGGGCGGGCTCGGGTTGGCTCTTGTCGCGAGACGCTCGACGCCTCCGGCGCCGGTCCGGTTCGGCGTCGCGGTTCCCCGCAACGAGGACGTCCGATACCTGGCCGTCTCGCCCGACGGCCGACAGCTCGCATTCGTGTCCGAGTCCGCGCGCGGCCGCGGTTCGATCTCGCTTCGCGCTCTCGACTCCCCGGAGACGCGGACGCTCGAAGGGACGAGGGGCGCGCGAGGCCTCTTCTGGTCCCCGGACGGCCGCACGATCGCTTTCTTCGCGGACGGGAAGCTGAAGCGCCTGCCGTCCGCGGGAGGCACTCCGCAGACGATCTGCGACGGAAACGGAACCGGCGGCGGCGCCTGGGCGCCGGACGGGACGATCGTGTTTTCTCCGGAGTTCGGGGAGGCTCTGTACCGGGTTCCGTCCTCGGGAGGTTCTCCCACCCCCGTCACGAAGCTCGACCCGGAACGCCAGGAGGTCTTTCACGGCTGGCCCCAGCTTCTTCCCGACGGCAAACGCTTCCTGTACGCCGCGCGGAGCGTGACGCGAGACAAGACGGCGATTCGTCTCGGCTCGCTCGACTCGACCGACGCTCCGGTCGTCGTCCGGGCGGACTCGGGCGGGCTCTTCCTGCCGCCCGCGCAGCTTCTCTTCGTGAGAGAGGGAACGTTGCTCGCCCAGAAGTTCGACCGGAAGAGCTCGAAGGTCGAAGGCGAAGCGGTTCCTCTCGTACCGAAGATGCGGATGGATTTCGCCGACAACAACGGCATGCTCTCCTCGTCGTCCGACGGCTCGGTCGTCGCCTACGTAGCGGGCGACCCGCCGCAGGAGCTGCTCACCTGGCTCGATCGCGAAGGAAAGGCGCTCGGAACCGTCGGTTCCCCCGCCGACTACTTCGACCTTTCGATCTCGCCGGATGGGAGGCAGGTCGCAACCGCGATCGTCGACCCCGAAAGAGGAACGAAGGACGTCTGGGCGGTCGACGTCGCGCGAGGGACGAAGACGCGGCTCACCTCCGACCCCACCGACGACTTCAGCGCCCTCTGGTCGCCCGACGGCGAAAAAGTGATCTTCACTTCGGATCGCGAGGGCTTCTACAACCTCTACTCGGTCGCGGCCAGCGGCGCCGGGGCGACCGCGACCGTGCTGAAGAGCGGATTGGACAAGTGGTCGACCGACTGGTCGAACGACGGCGGCTTCGTTCTTTACAATGAGTTCGCCCCCCGCACGAAGTACGACCTCTGGACTCTTCCCGTCGGTCGGGTCGGAAAGCCCGTCGAGTTCCTGCGGACCCCGTTCAACGAAGGCGACGCGCATCTGTCGCCCAACGGTCGTTGGATCGCTCATCTGTCCGACGAGACCGGAAAGTCGGAGGTCTACGTACAGTCGTTCCCTCCTTCCGGTTTCAAGCGGCAGGTTTCGACGGCGGGCGGAACGGCGCCCCGCTTCAACGCGGGCGGTACCGAGCTTTTCTACATTTCCGCCGACCACAAGCTCATGGTCGTCGAGCTTCGAGCCCTCGGATCGAGACTGGAAACCGCCGATCCGAAGCCGCTGTTCGAGCTCCGACGCGAGGAGTTCGACGTCGCTCCCGACGGCCGCATCCTGGCCGCCGTGCCTGTCGATATCGAGTCGTCCCCCGTCACCGTCGTCCTGAACTGGGGTCTGGGCCGGGGAAAATGACCCCGCCGGGCGGTCCGGTTATCATTCTCCGACCGGACGAACCGAAAAACGCTCCTTCGGCGACGGCACGGAGGGCAGAAAGATCAGATGGCTCTGCACACGATTCTGGATGAAGTTCTGGAAGCCTGGGCCTACACGCGAAGCGGGGTGATGGAAGAGGTGCGCGCGCTGCCGGAGAAGGACTTCGGGCACCGCGCGTCGGAAAAGAGCCGCTCCGTCATCGAGCTCCTGCAGCACATCATCGAGTCGGGCCTCCTCATGTCCGGAGAGCTGTCCCGGCCGGACGGCGACTTCCGGCGCAAGTCGTACGAAGGCCTCTTGATCGAGTACGCCCGCGGGATCTCGGGCATGCGCTCGAAGCGTCAGCTCCTGGCGGCGCTGCGGCAGACTCACAGCGACGGAGAGAAGCGGATCCGGGCGGCCGGCGAGCTCCACCTGCTCCAGCTCATCAACCGCTTCGACGGATTGAAGGGCACCCGGCTCGCGTGGATGAACCACGGCATCTCGCACGAGGAGTACCACCGCGGCCAGCTCGCGATGTACGCGCGCATGGTCGGCCGAGTCCCCGCCCTGACGAAGCGCATCAAGGGCTAGGGTCAGGCCTGAATTCAGGTCAGGCCGGAATTCAGGTCAGGCCTGAATTCAGGTCAGACCCCGCTATCAATCCCAACTACAATTCGGCCGTTTCCATGGCCATTTCCGCAGGCTCGCGGCTCGGTCCCTACGAGATCGTCGCGGCGATCGGCGCGGGCGGCATGGGCGAGGTGTACAAGGCCCGCGACACCCGCCTCGATCGAACTGTCGCCATAAAGGTCCTGCCGGCGCACCTCTCCGCAAGCGCCGAGAGTCGTCAACGGTTCGAGCGGGAAGCGAAGACCATCTCCTCGCTTTCCCACCCCCATATCTGTGCCCTCTACGACGTCGGCAACCAGGACGGCGTCGAGTTTCTCGTCATGGAGTACCTCGAGGGAGAAACGCTCTCCGACCGGCTCGTGAAGGGGCCGCTCGCTTTCGACCAGGTCCTTCGCTTCGGCTGCGAGATCGCGGACGCGCTCGACAAGGCCCACCGGCAGGGGATCGTCCACCGGGATCTCAAACCCGGGAACGTGATGCTGACGAAGTCGGGGCTGAAGCTCCTCGACTTCGGACTGGCCAAGGCGATCGCGCCGGGCGCGCGATCCGGCGCCTCGCTCACGACGCTGCCCACCCAGACCGGAAAGGACCTGACCGCCGAGGGCACCATCCTCGGCACCTTCCAATACATGGCCCCCGAACAGCTCGAGGGGCGGGAAGCCGACGCGCGCACCGACATCTTCGCCTTCGGCGCCGTGCTTTACGAGATGGCGACGGGAAAGAAGGCGTTCTCGGGACGGAGCCAGGCGTCGCTCATCTCGTCGATCATGACGACCGATCCATCGCCGGTTTCGAGCGTCACGCGGGCGGCGCCGCCGGTGTTCGACCGCGTGATCCGAACGTGCCTCGCGAAGGAACCCGACGACCGGTGGCAGACCGCTCACGACGTCGCGGTGCAACTCCGGTGGATCCAGGAAGGCGGATCCGCCGCCGTCGCGGCACCGGTCATCGCCACGCCGCGATCCCGAGGGGTGCGCGTCCTTCCGTGGATCCTGGCGACCCTCGCGACAGCGGGATTGATCGCGCTTCTCGTTCGCGACTGGCGCCGGCCCTTGGAAACGCCGCGCGTGCTTCGCTTGTCCGTCCTCCCTCCCGAGAAGACGATCTTCACCCCTCCCGGAGAATTCGCCTCGACTCAGTTCTCCCTGTCCCCGGACGGACGGTCGCTGGCCTTCGTGGCGGCCGCTCCCGGGACGAGGGCGCTGCTCTGGGTCAGACCCCTCGACAACCTGACGGCTGTCGCGCTCGCCGGCACCGAGGACGCCGCCCATCCTTTCTGGTCACCCGATTCCCGGTCCATCGGCTTCTTCACGCCGACGAGCTTGAAGAGAGTGGAGGCGTCCGGCGGTGCTCCGCAGAAGCTCTGCGACTCGGCGGGAGGTCGTGGTGGCGCGTGGAGTCCGGATGGAGTCATCGTCTTCTCGGACACCGCCGCCACGCCGCTTCTCCGAGTCCCCGACAGCGGAGGAGACCCGGAGCCCGCCACGAAACTCGATGCCTCGCGCGGGCAAGCCTCCCATCGTCACCCGACCCTCCTCCCGGACGGGCGGAGGTTTCTCTTCTGGTCGCGGGGGACCCGTCGGGAGCACCAGGGAATCTACGTCGCGTCGCTCGGTTCTCTCGACGCTCGACTGGTTCTCAAGTCCGAGGGTCTCGGCGTCTACTCGCCTCCCGGTTACCTGCTCACGGTGCAGCAGGGGATGCTGGTCGCGTATCCGTTCGATGAGAAGACCGCGACCATTCGGGGCCGGCCGCAGCGGGTCGCTGAATCGATTCCCTCCGGAGCTCCACCCGGTTATGCCCCCATCTCCGTTTCGGCGACCGGGCTGCTCGCGTACTCGTCGGCGCACCTGCGCGGCCGCGAGCTTGTCTGGCTCGACCGAACCGGCCAGAGGATCGGCACCGTGGGCGCCCCCGGCGACTACAGCACGCCCGACGTCTCGCCCGACCAGAAACGAGTCGCCGTCTCGATGCGCGAAGGCTCGAAGACCGACACGGACATCTGGCTCGTCGATACCGTGCGCGCAGCCTGGTCGCGCTTCACGTTCGACCCGATGAACGACCGCGCCCCGAAGTGGTCGCCGGACGGCACGCGGATTCTCTACGCCTCCGCGGCGCGAGGGCAGCTCGACCTCTACGAAAAGCCGGCCGGCGGCGCGGGGGAGGAACGGCTCGTCGTCGTCTCTGCAGCGGACAAGTTTCCCAGCGACTGGTCACGCGACGGCCGGTTCGTCGTGTACCACACGTTCGGCGGCAAGGGCGCCTGGGACCTCTGGGTGGCCCCGCTGGGCGGGGGCAAGCCGTTTCCGTTCCTCGATTCGCGGTTCACGGAGATCCAGGGCGTGATCTCACCGGACAGTCGCTGGATTGCGTACTCGTCGGACGAGTCCGGCCGCTTCGAAACCTACGTGACCGAGTTTCCGAAGCAGAGGGGCCAGTGGCAGCTTTCGACCAGCGGAGGAATGCAGCCGGCGTGGAGAGCCGACGGGAAGGAGCTCTTCTACGTCGCGCCCGACCAGACGTTCATGAGCGTCGGGTTGCGAGTCGATCAAGGCTTTGAGCCCATGCCGCCCGTCCCTCTCTTCAAAGCGAACTTCCCGCCTTCGGTACCGGCGTACTGGAGGTACTACGTGCCGAGCCCCGACGGAAAGCGATTCCTGGTGTCCGCGCTCCTCGCCGAGGCAGGCGCGTCGCCGATCAACGTCGTGTTGAACTGGACCGCAGGGTTGAAAAACTAGGGTCAGGCCTGAATTCCGGGCGTCCGCGCGTGCAGAGATTCAGCCCTGACCCTCCACGCAGAGATTCACGCCTGACCCCGAACTATTTGACCCCGAACTATTTCGCTGCGGCCACCGTCGCGCGCAGCTCCTCGATCGACCGCACGACGCCGCCCCTCACCACGTAGCGCACCTTCCGCAGGTTCGCGGCGTCGGCGGTCGGGTCGCCGGCGACGACGAGCAGGTCCGCGGACTTTCCCTTCTCGACGGTGCCGATCTCCTTTTCCAGGCCCATGGCGCGGGCGCCGCCGCGCGTCGCGGCGATCAGGACCTGCGTCGGCGTCAGGCCGGCGGCCTGCATCGCCTCCATCTCGGCATACACGGACGGGCCGTGCAGGGTGAGGGGGTTGCCGGCGTCCGTCCCCATCGCGATCGGGATGCCGGCCGCCGCGACGCGCTTGAGGTTCTCACGTGCGATCCGATCTTCGTCGGCGCTCCGGCGCGCCCGGTCGGCGGCGCGCTCCGCGAGACCCTGGGGCACGGGAAGCGCCGCGGTCTCCGCCAAGCGGGTCTCCGTCCGCGCATCCACGCAACCGTTCGGATCGTCGACGACCGGCGGCTTCCGGGAGACGACCGATTCGAACATCCGGAGGTAGCCCGAAACGACAGTGAGCGTGGGGCAGTAGACCGTCCCGTTCTTTTTCGCGAGCGCGAGAAACTCCTCGTCCACCGGCTGTTCGCTCACGCTGTGTACGAGGAGCTTCGCTCCGGCCCGGACCGCGACCTTCGCCTCCGCGAGCCCGGTCGCGTGGACGATGAGAGGCAGCTTCGCCCGGCGAGCCTCCTCGCCGACAGCGAGCACCTGCGGCTCCGAGGCCGCGACCGACTGACCCGGCGTCACGATGTACCAGACCTTGACCGCATCGGAACCGAGCGACGCCAGGTACCGGACACCGGACCGCGCCGCGTCGACGTCCTTCAGGTGGATGAACTGCCTCTCGGCGGGGACGTTGACCCAGAAGTCGATCGTCGCGAGCAGCGGACCCGCGGCGGCGACGCGCGGCGCGCGAGAGTCCTCGCTTCGCCGCACCCCGGAAATCGACCACGGGTATCCGCCGACGTCGAAAGCGGCGGTGACTCCGGCGCAGAGCTGCGACCGGAAGAAGCGCTCCGGGTGGGCGGCGAGGTCCGCGACCACGTTCTCGTACGGATAGCGGTCGCGGACGTCGAGCGCGTCCGGCCGCGCGTCGGCCCACCCGCTCTGGCCGAAGTGCACGTGGGCGTCCACGAGGCCCGGCGTGATCCAGAGACCCCGCGCGTCGACGACGGTGACGCCCGCGGGTACCGGGCAACGTCCGGCGCACTCGATCTTTCCGCCGCGCAGCACGACCGTGGCGTTCGGAACAGGCGGCGAGCCGGTGCCGTCCACGAGCGTCGCGCCGACGAGCGCGCGGGGTGGAGGCGGCGTTCCAGGTGCTGCCGGGAAGGCGCTCGTCATCGCGATCTTCCAACCCTCGGGCGTGTCGAGGAAGAGCCGTTCCGAAATGCCGGTCTGCTCGTCCGCGCCGTAACGCACGCGGTAGCGATACGTCCCGTAAACGACGCCGGGCTTCACCGAGACGAGATCGAGGTCGCTCGCGTCGAACGTGTCGGGCCAGTTCTCGCCCGCCGACTTCTCGTGTGCGGCGTAGCCGAGCGCGATCCCGTCCGCGCCCGTCCGCGCGAGCTTCTCCGACTTCCAGTAGGTCGAGAGGTAGGCGGACTTGTCGCGCCGCCGGATCGCGTCGAGGTTCTTCTCGAAGACGGCGCGCGCGGCGGCGAGGTCGCCCGGCGCCGGTTGCGCGCCCTGGCCCCGCACTTCCACGGAAGGGAAAGGGAGAAGGAACAGCAGCGCCGCGAGCAGTCTTCTCACTTGTCGCTCCTTCGTTTTCCGGAAGGATATCCTTCGCCGACACCGTGACGATTTCGGCGGGAACCCGGCTCGGGCCTTACGAAATCCTCGGCCCGCTCGGCGCCGGAGGGATGGGCGAGGTCTACCGGGCGCACGACACCCGGCTGAAGCGCGAGGTCGCGGTCAAGGTGCTTCCCGCGTCCTTCTCGGCGGACCCGGACCGGCTGCGTCGCTTCGAGCTCGAGGCGGAGGCCACGGGGCGGCTGAACCACCCGAACATCCTCGCGATCTACGACGTCGGCACGCACGACGGCGCCCCCTACGTCGTGTCGGAGCTCCTCGAAGGCGACACGCTCCGCGGCCTGCTCAGTGACGGAGCTCTCCCGCTCCGGCGCGCGATCGAGTACGCGCGTGGGATCGCGAGCGGTCTCGCGGCCGCGCACGAAAAGGGCATCGTCCATCGCGATCTGAAGCCCGAGAACGTGTTCGTCACGTCCGACGGCCGCGTCAAGATCCTCGACTTCGGTCTCGCGAAACTGACGCAGCCCGAGAGTCCCGATGCAGGGCAGTCGGGCCTGACGACGAGCCCGGGCACGGAGCCGGGCGTCGTGATGGGAACCGCCGGCTACATGTCTCCCGAGCAGGTGCGCGGCGGAACGATCGACCACCGCTCCGACCTTTTCAGCCTCGGCGCGATCCTCTTCGAGATGTTCTCGGGCCGCCGCGCGTTCCGCGGCGACTCGTCGGTCGAGACGATGAACGCGATCCTGAAGGAGGAGCCGCCCGAGCTCGCGGGGACCGGCCGCAACGTCCCGCCCGGCGTCGATCGAATCGTTCGCCACGCCCTGGAGAAGAACCCCGCGATGCGGTTCCAGTCCGCGCGCGACCTCGCGTTCGACCTCGAGTCCTTGTCGGAGACGAGCGTCCCCGCGCTTCCGGCGGTCCCGCACCGGCGCGCCCGCATCTGGAGGTACGTCCTTCCGGCCGCGACTCTCGTCGTGCTCGCCGCCGCGACGGCCGCCTACATCGCCGGCCGAGCCGCGCGGGCTCCTTCCCTTCCGACGTTTCAGCGGATCACGTACCGCGCCGGCAGTCTCTACACCGGACGCTTCGCGCCGGACGGACAGACGATCGTTTACGGCGCCGCCTGGGAGGGTCAGCCGTTCCGCCTCTTCTCGACGTTTCCCGGCAGCGCCGAGTCCCGCGCGCTCGGGCTTCCGCCGGCATACGTCAGCTCGATCTCGGAACGAGGGGAGATGGCGATCGTTCTCGAGCCTTCGGGGGCGGGCTTCCTCGGGCGGCTGGCGCGCGTTCCGATCTCCGGGGGAGCTCCCCGTCCGATCCTCGACGGCGTGCGGAACGCGTCGTGGGCTCCCGACGGAGAGACTCTCGCCGTCAACGTCGGCGGCGGCAGCGGGAGCGAGCGGATCGAATACCCGATCGGGAAAGTGATCTACGAGACGACCCGATTCATTTACGACATGCGGCTGTCGCCGGACGGCGAGGTCATCGCCGTCGAAGAGACGCAGCCGCAGACACTCCAGGGAGGAGCCGGCTGGATCGGCGTCGTCGACCGCACCGGGAAGCGGACGACGCTCCACGAAGGGTGGGTTCGCAACTGCGGCGTCGCATGGCTGCCCGGCGGCCGCGAGTTCATCTTCGGAGTCCCGGACGCGAGCGGCTCGTACCGGGACATCTACGCGGGTTCGCGCACCGGGAAGAAGCGCCTGCTCGCACGCCTTGCCGGCGCGATGACGATCTACGACGTTTCCCGCGAGGGCCGGATGCTGTTCGCCCGCGAGGACGTCCGGATCCTGACCGTCGGGGGAACCGACGGTGGGAAGACCGAGCGGCTCGTGTCGTGGCTCGACGAGTCGATTGCCGCGGACCTGTCCGCCGACGGGAGCCACGTACTCCTCTCGGAGGTCGGCGGCGGAGGCGGGGCGAAGGGCGCCGTGTACCTGCGCCCGACGAGCGGCGGCGAGGCCGTTCGGCTCGGCGACGGTCAGGGCCTCGCCCTCTCGCCGGACGGAGAGTGGGCTCTCGCGAAGGGCAACGAGCGCCCCGAGCTCGTCCTCCTGCCGACGGGTGTCGGCCAGCCGAGGACGCTCCCTCTCACCGGATTCGACAGCTTCCAGTTCGCGCGCTATCTGCCCGACGGCAAGCGGATCTTCTTCAACGCGCACGTCCGCGGCCGCGTGACGCGCTGCTACGTCGCGGACCTCGACGGCGGTACGCCGCAGCCGATCCGGGGGGAAGGTGCATCGTGCTGGGCCTCGTCGCCCGACGGCCGCTGGCTGGCGGTCATGCTGCCGGATCGGACTCTCTCGCTCCAGCCCGTCGATGAGTCCGACGGGGCGCGGCCCGTCCCCGGCTGGCCGAGGGGCGCGACCGTCCTGCAGTGGAGCGCCGACGGCCGCTCGCTCTTCATCACGACGGAGACGGACATCCCGCTTTCGATCCGGCGCTTCGACCTGAAGACCGGGCGCACCGAGCTCGTCCGCATGCTGCAGCCGGCCGACATGACCGGCGTCAACACGATCGGTCCGCCGATCGTCGCCCGCGACGGACGCACCTACGCCTACTCCTACATGCGGCTGCTCGGCGACCTCTACGTCGCGGACGGGTTCAAGTGACGCGCGCCGCCGGGACGAGACCGGGGCCGCAATGAAGCTGAGGTCTCCCCGTTCGGCAGAGGTGACGAGCCAGTCGTAGGAGCCGCTTGGAAGCCCCGGCGCCCGAGTGATCTCCGCCGTCGATTCGCCGTCGCTTTCGACCTCTCCCGCGCTGGGAAGAGGGAAAGCCAGAACGGCTATTTCCGGTGAATGACTAGGTTTCCGCCGCCCAGGGGGGTCGTGGGAGTGGAGCAGTCCGGCGCACCCGGCTGGTTGTCGTACACGACCGCATCGGCCGCATCCAGGTTCCAGATCCGGATCCGGAACCGGTCCGCGCCTCCACCGCCGTTCAAGTCGCCGTCCAGTACCGTCACCTCGAACCCATAGTTGCCGCTCCCGTTGACCTGGCCCGTGCCGGTGATGCACGCCTGGTTTCCGGTGACGTCCACCGAGTCGATCGAGGTGCTGTCGAACCGGAACCCCGCCGCCTTCAAGAAGAACTGCACGTTACCGGTCGGCGTCCCGTTCTTGTTTCGGACCGACAGTGCGAAGGTCGCCTTTCCGGTCAGCGAAGGGTTGGGCACGTAGGCGCCGGGCGGCGAGGTGATCCATCCTCCGCCGGTGACGGACGCGCTCCCCGGTGTCGGCGTGGCCGTCGGCGAGGGCGTAACCACGATTGGGGTCGGCGTGTTCGTGGGGGTATTCGTCGGCGTGCTGGTTGGCGTGTTCGTCGGTGTGTCCGTCGGTGTCTGAGTCGGGGTTGGTGTCGGCGTATCCGTCGGAGTTGGTGTCGGCGTGTCCGTCGGGGTGTTGGTCGGGGTATCCGTCGGAGTTGGTGTCGGCGTGTCCGTCGGAGTGTTGGTCGGGGTATCCGTCGGGGTTGGTGTCGGCGTGTCCGTCGGCGTATCCGTCGGAGTTGGTGTCGGCGTGTCCGTCGGGGTGTTGGTCGGGGTATCCGTCGGAGTTGGTGTCGGCGTGTCCGTCGGGGTGTTGGTCGGCGTATCCGTCGGAGTTGGTGTCGGCGTGTCCGTCGGAGTGTTGGTCGGCGTATCCGTCGGAGTTGGTGTCGGCGTGTCCGTCGGAGTGTTGGTCGGCGTGTCCGTCGGCGTGTTCGTCGGCGTGTCCGTCGGGGTTGGTGTCGGCGTGTCCGTCGGAGTGTTGGTCGGCGTATCCGTCGGAGTCGGTGTCGGCGTGTCCGTCGGAGTGTTGGTCGGCGTATCCGTCGGAGTTGGTGTCGGCGTGTCCGTCGGAGTGTTGGTCGGGGTATCCGTCGGAGTCGGTGTCGGCGTGTCCGTCGGCGTGTTGGTCGGCGTATCCGTCGGAGTTGGTGTCGGCGTGTCCGTCGGAGTGTTGGTCGGCGTATCCGTCGGAGTCGGTGTCGGCGTGTCCGTCGGGGTGTTGGTCGGCGTATCCGTCGGAGTCGGTGTCGGCGTATCCGTCGGGGTGTTGGTCGGCGTGTCCGTCGGAGTTTCAGTCGGTGTCGCTGTCGGTGTGTTGGTCGGAGTGTCTGTCGGAGTCTGGTCGGCGTGTCCGTCGGAGTGTTTGTCGGCGTATCCGTCGGAGTCGGTGTCGGCGTGTCCGTCGGAGTGTGTGGTCGGCGTATCCGTCGGCGTTGGTGTCGGCGTGTCCGTCGGAGTGTTGGTCGGGGTATCCGTCGGAGTTGGTGTCGGCGTGTCCGTCGGAGTGTTGGTCGGCGTATCCGTCGGAGTCGGTGTCGGCGTGTCGGTCGGGGTGTTGGTCGGCGTATCCGTCGGAGTCGGTGTCGGCGTATCCGTCGGAGTGTTGGTCGGCGTTTCGGTCGGTGTATCTGTCGGAGTGTTGGTCGGCGTATCCGTCGGAGTTGGTGTCGGGGTCTCCGTCGGGGTGTTCGTGGGCGTTTCGGTCGGCGTATCCGTAGGCGTATTGGTCGGCGTGTCGGTCGGGGTATTGGTCGGCGTATCCGTCGGAGTCGGTGTCGGAGTTTCCGTCGGGGTGTTGGTCGGCGTATCCGTAGGTGTCTCGGTCGGAGTGTTAGTCGGCGGATCCGTCGGAGTCTCCGTCGGGGTCTCCGTTTCCGTCGGAGTTTCGGTCACGTCTCCGTCTCCGTCGGCGTGGGCGTCTCGGTGGTGATGCCGGTGACGATGAGGGTGCCGTTGGCGATGGAAGACTTGGGGCTGTTGCAATTCGGACCTTCCGTCGCTCGAACGACGAACGGGTAGGTGCCGGGCGGCGTGGAAAGCGAGGTGGTGATCGTCAACGTTCGGGAGAAGTCGACGTTTGTCGTCGTCGTGGGATTGGGCAGACTGAATGTGGCAACGGCGCCGGCCGGAAGTGCCGGGTCCGGGTCTACGGTCAGAGTGACCGTGCACGGGTTGTTGTTCCCGGCCATGTCCACGGTCACGGTGTAGACGGCGCTGTCGCCCGGAGCGACGCTGGCGGTGGTCGGGTCGAGTGTTACGGCCGCCAGGTTCCCGTCCGTGAATGTCGTCTGCGCCGTGTCGCCGGACGTTCGCCCTGTCGCGGTGAGCAGGAACGTGACCCCGAGGTCGCTCTCCTGGACGACGATCTCGTCGTTTCGGAATTCGCCGTTCGCGTCCGCGACCGCTGTGTACTGGGTGTCGGGTGGGTTGTCGTTATCGCGGTGGAGGTTCAGGTCGACCGTCTCCCCCGGCAGCCAGCCCGTACCCGTGATGATGATGGTGTCCCCGGGTTGGTAGTCGGTCTTGTCGGTGGTGACTGTCGCGGCGGAGCCGCGGAAGAGGAGGGCCACGGGCTGCGGCTCGCCGGCGGAGCTCGAACCCCCGACCAGCAGGACCTGGTTGCGATCCGGCATCGCTGTCAGGGTGTAGCCCTTCCGATCGAGAAGCTTTTCCGTGGAGACGTTCAGACCCTCGACCGAGATCGACTTCGCGCTCCGCAGTCCGAGCGAATGCCCGATAACGGCGGCGCGGCCGGGCGACGTCAGGACGTCGAAGAGCGTGTCCGCTTCGCGGAGAACGCGCGCCTTCGATGAGAAGTACCGACCTTCCGGGTTGAACAGCTCCATGGTCGCATCGGCGTCGCCGCCGATCAGCTGCACCTTTCCGTCCGGTAGAACGTTCACGGTCATTCCGGAGCGGGCCGCGTGCATGGCTCCGCGAGTCGGCGAGAAGGAGAGAGTTTCGAGGTCGAGGATCTCGCCGGAATCGAGCACCATTCCGTTCAACCCGGTGCCACCGGCCACCAGAATCGAGCCGTCGCGGAGCGGCACCCCAGCGTGGAACTGGCGGGGAACCGCCAGCCGAGGCGCGAGCTCGCTGAAGAGCCCGGTGTTCGGATCGAACCGCTCGACGCTCCCGGATTCGTCGCCGCCGATGACGAGGATCGCGCCGCCCGGCAGCACGGTCGTCGTGTGTCCGAAACGGGCATGGCTCAAAACGGGACCGCGCGAAAAAGCTCCCGTTCGAGGGTCATAGAGCTCCGTCGTCGAAAGAGCTCCGTCGCTTCCGTGTCCGCCGATGACCAGGACGCGGCCGTCGGGGAGAACCGTCGCCGTGTGATCCCGGCGCGCCTCGAAAGAGCTCGCGGCCGGCGTGAAGATCCCCGAAGCGGGGTCGTAGATCTCCGAGTACGACGTCAGACCGTTTCCAGTCTCGCCGCCCAGGATCAGGACTTTCCCGTTTCCCAACCGTACGGCCGCGTGACCCAGTCGCGCGACGTTCAAGCGCGCCGACCCGGGAGCCTCCGACCCTCGCCCAGCCGGCGAGAAGACCGCGGTGGCCGCGATCAGGAGCGCAGCGAGACCGAGGTTGGCGCGCGACAGAGTTTTGAGTTTTTTGGGAGAAGCGCCGAGGGAAGAAATGGGTGTCATGGGCTTCGGCATCGATTCCGCCGAGGGGATGGATTATCGGGGCTGGATGGTCGTACTACCTACTCCTTTTTTTCTTAGTAATCGATTTGCTCTTGCAGAGTCCGCCGGACCCAGAGGCGATCAAGGCAAGCTCAGCCGGGACCTCCGGCCGTTGACGGTGTCACGGGCGCTGGCGCATGCGACGGCGCGTCATCGGGGAGGCGAAGCATCATCACTGTCGCAACGAGCCCTATCGCGAACGCCCCGAGCCACAGCGTCATCGAGCCGAATCGGTCGAGCACCGCGGTGCCGACCCACGGTCCGATCGCGAAGGCGAGGCTCATCGCCATCTGGGTCATGCCCATGTACTCGCCGCGGCGGGGAGCAGGCGCGATGTCGGTCGCGTAGGCGGCCATCGCGGGGAAAAAGAACATCTCCCCGAAAGTCCACACGATCACCGTCGCGGTGACGCTCCAGAAGTCCCACGCGAAAGCGAGGGCGCCGAATCCCGCGGCGGTCAGAAACGTCCCGAGACCGATCGTCTTCCGGTGTGACCAGTGCGCGGTCGCCGAGTTGAGGGGGACCTCCAGCACGACGATCAGGAGCGTGTTGATCGTGAAGAGGAGCCCGTAGTCGATCTCGGTCAGGTGCAGGTCGCGAACGAGGTACAGCGCCATTGACGAGAGGTGCTGGAAGAAGACGAGCGCGATCAGGAAGAGCGCCCCCAGGAAGAAGAGCAACCGGGAGTCGGACCAGGCCCGGCGGGTCGGCAGCGACGGGGGGCCGTCCGCAGCCGCGCCGGCGCGCGCGTGGTGGATCGGGGTGTGCCGCAGGGCGAGCAGGAGCACGAGCCCGGCGACGAGCGCGGTCGAGCCGTTCACGAGGAAGAGGAACTTGAAAGACACCGTTGCGAGATATCCGCCGAGCGCCGGTCCGACGCTCATGCCGAGGTTGATCGCGAGGCGAGTCAGCGCGAAAGCCGGCTTTCGCTGGCCGTGCTTCACGAGGTCCGCCACGACCGCCATGCTCGCCGGCCGGAAGGCCTCGGAGGCGAGAGAGAGGGCGACGGTCATCGCCACGACCGACGCAAACGTCCGCGCGAGCGGGAAGACGAGGAGGATCGCGCCGGTCGCGAACAGCGAGTCGCGGATGACGCGCATCGGTCCGAGCACGTCGGAGAGGCGGCCCGAGATCGCGGCAGAGACGAGCGCGCCCGCGCCGTAGCAGCCGAGCACGAGGCCCGCCTGCGCCGCGGAAAAGCCGAGGTCCCGCGTCAGGTAGAGGATCAGGAAGGGGAGCACCATCGTGCCCGCCCGGTTGACGAGCGTCGTCGCGAAGAGAACCCACACCCCTCGCGGGAGCGCCTTAAGGTCCCTCCAAGCCTTCATGGGGTCAGGTCTCCACCTGACACATTCTGACCAATAATCTTGTCGGTTCTATAGGTCGCCTCAGACCAGGCCCTCATCGGATGGATTGGCTGACAGTCGACTTCTGTACGAATTGCTTTACGGAAAGTGTCAGGTGGAGACCTGACCCCAAAAAAGAAGCGCCGCCCACGCGGGCGGCGCCCAACAGCCGGAGATCTCGGCCGGCTATTTCTTGTGGATGACGATGCTCCCGCCGCCGAGCGGTGTCGGATCGGCGTTCTCAGGCTGGCCGAGCAGGTTGTCGTACACGACGTTGCCCGGGGTACCGAGCCAGATCTTGATCCGGAAACGGTCGGTGCCTCCGCCGGCGGGAACCTGGCCGTCCCACGCCGTCAGCTCGAAGCCGTAGTTCGGCTCCCCGTTGACCGTTCCCAATCCCCGGATGCGAGCTTTCGCGCCGGAGAGCACGAACCAGTCGTACGAGGTGCTGTCGAAGCGGAATCCGGCCACGGCGAGATGAAACTGCGTCTTGCCCTCGGCCGCTCCCTTCTTGTCGTAGCGGGCGACGAACCCGAAGTTCGCTCTTCCCGTGAGCGCCGGGTTCAAGGTGTAGGCACCCGCCGGGGAGTCGATCCAACCGCCGCCGGTCACGAATCCCGCGCTCGGGTCGTAGACGACGAAATACTGATAACTCGTTCCCGCGGAGGTACCGCACTCGTCGGCCATCGTTATGGCGACCTCGTACACGCCGACAGCGGTGTAGAAATGGTTACCGGTGCAGCTTCCCGCCGAGGAGGCCGTCGGCTCGGTCACCGTGCCCGCGTCCGGGAGGGTTCCGTCGCCCCACTCGATCGAGCAGGTGTGAGACTGGGTCAGCTCGTCGTCGAAGGCCACAGTCACCTGGGCGCCGCCGCTGCCGACCGGCTGCGGCCCAACCGGCTGCGCCACGACCGCCGTGGCAACCACCGGCGGGGAGTTCTCGTTGCAGACGAAGCAAACCGGGTTCGCCTCGCCGACGCACTGGCCGGAGCTGTCGCACGCGTCTGCGATCGTGCACTCCTCGCCGTCGCTGCAGGAAGCGCCGACGGCGAGTGGATTGGACTGACAGACTCCCGAGCCGTCACAGGAGTCCGGCTGATCGCACGGTCCGCTCGAGGAGTCACCGCATTCCCCGCCCGCCGCGACGAATCCCTTGTCCGCACAGACGCCGGATTCGCAGCGATCCTGGTTGACGCAAGCGGTTCCCGTGTCTCCGCACGCCGCGCCGTCCGCGGCCACGTTCGTTTCGCAGACGCCCGAGGCGTTACACGTGTCGGCGCCGTTGCACGCTCCGGCATTGCCGTCGCCGCAGAGGGTGCCGACCGGCTTCAACCCGTTGTCCTGACAGAGGCCGCCCTCGCAGGTGAACTGGTTGGTGCACGCCGTCGGCGGGTCGCCGCCGCAGGCCGTACCGTCTTCGGGGCGGTTGCTCAGGCACGAGCCGGCGCCGTCGCAGGTGTCGGCATGGTCACAGTCGCCGAGCTCCTCCGGGTTGCCGCACTGGGTGTCGATCTCCGCGAAGCCGTCCGCGGGGCACGCGGCGTTGACGCCGTCGCACCTTTCGGCGACGTCGCACTCGCCCGCCGAAGGGCGGCAGCGGTCGCGGAAGTTGCCCGGCACGGACTCGCATGCCCCGGTGGCGGGCGCGCACGCGTCGACCGTGCAGGGGTTGCCGTCATCGCAGGTGACGCCGGCGCAGAGGTCGGCCGCGACGCGATAGGTGGCGACCTGCGCTTTCCAGCCGCCGTCGCCGGAAACGGTTCCGTTCGCCTCGAACTGCCCGACCGAGCTCACGAACCGGTACATCGGAGCCTGATTGCCCGTCGCGAAGAGCGGCGTGTAACCGGCCGCCGGCACGAACGTCTGAATCGGGAATCCGTTCGGTACCCACACGAGCCCGAGAACGAGCTCGTCCGCCTGGGCCGTCGCGGCCGTGAGGCCGGAAGAAGCCGCGCCGGCTTCGGAGGAGGCGTTTTGCGCCGTCTGATCGAGCGTGTTGTTCGGCTGGAGACCTGAGAACTCGTACGCGCCGATCGACGACGCGCCGAAGAAGAGCGGATAAGTGCACGTGATCAGGTCGCCGAACTGGAGGGCGAGAACGTTGTGCTTCGACGCGATCGCGATCCGCCCGTCGATCGCCTCGCCGGAGGTCACATCGGCGTCATAAGTTCCGTTCACCGCATCCGAGCAGGAGAGCTCGCCGTCCAGGCCGCTCGTCTGCAGCGTCACGATGATGCTGTTCCCCGCGGCCACGCCGCTGAAAGGAACGCTCACCGTGATCGAGGCGTTGTTTTCGTCGTTCTTGGCGCCGGCCCCGATGACGTTGACGAGGCTGGCCGCCGCCGCCGGGTGGGTCAAGAGCGACAGTAAGATCGCTGTCGCTACCGCCGAACGAATCGTTCCCATGACATCTCCTTGTTGTCCGCCGGGTCCCTTGGGTGAAGGGCCAGGTCGAACGTTTTTTCCAGGGGCATGGGAGCGATAAAAGAGAGGATAGGCGCGTCTACGACTTTTGTCGGTGTCGTACATCACGCGTTTCGGTGTGACGGGAGTCACCGCGCCTTTCCACTCTCCCTTGTCATCCCGAGCGAAGCGAGGGATCTGTGTCCCGCTCGACCGCGGGGTCTCTGCAAGAATCTGGGCCCAGATTCCTCGTCGCTTCGCTCCTCGGAATGACAGAGGATGACCGCCCTCCTCCGAATGGCAGCGCCCCAAAAAAAGCGCCGCTCTTTCGAGCGGCGCGAAAATGACCGGCGGCCCGACCAAACGGTCGGCGCCGGGGAGTTCCCTTCGTTACTTGGGCTTGTGGATCACGATGCTGCCGCCTCCGAGCGCGGTCGTCGGATCGACTCCGTCCGGCACCCAGAGCTGGTTGTCATACACGCTGCCGATCCGAATCCGGAACCTGTCCACACCGCCGCCGCCGCTGACCTGTCCGTCCCACGCGGTGAGCTCGAACTCGTAGCTCCCAACTCCGTTGATCGTGCCGACGCCGCGGTAGCGCGCCTTCGCTCCCGAGATGACCATCCACTCGTACGAGGTGCTGTGGAAGTTCAGGTCGCCCGCCTTGAACTGGAACTCGGTCTCTCCCTCGAGCGCGGCCCCCGCGCCCTTCTTGTACTTCGCGACGAAGCCGAAGTTGGCCTTTCCGACCGCGGTGGGATCTGCGGTATAGGCCCCCGCGGGTGAGTTGATCCAGCCGCCGCCCGTCACGAAGCCGCCGTTCGGATCGAAGATGACGATGTATTCCGGGTAGGTATCCGTGTCCGATCCGCCGTCGTTGTCCGTCACGGTCACCGTGACGGTGTACACCCCGACGCCCGCGTAGGTGTGCGATCCGCCGTTGCACGAGCCGCTGCCGGAGGCTTCCGTGACCGTGCCAGTCGTCGTGACGCCGTCGCCCCAATTGATGGAGCAGGTGTGGGTATCCGTGACGCCGGCGTCAGTGAACGTCGCGCTGATCGACGCCGATCCGCCTTTCTGAATGGGATCCATTGGTCCCGTGATGCTCGTGATGACCGGGTTGGCATTGCTGACGGTCACGGTCGTCGTGTATTCGCTGTAGCCATCGTTCGAGTCGATGATTCGGCCCTTGACCGTGTAACTTCCTTCGTCGGGGTAGGTGCAGGTCGTCGACGCCGTCGCGCTTCCGGTGGCGTACGTCGCCGAGATCGCGCCGTTGGTGCAGCTGAAAGCGTAGCGGAACCCGTCCGCCACGGTCGCGGCGTACGGATGGGACTGGCCCGTGAAGCTGACCGTTGCCGGGCTGCCCTCGGTGACCGGTCCGTTGTTTCCGAGCGTTCCCGTGGGAAACGCATAGTTGGACGTGACCGAGCGGGCCGCGCTCATAGTCACCACGACGCTGACGTTCGTGCCCGTCGCATCACCGCTCCAGTTGTCGAATCCCCACTGCTTGCTTACGTCCGCGACCGGTGTCGTTGCCGTGAGGGTCAACACCGTGCCCGCGTCGTAGAAGGTGCCGTTGGATCCGCCGGAGATGTTGGCGAGGCCGCCGGGCACTCCTGCGGTGATCGCCAAGGTGAGTTGGTACTGGGTCTTGTACGTGCCCGTAACGGTGTTGGCCGCGGAGACGGTGTAGCCGGAGGCCGGAGCGGGTGCCGGGGTGGTCAGGACGTACTGCTTGCCCGCGACGCTGCTGGTGACCGGGCTGGTGTAGCTGTAGGTGACCGAGGCGCCTTCGTCGATGAAGACGCTGTAGGGCAGGGCGCCGAAGCTCTGTGCCGAGGCGTTGACCGTGACGACGGTGCCCGTCGCATCGCCGGTCAGGCCGCTGTGGGTAAACGTCTGCAGGTACTGGGTGACGTAGTTGGCCGTGATCGAGCGGGCCTGGTTCATCGTCACCGAGACCGGGTTGGAGCTGTTGGGCGGAGAAGCCACGTCACCCGTCCAGTTGTCGAAGCGCCACTGCTTGCCCGGACCGTCGGCCACCGGGGTGGTCGCGCCCAGGCTGAGCACCGTGCCCGCGTCGTAGAAGGTCCCGCTGGATCCGCCGGAGATGTTGGACAGACCGCTGGGAACACCCGCGGTGATCGCCAGGGTGAGCTGGTACTGGGTCTTGTAGGTCCCCGTCACCGTCACCGCCGCGGTGACCGTGAACCCGGTGGCCGGAGACGGAGCCGGCGTCGTCAGCACGTACTGCTTGCCCGACACGCTGCTCGGAACCGTGCTGGTGTAGAGGTAGCTGACCGTCGCACCCTCATCCACGTACTTGCTGAACGAGAGATCCGCGAACGCCTTGGGCGAACCGTCCACGTCCACCACCGTGCCCTGAGCGTCCGCCGACAGGCCGCTCTGCGCGAACGTCACCTGCCACTGCACCTTGTACGTGCCCGTAACGGTGTTGGCCGCGGAGACGGTGTAGCCGGAGGCCGGAGCGGGTGCCGGGGTGGTCAGGACGTACTGCTTGCCCGCGACGCTGCTGGTGACCGGGCTGGTGTAGCTGTAGGTGACCGAGGCGCCTTCGTCGATGAAGACGCTGTAGGGCAGGGCGCCGAAGCTCTGTGCCGAGGCGTTGACCGTGACGACGGTGCCCGTCGCATCGCCGGTCAGGCCGCTGTGGGTAAACGTCTGCAGGTACTGGGTGACGTAGTTGGCCGTGATCGAGCGGGCCTGGTTCATCGTCACCGAGACCGGGTTGGAGCTGTTGGGCGGAGAAGCCACGTCACCCGTCCAGTTGTCGAAGCGCCACTGCTTGCCCGGACCGTCGGCCACCGGGGTGGTCGCGCCCAGGCTGAGCACCGTGCCCGCGTCGTAGAAGGTCCCGCTGGATCCGCCGGAGATGTTGGACAGACCGCTGGGAACACCCGCGGTGATCGCCAGGGTGAGCTGGTACTGGGTCTTGTAGGTCCCCGTCACCGTCACCGCCGCGGTGACCGTGAACCCGGTGGCCGGAGACGGAGCCGGCGTCGTCAGCACGTACTGCTTGCCCGACACGCTGCTCGGAACCGTGCTGGTGTAGAGGTAGCTGACCGTCGCACCCTCATCCACGTACTTGCTGAACGAGAGATCCGCGAACGCCTTGGGCGAACCGTCCACGTCCACCACCGTGCCCTGAGCGTCCGCCGACAGGCCGCTCTGCGCGAACGTCACCTGCCACTGCACCTTGTACGTGCCCGTAACGGTGTTGGCCGCGGAGACGGTGTAGCCGGAGGCCGGAGCGGGTGCCGGGGTGGTCAGGACGTACTGCTTGCCCGCGACGCTGCTGGTGACCGGGCTGGTGTAGCTGTAGGTGACCGAGGCGCCTTCGTCGATGAAGACGCTGTAGGGCAGGGCGCCGAAGCTCTGTGCCGAGGCGTTGACCGTGACGACGGTGCCCGTCGCATCGCCGGTCAGGCCGCTGTGGGTAAACGTCTGCAGGTACTGGGTGACGTAGTTGGCCGTGATCGAGCGGGCCTGGTTCATCGTCACCGAGACCGGGTTGGAGCTGTTGGGCGGAGAAGCCACGTCACCCGTCCAGTTGTCGAAGCGCCACTGCTTGCCCGGACCGTCGGCCACCGGGGTGGTCGCGCCCAGGCTGAGCACCGTGCCCGCGTCGTAGAAGGTCCCGCTGGATCCGCCGGAGATGTTGGACAGACCGCTGGGAACACCCGCGGTGATCGCCAGGGTGAGCTGGTACTGGGTCTTGTAGGTCCCCGTCACCGTCACCGCCGCGGTGACCGTGAACCCGGTGGCCGGAGACGGAGCCGGCGTCGTCAGCACGTACTGCTTGCCCGACACGCTGCTCGGAACCGTGCTGGTGTAGAGGTAGCTGACCGTCGCACCCTCATCCACGTACTTGCTGAACGAGAGATCCGCGAACGCCTTGGGCGAACCGTCCACGTCCACCACCGTGCCCTGAGCGTCCGCCGACAGGCCGCTCTGCGCGAACGTCACCTGCCACTGCACCTTGTACGTGCCCGTAACGGTGTTGGCCGCGGAGACGGTGTAGCCGGAGGCCGGAGCGGGTGCCGGGGTGGTCAGGACGTACTGCTTGCCCGCGACGCTGCTGGTGACCGGGCTGGTGTAGCTGTAGGTGACCGAGGCGCCTTCGTCGATGAAGACGCTGTAGGGCAGGGCGCCGAAGCTCTGTGCCGAGGCGTTGACCGTGACGACGGTGCCCGTCGCATCGCCGGTCAGGCCGCTGTGGGTAAACGTCTGCAGGTACTGGGTGACGTAGTTGGCCGTGATCGAGCGGGCCTGGTTCATCGTCACCGAGACCGGGTTGGAGCTGTTGGGCGGAGAAGCCACGTCACCCGTCCAGTTGTCGAAGCGCCACTGCTTGCCCGGACCGTCGGCCACCGGGGTGGTCGCGCCCAGGCTGAGCACCGTGCCCGCGTCGTAGAAGGTCCCGCTGGATCCGCCGGAGATGTTGGACAGACCGCTGGGAACACCCGCGGTGATCGCCAGGGTGAGCTGGTACTGGGTCTTGTAGGTCCCCGTCACCGTCACCGCCGCGGTGACCGTGAACCCGGTGGCCGGAGACGGAGCCGGCGTCGTCAGCACGTACTGCTTGCCCGACACGCTGCTCGGAACCGTGCTGGTGTAGAGGTAGCTGACCGTCGCACCCTCATCCACGTACTTGCTGAACGAGAGATCCGCGAACGCCTTGGGCGAACCGTCCACGTCCACCACCGTGCCCTGAGCGTCCGCCGACAGGCCGCTCTGCGCGAACGTCACCTGCCACTGCACCTTGTACGTGCCCGTAACGGTGTTGGCCGCGGAGACGGTGTAGCCGGAGGCCGGAGCGGGTGCCGGGGTGGTCAGGACGTACTGCTTGCCCGCGACGCTGCTGGTGACCGGGCTGGTGTAGCTGTAGGTGACCGAGGCGCCTTCGTCGATGAAGACGCTGTAGGGCAGGGCGCCGAAGCTCTGTGCCGAGGCGTTGACCGTGACGACGGTGCCCGTCGCATCGCCGGTCAGGCCGCTGTGGGTAAACGTCTGCAGGTACTGGGTGACGTAGTTGGCCGTGATCGAGCGGGCCTGGTTCATCGTCACCGAGACCGGGTTGGAGCTGTTGGGCGGAGAAGCCACGTCACCCGTCCAGTTGTCGAAGCGCCACTGCTTGCCCGGACCGTCGGCCACCGGGGTGGTCGCGCCCAGGCTGAGCACCGTGCCCGCGTCGTAGAAGGTCCCGCTGGATCCGCCGGAGATGTTGGACAGACCGCTGGGAACACCCGCGGTGATCGCCAGGGTGAGCTGGTACTGGGTCTTGTAGGTCCCCGTCACCGTCACCGCCGCGGTGACCGTGAACCCGGTGGCCGGAGACGGAGCCGGCGTCGTCAGCACGTACTGCTTGCCCGACACGCTGCTCGGAACCGTGCTGGTGTAGAGGTAGCTGACCGTCGCACCCTCATCCACGTACTTGCTGAACGAGAGATCCGCGAACGCCTTGGGCGAACCGTCCACGTCCACCACCGTGCCCTGAGCGTCCGCCGACAGGCCGCTCTGCGCGAACGTCACCTGCCACTGCACCTTGTACGTGCCCGTAACGGTGTTGGCCGCGGAGACGGTGTAGCCGGAGGCCGGAGCGGGTGCCGGGGTGGTCAGGACGTACTGCTTGCCCGCGACGCTGCTGGTGACCGGGCTGGTGTAGCTGTAGGTGACCGAGGCGCCTTCGTCGATGAAGACGCTGTAGGGCAGGGCGCCGAAGCTCTGTGCCGAGGCGTTGACCGTGACGACGGTGCCCGTCGCATCGCCGGTCAGGCCGCTGTGGGTAAACGTCTGCAGGTACTGGGTGACGTAGTTGGCCGTGATCGAGCGGGCCTGGTTCATCGTCACCGAGACCGGGTTGGAGCTGTTGGGCGGAGAAGCCACGTCACCCGTCCAGTTGTCGAAGCGCCACTGCTTGCCCGGACCGTCGGCCACCGGGGTGGTCGCGCCCAGGCTGAGCACCGTGCCCGCGTCGTAGAAGGTCCCGCTGGATCCGCCGGAGATGTTGGACAGACCGCTGGGAACACCCGCGGTGATCGCCAGGGTGAGCTGGTACTGGGTCTTGTAGGTCCCCGTCACCGTCACCGCCGCGGTGACCGTGAACCCGGTGGCCGGAGACGGAGCCGGCGTCGTCAGCACGTACTGCTTGCCCGACACGCTGCTCGGAACCGTGCTGGTGTAGAGGTAGCTGACCGTCGCACCCTCATCCACGTACTTGCTGAACGAGAGATCCGCGAACGCCTTGGGCGAACCGTCCACGTCCACCACCGTGCCCTGAGCGTCCGCCGACAGGCCGCTCTGCGCGAACGTCACCTGCCACTGCACCTTGTACGTGCCCGTGATCGTCGCGGCACGCGGACACGGAGATCGGGCTCGCCGGCGAGGGCGCCGGGGTCGTCAACGCGTAGCGCTTGCCCGCCGTCGTGCTCGCGACCGGGTCGCTGTAGCTGTAGGTGACCGAGGCGGCCGCGTCGAACCAATCGCTATAGGGCAGTTGGGCAGCGGTCTTCGTCGCGCTGATTGGTGTCGTGATCGTCAGCACGGTCGCGGTGGTATCGGCGCCAATGCCGCTCTGGTTGAAAGTGAGCTCGTACTGAGTCTTGTAGGTTCCGGTCACCGTCACCGCGGTGGACACGGTGAAACCGGAGGCGGGAGTCGGAGCCGGGGTCGTCAGCGCGTAGCGCTTGCCCGCCGTCGTGCTCGCGACCGGGTCGCTGTAGCTGTAGGTCACCGAGCTGCTGGCGTCGAACCAATCGCTGAAAGGCAACTGTGCTGCCGTCTTCGTTGTGCTGATCGGAGTCGAAATGGTCAGCACGGTGGCGGTCGTATCGCCGCCGATGCCGCTCTGGTTAAACGTGAGCTGGTATTGCGTCTTGTAGGTTCCCGTAACCGTCACCGCGGCCGAGACCGTGAACCCGGTGGCCGGAGACGGGGCCGGCGTCGTCAGGACGTAACGCTTACCCGCGACGCTGCTCGTGACCGGATCCGAGTAGGCGTAGCTGACCGTCGCGCCAGCGTCCACGAACTTGCTGAATGACAGTTGCGCGAACGTCTTGGGCGAGCCGTCGACCGTCACCACGGTGCCCGTCGCGTCGGCCGAGAGGCCGCTCTGCGCGAACGTCACTTCCCATTGCACCTTGTAGGTGCCCGTGACGGTGTTGGTGCCGGAGACCGTGTAGCCGGTGGCTGGAGTGGCCGCGGGAGTCGTGAGCGCGTAGCGCTTGCCGGCGACGCTGCTCGTGACCGGGTCGGCGTAGACGTAGCTGACTGTCGCGCCGGCGTCGACGAACTTGCTGAAAGGCAGGTCGGCGAGCGTCTTGGGCGAGCCGTCCACGGTCACCACGGTGCCTGTCGCATCGGCGGCCAGACCGCTGTGGGTAAACGTCTGCTGGTGCTGGGCGACGTAGACCGCCGTGACGGTCGAGGTCGCATTCGCCACGAACGGTCCCCCGCTCTGCGCGGTCTGGGTGGAGGCGCTGCCGGTGCCGGACGTCGAGGACCACCGGTACTGTTTGGTCGCCGTCGTGCTCGCAACGGGAGAGACGTAGGAGTAAGAGACGCTCGTTCCGGAAGCGACGGCGAAGGTCTTCGGAAGCTCGGCCTTCGTGACCGACACGGCCGGGTTGGCGCCAATCGTCACGGACAGGACGTTGGTGGCGCCGGCGACGTCGACGGCCGCGTTGATCGGCGTCGCGTTGAACGTCACGTTGACCGTACCGACGTAGTTGCCGATGAGGTCCTTGGTGCCGCTCTGGAAGCCGACGATGCAGGTAATGCGGTCCGTCGCCGAGAAGCCGGCGGCGAAAGTGACGTTGTTGTTCGGAGGAGCCCCTGTAGTCCAGTTGCTGAAGACGAAGGTCGTGTTGGGCGAGTCGGCGTTGAGGTTGGCGGTGATCTTCCACGAGTCTCCGCTACCGATATTTCCCGTGTTGAAACCGTTGGTGTCGGCGGTACCGGAGGATGTGCTTCCCGCGCCTGTCGAGCAGTTGTTCGAGCCGATGAACTCCTGGACTGTGACACCGAAGGTCCTGGGACTCGCCGAGGCCGGCCACGCCGCGGACCTGACCTTCAGGGCCCCGTCCGTGAACGTCGTCTGCGCCGTGTAACCCGACGTTTGTCCGGTCGCGGTCAGGAGGAACGTCAGGCCTAGGTCGTACTCCTGGACGACATATTCGGAGTTCGAGATGTTGCCGTTCGCGTCAGCGACCGCGGTGAGCACCGTATCCGGCGGGTCGTTCGTATCGCGGTGGATGTTCAGGGTGACGGTCTCGCCCGGAAGCCACCCCGTCCCGGTGATGACGACCGTCTGACCGGGCGAATAGTCGCTCTTGTCCGTCGTGACGGTCGCCGACGACGCGTCGAAGAGCACGGCGCGTGACTGGAGGGAGCCGGAAGCGAGGCCGCCGATCAGGACCGCCGTGTTCGTGCCGGCGAGCTCGGTGACCGTGAAGCCGGACCGGTCGAACGTGTCGACGCCGGCAGCTCCGAGGTCCCCGCCTTCGGCCGAGAGCCGCGCGAGCGCGGGCCGCGAGGAGGCGGGCGAGCCGATCAGCGCCGTGCGCCCGGCGTTCCGCAGCGCGGCGGAAGATACGGCCGGGTCCTGGCCGAGGTGGCCGAGTGACGAGAAGTAACGGCCGGCCGGGTTGAAGAGCTCCATCGTCGCTTCGCGGTCGCCGCCGATCACCTGCACCTTGCCGTCGGGAAGGACGCGCAGGGTCAGGCCCGAGCGGGCCGCGAGCATCGGGATGGGGGCGTCCGAGAAGGAGAGGGTCTCGAGGTTCAGGATCTCGGCCGAAGCGAGCGGCGCGCCGTTGGCGTCGATACCGCCCGCGACGAGGATGTTTCCGTCGCGGAGGACGGCTGCCGCGTGCAGGCGCCGGGGAACGGCGAGACACTGCTCGAGGTCCTTGAACAGGCCCGTCGAAGGCTCGTAGATCTCGGCGCAGCCGGTCGCGTCGCCGCCGATGACCACGACCCGGCCGTCGGCCAGAAGAGTCGCGGTATGGCCGAAGCGGGCGTGCGTCAGAGAAGGCCCGGCGGAGAAGGTGTTCGTCTTCGAGTCGTAGATCTCGGTCGACGCGAGCGCCTGATCGCGGCCGCGTCCGCCCAGGATCAGCACGCGCCCGTCGGCGAGGCGCACCGCGGCGTGATCCGCTCGCGCCTGGAGCGACGTGCCGGCCACCGAGAAGGTGCGTGTCGTCGGATCGTAGATTTCCGCGACCGCGATCGGTCCGCTGGAGCTGCGGCCGCCGACGACGAGCACCGATCCCTTGCCGAGCAGGGTCGCCGTGTGGCCTTCGCGCTCCGCGATCAGCCGCGCGGAGCCGACGATTTCGGCCGCGGGCGCGACGCTCGCGAAGAGGAGAGCGGCGAGGGAGAGGAGAAGAACCGAGACCCGTGTAGTTCGACCGTGATTTCGAGTTCCGATCAAAGAGTCCGCAATCATCTGGTCCTTCTCTCCACAAATGGCGCGCGAGGGCGTGCGCCGGTATCGCTCATTCGCATCAGTTTTTGGTTTGACCTGAGTCCGCGATCGGCATTCTGCCGGGGAAAAATCGGGCCGTCTATTCGACCAAAGTCGGATCTTTGATTAAAAAACGCGCAACAACCGTGCGACGAGAAACGCGAGGAGGGCGAGGAGGGCCATGAATCCCAGGACGTAGCCGAGGATCGGGAGGAAGGGGGGCTTGTCGGGGTCGGGCATCGGGTGAATTAGAACCGGAATCGGTGGCGACGAGAGCCCCTCACCCTGCCCTCTCCCCAAAGGGGAGAGGGAGAAGCAGTAGAGCCCCTCACCCGGCCCTCTCCCCGGATGGGAGAGGGAAAGAACGGGTTAGTGGATTCCCTTGGACGCGAGCCAGCGCTCGGCGTCCATCGCGGCTTTGCAGCCTTCCCCGGCCGCGGAAACGGCCTGTCGGTACGTGGGATCGGCGACGTCGCCGGCGGCGAAGACGCCTTCGACCGACGTCCGGGTCGAAGGGTGCTGGATCTTGAGATACCCGACGTCGTTCATGTCGAGCTTGCCCCGGAAGATCGACGTGTTGGGCTGGTGGCCGATCGCGATGAAGACGCCGCCCGCCGGGACCTTCGAAAGCTCGCCGTTCTTCGTGCTCTTCAGCGTGACGCCGCTGACGATCCCGCCCTCCCCGTGGATCTCCTGAACGACTTCGTTCAGCTTCCACGCGATCTTCGGGTTCGCCCGGGCGCGGTCGAGCATGATCCGCGACGCCCGGAACTCCTCGCGGCGGTGCACGATGGTGACCTTGCTCGCGAACTTCGTGAGGAAAGTCGCCTCTTCCATCGCGGTGTCGCCGCCGCCCACGACGACGAGCTCTTTGCCGCGATATGACGGGAGGGCACCGTCGCAGACGGCGCACGCCGACACGCCCGGCTGTTTCTCGGAGGGGATCCCGAGGGCCTTCGCGGAAGCGCCCGCGGCGATGATGACGGAGTCCGCGGTCAGGACGCCTCCGGAGTCGAGCGTCAGCCGGAACGGGCGGGCGTCGAAGGCGACGTCGGTGACGATGTCGAGCAGGACTTCGGTGCCGAAGCGCTCCGCCTGTTTCTTGAAGACCTCCATCATGTCCGGCCCGTTGATGCCCTTCTCGAAGCCCGGGTAGTTCTCGACCTCGTTCGTGATCGTCAGCTGGCCGCCGGGCTGCGGGCCCTCGATCACGATGGGCTCGAGGTCGGCGCGGGATGCGTAAAGGGCAGCGGTCCATCCGGCAGGGCCGGAGCCGATGATCGCGACGCGGTAGTGCAGTTTTTTCGGGGGCATCAAGTCCTCGGTGCCGCGGAGGATATGCGACTCGCGCGACATCGGTAAATACGCCGGTATGGGCAGCGAGGGTGCGGCGCTCAAAGCGCGCCGTATCATCCTCTTATATGCGCTCCCTCCCGGCCCGGCGGCTCGCGGGCTTCGGCACGACCATCTTCACCGAGATGACCCGGCTCGCGGTCGAGCACGGTGCGATCAACCTCGCCCAGGGGTTTCCGGACTTTGACGGGCCCGATTTCGTCAAGGAGGCGGCCGTCGCCGCGATCCGCGCGGGGCGCGGGCAGTACGCGCGGATGACCGGGATTCCCGAGATCCACGAGGCGCTGGCGGCAAAGTACCGGCGTGACTACGGCCTCGAATACCGGGCGGGCGACGAGATCACGGTCACGTCGGGCGCGACCGAAGCGATCTTCGCCACGATCCAGGCGCTCTGCGATCCCGAGGACGAGGTCGTGCTGTTCGAGCCCTACTACGACTCGTACAAGGCGAGCGTCATGATGGCAGGAGCGGTCCCGCGGTTCGTGAGGCTCGAGGCGCCGGACTGGGGCTTCGACTTCGGCGCGGTGGAGCGCGCCGTCAACGGGCGGACGCGAGCGATCCTCGTCAACACGCCGCACAACCCGACCGGCAAGGTGTTTTCGGCCGACGAGCTCGAGCGGATCGCGCGGCTCTGCGTCGAGCGCGACCTCGTCTGCATCACCGACGAGGTCTACGAGCACATGGTTTACGAGGGAAAGCACATCCCGATGGCCGCGCTTCCGGGGATGCGCGACCGCACGATCACGATCTCGAGCTTCGGCAAGACGTTCTCGCTGACCGGCTGGAAGATCGGCTGGACGATGGCGTCGCCGGCGCTCTCGGCCGCGGTCCGGGCCGCGCACCAGTTCATCACGTTCGCGACGGCGACCCCGCTTCAGCACGGCGCGGCGTGCGCGCTCGCGGCCGGACCGGAGTACTACGAAGGGTTGCTCGCCGGATACCGCGCGCGGAGGGACTACCTCGTCGCGGAGCTCACGAGGATCGGATTCGGGGTGCGGCCTCCGGCGGGGACGTATTACGTATGCGCCGACTTCCGCCCGTTCGGTTTCGATGATGACGTCGCGTTCTGCCGGCACCTGATCGAGAGGGTCGGCGTCGCGGCGATCCCACCGTCGGCGTTCTACGACAAGCCCGCGCAGGGCCTCGGGTATGTCCGCTTCGCGTTCTGCAAAGAGCGGCGCACGCTCGAGGCGGCCGTGGAGCGACTGTCGGCTCTTATCCCTCTCCCCTCCGGGGAGAGGGCAGGGTGAGGGGCGAATGCGCTTAGCTCTCGTTCAAATGGACATCGCGTGGGAGGACGTCGCCGAGAACCACCGGCGCGCGGCGCGGCACCTCGCGGCGGCGAAGGAGGGCGGGGCCGCCCTCGCCATCCTCCCCGAGATGTTCTCGACCGGTTTTTCGATGGACGCCGCTCGCATCGCGCAGCCGCCCGGCGGACCGTCGGAGGCGTTCCTGCGGGAAGAGGCCGCGCGGCTCGGCCTGTGGGTCCTCGCGAGCATCCCCGAAGCCGGCGAGCCCACGCCGCGGAACATGGCGATGCTCGTGTCGCCGTCGGGCGACGTGGTGCGGTACGCGAAAATCCACCCGTTTTCGTACGCCGGAGAGCACCGCGTTTACGCGGCCGGCGAGCGTGTCGTGACCGCGGAGGTCGAGGGCGTGCGCGTCACGCCGTTCGTCTGTTACGACCTGCGGTTTCCCGAGCCGTTCCGGACGGCGGCCGCCGATACGGATCTCTTCCTCGTCATCGCGAACTGGCCCGATCAGCGCCGCGAGCACTGGCGGACGCTCCTGCGCGCGCGGGCGATCGAGAACCAGGCGTACGTCGCGGGCGTCAACCGGGCCGGCGACGGGAACGGGCTGCATTACGCCGGCGATTCGGCGGCGATCGCGCCGCTCGGCGAGACGCTCGTGGAGGCGGACGATCGCGAGCAGGTGGTGTTCGGCGACGTCGACCCCGACGTCGTGAAGAAGCTGCGGGCGCGGTTCCCGGCGCTGGAAGACCGCCGCCCCGAGGCCTATCGGCGGTAAGGGGGTCAGGTCTCCACCTGACACTTTTGACCAGTTTTCTTGACAGTTTTCCTCCGGCCAATTTCTGCGATGAGTGCAGGCAGGCGCCCCTGTAGCTCGGGGTGCTTGCCTCCGTCGATTTCGGCCACAACGTTGCCCACCCTTCCCCGTCCGACACCGAAGGCCTCCGCGATCTCCCGCAGTGGCAGGTGGGTTAGTTTTCTCGCAAGGTAGATTGCGGCCAGCTTCGGGTGGCCAGCCCGCCTATATCGCAGCGCCGGAACTGGGAGTCCCCACGCTTGTGACACTGCCCGTTCTATGTCCCCCAGCTCGGGCGCATTCGGAGTCTGCTGAGCGATTGCAATCTCGGGGTCCCAGATTCTCTCCTCGAGAAGGTGCTGCATCCTCGTCAGAAAGTCATCGCCGCCCATGAAGATCTGATTTCGAACCGGCCCGGTTGCGGGAGCCCGCTCGATTGCACCTTCGACGAACTCGACGAAGGCGCGGCGTCCCTCTGCTGCACCTCGACCGAACTGTGAAAGGGTCCAGTGCGTTTGGAGCCACGGGGGAGCGTGAACGCGTCCGGCGGTAGCGCGATAGCTGCTCCATTTCCAGTCTTCAGGTCTCTCAACCAATCCGGCGCGGACGGGATTGAGAACGATGTATCGGTGAAGCTCGAGAAGGTGGAGCTGTCTTTCGACGATGATCGCCTTGAAACGCCCCTCGAAGAGATGTCCACACCGCTCGTGCCGCCGGTTGAAGCGCTGCGCGTATCGGGCGTTCAGGTGGTGCATCCCGCGAGAGAGCTGCCCGGCGGGTGTTTCCAGGAGCAGATGATAGTGATTGCCGACCAGACAATAGGCGTGAAGCTGGAGAGTCTCCTTGAGGGCGACCGAAGCGAGCAGGTCGAGAAAGTCCAACCTGTCGTGATCGTCCCGGAAGATCGGTGACCTCTCATTTCCACGACTGATCACGTGGTAGAGCGCGCCAGGGAATTCAAGGCGTAGCGGTCTTGCCATCTGCTCCGACAGAGATTGTCGCGAGCGCGTGGCAGTGTCGTTAAAGGGTGTAAAGAAAACTATCCAGAAAGTGTCAGGTGGAGACCTGACCCCACGGCCGACCCTCGATCAGCGCTTCGACGCCGGCGGCGATCGTCTCCTCGGGCACGGAGAACGAGAAGCGCAGGTGACCTTCCCCTTCCGGACCGAAGACGAGCCCGGGCACCGTCGCGACCCGCGCCGTGTCCAGGAGGAGCGCCGCGGCCGCGCGCGAATCCGTTCCGAGGGACGCGGGGATCTTCGGAAAGAGGTAGAGGGCGGCCCGCGGGACCTCCAACTCGAATCCGGCCGCGTCGATGCGCGACTCGAGCGCGGTGAGACCCGGCCGAGGTCGCGGTCGCAGCGGCCGAGCTGGTCAAGGCGAACGACCAGCCAATGGGCCCGAGCGGCCGGCACCGAACAGATGCGACAGCCCCGGCGTCTGGACGATCCCCGCGAGCACCGCGGCCGAGCCGAGCCCGGTGAACATCACGTGTCGGCCCGGCCTCCGGCGAGAGCATGGTCTGCCCGAGCTGGCTGCCGACCAGCGCGACCAGCGCGACCGTGCTGGCGCGCGTTGCCACCGGTGAGCCGCCCGGCCCCACGCCAGCTCGCGCCGGCGGCCGTGATGAGCGCGCAGCGATCCATCTCGCGGTTCAGCGCGAGCGCAGGAGCGGCTCGGGCCCTCCGCGCAGCAGCCGCCGGCCGCTGGCCGGCGGCTCGCGCACCGCGATCGCCAGCGAGGGCGCCAGGTCGGTGAGCAGGTTGACCAGCAGCAGCTGGCGGGCGTTCAGCGGCGGGCTGCCGGCGTGGGCCGGCCCCGAGCACGGTGAAGGCGATCTCGCCGAGGTTGCCGCCGACGAGCATCCGAGACGCGCGTCGCGCACCGACGCCCACATCGCCCGGCCCTCGACCAGCGCCGCGAGGATCGTCTCCAGGCGGTCGTCGGTGATGACGAGGTCCGCCGCGGCGCGGGCGGCCGGCGTGCCCCGGCGGCCCAGCGCGATGCCCGACGTCGGCGAGCCGGATGGCCGGCGCGTCGTTGGCGCCGTCGCCGGTCATCGCCACCGTGGCCCGAGGCGCTGGAACGCCTGCACCACGCGCACCTTGTGCGCGGCGTGCCGCGCGCGAGAGCACGGCGATGCGCTCGATGCGCGCATCGAGCTGGGCGTCGGTGAGCTGCGGACGAGCTGCGCGCCGTGAGCGCTCGGGCCGTCGACAAGCCGACGTCGCGCGCCATGCTGTGCGCGGTGCTGGCGTGATCGCCGGTGATCATCACCTCGACGCCGGCCGCGCGCAGGCCCTCGATGGGCGCGGGCCTCGGGCCGCGGGGCATCGCGGAACGCGAGAAGCCGAGGAACCAGCCCTTCGCCGCAGAGCGCCCTGCGCTGCGAGCGCCTGGGCGCCGGGCGGAAGCTCGCGCGCACTAGCGCCGGGCTCGAGCGCGCGCTCGGCCACGGCGAGCACGCGCAGACCTTGGCCCGCAAGCTCGGATGCGCGTTGCGCGAGGTGCTCGCGGCTCTCGGCGCCGAGCGGCAGGCGACGCCGTCCACGAGCCGCTCGCTGCAGCGGGGCAGCACGCGATCGGGCGCACCCTTGACGTTCAGCAGCATGCCGGCGTCGGTGCGCGTGAGCACCGCGTGGTAGCCGCGCGAGGCCTCGAACGGGTGCTCGCTGCGCGCGCAGGCCGGAGACCCTGTCGCTGCGCGTGACGCCGGCGCGCAGCGCAGCCGAGCTGAGTGCCGTGTCGGCAGGATCGGTGTACGCGGCCTTGCCGTCGGCGCTCGCGGCAGCGCGGCGGCGAGCACCGAACGTAGCGCGCCCAGCGCCTCGAGCGGCTCGTCGCGCGCGGCGTCGCTGACCAGGCACAGCTCGAGCCGGCCCTCGGTCGAGCGTGCCGGTCTTGTCGAGGCAGATCACGTCGACGCGCCCGAGCGCCTCGATGCAGCGCGCGTTGCGACCAGCGCGCCGCGCTGCGACAAGCGCTCGGCCGCCGACAGCTGAGCCGCGCTCGCCAAGAGCGGCAGGCCCTCCGGGATCGCCGCCACCGCCATGCTGACGCCGGTCTCGACCAGCTCGCCCGCACTGCGGCCGCGCAGGAGACCAGCGCCGACCACCGCCAGGCCGCCCGCCGCCGCGATCGGCCCCGTCAGCTGCATCAGCTCGCGCAAGCGCGCCTCGA
>CAWHTA010000007.1:0-357569 GCA_963832145.1 uncultured Acidobacteriota bacterium
TGTGCGGGGTTCAGAGCTCCGCGCGGTCGCAGGCGCCTCCCGGACTCTCTCTGGAGCCGCAGGCGGCGCAACTACAACCTCCGACTCTGGCACCGTTGCCGGGACTTCGTCCTTGGACAGGTGCCACCCAGCGAGGAACGCGAGTGCAACGATCACCAGAATAACAAACAGCCGGCCGCTTCCGTCCGTTTCGTCGAACGAGTATCGCTCACGCATCACCGGACCCCCTGACCCAAGCCCCTCTCTGACTCCTCACACCCGTGCCCCCCCCCCTATAGACAGGTTTCGCCCACGAGCCAGCTCTCCGCATCCATGCCGTAGAGTATTCGTGCATTGGTGAGCGCGCCGCAACCGGCGCGCCGCTATGGATTCAGATCGCCCTTCGCCTCTAACCCCAGCAAGAGTCCGCGAGTGCCCAGAATCGTCAGCTGGAACGTGAATCTGTCTCTGAGAGCGAAGTGGGGCGCCATCACGGCGCTACATCCGGACGTGGCTATTCTCCCGGAGGTGTCACGAGCGGACCTCGAGTTCCTCGTGGCCGACCCTGCCCGCTGGGACTGGATCGGCGACAACGAGCGAAAGGGCCTCGGCGTTGCAACGTTCGGCCAGTACACGCTCAGCCGCGATGCGCTGTTCGACCCGAGATATCAATTCTTCCTGCCCACGCTCGTCGCAGGCCCCACACCGATGCAGGTGCTTGGCGTGTGGGCCCTGAATCACCGGAACCGTTCCGAGCTTGCCGGTCAGCGTGATGCCACGCTGCAGGCGATCACCTGCTACCGACCGTTCCTGGAAAGGTGCGCCGACACCGTCGTGGCCGGCGACTTCAACCACAATGTCACCTGGGACCGCCCGAGGGGGACAGCTGCCAACTTCTCGCGAGTCCTCGCAGCACTAAGCGAACGCAACCTAGAGAGCGCATACCATCACGTGCACGCCGAGCCGCATGGCCAGGAGTCCCGGCCCACGCTCAACTGGCAGCGCAACGTCTCCAAGCCCTATCACGTTGTTTACTGCTTCGTCCCAAGATCCTGGCTCGATAGGGATTTGCAGCTACAGGTGGCGCAGCCCGCGCCTGATCGCATGCTCAGTGAGCACCTAGCTCTGATCCTGGACGTGTCGCCGCCAGGTTGAGTCCGCAGAGCCGCCCGAGCTCCTCGTCCCCTCGGCCGTCAGAAATACAGGCTCAGAGCTTCAGCACGATCTTGCCGACGAACGCGTTGGAGGCCATGTACGCAAGCGCCGCCTCGTAGTCCTCGAGCGCAAACACCCGGTCGATCACCGGATGCAGGTTGTGCTGAGTGATGAACGCGCTCATGCGCAGGTAGTCGGCACGCGAGCCGACGAAGATACCTTGCGCGCGGGCCGTCTTGAGCAGAAGCCCGGCCGCCGCAATGTCGCCGTCGTAACCCGACAGCCCCCCGACGACGGAGAGCGTCCCCCAATAGGCGAGACTCTTGACCGATTGGGGCAGCGAGTCCTTGCCCCCGACGTCGACGATGATGTCGGCACCGTGCCCGCCCGTGAGCTCCAGCACGCGTTTAGACCACTCCGGTGTGCTGCGGTAGTTGATGCCGTCTCGTGCGCCGAGTGCTTTCACACGCGTGAGCTTCTCGTCCGAGCTGCTGGTCGCGATCACGTTCGCGCCGAGCGCGACGGCGAACTGCAGCGCCAGCATCGATACGCCGCCCGTGCCCTGGACCAGCACCACGTCGCCGGGCTTGACGGCGCGATGGCCGTTGACCGCCATCCACGCGGTGAGACCGGCCGTCGGCAGCGCGGCGGCTTCTTCGTAGCTGAGCCCGCGCGGTGCCGGGACCACGGCGGTGTCGTCGAGCACGATGTAGTCGCCCAGCACGCCATCGACCGATGCGCCATGCGCGCTCTTGATCTTGTCGGTGCTGGGTGGCCCGTCGGTCCAGTTCTTGAAATAGAGGCTCGTCACCCGATCGCCCGGGCGGACGTCCTTCACGTCGCTGCCGACGGCGACGACGTCACCTGCGGCGTCCGACGTGACCACCAGGCCGGGACGGCCCGCATCCGGCGCGAGCATCTCGAGGTCGCCGCGATTGAGCGATACCGCACGCACGTGCACCAGGACCTGGTTGGGCGCGAGCGCGGGGACGGGCGCCTCGATGAGCTTCCATCGATAGCCGCTCTCGGCCTTCTCGAGTACGACCTTGCGCGTGGTCGTTGGCAGGGGTTCGGCCGAGGCCGCAGGCTCCATGACGGCGAGCGCGCTCAGTGCGAGCGCCGAGATCACCAGACGCGTGAACACGCCGATCAGACCCTGAGTGCATCCGCTTGCCACGCCCGATCGTACCAAAGCTTGGCCTTGAGTCGGGGCGGGGCCGCCAGCCCATCCGGTGGGCCGGCGAACCTTTGAGCCGCGAAACGGAACATAGCAAGACTCGACGATCAAAGGTCAGCCGCGCACGGCGGTCGTCGGCGGAGAGATCGTCAGCCATGTTGACGAATTTTTCGGCGGCATCCCCTGCCGCCGCCCCTCCGCGGGGCCGGAGCACCGGGCAGTTCGGCGGGGCTAGCGTCTGTCAATGACGACGAGCCCGGCCGCAGGACGAAAGAATCTCAGGCGGCCAAGATGGGCCGGTCAGAAATGCGGTTCGTTCAGTCCAGCCTGCTTGAGAACTGCCGGACGCGGTAGCAGGCCCGCTGCACGGAGCATTCTCTGAGGTCGGGCGCGAAACGCCCATGGAGCCGCTCTGCGTCAGCCCCGTTTGACGTTGATGGTTTCCTGCTTGTGCCAGAGAAGCTCGCACCGGAACGTCGACCGCGGACTCGCCTTCATTGAGTGCGAGCAATTCCGGGAGTCAGCGATCTCGAGTCTCCGTGTCAGGGCCTCGACCGTGGCCGACCAGTCGCCAGATCCCGGGACGTGGTTTCCTGCACGTACCAGACCCAGCCTCAGCGTCCCAGGCACACTTGACTGTGTAGCCCTTCCTCATCCTCGACACCCGTCTCGCCGTCCGTCTCATGCGGCACAAACTTACCACACGGAGCTGAAACGAATTCTCCGTCACCACTCAGCGTCGTCCCAGCAGCATTCCCAGCAGCGCCGGCCGGCGGAGCACGAGTCCCGCCCACATCAGCACTGCGACGTACACCCCGAAGAGGATGTGGGTGAAGAGCGGCGAGCCGATGCGGACGTGCGCGGCCACCGCGCCGCCGAGAAAGGCCGTGAGGTAGATCGCGCCCAGAACGGCGGATCTCGGGAGTGCGTACAGGACGGCACCGACCAGCAGCAGCACACCGATGGGAACTACCGTACCGAGCGGGTAGCCCAGGTCCTGCGAGCCCGCCAGTACTTGCGGCACCTGCAGCAGCTTCCCCAGCGCATCGATCAGGAAGAACACCAGGGCCAGGCCCGACAGGACCCATCCGAGCCGCTCCGGCCATTGGCGGGGGCGCGCAGCGGACGACCGTTGTATCTGCGTGTGCGGCTCGACCATTTGCGCATTTCTCATGTCCGCCTCCTCGTCGAGGGCGCCGAAGCGACCCGCGCACGGATCCTCGCGGCCGCGCGGGATCTCTTCTCCCGGAGGGGGATCGACGCGACGACAATCGCTCAGATCGCGGCGCGCGCGCGCGTGTCGGTCCCGACTGTTTACGCGACGCTCAAGTCGAAGACCGGAATCCTCCGCGAGCTGATGCGGGAGGCCATCTTCGGCCCGCGATATGCGAAGGCTGTCGAAGTCCTGGCACATGCCACCGACCCGGTGCAGTCGATCGCACTCAGCGCCGCGATTGCGCGGGCGATCTACGAAGGTGAGAGTGCCGAGCTCAGCCTGCTGATGAACGCCTCCGCCTTCTCCCCCGAGCTGCGTAAGCTGCAGCTCGAGTTCGAACAGATCCGGCTCGATCTGCAGCGCGACCGCGTCGAGCAGCTCTTCGAGCACGCCAGGGCCAGGAAGGGTCTCGATCGGGAGCACGCCCGCCACGTGCTGTGGATGCTCACCAGCCGCGACGTGTACCGCATGCTGGTGCACGAAAGCGGTTGGTCTGCGGACGTTACCAGGCGTGGCTCTCGGATACGCTCGTGCGGCTGCTCACGCATCCTCGCCACGGCGCCGCGCGCGACAGGCGCCGGAAGCTGCCTGACTCAGGCGGTGCGGGAATTTCGCAGCACCCGCGGCAAGGGCGAAACCGGGGCCACTCAATCGAGGCCGAACATTCCTCGCAGGCGCTGCAGCAAGCCCTTGCGCGGTGGCCGCACCACCATGCGCGTGACGACGGACTTCGGTTTCGATCGCTTGCTCGCGTTCGACCGGGCGACTTCCGCCGCGGAGAGGTTGTAGGGGTTATAGCTGTCGGACGGCTCGACACGACCGCGAGGCGCTGAGGGGTCTACCGCCTTCCTATCCTTCGCCGGTTTGCCACCCTTCAACGCCTGCACGATCGCTGTGGTCGCGATCTTGAGTTCGGACGCACTGAGCCGCTCCACGAGCGTCGTATTCACCTCACGCGCGTACTGCCGATCGCCCGTGCGCCATTCCCAGATGGCGTTGCCGCGGGCATCGAAGGCCACGCGACCGGAGGTTTTCTCGCGGGCGGTCGCGTCGCCACTGGCGCTCGAAGGCGCCACCGGCGTGGCTTGCGGTGATGTCTTCTCAGGCTTGCTCATGGCGGCTACGACATGCGTTGCTGGTCGTCGGCGCGGAGACGATCCGTGGCTACAGTGTCGCGCAAATGCGTGCAGGCTACGCACGGCAGACGCGTGTCGCCGCAGGAACTGTGATCGACGCCTCAGGTGCCCGCCCGCCGCGCGCGCCCCACGCGGCGGCTCGAACCGGCGGCGACCGCGTGGGGGTGCCAACACGCTGCAAAGACATCTCATGGGCAGAACCACGCTGATCGGCGTCCCTGCATGCCGAAGTTAGGCCACCGCGTCATTCTTAACCCAGAACTCCCGCTCTTTGAGTGCCTTTACGACGCCCTCATAACCCGGGAAGTGTTCCGCTGCTGTCACACGGTGCCTCGCTAGCAGGGTCAAGAGCTGCGGAGCCTGGGACAGGGGCAGACGGAAGCTAATAAGGACTGGCCACTTGTCGTCAACGGGGCGCTTAGCAGCGATGCGTTCGTACAAGCTGCGGATAGTCTCCTCAAGTGGCTCAACGTTTGCCGGAGCGTCCCAATCGCATTTGAGAGGCCGGACCAAAGTAAAAAGGCCTCTCTGTGCAACAAGGTTCGCGTTGCTTGCACCCGGCGCTGTGACGACCTTGATGGAGGAATTCTCGATACGAAGCGCCTCAGCGTCTTTCCTCAAGGTCTCAAGACATAGTGCCCACACCCTCAGAAACCCCTCCGCTGGCTCCTTTGCCCGAGCAACGCGCGCACCTGCAGAGGCAGCAAACCAAGCGGCCGTCAGTGGCCCGCGTGTCCAATCCAGCAATCGGGTAGGGAGCCCATGATGCTGGGCAAGGGCCGTGAGAGACAGAAGATCGTCCGGTGGCCATGGTTGGGCGGCCGCCTCGAGGTCCTTAAGTCGCAAGGAAGGATGTTCTTGAGATCGTTCGAACCACTTTCGAAGGGTTTGCCCGTCCTCCGGCAACGTCAACCCCCGAGCATCCGCATGCCAGAAGAAGGCCCTTAGAGTTTGGAATTCTGCTTCAATTTGCGCCTTGTTCGTTATGCCTGGTACGGACACACCGGCTGGTCTCAAGAAATTCCAAGAGGTTCGCTCTCGCTTCGGCGAATCAAGTACTAGCAGCTTCGTTCCAGTGCGAAATGCCGAGGGGCATAAGGACCGACCGGCATTGGACTCCCCACGAAAGATCCAGGACTCTTGCGCGAGTACATCAACGTCATACTGTCCAAAGAATCCACCCTGAGGGGAGAGGAGGTTAAGGAATTCATCAGCAGTTGCACTGTCCGATTGTCGAAAACAGCCGAGCCCATCAGATAAGTGAGCAGACATTTGGCACCTCTCTTTCGTTCGAGCAGACTGGCCACTTACCTGTTGCAGGTGGTTTTCGGAACTCGGCCTTACACCCCTGGCCATCGAACATCGAATGACCCACTCCTTGGCCGAGCAGGCCTAACTACAATTAGGCCGCGCTTCCAGGTCGCAGATTTGCAGCAATAAGATCGGACGAAAATGCGCATTTGTGCGGCATAAGAAGGGCTCTCTCGTTAAGCAAGGTTTTCTTGCACAGCTGGATCAGCTGGCACCTGTTAGTTCAGGCGCTCGCCACGCGCCAGAGGTCTTCTCCGGAGTATTTCAGGTGCATGCACTTGCCGTTGACGATCTCGCCGAAGCGGATCCAGTCCGTATTGGCGGGATCGTCTCGCAGGCGGAACAGCTCACCATCTGCTTCAAGGGGAATGACACCGTACGTCACGCTCAACATCAGCTTGCCCTTTAGTATTACGACACGGACGGAGCCGATCCAGGGGTTCTCGTTGCGGTAGTGGCCGACAAAGCCGCGCCAATGGTTGGGCACCTCAAATTCGCGTGGCCCCTCATACGCGCTGGCTGCGTACCACGCGTCGCCCCAGCTCACCTCAACGACTGGAAGGCTCGCCTTATCGGTTTCCTCGTCTTCTTTCGCTGGCTTGCGTCCGAACACAAGAGGAAATCGCCCGAACCGCATGTCGGGGACGTGGAACTGATCGTCCTCCGTCAGTCTCTCGAGCGCCATCCCCTTGCCTTCGCGCAGCAAGAAGAGTCGTTCCCCCTCGCTTACGAACTCCAGCTGGCCCTGCGGACCGGAAAAAACGCCAACATACTCGGCCGCGTTCGCGACATTGGTTGCCACATCCGGCTCAGGGGCCGCGGGAGACGAACGTCCCTCGATTCCCGCCCGCATGAGTTGAAGTGCGTACTTCACGACGGGGGTCGGGCGGTACTCCTGCTGCGCGTTGATCGACGCGAAGGCCCCGACGCCCGCATCGATATCGATCGCCATCGACGACATGAACGACACCATGCCGCCGGTATGTCGCAGCATCGTGTGGCCGTCGAGGTCTTCCAGAACGATGCCGTAGCCGTAACTCGACGTCGGACCAAAGGTATCTGCCTTGATGTGGCGCCTGGCGAACAGCTCGAAGCTTTCCGGCGACATCAGGTTGCCCCTCGGACCGCGTCCGCGACTGGCGAGCATCCGAACGTAGGCGCCCATATCGAGCGCGGGCGCGGCGATGCAACCCGCTGCATTTGTCTCGACGATCGCTGGCGCCTCGCATAGTCTGCCGTGCCGCGGGTAAGCGCGATCACTCAGGAGCGGCGCGTAGTTCTTGGCCAGGCGTTCCCGCATATCGAAGTCGATGACGGGCTCGCTTCGTGACATGCCCAGCGGCTTGAAGATCCGCTCGCGGAAGAGTTGAGGCAGCTCGCGGCCGTCCAGGGTCCACGCAAGGTGTCCGAGCACGGCATAGGCCATATTGTTGTAATAGAACTGTTTCCCTGGGGCGTACGCAGCGATGTGCCGCTGTGCCGGGTCGGGCGGAAACACCTCCCACGCCGCCGCCAGACCCGAGGAGTGGGTCAACAAATGATGCGTGGTGATCGGCGGAAACTCGGACTGGATGCGCAACCAGGGCAGATAGTCGACGATCGGCTTCTCGAGGTCGAGCTTGCCTTCCTCGCGCAACTGCAGCAGAACGATGGCGATGAAGGACTTCGTGATCGAGCCGATCTGGAACAACTCGTCAGCCTGCAGCTTGCGTTGCCGCTCGAGATCGCTCAGGCCATACGTGGCAACTCGCTGAACGCCATCGCGATCGGCCAGCACGAGCGTCATCCCCGGGCTGTTCATGTCGCGCATGTACTGCTCGACGTAGCGATCGAGCGCCGGAAAGAGGCTTTGATATCTGGACGACGTTGTCGCTGCATTGCCGTCGTCTACCCAGAAGGCACCCGCTGTAGCGGCGGCCGCTACCAGGCCGGCTTCGAGAACATCTCGACGAGTCAGTTGCATGTCATCCCCCGAGTCCTGCCGCCCTCGGTTAGTTTCTCGCAATGACCAACCCACCGGAAGCTGTCACGGCTCGTGCACGACATACCCGCTCGCCCGCAGCCGGCGAGGTACCCGTCGGGACGGAGGATGTCGCGCATCGGCAGCACCGCCACCGTCGATGCGTTTGACGCGAGCGCTCGCTCCGCTTCGGCGAGCCACGCCGCCATCGAGGCGCGCGGGTAGCTCGGTCAGCCCACGCTCCCGGAGCACCTGCGCATCCATGATCGCGGCAATGCACGCGCTCGCCTCGTTGAGATTGGTCATCGCGCGCAACGCGGCAACATCGCCGATGGCCCAGGCATTGGCGCGCGCCCGCAGGAGTCCCATGTCGGACTCGAGGCGCTGCAGCACGCTCTCGAGGCACGGCAGGTCGTTGAGCGGCTCGTCCTTGAACTCCTTGATCATCGCGCGTGGCTTTTCGATCGTGACGGACACCGCAGGTGTCGTGATCTTCACGCGGTGCTTCTTCGCCGATTTCTTCGCGACCGGCCACACCACGGGCGAGTACGTGAGCCCGGCGCGGTCGACGGCCTTCCGGTAGAGCTCGAAGGCGGCAAAGATGGGCCGCCATTTCTCGACGTCCTGGTCGTAGCCCAGGTACTCGGCCTTGAGCGCAAGCCAGCGCGCGTAGAGCTGGATGGGCATGAGCTCCTCGAGCCTGCGACCGTCGGGGTTGTTGCGCACGCCGATCAGCGCCGGCAGCGCGCCCAGCTTCGCAAACGTCCCCATTTCCGCATCGACCTCGGGCTCCGCCAGGAGCTCCTGCGACCCGGCAATGGCCGCCTCGAGCTCCGTGGATCGCCACTCCATCTGCTTCGGCAGCGTTTGGTACTGGCCCATGATCCAGAGCACGTGCTCGCCATCGTCCGTGGGTCGGGTGACGCGCCACAGCCCGGGACCCGGTTGCACGCCGGTGACCAGTACTTCCTCGATGACCGCGCCCGTTGTGTCGTCGATCGCAACCGCGTCGGCGCACGCCGGCTCGAGCCACACGACACCGAGGGCCGCGGCTATGCCGAGGATGGCGGCTGGGGCGAACCGATCGCGCATCATGGGCGACCGCAGCCTCGGGTTGGTTCGCCGTTGCGCCCGGCTGTCGCAGCGAAGAACCAGCGGCCAGGTCGGTTGCGCTTACGCGACCTTGCGAGCGTGGGCGATCTCCCCTGCCCGGACGGGACGCACGTTGTCGGCAGGCACCGTCACCACGGCAAGCGTCGTACCGTCGAGAGCGATGAACTCGACTTCGAAGCCAGCGCCAGCCGTGTGGACTAATACCACCGTTCCAACGTCGCCCTTCTTGAGTCCTTCGGCAGCGATATCGGCAGTCAGGACGATCAGGTCGTGTTCGTGAATGGTCATTTTTTAGACCCTATACCGGGTATGCCGTCGTGAATCTCGGCACACGGTCTCCGGCCTCGACGAACCAGATACTCCGTATGGTCGCAACTCGCGCCGAGGGCCCCATAATCGGTCCTTCGATCACGTACTTGACACCAAAGCGCGTCGCTTGTACCGAGCTTACCTCAAGTGAAGCGTGCTGCAGCAGCGCCTGACGAAGGCGATCCGGCTGCTCCAGCCTGAATCCCAACCCGTGGAAGAACCTGGCCTTGGCCGAGCCGGTTGGTGATCCGGCGCCAGCAGGTAGCCCGAAATCTTCTGATCAGGAACGACGGCCGCATTGAGGTCGGGAAGCTGCACGCGTCAACGGATCCACAGGATTACTTGACCCTGGGCGAAATGGCCGCCGCGCGCACGTCGAATTTATTACGTATATGCACGAGGACGCCGGCGCAGGCTGTGTACCCGATCTGAGACCAGAAATGCCGGGGTGCGTGTGCTTGGGCTCCATCCAGGTGTTGACGTCCGCGCTGTAGTTCGCGGCGCTAAAGCTGATCTGACTTCTGGTGAGCTGACCGCAGGGCAAGATCGTCAACTATGTTGACGGGTTTCTCGCGGACGGGCGCTGGCCCTCCGCACGCGACGTTTTCGGGTAGCCTCTCTCCCTTTCCGACATGCTAAGCGAGCCGCGGCCGTGCCATCATTAGGCCGCTGCAGTGCGAGGGAGCGTGATCAAGCCATGGATCCGACCGTCGAGCTGATTCTCGCCGAATACGAGCGCCGCTCCGCCGACGAGGCGAAGATCATGCACTCCCAGCCGGAGGAGTTCGCGCGCCGCATCGATGACTTCCTGATCAGCGTGGGTCCGGCGACGGGCCGGATGCTGCATCTGCTCGCGACGGGCGCCAACGCAAAGTCGATCCTCGAGCTGGGGAGCTCATACGGCTACTCGACGATCTGGCTCGCCGATGCCGCGCGCGCAACGGGCGGCAAGGTCGTGAGCCTCGAGCTCTCGCAGCGCAAGGTCGACCATGCGCAGGCGCAGCTCGCGCGCGCCGGGCTCGCGGAGTTCGTCGAGTTTCGCGTCGGCAGCGCGCTCGACACGCTGCCGCGCCTCGCGGGACCCTTCGACCTGGTGCTGCTCGACCTGTGGAAGGACCTGTACGTCCCCTGCCTCGAGCTTTTCCATCCAAAGCTGAGTCCCGGGGCGCTGGTCGCAGCGGACAACATGCTCTTTCCGCTCAACACGCGCCCCGCGGCCGCGGCCTACCAGGCGCGGGTGCGCACCAAGCCCGACCTGGACTCGGTGCTGCTGCCGATCGGCAGCGGCGTGGAGCTGAGCCGCAAGCACGAGCCTGCGACGATCTGATCTCAGCGCTGCAGTCGGTACACCTTGGGCCGGTGCGGAGCTTCGGGGCTCGTATCGGCCGGATCGATGTCGCTGATGACCAGCAGAACGTCCCCGTCTTCCAGGCGCCAGATCTGCTCGACGCGCGGATCGCGCAAAGTCATCGGTGCTGACAGTTGAGACAGGTTGCCGTCGTTCACCTCGAACAGCGACAGCGTCTCGTTCAAGCCGTTGACGGTCCCGCCGAACAGCAGCTGTTCTCCGTCGTCGTCCAGCGTAGCTATGCCGCGGATGTATGCGTAGGGCAAGGTCGAGTCCGACTGCTCGGCACGCATGATCCAGCTTGGCGTGATGTCGTCGCGATCGGTCCAGTTGCCGCTTTCCGTCGTCAGTTCGAGCAAACCACCCTCGACCCCGACGAGCACGCGATCCGCACGAGCCGGCACGCCCGCCATGGAATTGATGCGGCGGTTTTCGAGTTCCTCCAGGTTGGGAAAGCCATACAGGAAGCGGAAGTCGGGCAGGCTGAACCGGTCCTCCTCGACGACGCGGCGTGCTCCCACCCACGCCGAATCGAGCGGTAGTTCGCAGCCCTGCAGCAGAACGGGGACCGCTGCCGAGCGCCACGGACATCAACGACGCGACGGCGCTCGGAGTGATCATCGCACTCAGCGCCCGGCGTTACGACTTGCCGCGGCAGTTCTCGATCATGGGCTTTGACGATATTGCCTTTGCTAGCTTTGTGACCCCCTCGCTCACCACAATGAAGCTGCCACGCCTGAAGGTTGGCGAGGTGGCTATGGATGTCTTGCTCGGCCTCCTCGAAGGCAAACGCCCGAACGCAAAGACGTGCTTCTTCGCAGTGAGCTGATCGTGCGCAATTCGGTGGCACGACCTCCCAATGGCTGGCCAAGCTGAGATCTCATAACTCCTCACCTGTTCTCAGCCGTGGACCCCATTTGCAAGCCCGGATGACGCGACAGGACTAGACCATGGCCCGGTCGGTCAGGGGCGATGGCCCAGCCGTCATGGATCTCAATAGGTTGTTCGACAAGGTCGTCGAGGTTCTGAAACGAGTACTCCAGCCACTCCACTTCGGGCAGCGCGCAGGCCATGTGGACGCCGACTTCGAGAAAGGTATTGCCCAGGGAGACCGGTACGCCCGTTGCGCGGCGAGCCAGCCAATGCGCATGACGTCGGTAACCTGGCCATGGACATTGAGGATGTCGGTCGCGCCCGCTATCATGCAGCTGCCGCTTGCCCGCGACGTCGAGATACTCGCCCGAATTGATCATCGTGATGGGGCACTGACGGCGGAGCAGCCGCAGGCCTTCGAAATCGTTCCGCAGGATCGGATCCTCGACCCAGAGCAGGTCGTAGCCGGCGTCCTTGATCGCTGAATCTTGACGATCGCCTCCTTGGCGCCCCATGCTTCGTTGGCATCGACCATGATCGCGCGCATCGGAGCGAACGGTCTTGCTGAGGAGGTCGAGGCGATGGAGGTCGCGCTCGAAGTCGGGATGGCCGACCTTGATCTTGAAGGCGCGGTAACCAAGCGCGTCGGCGCGGCCGAAGAGCTCTGACGAACTCGGCGTCGCTCAGGTGAAAGTCGAGACCCGAAGCATAGGCCGGCACGCGATCCCGCCGGCTGCCGAGGAGCCGGTGGAGCGGCATGCCGACCTGCTTGGCGGCGAGGTCCCACAGCGCGACCTGCACCGCTTCGTGGAAGGGCAGGTCGGCGAGTCGCTGGTTGCCGCCGCGCGGGCGGTTGACCGATGCACGAGGCTGAGCGGCTCCTCACCCTTGAGCGAGGGCCAGACCTCGTCGGCGAAGACGCGCTCGATCTCGGTCGAGCGCAGGCAGCGGAACGAAGAAGAGTCTGCGCGAAGCCGAGGCCCCGCAGCCGTTCTCGTCGATCAGCTCGAGCGCGGCGACATTCACCTCGTCGGTCCGAACCTGGCTATCGCCGACGACCCGGTCGCGGGCGAACTGGAAGCGGGTGATCTCGAACGCCTCGATGCGCATGACTTGTTCCCGCCGTCGACGTGGACGCCCTGGCTCCGCCTAACGGTAGCGAACCTGGTTCCATCGGTGACCGAGCAGCGACAGGATGATGATCAGGCCGTAAAAGAACTGGACGTAGAAGCCCGACAGTCCAACGCCCAGCACGCCGGTCTGGATGAAGGACACAGTCAACGCGCCGATGGCGCCACCAAGCACCGTTCCGATGCCGCCCCACGGCGGGGTACCGCCGACGAAGACCGAGGCGATCACCGGCAGCAGGTAGCCGTCGCCGGAGGTCGGCCACCAGGTGAAGTTGATCATGGTCGAGAAGACGCCGGCGAGCGCCGCGCCGACGCCCATGAATGCGAACACCTTCACGCGAACGAGTTTCACGTTGATGCCCATCTCGTTGGCGCTGTCCGGGTTATCGCCGACCACATGAACCTGCGCACCGAAGCGGTGCCGGTTGTAGAGCAGCGCGCAGAAGACCACGAAGGCGATGGCCCAAACGATCTGCAACGGGAACTCCCCAGATCTGGCTGGAGAAGATCTTGAAGGCGAGGCTGTTCCGCAGCTGCGGCACGGCGATCGACTTCGAATTGGTGACGATGAGAATGAGGCCGCGCAGCATGAAGTTCATGCCAAGCGTCGCGACCAGAGACGAAAGCCCGCCATAGACCACCAGCGCGCCGACGCCAAACCCGAGGAGCGATGCCCACTGCCAGCGCGGCGGCGATTCCAGGAACGGATCGAAGCCGGCCTGGACGACATAGGCGAAGGCGAGCGACGGCAAAGCCCATCATCGCCGGGAAAGAAAGGTCGATCTCGCCGGAGGTGACGACGAAGACCAGCGGCGCCACCATGAACAGGGCCACCGGCAGGGTGGTGAGCACCGCCGCGTAGAGTCCCCAGCTGGAAAAGACCCGAGGGTTTGCCGATAAAGAAGAGAGCAGCATCACCACGAAGACGGCGAGCGAGCCGAGGGCGGCGCGGTTGTCGAGGACAGGAACTTCCGCAGCGGCCGCTCGGCCGGGATGCCGCGTCGGCGCGGCGTCCGCGGTGCGGCCTTCGCGAACGTCTCGGTCATCAGCCATCTCCCCGGCGCGTCGCGTCGCTGCGGCCTCGCAACGTCTTCCATGTACTCGATGAGCTCCTGCGCGGACGCGATCTCGGACTTCTTCTTCTCCATCGCCACCCGGCCGCGGTCGATCACGACGAAGCGCTCGGCGATGTCGTAGACGTGGTGGATGTTGTGGCCGATGAAGACGATCGAGCGGCCCGCACGCGCGCACCTGGCGCACGAAGTGAAACACCTTGGCCGTCTCGGTCAGCGACAGCGCCGTCGTCGGTTCGTCGAGCACGATGAGGTTCGCCTGCTTGCAGGATGGCGCGGGCAATCGCAACGCCCTGCCGTTCGCCGCCCGACAGCTGCCCGACAATGGAATTGGGCGAGAAAACCTTCGACGTGAAGCCGATTTCGCGCATGAGCCGTTCGGCCTCGCTCGACCTGCTTGCGCACGTTCAGCCAACCGAAGCGGCCGGCCAACTCGCGCCCCATGAAGATATTCCGCACGATGGACTGCTGCACGGCGAGCGCGCGATCCTGGAACACGGTTTCGATGCCCGCGGCGCGCGAACGGGCCGGCGCTCCAGTTGCTGACGGGCTCGCCGTTGATGAAGATTTCGCCCGAGGTCGGCTTGATCACACCCGCCAGAATCTTGATGAGCGTCGACTTGCCGGCGCCGTTGTCGCCGAGCGAGCCCGACGACTTCGCCGGGATCGACGTGCAGGCTGACACCGCCCAGCGCGTAGACCTTGCCGAACGACTTGGTGATGTTCTTCGAGTTCGATGATGTGCTCGGCCATGTCGCGTCTCCGGCATGTGCGTCGGGCCCAGTCTTGCGACCGGGCGCCGTCAGGTTGCGTCTAGCGCAGGCCTTCCGTCGCGAGATCCGCGACCGCCTCGTAGTTGTCGGGGGTCACGAAGCCGGCGCCGGTATCGACGTTGATCGGCGCAAGGCCGTAGACCACCTGCTGGCAAAGGCTCAGGATCGGCATGTAGCCCTGCAGGAACGGCTGCTGGTCGGCGGTCAGCTGCACCCAGCCGTCTTTGAAGCCCTCGACGATCTGCGGGCTCGTGTCGAACCCGATGTTGACGACGTCGCCCGGGCTTCTTGCCGGCGGCCTGCATGTAGACCGCGGCGTTGCCGAGCAGCTGGCCGCCGGGATAGACGATCGCCTTGACGTCCGGATTGTTGGCCAGGGCAGCGGTGATGACCGGAATGGCGAGGTTGGGATCGGCCGCCCATCGGTCGGGGAGGGCATGCGCGTGACCTTGAGCCCGGCCGCTTCGAGCGCGTCGGCCGTAGCGCCCTCGCGCACATAGCGCTCCGGCTGCTGATCGAACGGGCCGAAGACGATCACCGCGTCGCCCGACTTGCAGGCCGAACCGGCGGACGGCTTCCTCGCCGAGCGCCGTGCCCTGCGGGCCCTGCTGCGCGCCGACATAGCCGCCGCCGAACTTGGCGACGACACCCGGAAGCGGTACGTTCTGGTACATCATCTTGATGCCGGCCTTGGAGGCTTCCTCGGCCAGCGGCATGATCGCCGCTTCGCCGGGGTGGCCCATCATGGCGATGCCGTCGGGCGCCGCGGCAATCGCTTCGCGCAGCTGCTGGACCATCGTCTCGGCCTTCCAGCCGGAGAAGACGTAGTCCACCTTGGCGCCGGTATCCTCTGCTGCCTGCACCGCGCCATTGTAGACGATCGACGCAAAGGCGTCGCCTTCCGCGCCGCCCGCGAAGAAGCGGATGGTCACGTCGCTGCACCAATTGTCGCGCAGCGCTCTGCGCCGTGGCGACGCTGGTCACCGCCGACACCGCGACCGTCGCGAGCGCGGCGGCCGTCAAAGTCCTCAAGATGTCCTAGACATAGTCACAACTCCTCCCGTTTTTTGCGTGCTGTCGCACTCTTGCGTGCCGGTCCCAGTGAGCCTGCACAATTCATCAACCGGCCCGGCTGCAACGAGGGATCTCCGCCCTCGTAGTTCGCTGCCAGATTCACAAAGTCGCCGCCGCGGCACTCCTTGAGATAGTTGAGCGCGCGCACCTGTCCGGTCATTTCGAGCGCCTCGCGATAGACCGGATCGTGCCAGCCCTCGATGTCGATCGACGCCGCGATAGCCGGCGAGCCGAAGCTCGCTAATGATGTCGGTCCAGTTGCTGTCGCCGAAGCCCGGCGTCCGCATGAAGCACGAACGGCACCTTGCCGAAGACTCCGTGCTCGCGGATCACGTCCCAGCGGACCGTCGCGTCCTTGCCGTGCACATGAAAGAATTTGTGCGCCCACTTGCGGATCTGCGGGAGCGGGTCGATGAGGTAGACGAGCTGGTGGCAGGGCTCCCATTCGAGCCCGAGATTGTCGTCGGGCGTCTCGTTGAACATCAGCTCCCAGGCATCGGGATTGTGCGCGATGTTCCAGTCGCCGGTCGCCCAGTTGCCATCCATCGCGCAGTTCTCGAACGCGATGCGGACACCCTTGTCGGCGGCGCGTTTGGCAAGGTCCGCCCAAGCCTTCTTGTAGGCAGGCAGGCTCTCGGTCAGCGGCTTGCCGCGAATGCGGCCGGTGAAGCCTGCGACGCAGGTCGCGCCGAAATGGTGCGCGTTGTCGATGCAGTCCTTCCAGCCCTGCAGGGTCTCGCGATCCATCTCGCCGTCCTCGAGCGGATTGCCGAACATGCCCAGGGCCTCTTCGGCCGGCCGAGCCTCCGGATCCCCGTCTTCTGGAGCTTTTCGATTCGCGTCATCGCGCCCGCGGAAGATCAAGAAGGGTGCCAGCGAAAAAGAAGAACTCCGGCGGAGTCCGCCGGAGTTCGGTTGGCGCAATGCGCCGATGCAGAGCAGGAGCGGCTACTTCTTCTTCTGCGATCCTCCGCCGGAAGAAGAACCACCGCGAGAGCTGCCGCCCTCGTTGTCGTCGTCGTCGCGGGCGGTTCCGCCACCCTGACCACTCTGACCACCCTGACCCTGACCACCCTGGCCCTGACGGCCCTGGCCGCCCTGCTGGTTGTCCTGGCCCCGGCCGGAAGTGTTGCGCTCGTTCTCGCGATCCGAACCCTGCCGGCTCTCGTTGTCCTCCCGCTCGCCGCCACGGTTGTTCTTGCTGTCGGGCACTGAAACCTCCTGGAATGTGTTTGGTGGGACCCAATTGTCCCGGCGCGGCTGGCGTGCAACTTTCGTTCCTCCGGAAAGCGCAGAAGCTGAGCCCGCTTCAATACCGATGTCGAGCCCTCTGCGGAACCCTTCCGCCGGCGCGATCTCCGTGGCTCGTGTTTTGCTGCGCACTTTTCCGCCCTCATCCGGACTCCCACCCAGCCAGGGCGACTGAGGCAGTCCTCAACAAAAAAGGAGACGCTCCATTGGCTCAAGGAAAAGGCGGAGGCCGGGGTTTCGCCGGAATGGATGAAGAGAGAAGACGGGAAGTCGCGCGGATGGGCGGACGGGCGGCGCACCAGAAAGGCACCGCGCACGAGTTCTCTTCCGAGGAAGCGCGCGAGGCGGGCCGTAAAGGGGGTCGCGCCGTGAGCCAGAACCGCGACCACATGTCCGCGATCGGTCGCGAGGGAGGCGAGTCGCGCGCCGCGAGCTACGCGCGGGCGGAGAGTCGAGGCAACGGCAACGGAGAGGAATCGGAAGGCGAGGAGTCCGCCGAGCAATAGAGAAGAAGGAGTCCCGCCCCGGTGGCGCCGGGGCGGGACGAGAACTCAGCGCTTCTTGGTCCGCCGGTCTCCGCGATCGCCCATTCCCGAGACTGCGATCTTCTTCGCCCGCTGGCGGCGATCGGCGGCGAGAGATTTCCCCTTCTCGTCCATCTCCCGAAACTCCCCTCCCGATCCACGGCGCGCGTAGAACGTCGCGTTCTTCGCTTCCACAGTGTCGCGCTTCCCGGTCCCCCGCGTCGCGGAACCACGGGTCGCGGTCTTCTTCCGGGTGGACGTCTTCCTCGAGGTGCTTGCCTTCCGCGATGTCCCCGCCTTTTTGATCGATCCCTGTCGGGTGGTCGATCGGCTCGATCTGCTTTTCGTTGCAGCCATTGCTTTTCCTCCGCCGGGCCCGTCAGCAAGATCCGTTCCGACCGGGCGCCGTGGCAGGCTACTTGCTGACTTTTCTCTCATGCGGAACGAAATGAAGTGCGACCACCGGGGCTGCCGCTGCGAAGACGCTCCCGTCGAGAGAGGGAACGAGAAATTCTGCAGCGAACGGTGCGCGGAGATGGAAATGTCCGCGACCCCTGACCCGATGTGCCAGTGCGGACACGCGGACTGCGCCGCGTAGCCCCAGCGAAACGCCGAGGAGGGCGCGCGACTGCCGCACGTCCGCGCAAGCCCACGGCGAACCGGCGTCGCGGCCGGAGCGTGACCTCCTACCGGCCACGGACCTGGCTCGAGCTCAACGACCTCCTCTTCTCGGACTCCTGGCAGGATCGCCTCAAGCGACACCGCTCCCGTCTCGCCTTCCGCGGGGTGCCGGACGCGGCGGCTCCCCTCGCCACCCGGTTGTCGCTCCAGAATCCCGGAACGGAGCGTCACCTCCTCCGCAACTTCCGGAAGTTTGCTCGCGCGAACTCCGTCCCGGGAGACTCCGTGTGGAACTGGCTGGCGCTCGCGCAGCACCACGGTTTGCCGACGCGCCTTCTCGACTGGACGTTCTCGCCCTACGTCGCTCTCCACTTCGCGACCGACGACCCGGCTCGCTTCGGGGCGGACGGCGCGATTTGGTGCATCGACTACGTTGCGGCCCACCGGCACCTGCCGCGACGGCTGCGGAAAATGCTCGACGACGAGTCCGCGGACGTTTTCACCGCCGAGATGCTCGCGCGGGCCGCGGAGACGCTCGACGATTTCGACCGGCTCGCGAGGGATCCTTTCCTTCTCTTCATGGACCCTCCCTCTCTCGACGAGCGCATCGTCAACCAGTTCGCTCTCTTCTCGCTTCTCTCCGGCCCGTCGATCCGACTCCAGGACTGGATCGAACGGCAACCGGATCTCGCGCGGCGGATCGTGCTGCCCGCGAGCCTCAAGTGGGAGGTGCGGGACAAGCTGGATCAGGCAAACATCACCGAACGCGTGCTGTTTCCGGGCCTGGACGGGCTGTCGCGGTGGTTGACGCGGTACTACACGCCGAGGGACGAGGGCTGAGCTCCGGTTCGGTGGGCCGGTTATAGTGCCGACTGGTCGAAACCCCACCATCGTGAGCGAGCGACTTCTTTCCGCCGACGGACCGCCGGCCGGCAACCAGACCAGCGGGGAAACCGCGAACGAAGAAACTCCATCGAACGCCGAGCTCGAGACCGCCCGCAAGAAGGTTGAGTCCACTCACGACGCGCTCGAGAGGACGATCGAGCAGGCGAACCGTTCCCGTGACCTCTCAGAAGCGATCGTCGAGACCGTTCGGGAGTCCCTGGTTGTCCTCGACCCGGAGCTGCGAGTCCGGAGCGCCAATCGCGCGTTCTTCGAAACGTTCCAGATCCCGAAGGCGACCGCGGTGGGAGTTCCCTTCTTTGACCTGACCGGCGGCTGGATGGGATCGAAGCGGCTGCAGTCCGTGCTCGAGGAAGCGGTCCGGACGGGAGGAAGCGTCCGCGAATACGAATTCGAGGTCGACCTCCTGGAAGGGGGTCGCAAAGCGTTCGTGGCGAACGCCCGTCCCGTGCTGGCTCCCAACGAGTCGGAGCCTCTGCTGCTGCTCGCAATCGATGACGTGACGGATTGGCGCCTCGCGGGCGAGAAGCTGCGGGCGTCCGAGACGCAGTATCGGCGCCTGTTCGAGACCTCACGCGAGGCGATCTGGCTTCTCGACGAGGATTCGGGAGAGATCCTCGACGTGAACCCGTTCGCGCTGCAGCTCTTCGGGTACTCGCGCGAGGAATTCCTGGGAAAAAAGCCGTGGGAGCTCCCGCTCTACGTCGACCCCTCGCGGGCCGTCGCGCGTTTCGAGAATCTTCGGAAAGCCGGCCACACCGTCGAAACCGGCGTCGAGATGCTCGCCCGGGACGGCCGCCAGCTGCAGATCGAAGCGGTCCGCAGCGTCTACTCGGCCGGCTCGCAGAGGATCGTCCAGTCGAACATGCGCGACCTTTCCGATCGCAAGCGGCTCGAGGAACAGCTTCGTCACTCCCAGCGAATGGAGTCCGTCGGGAGGCTCGCCGGAGGGATCGCGCACGACTTCAACAACATCCTCAACATCATCTCGGCTTACGCGACGCTGCTCGCGCGGGGTAAAGACCCGTCAAAGGTCGTCCAGTCCACGGACGCGATCGAAAAGGCGGTCCAGCGGGGGGCCGCTCTCGTCCGCCAGCTCCTCACCTTCGCGCGCAAAGAGGAGGGGAAGTTCGAGTCGGTCGACGTCAACGGACTGGTCCGGGAGGTGGCGAGCATGATCCGGGAGACGTTCCCGAAATCGGTGCTCGTGAAGCTCGAGCTCGCCCCGGAGTTGCCGCGAATCAAGGCCGATCCGAGCCAGCTTCACCAGGCCCTGCTGAACTTGAGCGTCAACGCGCGGGACGCGATGCCGGACGGAGGAGTTTTCACGTTCCGAACGAACCTCGTCGATGGAAGATCGGCTCCCCTCCTCGCCGATCGGCCGCACGAGGATTCCTATGTGTGCATCACCGCGTCGGACACTGGCGTGGGGATGGACGCCGAAACCCAAAACCGGATCTTCGAACCCTTCTTTACGACGAAGGGGAGAGAGGCCGGATCGGGTCTCGGTCTTTCCGTGATGTACGGAGTAGTCGAGAGCCATGCCGGCTCGATCGCTGTCGAGAGCGAGCCGGGAAAAGGAAGTCGTTTCTCCCTCTACCTCCCGGCGATTCCCTTCGCCGAAGCCCGGGAGATGCCGCGGCTTCGTCCGGCCACCGCGCCCGCCGCCGGGGGAACGGTTCTCCTCGTCGAAGACGAAACGCTCCTGCTCGATTCCGTCCGATCGCTCCTCGAGGCCGAGGGCTTCCGCGTCGTGACCGCCCCGGACGGCATCGAGGCCGTCGAGACGTTCCGGCGAAACCGCGACGAGATCTCGGTCGTCCTCGCCGACCTCGAACTCCCCCGTCTCGGCGGGTGGCAGGCCTTTCTCGAGATGCGGAAGGAGAAGCCCGAGCTCAAGGCCATCATCGTCAGCGGGACGATGGATTCGGTCCGGCGCGACGAAATGTTCCGGAACGGCGTCCGCGCCACCCTCCGGAAGCCATACAGCGCCGCTGAGATGCTCTGGGCGGTCCGGGAGGCCCTCGCGGACGCCTGAAAACCCGGTCCGCCGGAAGCCCGTTTTTCGCCGCCTCTGGCAGGTCCGTTGCTAGGTATCCCCGAGGAGAAACGAAATGCGAGGCATCTGGAGCGGTCACATCACTTTCGGGCTCATCTCCATCCCCGTCGGCGTCTACGCGGCGCTCGAGGCGTCGGAACGGGTCTCGTTCCGGCTGCTCCATCGGAAGGACATGGCGCCCATCAAGTACAAGAAGTACTGCAGCAAAGAGGACGTCGAGGTTCCGGCCGACGAGATCGTCAAGGGATACGAGGTCTCGAAGAAAAAATACGCCCTCGTCGAGAAAGAAGAGCTCGACGAGGTGCAGGAGAAGGTGGGCGAGGGCGACCGGACGATCGACGTCGTCCAGTTCGTCGAGTTCTCGTCCTTGAACCCGCTCTCGTTCGAGAAACCGTACTACCTCGCCCCGCAGAAAGGGGGCGAGAAGGCGTACGCCGTTTTGCGCGACGCCTTGAACGAAGCGAACCGGGTCGGCATCACGCGTTTCTTCCTCCGGACCAAACCGCTTCTCGCCGCGCTCATCCCCGGCAAGAAAGCGCTCGCGCTCGAAGTGCTGCGCCCGTTCGAGGAGCTTCGGGATCCGGGCGAGCTTCCGATCCCCGCTCCCGCAAAGAAGTCGGCCGAGGTCAAGATGGCGAAGCTCCTGATCGATCAGATGTCGACCGAGGAGTGGGATCCGACGCAGCATCCGAACGAGTACCGGCGCGCGCTCGAGAAGCTGCTTTCCTCCAAGCGGAAGTTCGCTCTCCAGGAGACCGGGAAGGCGAAAAAGTCGGATGAGAACGTCGTCGACCTGATGGAAGCGCTGCGCCAGAGCGTCGGTAAGGGCGGAGGGCGCGCGCGTCCGAAGAGGGCCGCCGCTTCGTCGCGTCGCGGCGCCGCCTGAGGAATGCGATGAGTCGGGGCGCCGTTCTGATGAGTGGAGTTACACTGGGATCACTCGTGGCGTTGCTCTTGCGATCGGGAATGAAAAGGCGCAGCGTCGCGGCCGCGATCTGCTCCCCTCGCCTTTCGCAGTCCGTCCCTTCTCGAGTCACCCGCCCGGAACCGATTCGCGACGACCTCCTCGAACGCTACCGACTGGCGGCGGCGGTCTAAGGACCACATGAAACCGCGCGGGAGCGCGTTCCGAGGGCGTCGTGTGCGCCGGGTACTCATTCGCGCAATCCGGCGCAGCTTCCCGCGGCTGTCCCGCATCTCCCCTTCTCTTTCCGCGCGGCTCGCCGAAATCCTTTTCCGTGTTCCTCCGCCGCGCCGCGCACGCCTGAAGCGCGAGCAGCGGGCGCTCGACGACGGGGCGTTTTCCCGCACGCCGTTTCTGGCAAGAACGCTTCCGACGTGGAGGTGGGGAAAGGGACCGGCCGTTCTCCTCGTCCACGGTTGGGGCGGCCACGCCGGACGGCTGACTCCCTTCGTGCGCGCGCTGGTCCGGGCCGGTTTTTCCGTCGTCGCGTTCGACGCCCCCGGCCACGGGATCGCTCGCGGCCGGGTTTCGTCGCTGCCGGAGTTCGTCGCGGCGATCCGCGCCATGGAGGCCGCGTGCGGCCCCTTTCACGCCGTCATCGGGCACTCGCTCGGCGCGGCGGCCGCGGCGCTCGCGGTCCGGGACGGGCTCGCGGCCCGACGTCTCGTCCTTCTTGCTCCCCCTTCCGACCTCGAGAAATACACGGGCCGCTTCGCCCGCATCATGCGGATCCCTCCGACCGTGCGCGACTCGATGAAAGAGCGGCTCGAGAAACGCTTCCAGATCCGGTGGGCGGAGCTCAAGGTCGCGGGACATCCGGCGTCGACCGAAGTCTCCCTTCTCATCTTCCACGATCGGCGGGACGTTCGGGTCCCCATGCGCGACGGCATCGAGATCCTCCACAGCTGGCCGAACGCGAAGCTCGTGCGAACCCGCGGACTCGGGCACCACCGCATCCTTCGCGACGAGAGAGTCATCGCCCGCGCCGTCGGCTTTGTCGCGGGGAGACCGCCCCGTCGCCTCGCCGCCGCCGCGCCGCGCCGGCCCGCGCCCCTCGCTCCTCTCCCCGCTTCCTGAAGATTCCCTGAAGGCGACGCCGGACGCCCCGTCGGGGCGCGCCGATTGCATGCTTTCCTCTCATACCCTGCTCGGATCGGCGTAACGACGAGGAGGTTGAAATGAGAAGCCGAGCCGCCCTCGGAAACCATCCCCTTCACCCGGCAGTCGTGTCCCTGCCGATCGGTGCTTTCTTCATCGCCTTCCTCGCGGACGTCTGTCACGCGCTCACGAAGAACCCGATGTTCTACGGAGTCGCCCAATTCGCGATCGGAGCCGGAATCGTGACGGCCCTTCTCGCGGCCGTGCTCGGTCTCATCGACTACTTCGGGGTCACGATGAGCGCCGCGGGCCGCCGCCTCGCGACGATCCACATGCTCATCAACCTCGCCGCGGTCGCTCTCTACGCAATCTCCTGGATGATGCGGAGAGACGAAGGCGCGCTCGGAACGCCGCGGTGGCCGATCGCGTTCGGTCTCGCGGTCCTCCCCTTCGTCATGCTCGGCATCTCCGGATGGATCGGCGGAAAGATGACCTTCGAGCACAAGATCGGAGTCGTCGAATATGTCGACCCCGAGGCGCGGGAGATCGGCATGAGGGAGGCTCCGGAGTGAGAACGATCTCATCCCGCCTCGCCGCAGCGGCCATCGTCTGCGCCGTCTCCATTCTCGCCGGCGGGTGCAAGAGTGGGACGTTGGATACGCGCGCCGCCGACCAGGCCGCGTCCTACAAGACCGAGTATCGACCCGTCGCGGGGATCCAGACGCCGGACGGCTTCCAGGCCGTTCTGATCGCGGAGGGATTCAACTATCCGAGCTCGATGACGTGGGACGCCGCCGGCAAGCTCTACGTGCTCGAGTCCCACACGGTCCCGATCCCGACCCTGAAGGTGAAGGTGATGCGGATCGGGGCCGCCGGCAAGCTCGAGGAGATCGCGCTCCGCGGTCCCGGAGCGCCGACGGGAGCGGTCGCGATCGGCATCGAGTTCCACGACGGCTGGATCTACCTCTCGCACGAAGAGAAGGATGGGACGTGGGGAATCAGCCGGTTCCGGCCGGACACGGGCGACACCGAGGCGGTCCTTCGGGGACTTCCCGGCAACGGCGACCACAACGTCAACTACCTCGTCTTCGACCGCGAGGGATCCCTGTACTTCGGAATCGGAAGCGCGACCAACTCGGGCGTGGTCTCGTCCAACGACCCGGTCAACCAGAAATGGCTCGAGAAGCGGCCGCAGGTCCACGACGTCCCCTGCAAGGACATCGTGCTGACCGGCCAGACCTTCACGGACTCGAACGAGACGACCGACACCGCCGGGGACGAGGCGAAGACCGGCGCGTACCAGGCGTACGGGAAGTCCGACGCGAGCCGTGTGGCGGGAGAGCCGCTCTGCATGACGTCGCTGTACAAGCTCCGCAAAGGGTCTACGGCGCCGGAGCTCGTCGCCTGGGGACTCCGAAATCCGGTCGCGCTCGCGATCGACACCAACGGGAATCTCCTCGTCGGGATGCACGGAGCGGACATTCGAAGCACCCGTCCCATCCTCGACGACCCCGACGCTGTCTATCGCGTGAAGCCGGGAACCTGGTACGGCTGGCCTGACTTCTCCGCCGAGCTTCTTCCGATCACCGACGCGCGCTATCGGCCGCCAGACAAGTTCCTCTCGAAGGGACAGACGGGCCTCTCCTTCGCGATCGACCATCGCGCAAGCGGACTTTCCGCCCCGGACCGTTCTCTCCTGATCACGGCGACGGTCCCCCACGCGGCGCTCGGCGGGATGACGGTCGTGCCCGCCCGCGGACCTTTCTCCCGATGGGCGGGACAGCTCCTGATCTCCGAGATGGGGGATTTCAAACCGCAGACCGACCCCGTCAAACCGGACGAGCGTGCCGGCTTCCAGGTCGAGTCGGTCGACCTCGCGACGGGGACGCGAACGGTTTTCGCGCGCAACCGCGGGACCGGCGCCCCGCAACCCGCATCGCGCATCGATCTCGAGGAGGGGTTCGAGAGACCGGTGGACGTCAAGGTCGGCCCGGACGGACTCGTCTACGTGCTCGACTTCGGGGTCTTCAACCCCACCGGGAAGGTCATGAAGGTCTTCCCGAAGACGGGTCGGGTCTATCGAATCGAGCCGGGGACGTCGCGCTGAAACGGCGAGAGGAAAGGGCCCGAATCGCCGAATTCGATCGCCGGAACGGGGTCGTGCGGAAATGAGACCGCGGCCTCATGTCGGAAAGGGTTTCGCCGCGGGGCTCGCCGCCGGTCTCATCGCTTCGTGCGTGATGAACGGGTTTCAGACGCTCTGGAGCGTGCTCGCACCGTCTGTACGAAAGCGGCCCGCGAAGGGCGAGCGCGAGGAGGACACGACCGTCCGGACCGCGTCCGCGCTTTCCCGGGGTTTCCTCGGCCGATCTCTGACGGAGCGGGAGAAACGGATCGCGGGGCCCCTCGTGCACTACTCGTTCGGCACCCTCGTGGGCGGGCTCTACGGCGCCGCCGCGGAAAAAAAACCTTCCGTGACCGCCGGCGCCGGTCTCCCCTTCGGCACGGCCTTCTGGCTCGTCGCCGATGAGACGGCCGTTCCGCTACTCCGGCTCTCGGGTCCGCCCAACCGGTATCCGCTCTCCCTTCACGTCTACGCTCTCGTCTCCCACCTCGTGTTCGGCTGGACCGCCGAAGCCGTGCGCCGCCGGCTGAGGGGCTACCGGTGACGAGCGCCCGGAAGAAACGGCCGGCGACGAAGAAAGCCGTGCGCTTCGACCTCCTGGTCATTGGCGCCGGTCAGGCAGGGCCGCCTCTCGCGATCGCGCTCGCGAAGAAGGGGTGGCGCGTCGCCCTCGCCGAGCGCAAGCTCGTCGGCGGGTCCTGCGTCAACTTCGGTTGCACGCCGACGAAGGCGGCCATCGCGTCGGCGCGCGTCGCCTGGCTCGCCCGGCGCGGGCGCGAGTTCGGGATTCGGATCCGCTCCGTCGAGCCGGACCTCGGAGCCGTCCTCCAGCGGGCTCGCGGGATCGCGACGCAGAGCCGGACTTCGCTGCGCAAGGCGATCGCGGGCGAGAAGAACCTGACGTTTCTCGCGGGACACGCCCGGTTCGAAGCGCGGGAGAAGGGTGGGTTCCGGGTTCTCGTCGGAGACGACATCGTGTCGGCTTCGCAGGTCGTGATCGACACGGGAACCCGAAGCCGGCTTCCCGCGGTGCCGGGTCTCGATGCGCTCGACTTTCACACGGCGGAGAACTGGATCGACCGGCCGGACCTCCCGGACCACGTCGTGGTCCTCGGCGGCGGCTACACCGGCCTCGAGATGGCGCAGTTCTATCGACGCATGGGTAGCCGCGTCACCGTCGTCGACCACGGGGCGGAGGTCCTCGGGCGGGAAGACCCGGAGGTCTCGCAGGCGATCCGCACGCTGCTCGAGTCCGAGGACGTCGCGTTCCGGCTGGGAACGACGGTGGCCGGAGCCGAGAGAGCCCGGGGTGGCGTCCGCCTGACCCTGAAGAGCCGGGGCGGGCGGGATTCCCTCGTTGCCTCGGACGTGTTCGTCGCGACCGGACGCCGGCCGAACACCGACGACCTCGGCCTCGACGAAATCGGCATCGAAGCCTCTCGCGACGGAGTGATCGAAGTCGACCGGAAGCTCGCGACGAGCGTCCGCGGCGTGTGGGCCGCGGGCGACGTCCGCGGCGGGCCGATGTTCACCCACACGGCGTGGGACGACTATCGCGTCCTTCTCTCGCAGCTCGCGGGCGACCGGTCGCGCACGACGGATCGCATCGTGCCCTACGCCATCTACACGGACCCCCAGCTCGGGCGCGTCGGGATGACCGAGTCGGAGGCGCGAGAGGCGGGGCGCAAGGTGCGGGTCGGCCGCTTCGAGCTGCGCAACAACGGAAAGGCGAAGGAGATCGGCGAGACCGAAGGCTTCGTGAAGGTCGTCGCCGACGCGCGCTCCGACCGGGTCCTGGGGGCAGCCGTGCTCGCGTCGGAGGGCGCGGAGCTCGTCCACCTCTTCGTAACTCTCATGAACGCGCGCGCACGCGCGACAGCGATCCGGGAAGCGGTCCACGTCCACCCGACTCTCGCGGAAGCCGTGCAGAGCGCCGTCTCCGCTCTCGCGTGACGGGCAAGGGCGTTGCCGCGCCCCGCTCGAAGGTCCCGGTCGACCTGGACGACCTTCAACGAGACACGTTCGGCTACTTCGTTCACGAGGCGAATCCCGGGAACGGGCTCGTTCGAGACAACACCCGTTACGGCGCGCCCGCATCGATCGCCGCGGTCGGCCTCGGCCTCGCCTGCTATGCCGTCGCCGCCGAGCGCGGCTTCCTCACCCGCGGCGAGGCGGCGGAGCGAGCCCTCGTCACGCTGAAGTTCTTCGCCGGGAGCCCGCAGGGGACGGGGCCCGACGCTGTCGGGTACCGCGGTTTCTTCTACCACTTCCTCGACCTGCGCACGGGCCGGCGGGCCCACTGGTGCGAGGTCTCGACGATGGACACGGCGCTTCTCATCGCCGGAGGGCTCACCGCCGCGGCGTACTTCGATCGAGCGGACGAAAAGGAGGTGGAAATCCGCCGCCTCGCCGACGCTCTCTTTCAGGCGGCGGAGTGGGATTGGGCGCTCGACGGCGGGCTCACGATTCGCCACGGCTGGACGCCGGAGGGCGGGTTCCTTCCCTATCGCTGGGAGGGATATAACGAGGGCCTCCTTCTCTACGTCCTCGCGCTCGGCTCGCGGACCCACCGCGTTCCCGCGGAAAGCTACGCGGCCTGGGCGGCAGCCTACGAGTGGCGAAAGGTCTACGGCATCGAGTACCTCTACGGCGGTCCCCTCTTTCTCCACCAGCTCCCCCACGTGTGGATCGACTTCCGGGGCATACGCGACGAGTTCATGCGCGGCAAGGGAATCGACTACTTCGAGAACAGCCGCCGCGCGACGCTCGTGCAGCAGCGGTACGCCGAACGCAACCCGCGGCGGTTCCGCGGGTACTCGTCCCGGATCTGGGGAATTACCGCCAGCGACGGGCCGGGACCGGCGGTCCGGAGGATCGGCGGCCGCACGCGGCGTTTCTTCGACTACTGCGGGCGCGGGGTCCCGCGGGGACCCGACGACGGAACCCTCTCACCGTGGGCGGTGGTCGCGTCGCTCCCGTTTGCGCCCGACATCGTGCTGCCGACCCTGGCGACGTATCTCGAGCGCTATCCGGACATGAGAACGAACTACGGCTTCCTCTGCAGCCTGAACCCAACGTTCTCGGCGCCGGGGAGCGGTCGGAAGGGATGGATCTCACGGGGGTATTACGGCCTCGATCAGGGCCCGGTCGTGCTCATGATCGAAAACTTCGCGAGCGAAATGATCTGGAATCGGATGCGCGGCTGCGGCCCGATCGTCGACGGGCTGCAGCGGGCGGGATTCACCGGAGGCTGGCTGGACGAGACGGAGCGGCTGAGCTCGCCGCCCGGGAGGCGCGTTTCTGGCAGCCGGCTTGCTCGAAAATCTTCCGGAAAGGAGAAATCCCGATGAAATGCGACCACCGCGGATGCAACTGCGAGGGCGCCACGGTCGAGCGTGGCGGAAAGAGATTCTGCAGCCCGACGTGCGCCGAGGTCGAAACGACGGGCCGGCACCAGGCGCACTGTCCCTGCGGCCACCCGGACTGCTCCGTCGTTTGACGCCCTAACGCACGGGGGGACGCCGGCGGCGCCAGGGCCTCGCCGGCGCCCTCCGGAACTCGCGAACGACGAGAACGAATTCGCCGACCTTCCGACTCCACGAATCCCCCCCGAGCGCGTCTTCCCGAGCAGCTCTCCGCGTGCGCCCGATCTCCTCGACCGCGAGGTGGACCTCCTCGAGTGAGTCGGCGGATCCCTTCTTCGATCGGCGGATGATCACGAACAGCTCGGGTCCCCCGAGAACGATCTCCCGTCGGGAACGGCGCAGCGGAGTGGAGCCGGTGAGCTCCGACCACCGGTCCGCGAGAGCGGACGGGTCGGCGGACGCGAAAACGAGACCGTGGATCCCGAGGAGCTCCGGGCCCTTGCTCCGGCTTTTCTTCTTCATGCGGTAAAGAGCCCGCGGCCGTTTCTCCACAGATCGCCGAGGTCGTCGAAGACCCGATCGGCCCGCGCGAGCGTGCGCTCGGGAAAGCCGCCCGAGCGAAGGGCGAGACACGCAACTCCGATCTGGTGCGCCGCGGCGATGTCGTACGGAGTGTCGCCGACGGCGACGGGACGCCGGGCCGCCAGGCGGAACCGCCGGATGGCGAGCGCGAAGACGTCGTGAAAGGGTTTTGCTTTTTCGACGTCGTCGGCCGACGTGAACCCGAGGAGCGACGACTCGAGGCGAAGGCGGGCGATCGCCCGCCGGACGACGTCGCGATCCGCCGAGCTCGCGAGAACGACAGCGATCCCCGCGTGGCGCATCGAGCGAACGGCGGCGGCCGCGCCCGGAACCGGCCGAACGCGGGGAAACGCCTTCAGGAAGAGCTCCGTCGCGACACTTCCCATCGCCGGAGCGAGAAGGTGGTGCTCGGCCGGCGTGACGAGATCCCGCAGGATCTCGGAGCCCCCTTTGCCGATCTCCCCGCGAAGACGCCGGGCCGGGACGCGACGCCCGAAGCGCGCGAGCGCCGCGCTCCACGCCCGGGCGTGGGCGTCATTCGAGTCGATGAGGCAGCCGTCCAGGTCGAGCAGGACGGCGCCGAACGGAGCTCCCTGCGGCGCGCGCGGCGCCGCCTCGACCGCGGAGGTCACCCGGCTGCGTCGAATCCGGCGTTACGGACCGCGCCGGACGAGCCCGAGTATGAGAACGATGACGGCGACGACGAGGATGAGATGAATGAGACCGCTCGTCACCTTGAACGCGAAAAAGCCGAGCAACCAGAGCACGAGAAGGATCACGAAGATGGTCCAGACCACGGCTCCCCCTTTCAGTTCCCCGTCAGCGGGATCGGAATTCTATTGCGACCGAAAGCTGCGGCGTGTGGCGATCAAGAAAAGGCCCGCGTTGCCGCGGGCCCATGAGAATCCGATTCGAAACGATCAGTGGCCCCGGACGCGGTTGAAAGCGTCGCGGGTGGCGTCCTTGACGTCGTACCAGGCGTCCTTGGTCTTGCCCTTCGCCTTGTCCCAGCCGCGCTCGAGGTCGTTCTCGATGTCGTCGAACTTGCGGTCCCGGAACTGCGGGTTCGAGGCGCTCTCCCAGCCGTACCGATACGCCGGCTCGTACTCGTCGTAGCTGCGGCCGGTCTTGTAGTAGGGGCGCGTGTTGTAGGTCTTGCGCCAGTACGCGTCTTCGACGGTCGGGTTCACGGCTTCGGCGACGGCGTGTCCCGCCGCTCCGCCCGCGATTCCACCCGCGACCCCGCCGACGACCGCGCCAACCGGACCTCCGACAGCTCCACCGACAGCCGCGCCAGTCAGCGCGCCGCCAACGGCGCCTGTGCCCGTACCAATCGGATGCGAACCGGGCTCACCCGTCAGCGGATCGCGGTTCGCGTCCGGTGTCGGGTCCAAACCTCGTCTGTTTTCATCCATATGCAAGTCTCCTTTCAAGAATTAAGGGGAGAGCAAGAAGCGTACCGGGCGGTCCTCCCGTGAAAACTCTTATCGATTCCGGCCTCTCGCGCGTTCCCACGCATCGCGGGCCGCGCCGCGCGCCTCTTCCCAGTCCTGGGCGTTCTCGCCGTGTTGCGCGTCCCAGGAACGCTCGAGCTCGCTTTCGACGTCGTCGAACTCGAGTCCCGCGTGCTCGTCGCCGAGCGCGCTCTGCCACCCGTATCGAAATCCGGGCTCGTAGTGCTCGTAGGGAGTGCCGGGCTGAAAGTAAGGCCGGCGTCGGAAGTTCTGGCGCCAGTAGTCGCCTTCGGCCACTTCGTCCAGGTCTTCTCCGGCGGCCAGGCCTCCCGTTCCGATCGACTCGCCGCGGTCGATTCCCAGGCCGGTCGCCGTGCCCGCGGCGATGTCCTGGAAGGAGTTGTCGCTATCGCCGGTGGAGGCCATGGTCTCGGCCTCGTCGGCCGCAGTCGCCGCGGAGCTCATCCCGCGGCGGCTCGTTGTCTCGGAATCGTGTGACGCGCTCGCGGAGACCCGGCGGTCGCCCTCGTCTCTGCTCTTGGCCATAAAGCCTCCTCGTCCGAAGTGTGAGCAAGCGGCGTACCGATTCCGCGCCCTCCCCGGCTACGATTCCGGGCCGCGATGCCCGACAGGATCTCCGAGCCGATCACCCTGGCCACCGACTACGGGCTCGGCGCGGCGGCGCTCGTCGGTGCGATTCTTCTCGCGAGGCACGCCCGAAGGGCAGTCCGGGGTCTGACCCCCCTCGCGGCCGGCTCCCGATCAGCGTTCGGGCTGAGGGGGTCAGATCCCGCGCGGCGCGTGGCGATCGGCCTCTGGGCCGCCGGCTTCCTCTCCCTTTCCGCGGGAGCCTTCCTCGGCGGAACGTGGCACGGTTTCTCGCCGCGGCTCCCCGACGCGATCGGCGACGTTCTCTGGAAGGGGACGCTCGCGTGCGCCGGCGCCGCGTCCTTCTTCCTCCTGGCGGGCGCGGCGTTCGCATCCCTCGAACAGCGCAAGGCGCGATGGCTCGCCGGACTGGCCTCCCTCAAGCTCGCCGCCTTCCTTTTCTGGGCGACGACCCATGACGGATTCGAAGGCGTCATCGCCGACTCCGGCGTCGCGATGATCGGGATCCTCGCCCTGGAAGCCGCGGCGTGGCGCCGTCGGGATCCCGCCGCGCCGTGGGTCGTGTCGGGAATTCTCCTCTCGGCGGCGGGGGCGGCGATCGAGGCGCTGGGGGTGACGCCGGGCCGGCTCCTCACCCACGACGACCTCTACCACCTCGTCCAGACCGGCGCGCTCTACCTCCTCTATCGAGGTGGTCGCCTGTTCGACGAAAGTCGAGTCTGACCGATGGCTACTCCGACCCGGGCCTGGTGTATTTCTTGCACCGTCCACCGAGATCTCCAAAGAATGAGTGTCCTCCCCGACGGCACGGCAGCTACGTTACGAGGAACGTTTGACGGAGCCTCGTCTGTCCAACGGCTATCCCTTTGCCGAAAGGAATCGTGATGAGAACTGAGTCCGGAAGCGAAGGCACGGCCGGGCGCGGCAACGGGGGCGCTGTGCGCCGTCGCGCGGCGCCGCCGAACGGGCGGCCGAAGCGAGTCGAGAAAAACGGCGATTCGCTCGACCGCCGCCAGATGCTATCGGCCCTGATCGAATTCAAGCGCGGGTCGTTCGACGTTCGGCTGCCGGACGAGTGGCTCGGCCTCGACGGCAAGATCGCCGACGCGTTCAACGAAGTCGTCGCCCAGAACCAGCGCATGAGCCGCGAGCTCGAGCGCCTGCGCCGCGTCGTGGGCCAGGAAGGGCGAATCACGGAGCGCGCGAACATCGGCGACGTCGGCGGCGCGTGGGCCAAGTCGATCAGCTGCGTGAACGCGCTGATCGGAGACCTCGTGCATCCGACGAGCGAGACGGCTCGCGTCATCGGCGCCGTCGCGAAGGGAGACCTCTCGCAGACGATGGCGGTCGACGTCAACGGCCGGAAGCTCGAGGGCGAGTTCCTCCGCACGGCGAAGACCGTCAACACGATGGTCAGCCAGCTCTCGTCGTTCGCCGCGGAGGTCACCCGCGTCGCGCGCGAGGTCGGCACCGAGGGAAAGCTCGGCGGCCAGGCGAAGGTGAAGGGCGTCGCCGGAACGTGGAAGGACCTGACGGAGAACGTGAACCAGATGGCGGGCAACCTGACCGGCCAGGTCCGCAACATCGCCGCCGTCACGACGGCCGTCGCCAACGGAGACCTCACCAAGAAGATCACCGTCGACGTCAAGGGAGAGTTCCTCGAGCTCAAGGCGACGATCAACACGATGGTCGACCAGCTCCGCTCGTTCGCGTCGGAGGTCACCCGCGTCGCGCGCGAGGTCGGCACGGAAGGCAAGCTCGGCGGCCAGGCCCGGGTCGAAGGGGTCTCGGGCACCTGGAAGGACCTCACGGACAACGTCAACTTCATGGCCGGCAACCTGACCGGCCAGGTCCGCAACATCGCCGACGTCACGAAGGCCGTCGCCAACGGCGACCTCTCCAAGAAGATCACCGTCAACGTCAAGGGCGAGATCCTCGAGCTCAAGAACACGGTCAACACGATGGTCGACCAGCTCTCGTCGTTCGCCGCCGAGGTCACCCGCGTCGCGCGCGAGGTCGGCACCGAAGGAAAGCTCGGCGGCCAGGCGAGCGTGCCGGGCGTCGCCGGTACGTGGAAAGACCTCACCGACAGCGTCAACTCGATGGCCGGCAACCTCACCGCGCAGGTCCGCAACATCGCCGCCGTCACCACCGCGGTCGCGACGGGAGACCTCTCGAAGAAGATCACCGTCGACGTCAAGGGCGAGATCCTCGAGCTCAAGGACACGATCAACACGATGGTCGACCAGCTCCGCTCGTTCGCGTCGGAGGTTACGCGCGTCGCCCGCGAGGTCGGCACGGAAGGAAAGCTCGGCGGCCAGGCGGAAGTGCAGGGCGTCGCCGGAACGTGGAAGGACCTCACCGACAACGTCAACTTCATGGCCGGCAACCTGACGGGCCAGGTCCGCAACATCGCCGACGTCACGAAGGCCGTCGCGAAGGGGGACCTCTCCAAGAAGATCACCGTCGACGTCAAGGGAGAGATCCTCGAGCTCAAGAACACGGTCAACACCATGGTCGACCAGCTGTCCTCCTTCGCCGCCGAGGTCACGCGCGTCGCGCGCGAGGTCGGCACGGAAGGAAAGCTCGGCGGCCAGGCGGAGGTCGAGGGCGTCTCCGGCACCTGGAAGGACTTGACCGACAACGTCAACCTGATGGCCGGCAACCTGACGGCGCAGGTGCGCAACATCGCCGAGGTGACGACAGCCGTCGCGACGGGTGACCTCTCGAAGAAAATCACCGTCGACGTCAAGGGCGAGATTCTCGAGCTCAAGGACACGATCAACACGATGGTCGACCAGCTCTCCTCGTTCGCGGCCGAGGTCACCCGCGTCGCCCGCGAGGTCGGCACCGAAGGAAAGCTGGGCGGCCAGGCGGACGTCCGGGGCGTCGCCGGTACCTGGAAGGACCTCACGGACAGCGTCAACTCGATGGCCGGCAACCTGACCGGTCAGGTCCGCAACATCGCGGAGGTCACCACAGCGGTCGCGACGGGAGACCTCTCCAAGAAGATCACCGTCGACGTCAAGGGCGAGATCCTCGAGCTCAAGGACACGATCAACACGATGGTCGACCAGCTCCGGTCCTTCGCGTCGGAGGTCACGCGCGTCGCGCGCGAGGTCGGAACGGAAGGAAAGCTCGGCGGCCAGGCGGAAGTTCGCGGAGTCGCCGGCACGTGGAAGGACCTCACCGAGAACGTCAACTTCATGGCCGGCAACCTGACGGGCCAGGTCCGCAACATCGCCGACGTCACGAAGGCCGTCGCCAACGGCGACCTGTCGCGCAAGATCACCGTCGACGTCAAGGGCGAGATCCTCGAGCTGAAGAACACCGTCAACACCATGGTCGACCAGCTCTCCTCCTTCGCCGCCGAGGTCACGCGCGTCGCGCGCGAGGTCGGTACGGAAGGAAAGCTCGGCGGCCAGGCGAGCGTTCCGGGCGTCGCCGGTACGTGGAAAGACCTCACGGACAGCGTCAACTCGATGGCCGGCAACCTGACGGGCCAGGTTCGCAACATCGCCGCCGTCACGACAGCCGTCGCGACGGGTGACCTCTCCAAGAAGATCACCGTCGACGTCAAGGGCGAGATCCTCGAGCTGAAGGACACGATCAACACGATGGTCGATCAGCTCCGCTCGTTCGCGTCGGAGGTCACCCGCGTCGCGCGCGAGGTCGGTACGGAAGGAAAGCTGGGCGGCCAGGCCAAGGTCGAAGGCGTCTCCGGAACCTGGAAGGACCTCACCGACAACGTCAACTTCATGGCCGGCAACCTGACCGGCCAGGTCCGCAACATCGCCGACGTCACGAAGGCCGTTGCCAACGGCGACCTTTCGCGAAAGATCACCGTCGACGTCAAGGGCGAGATCCTCGAGCTGAAGAACACGGTCAACACGATGGTCGACCAGCTGTCCTCCTTCGCGTCGGAGGTCACCCGCGTCGCGCGCGAGGTCGGCACCGAAGGAAAGCTCGGCGGTCAGGCGAAGGTGAAGGGGGTCGCCGGTACGTGGAAGGACCTCACGGACAACGTGAACTCCATGGCTGGAAACCTGACGAGCCAGGTCCGCGGCATCGCCCGCGTCGTGACGGCCGTTGCGAACGGAGACCTGAAGCGAAAGCTGACCCTCGAGGCGAAGGGCGAGATCGCCGCCCTGGCCGACACCATCAACGGAATGATCGACACCCTCGCGACCTTCGCCGACCAGGTCACGACGGTCGCGCGTGAGGTCGGCGTCGAAGGAAAGCTCGGCGGCCAGGCGAGCGTGCCCGGCGCCGCCGGCACGTGGAAGGACCTCACGGACAACGTGAACCAGCTGGCCGCGAACCTGACGACCCAGGTTCGCGCGATCGCCGAGGTCGCCACCGCGGTGACGACCGGAGACCTCACGCGCTCGATCAAGGTCGAGGCGTCCGGCGAGGTCGCCGCGCTGAAAGACAACATCAACGAGATGATCCGCAACCTCAAGGACACGACGCTGAAGAACAGCGAGCAGGACTGGCTGAAGACCAACCTCGCGAAGTTCAGCCGGATGCTCCAGGGGCAGCGCGACCTCGGCGCGGTCGGCCACCTCGTCCTGTCGGAGCTCGCCCCGGTCGTCGCGGCGCAGCAGGGCGTGCTCTACACGCTCGACCAGTCCGGCGACGAGCCGCGGCTCGCGTTGCTCGCGAGTTACGCCTGCCGCGAGAACTCGCTCGCGCGGAACCTCCGCCTCGGGGAAGGCCTGATCGGCCAGTGCGCGCGGGAGAAGGAAAAGATCCTCCTCTCGAACGCGCCCCGCGGCTACCTCACCATCTCCTCCGGCCTCGGGGACGCGGCGCCCGCGAACATCATCGTGCTGCCGGTCCTCTTCGAGGGCCAGGTCAAGGGCGTCCTCGAGCTCGCGTCGTTCGAGCGGTTCTCGACAGCCCACCAGGCCCTCCTCGAGCAGCTCGCCGAGACGATCGGAATCGTCTTGAACACGATCGAGGCGAACACGCGCACGGAAAACCTCCTCGAGCAGTCCCAGTCGCTCGCCGGCGAGCTCCAGTTCCAGCAGGAAGAGCTGCGGCAGACGAACCAGCAGCTGGAAGAGAAGGCCGCGCTGCTCGCCGAGCGCAACGTCGAAGTCGAGCGCAAGAACCAGGAGGTCGAACAGGCCCGGGTCGCGCTGGAGGAAAAGGCCCGGCAGCTCGCGCTCACCTCGAAGTACAAGTCCGAGTTCCTCGCGAACATGTCGCACGAGCTGCGGACTCCGCTCAACAGCCTCCTGATCCTTTCCGACCAGCTCTCGCGGAACCCCGACGGAAACCTGACCGGCAAACAGACCGAGTTCGCGAAGACGATTCACGCGTCGGGCAAGGACCTCCTGAACCTCATCAACGACATCCTCGACCTCTCGAAGATCGAGTCCGGAACCGTCGTCGTGGACGTCGGCGAGCTTCGGTTCCCCGAGCTCGTCGACTACGTCGAGCGCACGTTCCGCCACGTGGCGGAGGTCCGCGGGCTCGAGTTCGACATCGAGGTGGGTCGTTCGATCCCGCGCGCGATCTTCACCGACTCGAAGCGCCTGCAGCAGGTCTTGAAAAACCTGCTCTCCAACGCCTTCAAGTTCACGGAGCGCGGACGGGTGTCACTTCGGGTAAGTGCGGCGTCGAGCGGGTGGAGCCCGGAGACGGAATCCCTGAACCGGGCCCCCTCCGTCGTTGCCTTCTCCGTGACCGACACCGGCATCGGCATCCCCGCGGACAAGCAGCAGATCGTCTTCGAGGCGTTCCAGCAGGCGGACGGGTCGACGAGCCGCAAGTACGGCGGCACGGGCCTCGGTCTCGCGATCAGCCGCGAGATCGCGCGGCTTCTCGGCGGCGAGATCCGTCTGACGAGCGCTCCCGGCGAGGGCAGCACTTTCACCCTCTACCTGCCCGACGCGTACGCGGTGCCGAAGCCCTCGCGGCTGTCCGCCGAAGCCCGGGAAATCGTGTCGGTGATGAGCGACGTCGACGCCGTCCGGCCGATCCCCGAGCCGATCCTCGACTCGGGCGAGGTGCCCGACGACCGCGCCCACATCGTCGGCGACGACCGGGTGCTCCTCCTCATCGACAACGACGAGAACTTCGCCCGCTTCCTCCTCGACGTCGCCCACGAGCACGGATTCAAGGGCCTCATCGCGACGACCGGAGCGGAGGGGATCGCGCTCGCTCACCAGTTCCGGGTGAACGCCATCACGCTCGACATTCAGCTTCCGATCATCGACGGCTGGCGCGTGCTCGATCGCCTGAAGAGCGACCTCACGACCCGCCACATCCCCGTCTGGGTGATCACGACCGAAGAAGACAGCGAGCGCGGCTTCGGCCTCGGCGCCATCGGGTTCGTGAGCAAGCCGATCAAGACGCGGGAGGCCCTCGACGAAGCCTTCGGCGAAATCCACCGTTTCCTCGAGCGGTCGACGAGGGAGCTGCTCGTGGTCTCTCCCGCCGGCTCCGAAACCTCGAACGCGCTCCGGCTCGCCGGGGACGGTTCCGTGGACGTGGTCCAGCTCACGAGCGGCCTGGAGGCTCTCGGTGCGCTCGACGCAAAGAGCTTCGACTGCGTCGTCGTCGAGCCGCGACCCGACGACGTCGAGAGCCTCGAGACGACGGGCGAGATCCTCCGGCAGTGCGCCGCCCGTCGGATCCCCGCTCTCCTCTACTCTCCCCTGCCCGTTGGCCGGGAAGAGGACGACCTCTCGCGGATTCCGCACGGCGCGACGGTCAAGGTGATCCGATCCGCGGAGCGCCTTCTCGACCAGATCGCGCTTTTCCTCCACTCCCCGGTCTCCGCGCTGCCGCCGGAGAACCGGAACGCCCTGGAGACCCTCTACTCGACCGACGCGGTGCTCGCCGGCAAGAAGGTTCTGCTCGTCGACGACGACATCCGCAATATCTTCGCGATGACGAGCGTCCTCGAACGGCAGAACATGGAAGTCTTCGCGGCCGAGACCGGACGCGAGGCGATCGAGAAGCTCGAGTCCACGGAAGGCATCGACATCGTGCTGATGGACATCATGATGCCGGACATGGACGGATACGACACGATGCGTGAGATCCGCCGCAAGGAGCGGTTCCGCGCGCTTCCGATCATCGCCGTCACCGCGAAGGCGATGAAGGGAGACCGGGAGAAGACGCTCCAGGCGGGAGCCTGGGACTATCTCGCCAAGCCCGTCGACACGGACCAGATGCTCTCGGTCCTCCGCGCGTGGCTCTATCGGTGAAACGTCCCGACGCACCGGCGGTTCCGACCGCGGAGGAGAAGGTCAACATCCTCGCAGTCGACGACAGCGCGGACAAGCTGCTGGCGATGTCGGCGCTCCTCTCGGAGCTCCACCAGAACGTCGTGACGGCAACGTCGGGGCGGGAAGCCCTGCGGCACCTTCTCCGCGAGGAGTTCGCCGTCGTGCTCCTCGACGTGAACATGCCGGGGATGGACGGGTTCGAGACGGCGTCGCTGATGCGCCAGCGGCAGAGCTCCGAGCACACCCCGATCATCTTCGTCACGGCGTACGGCGACGAGACCCACGCGAGCCGCGGCTATTCCCTCGGGGCGGTCGACTACGTGCTCGCGCCGGTCGAGCCGGAGGTCCTCCGCACCAAGGTCGGAGTCTTCGTCGAGCTGTTCCGGAAGACGGCTCAGATCCGGCAACAGGCGGCGTCTCTCGAGCAGAAGGCGCGCCAGCTCCAACGCCTCACGGAAGCCTCGCTCGCCATCAACTCCGCGCTCTCGCCCGACCGGATGATCCAGGTGGTCGCGGATCTCGCGCGGGATCTTCTCGGTGCTCACCAGGCCGTTGCCGTCGCCGCCGGCGAGCAGAAGTGGTCGGAGGTGAAGACAGCCGTCTCACTTTCGGCCCGTTACGCGCCCGAGGGGGAGCGCCCGGTGTTCCGGGACCGGGAAGCGCTCGTCTCACTGCTGTCCTGGCTCCGGCGGGTGATCCGCATTCCGCGGAGACGACGCGAACACCGCGTCCCAATGGCTTCAGTTCTTCGAGAGCGGCCGGCCCGTCGAGGGCGGGTGGGTCGCGGCGCCGCTCACGGGGCGGGACGGGCGCAACATGGGTCTGCTCCACCTGCTCGACAAGGTCGAAGGCGACTTCTCTTCGGAGGACGACGCGCGTCCTGACCCAGCTCGCCCAGATGAGCTCGATCGCCATCGAGAACACCTTGAACGCGGAAGCCCGCGAGGCCAACCGCATCAAGGACGAGTTCCTGACGACGCTTTCCCACGAGCTCCGCACGCCGCTCACGGCGATCCTCGGATGGGCGCGGGTCCTCCGCACGGGACCCGTCGAGACGCAGCGCACCGAACGGGGCCTGGAAGTGATCGAGCGCAACGTCCTCGCGCAGACGAGGCTGATCGACGACCTTCTCGACGTGTCGCGCATCATCACGGGAAAGCTCCGACTCGCCGTCCGGTCGACGAACCTGGCCGCCGTAATCGACGCGGCGCTCGAATCGATGCGGCCCGCGGCGGAGGCGAAGGAGATCGAGATCCGTTTCGAAAGGGACCTCGCCGACGGCCAGGACGAGCTGATCGGCGATCCCGACCGGCTCCAGCAGGTCGTGTGGAACCTGATCTCGAATGCGATCAAGTTCACGCCTGCGCGGGGGCGCGTCGTCGTCGGTCTCTCCCGGCGGGGGCCGGACTTCGAGATCTGCGTCGAGGACAGCGGAAAGGGGATCTCTCCCGGGTTCCTCCCGTCGGTATTCGACCGCTTCCAGCAGGCCGACAGCTCGACGACCCGTACCCACGGCGGACTGGGAATCGGCCTCGCGATCGTCCGCCACCTGGTCGAGCTGCACGGCGGAGCCGTGTCGGCCGAGAGCGATGGAGACGAACGGGGATCGACGTTCCGCGTGTGGCTGCCCGCCGTCGCATTGGGAGTCAGCGCCCTCGAAAGGGAGCGCGCCCTCCCTCCGCCGAGCACCCCGGCACCGGGTCGCGACAAGGCGGATCTCACGGGTCTCCGGGTTCTCCTCGTCGAGGACGAGCGGGACGGCCGCGAGCTCCTCACGGAAACGGTCCGCGCCGCGGGAGCGGAGACCCTGGCGGCCGAATCCGCCAGCGAAGCCTTTCAGTCCCTGGCGACCTTCCGCCCCGACGTCCTCGTGAGCGACGTAGCGATGCCGGTCGAAGACGGCTACTCGCTCGTCCGCCGGATGCGCCGTCTCGCTCCCGAGGAGGGCGGCCGGATTCCGGCGATCGCCGTCTCCGCCTACGCGCGGGAAGAGGACCGGATCCGCTCCCTGGCGGCGGGCTTTCAGCACCACATCGCGAAGCCTCTCGATCCGGCGGAGCTCATCGGCGCGATCGCCCGGCTCGCCCGGCGGAGCCGCGTCGCCCCCGTTGCCGCCGAGGCGCCGACGGAAAGTCCATCCATCTCGCCGTCGCCCTCGCCTGCGGCGGCCGGCGGGAACGGACGGCCGAAGGCCGCGCGGGTTCTCATCGTGGAAGACGACGGCGACGCCCGCGAGGGGTTGCGCAGCCTGCTCGAGATGTGGGGTCACGAGGTGGACGTCGCCGAGGACGGCCTACGCGGCATCGAGAAAGCGGTCGCCACCCGTCCCGACGTTGCGCTGATCGACGTCGGGCTACCGGGAATCGACGGCTACCAGGTCGCGATCCGGCTCGCTGAGGTTCTCGGAGAACACTCGATCTTCCTCGTCGCGTTGACCGGCTACGCTTCCGCGGAAGACCGCACCCGTGCGTTCGAGTGCGGGTTTCACGCGCACCTCGCGAAGCCGATCAACTACGCAAAGCTCTCTTCGCTGCTGAGTGACGAAGGAAACCGCCGAAGCGCGCCCCTGGAGAACGCGTCGGAAGGTTAGTTTCCGAGCACCAGGGGATAGAGCAAAGCGACCGCCGTCACGATCACGGCGACCGCGAGGGCGTCGAGGAGAATCCCGGCCCGAGCCATCTGGCGGACGGTCACCTGTCCCGACCCGAAGACGATCGCGTTCGGCGGGGTCGCGACCGGGAGGGCGAAGCCGGTGGAGGCCGCGAGCGCCGCCACGAGCATCAGCGCCACCGGCGGCTCGCCGACAGCCGGGGCGAGGGCGAAGGCAATCGGCATCATCATCGCGGCAACCGCGGTGTTCGAAGCGAGCTCCGAGAGAATCAGCACGATGCCCGCGAGCACGCCGTAGACGACGAACCGGGAAGAGCCCGCGAGGGCGCCCATGCCGCCGGCGAGCCACTGCGCGAGCCCGCTCGACTCCATGGCGGCCGCGAGCGAGAGCCCTCCTCCAAACAGAAGCAGGACGTCCCACGGGATCTCGCGCGCCTCGCGCCACGTGAGGAGCGGGCGGCCGCCGGTCCGCGGGGCGCGGTCCGAAACGACGAAGAGCAGCAGCGCACCCGCGAGGCCGACGGAGGCGTCCGTCACTCCCGGCGCGATGTCGGCGAGGCCGGGCAGCGTGACCGCTCCCATCTCCTTGCGCTCCCGCATCAGCCAGGCCGCGACGGTCACGAGAAATACCGCGACCGTGCGAACCTCTCCGCCGCGGAGCGGACCGAGCGCCGCGCGACGTTCGCGCAGGATCCGTCGCGCGTCCGCCCCGAGGTCGACGTGCCCCCGGAACAGCACCAGCACGAGCAGCGCCCACGTGAGCGGGAGGAGAACGGCGGCGATCGGGAACCCCACGAGCAGGAACTCGGCAAAGCTCACGGACCGCCCCGCGAGCTCCTTTGTGGCGCCCGCGAATATCAGGTTGGGAGGGGTGCCGATGAGCGTCGCCATTCCGCCGATCGAAGCGGCGTAGGCGACGCCGAGCATCAAGGCCGTGCGCGTCCCGTCGGCGGCCCGCCCCGCGCCGAACAGCGCGCCCACGGCGAGCGCGATCGGATACATCATCGCCGCCGTCGCGGTGTTCGAGATCCACATCGAGACGAACGCGGTGGCGAGCATCACGCCGAACACGACGCGGCGGGCGCCGCCGCCGATCGTCGAGACAATCGCGTAAGCGATCCGGCTGTGGGCGTTCCATTTTTCGAGCGCGGCCGCGAGGAGAAATCCGGCGAGAAAGAGAAAGACGAGCTCGTTCGCGTACGGCGTTGCCGCGTCTTTCGCCGATCGGACCCCGAGAAGCGGAAAGAGGACGATCGGCAGGAGGGACGTCGCGGCCAGCGGTACGGGCTCGGTCAGCCACCACACGGCCATCCACGCCGCGACGCCGAGGACCGCCGCGGCGCCCGGCGGAAGATTCGAAGGCGCCGCGAGCGCCAGCACCAGGCCCGCCAGAGGCCCCGCCGCGAGGAGCGCCGCCCGGCGGTTCACTCCCGAACCTCGAAGCTCGTCAAAACGGCGGAAGGATACCGGCTTCGGGAGGCGTCAGCGGGAGGCGGCCGCGGGATTCTCCTTTTCGTATTTCGCGAGGCGCGCCGTGAGCCATTCGGCGAGTCGCTGCCGGCGTCCGTCGGGCCAGCGGATTTCGTACGGCTTCCCGCTCTGTTCGGACTTCGTCGCGATCCCCACGATGAAGTCGCGCGCGGTCTGAACGCGCTTCCCGGCGAAGCGAAGCTTGCGGGCGAGGTGCGCGGCGGCGCGGATTCCCGTGTGCTCAGCGCCGTTGCGGAGGAAGGTCGCCGGGGAGCTCTTCACCTCGCCGATGAGGTAGTCGATCTTGTTTTGCTCCGGTGCGGGACGGACGGCGGTCGCAGCCGACAGCGGCGCGCCGGGGCCGGTGGCGAGGACGACGAGAGCGACGAGCGAGGTAACTCGAACCGATCGGGGCATGGCGCCGGTGTCTCGATCAGGTCCCGCAGTAGTCGTCCACGAGGTGAAGGAGCGCGTCGAGTGTGATGGGCTTCCTCAGATAGTCGGCGTGAAGCGACTGCGCTTTCTCGCCCGCGCGCCCGTCGGCGGTCATGATGATCACGGGGATCGACGACAGGTTCGGGTCGCGAAGCTGTTCGGAGCGGAACTCCCATCCGTTCATGATCGGCATCATCAGGTCGAGCAGGATGACGCACGGCCGCTCCGCGCGGGCGCGCTCGAGCGCCACTTCCCCGTTCTCGGCCGCCCACGACGTATAGCCCGCGTCCGTGAGCACGGTGCAGATGCTTTCACGGAGGTCGTTGTCGTCTTCGACGACGAGCACGCGAGGAGTCGCGGAGGACATGGGTGTTCGCCGTTTTTGCAAGATCTGTGCACGACCCCGAGTTGGCCGGAATCGGCGCTCCGGCGGGCGAAGGACCCGGAGGTCAGCCGGTCGCGGAAGTGCGGGGCAGGTCGATGTGGTCCGGGTCGGAGCAGTAGTGGGCGACGGTCTCGAGGAGCTGGTGGAGGTTGACCGGCTTCCGCAGGCAGGAGGAGAGCGCGAGCTTGTGCGCCACCTCTTCGCCGTTCCAGAGACCGGTGAACCCCACGACGGGAATGTCCGCGAGGTTCGGCTCGGCCAGCTGGAGGCGCCGGAACTCGTGGCCGTCCATGCCCGGCATCTTCAAATCGAGAAGGATCATGCAGGGCATTTCACCCGCGCGAAGCAACTCGAAGGCGGTTTCGCCGTTCGGGGCGGTCAGGACGCGGTAGCCCTCGTCCGCGATCACGTCCCGGAGGACCTGGAGGAGGTCTTCATCGTCGTCCACGACGAGGACCGTCTGAATGGGTTCCGATGTCGGGGAAGACACTATGGATGAGTTTAACGCAGGGTGACCCGCTGCCGCTGGGAGACAATCGATGCCGTGGTGGGAGCAGATCCGACCCCGCCGGACGGCGCGGAACGAGACCCGGTGTGCGGGATGTCGGTCGATCCGGAGACCGCCGCGGCGCGCTTCGAGCATCGCGGACACGCGTACTTCTTCTGCAGTCCGGGATGCCGCGAACGGTTTCGCGCGAACCCGGAACGTTTCCTTTCGGTGTCGCCGCCATCCGCCGTACGATCCGATCCGCCGCCGGCGGGCGCGCGCTGGACCTGCCCGATGCACCCCGAGGTCGTGCGGGACGGGCCCGGCAGCTGCCCGATCTGCGGGATGGCGCTCGAGCCGGTCGCGATCACCGCGGAACTCTCGGTCAACCCGGAGCTCGTGGACTTCCGAAGAAGGCTCGCGGTATGCGCGATCCTCACGGTCCCGGTTTTTCTGCTCGGGATGGGTGACCTGATCCCCGGGAGGCCGATCGAGCGGCTCGTGCCGCCGGGGGCGCTCGCCTGGATCGCTCTCGCGCTCGCGACGCCGGTGGTCCTCTGGGGGGGCTGGCCGTTCTTCGTACGCGCCGGAAGCTCCGTCGCGCATCGGTCGTTGAACATGTTCACGCTCATCGGGCTGGGAGTCGGCGTCGCGTACGCCTACAGCGTCGTGGCGACGGTCGCGCCCGGGCTCTTTCCCGCCTCCTTCCGCGGCCACTCCGGCGCGCCGGGCGTTTACTTCGAAGCCGCTGCCGTCATCGTCACGCTCGTGCTTCTCGGGCAGGTGCTCGAGCTCGAGGCCCGCGGCCGCACCGGCGCGGCCATCCGGTCGCTGCTCGCCCTCGCGCCCGCGCGCGCGAGCCGGGTCCTTCCGAATGGAACCGAGGAAGATGTGCCGCTCGAGCAGGTTCGAGCCGGGGACGTCCTTCGCGTTCGCCCCGGCGGGAAGGTGCCGGTCGACGGGGTCATCCGCGAAGGTTCGAGCGCCGTCGACGAGTCGATGGTCACGGGCGAGGCGATTCCGGTGGAAAAGCGTCCCGGCGATCGCGTCGTCGGCGGGACCATCAACGGGTCCGGCACGCTGCTCGTCGAGGCCGTGAAGGTCGGATCCGAAACGCTCCTCGCGCGGATCGTTCAGACCGTCGCCGACGCCCAGCGGACCCGCGCTCCGATCCAGAGGCTCGCCGACGTCGTGGCGGGCTGGTTCGTCCCCGCTGTCGTCGGAGTCGCCGTGGCAACTTTCCTCGTGTGGGCGATCGCGGGCCCGCAGCCGCGGATGGCGTACGCCATCGTCAACGCGGTGGCCGTCCTGATCATCGCCTGCCCGTGCGCGCTCGGTCTCGCGACTCCGATGTCGATCATGGTCGCCACGGGAAGGGGCGCGGCGGCGGGCGTTCTCTTCCGGGATGCCGAGGCCATCGAGCTCCTCGAGAAGGTGGATACGCTCGTCGTGGACAAGACCGGGACGTTGACGGAGGGACGGCCGGCCCTCGTGTCGGTGGAGCCGGTCGGAGGCCACACGGAAGCCGAGCTCCTTCGAGCGGCCGCCAGCCTCGAGCGGGCGAGCGAGCACCCGCTCGCCGCCGCGATCGTCCGCGGAGCCGCGGAACGCGGGGCGGCGCCGGCGCCCGCGGAGTCGTTCGCGGCCGTCGCCGGGCAGGGGGTCCGCGGACGGGTGGACGGGCGCGAGGTCGAGCTCGGCAACGCGAAGCTCTTCGAAGGGAGGGAAGTCGTCGGGCCGGACGCCGCGCGGCGCGCCGAGGAGCTTCGCCGGGCGGGTCAAACCGTCGTTTTCGTCGCGGCGGGCGGAGATCTCCTCGGGCTCCTCGGCGTCGCCGATCCGGTCAAGCAGAACGCGCGGGCCGCAATCGACGCGCTTCGGCGCGAGGGCCTCCGCATCGTGATGCTGACCGGCGACGGTCGGGGAACGGCGGAGACAGTCGCGTCACGGCTCGGCATCGAGGAGGTTCTCGCCGAGGTGCTGCCCGACGAGAAGCTCGAAGCGATCGCCCGGCTCCAGGCGGAAGGACGAACCGTCGCAATGGCGGGCGACGGCATCAACGACGCTCCGGCGCTCGCGCGCGCCGACGTCGGGATCGCGATGGGGACGGGGACGGACATCGCCATCGAGAGCGCCGGCGTGACGCTCCTCCACGGCGACCTCACCGGGATCGTCCGGGCCCGCCGCCTCTCCCGCGCGACGATGAAGAACGTCCGGCAGAACCTCTTCTTCGCGTTCGTCTACAACGCGATCGGCGTCCCCGTCGCGGCGGGGGTGCTCTATCCGTTCTTCGGGATCCTGCTCTCGCCGATGATCGCGGCAGCGGCGATGAGCCTCTCTTCGGTCTCGGTCGTGGGAAACGCGCTGCGGCTGCGACGCGTGGTGATTTGAGGAAGAGCCTCCTCGCCCCGAGAGCCCCTCACCCCGCCCTCTCCCCCGAAGGGGAGAGGGAGAAGATGCCCCTCACCCCGGTCCTCTCCCCGGTGGGGAGAGGGAGGAGATTGAGCCGCGAAGGACTCGAACCTTCAACCTAGAGATTAAGAGTCTCTTGCTCTACCAATTGAGCTAGCGGCCCGGGAACGCGGAGAATAGACGATCGAGTGATTCGCGGCAAGCACCGGAAATGCGGTCCGCTAACCTCCGCCGACGAACTCGACGACCTCCAGCTCGTCCCCCTCTTCGATGTGCGTCGACGCGTAGGACGCTTTCGGGACGATCTCGCGGTTTCGCTCGACCGCGACGCGCGGCGTCGATACCTCGAGCTCGCCGAGGAGCGCGGAAATCGTGAGGCCCGGGGGGAACCGTCGCTCCTCCCCGTTGACCCGAACGACGACCGGCGCGCTCATCCTCTTTTCACCGGGTATTGGATCTCGGTGGAGCCGGCCGACGACGTCAGCCGCACGACCGCGGCGGCCGTCCCCGCCGGTGGCGGCGGCATGAGGAACGCGACGGCGCAGACTCCGTCCGCGCCCGTGCGGCCCTGGAAGACCGGAACCGGCTTTTCCGACGAGATCAGCCGGATCTGGACGAGGGCGCCCGAGACCGGGCGCCGCGACAAGGCGAGCTCGGCGCGGACCCGGAGGTCGACGCGCCGACCCGAAACGAACTCGGGCGCCGGCGAAAACGTGAGGTCGATCTGCTCCGGGCTCCCTTCGGAAGCGAGGTACTCGAGGATGACCTGATCGAGAGTCCGGTCCCCGGAAAGCCGCGTCGACTCGACGCCCCGCGCGGGCGTCATCCGCGGAGCCGAGCTGTCCCGGACTTCGCCCCCGGCCGGTGCGCCGCCGAGCGCCATCTCCTCCGGAGCGCGGAGCGATCCGTTGGGACCGTCGAAACCGCCCTCCCGGATCGCTGCGATCACGTTGCGGTGCTGCGTCTCCATCATCTCGCGTACGGTGCGGTCGTCCCCGCCCGTTCGGAGCGATTCGTCGTAGGGGGTCCGCTTCCCCCCGAGAATCTCCCCCCCGACGTAGACGAAGGACTCGATGTAGGGCTGGGGGTCGCCGCGATCCTCCGTCTGGATGTGAAAGACGCGGTCCCGGTGTTTGACGTCCGTGTTGAAGCCCGTGATCACGGGGAAATTGTAGACGCTTGGAGGAAGCTATCAGCCGTCAGCTGTCAGCTTTCAGCTCTGGGACCCCTGTCTTGCCCGAGTCCGGCTGATAGCTGATAGCGGATAGCTAATAGCTGGCTTCATTACGCCCTCGCCCTCTTCCGGGCCGCTCCGAACGAGCGCCGGAGAAACAGCCCGGTGTGGGACGCGCGTGCCTGCGCCACCGCCTCCGGCGTTCCCTCGGCGACGATCTTGCCTCCCCCGTCGCCTCCCTCGGGTCCGAGATCGACGATCCAGTCGGCGGACTTGATGACGTCCAGGTTGTGCTCGATCACGATGACGGTGTTGCCCTTCTCGGTCAGCGAGCGCAGGACGCCGAGGAGCTTGCGGATGTCGTCGAAGTGGAGACCGGTCGTCGGCTCGTCCAGGAGGTACAGCGTCCTCCCCGTGGACCGCCGCGCGAGCTCGCGAGCGAGCTTGACCCTCTGCGCCTCGCCGCCGGAGAGCGTCGTCGAAGACTGACCGAGCTGGATGTAACCGAGCCCGACTTCGACGAGAGTGCGGCAGATGATTGCCACCGGGGGCACGTTGGCGAAGAGCTCGAGCGCCTGCTCCGCGGTCATCTCGAGGATGTCCGCGATCGACTTCCCCTTGTAGTGGACCTGCAGCGTCTCCCGGTTGTAGCGCTTGCCGCCGCACACGTCGCACGTGACGTAGATGTCGGGCAGGAAGTGCATTTCGATCTTGATCTGCCCGTCCCCGGCGCAGGCTTCGCACCGCCCCCCCTTCACGTTGAAGGAGAAGCGGCCGGGGGCATAACCGCGCGCCCGCGCTTCGGGGGTGCGCGACATGAGCTCCCGGATCGGATTGAAAACGTTCGTGTACGTGGCGGGGTTCGACCGCGGCGTCCGGCCGATCGGCGACTGGTCGATGTTGATGACCTTGTCGACTTCGAAGAGCCCTTCGATGCGCTCGTGGCGGCCCGGGCGTTCGGCCGCTCCGTGAAGGGCGCGCGCGAGCGCGCGATAGAGGATGTCGTTCACGAGCGTGGACTTTCCGGAGCCGGACACTCCGGTCACCGCCGTCATCACCCCGAGCGGGAACCGCACGTCGATGTCCTTGAGGTTGTGCTCCTTCGCGCCCCGCACGACGAGCGACCGGCCGGAGCCCGCCCGCCGCGCCGAGGGAATCGGAATCTCGACGTCGCCCGACAGGTAACGGGCGGTCAGCGAATCGGGGAAGCCGCCCAGGTCCTCCGGCTTTCCCTGCGCGACGAGCCGGCCCCCGTGGACGCCGGCGCCCGGGCCGAGATCGAGGACCCAGTCGGCGGAGAGGATCGTCTCCTCGTCGTGCTCGACGACGATCACCGTGTTGCCGAGGTCCCGCATCGAAAGGAGCGTGTCGATCAGCTTGCGGTTGTCGCGCTGGTGAAGGCCGATCGAGGGCTCGTCGAGCACGTAGAGCACGCCCATCAGCTTCGAGCCGATCTGCGTCGCGAGCCGGATGCGTTGAGACTCGCCGCCGGAGAGCGACGCCGCGCCGCGCGAGAGGTTCAGGTATCCGATGCCCACGTTGGAAAGGAACCCGAGCCGGTCGCGGATCTCCTTGAGGATCTTTCCGGCGATCTCCCGCTCGCGCGGGCTCAGGCGGATTTCGTCGAAGAACGACATCGAGTCCGAAATGGTTTCGCCCGAGATCTCGTCGATCGAGCGGCCGCCGACCTTGACGGCGAGCGCCTCGGGTTTCAGCCGCCGTCCCCCGCAGGCCGGGCACGGTTCCGCGGACATGTACGCCTCGAGGTCCGCGCGGTGCTCGGGGTTCTCGGTCTCGCGGTAGCGCCGCTCGATCATCGGAACGAGCCCTTCGAAGGAGGATCGCCAGTGGTAGGACCCCTTCTCCGCGACCCACGAGAACTTGATCTCGTCCTCGCCCGACCCGTAAAGGATCACGTCGCGCGCGGCCTGCGGGATCTTCGAATAGGGCTGGTCGAGCTTGAACTTGTAGTGCTTCGCGAGCATCGCCATCTGCCGCGTGCGCCAGCTCGTGGAGCCGGGCTTCAGGATCGCGATCGCTCCGTCCTCGATCGACTTCTCCGGCGCGACGACGAGCCGGCCCGGGTCCGCCTTGAGGATCGTGCCGAGCCCCGAGCACGACGGGCACGCGCCGTATGGAGAGTTGAACGAAAAGAGCCGCGGGGTGATCTCGGTGAGCGACGTTCCGCAGTCGGGACACGCGTAGTTCGCGGAGAGGACCTCCTCCGGGCCGTCCGCGACGGAGAGGATCACGAGACCGCCGGAAACGCGCGTCGCGGTTTCGATGGAGTCCGTGAGGCGCCGGCGGTATTCCTCGTCGCGAGCGGGTTTCGCCACGAGGCGGTCGACGACAACCTCGATCGTGTGCTTCTTCTGGCGATCGAGCTCGGGCGGATCGTCCAGGTCCACCAGGGCTCCATCCACCCGCGCCCGGAGGAAGCCCTCCTTGACCATCTCCGCCATCTGCTTTTTGTACTCGCCCTTCTTGCCCGTCACGTAAGGCGCGAGGATCTGGAACTTGCTTCCCTCCGGGAGCCGGAGCGCGCGGTCCACCATCTCCTGGACCGTCTGCGCCTGAATGGGGCGGCCGCACGTCGGACAGTGCGGCTTCCCGATCGACGCGTAGAGAAGGCGGAGGTAGTCGTAGATCTCGGTCACGGTTCCGACCGTCGACCGCGGGTTCCTCGACGTCGTCCGCTGCTCGATCGAGATCGCGGGTGACAGCCCCTCGATCGAGTCGACGTCGGGCTTCTCCATCTGCTCGAGAAACTGCCGCGCGTATGCGGAGAGCGACTCGACGTAGCGGCGCTGGCCCTCCGCGAAAATGGTGTCGAAGGCGAGCGACGACTTCCCCGAGCCGGACACCCCGGTGATCACGACGAGGCGATTCCGGGGGATGTCGCAGTCGACGTTGCGCAGGTTGTGCTGACGCGCGCCCCGGATCCGGAGAAAGTCCATGAGGGGGGCGATTCTAAGGGTTCGCGGCGCGGGGTCCCCGGGCGGGCGCGGGGCGGAGCGCCTTCCCCATTTCGAAGGCGTCGAGGCCCGCTCCGTAATAGGAGTGAATCCGGCCCGACTCCTGAAAACCGAGCTTCCGGTAGAAGGCGATCGCTCCGGAGTTGCGCACGTCGACCTCGAGGGCCACCCGCTGCGCGCCGGCTGCGGCGGACCGTTCGAGCACCGACTCGATCAGCCGGCGGCCGAGCCCGCGGCGGCGGAAGGTCGGGTGCACGTCGAGGGTCACGACGTGCGCGAGATCGCGCGGCCGCGAGTAGGCGAGCGCAAACCCGCACAGCGTCGGACCGATCTCCGCGAGAACGCACGCGGCGCGCGGAATCGCGAGAAAGCGCCGCAGATCGCTTCGCGAGTAGGCGATTCCCGCTTCGAAGCAGAGCTGGTCGAGGCGCCAGAGGCGGTCGAGGTCGGCGGGTGCCCCGTCGCGGAAGGTCGGAGGGATGTCGGGATCGGAGACGGAAGATGAGGTTGCCATGGAAGCCGCCTAGTCTAGACTCCGGTCCCGTGCCGGGCCACGTCGTGTCGATTCACATCGCCCCGAGAGCGGGCTCGGCAATGTCGTCTCACGAGGAGGTCCGCGCGCTGCCGGGCCGCGGTCTCGAGGGGGATCGGTACTTCCAGCGGACCGGTACCTACTCCGCGAAGGAGGGGGCCGAGCGGGAGCTGACCCTCATCGAGATGGAGGCGATCGAGGCGCTCGAGCGCGACTACGGCATCGCGCTCGAGGCGGCGGAGACCCGACGCAACGTCGCGACCCGCGGGGTCGCCCTGAACCACCTCGTCGGCCGCGTCTTTCGGGTCGGGTCGGCGACCGCCCGCGGGATCCGCCTCTGCGAGCCGTGCTCCCACATGGAGAAGCTCGCCGGCAAGCGAATCCGGCCGGGGCTCATCCACCGGGGAGGGCTCCGCGCCGCGATCCTGTCGGAGGGGTGGATCCGCGTGGGGGACGAGGTGACGACGGTCGAGCCCGGGGAGCCGGCGCCCTAGCGCGACCGGTCCCTCATCGCGCGGTCGGCTTCCCGCTTCAACTCCCGGTCCCGGATCGCATCCCGCTTGTCGTGCAGCTTCTTGCCGCGCACGAGGGCGATCTCCGCCTTCACCCGGGCACCCTTGAAGTAGAGCGAAAGGGGCACGCACGAGACCCCGCGCGTCGCGACCATCCCGGCCCACTTGTGGATTTCCCTCCGGTGGAGCAGCAGCTTCCGTTCCCTCTCGGGCAGATGGTTGACCCAGGAACCGGCGCCGTAGGGAGAGATGTGGGCTCCGACGAGAAAGGCCTCACCCGCCCGGAAGAGGACGTACGAGTCCTTCAACTGGGCGCGGCCGTCCCGGAGCGACTTCACCTCGGTGCCCGTCAGGACGAGGCCCGCCTCGGTGCGGTCCTCGATGAAGTAGTCGTGGAACGCCTTCCGGTTCGACGCGACCGGCTGAACGCCGTCGCGCGATTTCGACGTAGTCGCTTTCTTCAATCGTGCCTGCCACCGCCGATTATTGCCCGCGCACCCGGACGCGCCGTTTTCCAAAACACCGTCGCGCGGGAGCCACGCTCCTGTCCCAGACCGGCCACGGCATGGGGGGGCGACGCCGGGCGGATGTCGTCCGTAAACTCCTTCGACTCAACCGGATGGGGGGAAAACGGAGAAACGACGCGGGGCTGGCATCATCGGTGCGGTAGAGGGCCTTCGCGTGACCCGCTCTCAGACCACACTTCGCACGAAAGTCTCGATCGAGGGCGTCGGACTTCACTCCGGCCACCCCGTTCGGGCTCGCTTCTGCCCCGCCCCCGCGGGGCACGGAATCGTCTTCGTCCGCACCGACCATCCCGAAACGCCGATCCCGGCCCGCATCTCGTCGGCGACCACCTTCGACTTCGCGACGACCCTCGCCTCCGGAGGCGTTTCGATCGGCACGGTCGAGCACGTGCTCTCCGCCGCCTTCGGCGAGGGCCTCGACAACTGCACGATCGAGCTGGACGGACCGGAAATTCCGATCCTGGATGGCTCCGCGCTCCCCTTCGTCCGCCTGTTCCACGCCGCCGGTTTCGAGAGGCTCGACGCTCCCGTCGCGACCCTCGCGGTGGAGGGTCCGGTCGAGGTCCAGCGCGACGGCCGGTCCGTTTCCTTCCGCCCGGACGGCCCGGGACTCACGGTCACTTACGAAATCGACTTTCCCCACCCGGTCGTCGGCCGCCAGGAGCTGACCGTGGCGATCCGACCCGAGGAGTACTCGACGCGAATCGCGCCCGCGAGGACGTTCGGCTTCGCGCGCGACGTCGAGGCGATGCGCGCGCGCGGACTCGCCCGCGGCGGCACTCTCCACAACGCGGTCGTCCTCGACGACGAAGGCGTCCTCTCCGGGCCTCTGCGCTTCCGGGACGAGTTCGTGCGTCACAAGATCCTCGACCTCCTCGGGGACCTCGCGCTCCTGGGCGCGACGCTCGACGGTCACATCTTCGCGCGGCGCGCGGGGCACGCGATGCACATCGAGTTCGCGAAGGCGCTCTCGGCCGCCGCCGCGCGACCGGCGACAGCCGTAGCCGCCCCGCCCGTCCCCGATCGGGCGCGCCGCCGCGCAATCGGCCGAGGGTAGCCGGGGGTCAGGTCTCCACCTGACACTTTGCTTGCAAAGTGTCAGGGCCAGCCCGGCTCCACGACCGGTCACGCTACCCGTGAAGACCTGACCCCCGGCTACAATCGCGGGGAATGTCCAAGCCCATCGGGGGCGCGCTCTTCCTCTGCGGCCTCCTGACGGCTTCCGTTGTCGCCGCCCAGGACGATCGCCAGCCCCGCGTTTCGAAGCTTCGCGTCGAGCCCAAGGGGCGCGACGTCTTCATCGGCTTCAACGTCGCCGGCGCGCTCGACCCCGGGCTCGCCAAGAAGATGGAGGCCGGGCTCGAGACGGCCATCCGCTACGAAATCCGGCTTTACCGCCGATATCCTTACTGGTTCGATGACTTCGTCGAGCAGCGCCGGTACCGCGTTGCCGCTACCCACGACCCGGTGACGCGCGAGTACACGATCGAGGAAACGCTGGACGGGAAGCCGCTCCGGCGCACGACCACGCGGGACTTCGCCGAAGCCGCGCGACTGCTGCTGTCGCGCGAGAACCTCCTCGCCTTCCACGTCGAACGGGGCAAGCCGACCCGCAACCTGTACGTCCAGATGCGCGCGAGCTTCGACGCCGGATACGTCTTCACGATCATCCCGGTCGATTCCCGGACGCCCTGGAAAAAGTCGAGACGGTTCAACGTGAGAACAATCCCGCGATGAAACCGGGCGTTCCACCCGACGCGGGCGCGCGCCCCGTCACCGGGCCCGGCGAGCCCCACAGACACCGGCGGGAGAACCGGCTCGTCGTCGCGCTCGCACTCGCAGTGCTCGTCGTCTGGTCGGCCGTGTCGGTCCTCCGGCAACGCGCGGAGGAGCTCGAGCCCGACACGATCACGCGCGGCCTTCTCCTCTTCGTCCTCTCGTACCTGAACGTCACGCTCATCGCCGCCGTCCTCTTCGTCCTCTGCCGGACGCTGATCAAGGTGTGGCTCGAGCGCCGCCGGGGTGTCATCGGGTCGCAGTTCAAGACGCGGCTGCTCGTTACCTACGTCGGCCTGACGGCCATTCCGATCGGTCTCCTCTTCTTCACCGCCACCGGGTTCCTCCAGCGATCGATCGACCGGTGGTTCTCCTCGCCCGTGCGGGAGGTCGTCGTTCGGGCGCGAGCCGTGGAAGACATGGCCGAGCGCCGGATCTCCGAGGCGGCGTTCGAGGACGCCCGCGCGCTCGGGCGCCTGCCGCTCGACGGCGTGGCGGCCGACCGGCTCTCCGGAGCCCTGGAGAACTTCCGCCGCGAGCAGCGGCTCGACACGGCGGAAATCTATGGCGCCTCCGGCCGCCAGGCGGTCGCTTCGGCGGCGGGAGAAGTTCCGACGCTCCCTCCGGAGACGATCCAGGACGCGCGGGTGCGGAGTGAATCCCTGAAGATCGAGGTCCTGCCCGACGGCTCCCACCTCTTCCGGGCGGCCCACCGTTCCGGCTCCCGCGTGGTGGCCGCCGGCGTCCGGGTCCCGCCCGCCGACGCGCGGGCGATGCGGGCGATCGCTTCCGCGTGGAGCGACTACCAGAAGCTCGAGGTCCAGAAGCCGTCGATCAAGGCCGCGAACGTCTCCACCTTCCTTCTCATCACCCTCGCGGTTCTCCTCGCCTCGATCTGGACGGGATTGACCCTCGCGCGCCGGATCACGGGACCGATCGCCGCGCTTTCCGAGTCGACGCGGCGGATCCGGTCGGGCGACCTCTCGGCCCGGGTGGACGTCGCCGCCAACGACGAGCTCGGCGTCCTCGTGGACTCCTTCAACCGGATGGCGGCGGGACTCGAAGACGCGCGCGACGCCACGCTCCGGTCGAACGAGGAGCTCCAGGAGTTCAACCGCCGGCTCGACCTGGAACGGCGCCTCCTCTCGACGATCCTCGAGTCGGTCACCACGGGCGTTCTCGCCTTCGACGCGGAAGGCCGCGTGACCGTGGCGAACCCGGCCGCGCGGTCGCTCCTTTCGCTCGGCGCGGAAGACGTGGACCTGGCCCGACTTCAGGAGCGCGCCGACCTCGCGCCGTTGATCGCGCTCCTCGAGGGGGCGGAGTCCGGTGGGCCGCCGACGAGCCCGCGCGAGCTCATTCTCTCGGGGGAGAGCGGCGAGCGGCGGCTCGAGATCGCGTTGCGGCCCCTCTCGTCGCCGGAGTCGGGGACTCGGGGGGGATGGGTGGTCGCTGTCGAAGACACGACGCACGTCGCCCGGGAACAGAAGCTCGCCGCGTGGAGCGAAGTCGCGCGCCGGGTCGCGCACGAGATCAAGAACCCGCTCACCCCGATCCGCCTCTCCGCGGAACGCATCGCGCGCCGGCTCCGCGCGGGCGGCGCGGACCTGCCGGAGACGATCGAGCGCGGCACCCGGACGATCGTCGAGGAAGTGGGCGTCCTGAAGGCGCTCGTCGACGAGTTCTCGCGGTTCGCGCGGCTCCCGGAAATGAAGCCGGAGCCGGTGGATCTCGCCGCCCTCGCGGCGTCCGCGGTCCGCCTCTTCGAAGGGGCTCGGGACGGCGTTCAGGTGCGGGTCGAGTCTCGTCTCACCCGCGACCGCGTGCACCTCGACCCGGAGCAGATCAAGCGCGTTCTGACCAACCTCATCGACAACGCCATCGAAGCGTGCTCCCCGGGCGGCGAGATCGTCGTCCGGCTCTCCGACCGCCCCGGCGGCGTGACGATCGAGGTGGCGGACACGGGCCGGGGCATCCCGTCCCGTGATCGCGAAAAGCTCTTTCTGCCCGACTTCACGACCAAGGGCCGCGGAACCGGGCTCGGTCTCGCGATCGTGTCCCGCATCGTCGCCGACCACAACGGGACGATCCGCGTCGAGGACAACCGGCCGCGCGGAGCGCGGTTCATCATCGAGCTGCCGGCCGCGTGAAGAAGCGCCGCGTCCTCGTCATCGACGACGAAAAGGCGATCCGCGAGACGCTCTCGGCGATCCTGTCCGACGAGGGATACGCGGTCACCGCTGTCGAGAGCGGCGAGGAGGGCCTGCGCCGCCTCGTCGAGGAGAGCTACGACCTCGTGTTTCTCGACGTCTGGCTTCGCGACCGCGACGGCCTCTCGCTGCTCGAAGCGACCGACGGACGGCTGCGTGACGTTCCCGTCGTGATGATCTCCGGACACGCGAACGTGGAAACGGCCGTGCGCGCCGTGCGGCTCGGAGCGTACGACTTCCTCGAGAAACCGCTGTCGCTCGACCGCGTCGTCCTCACGGCGCAGAAGGCGATCGAACGGCGCGACCTGCTCGCGGAGATCGAGAGTTTCCGGGGACGTCGGGAGTCCGAGTCGGCCCTGCTCGGCGAGTCCGCTCCGATGCGCCGGCTCCGGGAGGAGATCACCCGCGTCGCGTCGACCGACGCGCGGGTTCTCATCACAGGAGAGAACGGCACCGGCAAGGAGCTCGTCGCCCGGCACATCCACCGCCTCTCCGAGCGGCGCGACGCGCTGCTCGTCGAGGTCAACTGCGCGGCGATCCCGGAAGATCTCATCGAGTCGGAGCTCTTCGGTCACGTGCGCGGATCGTTCACGGGCGCGTCCGAAGACCGCCGCGGCAAGTTCGAGGAGGCGGACGGCGCGACGCTCTTCCTCGACGAGGTCGCCGATATGTCCGCGAAGACGCAGGCGAAGGTGCTCCGCGCGCTCCAGGAGGGCCGGTTCACCCGCGTCGGCGGGACGCGCCCGATCGAGTCGGACGCCCGGGTCCTCTCCGCGACGAACAAGAACCTCGGCGAGGAGATCCGGCGCGGGGCGTTCCGCGAGGACCTCTACTTCCGGCTCGCCGTCGTCCCGATCGACGTGCCCGCGCTCCGGGAGAGGACCGACGACATTCCCCTGCTCGCCGAGCACTTCCTCCGGGAGGCCTCCGCCCGCTTCGGCCGGAAGCCGAAGTCCCTCTCGGCCGCGGCCGTGGACGCGCTCCAGGCCTACCGCTGGCCCGGCAACGTCCGCGAGCTCAAGAACCTCATCGAGCGCCTGATGATCCTTTCCCCCGCCGAGGAAGTCCGGCGTGAGGACCTCCCGGCCGAGATCCGCGACGCGATCGGCGAGAGCATCGCTCCCGAAGCGCCGCTGCGGGACGCGCGGGACGACTTCGAGCGCCGTTACATCCTCGCCGCTCTCAAGAAGAACCGCGGCAACGTGTCCCGCACCGCCGAAGCGCTCGACCTGGAGCGGTCGAACCTGTACCGCAAGCTGAAGGCGTACGGAATCGAAGTCGAGAGAGAGTAGTTCTCAGTTCTCAGCAGTTCTCGCGCTCAGTCCGTCCTCAGCGGAGCACTGAGAACCGGTCCTCCAGAGAACTTTCCTGAGACCTACTCCTCGAGGAGCCGCACCTCCAGCACCTGGTCGCTCGTGAACTTCTCGAGGCGCAGGTAGTGCTCCGCCGCCAGGAAGAGGGCGTCGGCCGGGCAGAGTCCGACGATCTCCGATCCGACGATGGCGACGCCGTGGCGCTCCGCCTCCGACCGCACGCACTCGAACACCCGGTGAAGGGGGCTCTTGCGAAAGTTCGTCATGTTGATCGAGACCTGTACCTGGCCGCGGTCCGCGAGCTCGACTGCCATCGCCTTGACGAATCGAAAGCCTCCGCCGAGGTGTCGAATCGACTTTGCGATCCGATCCGCGACCGCCAGGTCGGACGTTCCGAGGTTGATGTTGTAGGCGATCAACGGCGCGCGCGCCCCGACCGCGACGACGCCGGCCGTCGGGTGGGGGGCGCCGGGACCGAAGTCGGGCTTCCACTCCGGCGCCTTCATCTTCTGCGCGAATCCCTCGAACTGCCCCTTCCGGACCTCCGCGAGGTTTCGCCGGAGCTCCGCCGTGGCCGAGTCCTCGTAGAGGTAGACCGGGATCCCGTATCGCTCGGCGATCTCGGCCCCGATCTCGCGTGACAGCGCCACGCACCGCTCGAGCGTTGCGCCGCGAATGGGAATGAGCGGGACGACGTCCACGGCCCCCATCCGGGGGTGCTCGCCGGAGTGGGCGGTCAGGTCGATGCGGGGCACCGCCGCTTCGAAGAGCGCGCGAACCCCCTCGCGGACGCCCTCTTCGTCGCCGACGAACGTCAGAACGCTGCGGTTATGCGACGGATCGGACGAAACGTCGAGGAGCCGGACGCCCGGCGCGCTTCGAACGGCATCGGCGATTTCCGACACGACCCGTGGATCCCGCCCCGACGAGATATTCGGGACGCACTCGATTACCGGCCGCTTCGGGGGAGTGTCCAAGGCGGCGCAGTTTATAATTTCCGGGAACGTGAGCCTGACCAACGCCGGAACATCGGAGACGGGCTCGCCCGCCTCGAAGGGTGACCTGTGAGCGCGGCAACGCCGGGCGCCTATCCGGGCAACCTCTCGCTGCCGAAGGAGGTCCGGGAAAAGATCCTTTCGACGTTCCGCCACACGCTCGATCTCTACCGGGACGGCAAGCTCGAAGACTGCCTGATCGGCTGCGACTTCATTCTGAAGATGGATCCCCGGTTCACCCCGGCGCGTCAGCTGCAGGAGAAAGCGCGCAACCCCAAGGCGGACGTTGACGTCGAGGAACTCCGGGTGGTGCTCCCCGTGGACGCCGGCGCCGCGCCGCCGCGACCCGAGCCGCGGGGCGCCCGGATCACGGAGGACGTCCCGCTTCGACCGGCTCCCGGGCCGACGGAGGCAGTCCGACTTCGGCGGCTTCGATCAGCTCTCGCTCGACTCGCTGTCACTCGACGGACCGGTCTCCGACTTCTCCTCGCCGGCGCCTGCCGGAGAAGTGGGCCTTCCGTTCGATCCCGGCTCGGCGGCGCATCCGGCCGGTGCGCCCATCCCGGGACTCGCCCAGGGCCCGCTCGCCGCGGACCCGGAGCTCTCCTTTGCGGAGCGGCCGACCATCGAGGAAGAGATCGACGCCCTCCTGAAGCAGGGGGACGAGGCCCGCGCGCGCGGAGAACGGCAGCAGGCCATCGAGATCTGGTCGCGGGTTTTTCTGAGCGACATCAACAACGAGGACGCGGCATCGCGCATCGAAGCGACGCGGCAGGAAATGGCCGGGGAGAGCCAGCGGCTCGCTTCCGCCCTCGCGAAGGGCCAGGAGAGCTTTGCGCGGGGCGACCTCGAAGAAGCGCGCACGCAGTTCGACTCGATCCTGACGCTCGACGAGCCCACTCCGCCCGCGCCCCCTCCGGCGGCTGTCGTCCCGCCCGCCCCGGCCCTCGTCCCGCCGCCGGCGCGCGCCCCCGCCGCTCCCCTTCCGCCCCACGACCTCTCCGCGGTCTCGGCTTCGGGTGACGTCCTCGCCGAAGAGATGGACCAGTCCGGCCCTCCCGGCCGACGATCCTGGAAGACGGCCGCCGCGGCGTCCGAAGGGCCGGTGCCCGAGGACTACGTCGACGAAGCCCCGCCGAAGCGCGCCGGCCTCGCGCTCGGCGGCCGGCTACCCCTGGTCGCCGGCGGAGTTCTCGTCCTCCTGCTCGCGATCGGCGCCTACTTCTTCTTCCGCTCGCCGAAGGAAACCCCGCCCGCCGCTCCCGCCGAGGCCGGGGCGTCGCTCGAGCTCGCAACCGCGCTGTTTCGCGAAGGGAAGATCGCCGAGACCGCCGAGGAGCTGAAGCGCATCCCGCGGGGTCATCCCGACTATGCGAAGGCTCAGAAGCTTCTCGCATCGCTTTCGACCGCCGCCCCTCCCGGTCCCGCGGGAGCGGCCGCGCCCGCGCCTGCCGCAGCGGCCGGCGAACCCGGAGCCGATCCGGCCGGTCTTCGGGCTCAGGCGGAGCAGGCGCTCGCCGAGAAGCGCTACATCGACGCCCTGAAGAGCTTCAGCCTCGCCGCGCCGCACTTCCCGGAGGACCCCGCGTTCTCGCAGCAGATGGCCCTGGCGTCGACGAAGGTCAGCGAGCTCACGCCGGCCGTCAAGCTCTACAACGACGGCGAGTACGAGACCGCGATCCCGATGCTCTGGAGGATCTATCAGGTCGGGCGAGACAACCAGGACGCACGCTCGTACCTCCTGCGCTCCTACTTCAACCAGGGGATCGGGCAGCTGCAGAACGGGCTCTACGAGAAGGCGAAGGAATCCTTCGGTGAGGTGCTCGCCCTCGACGCGCAGGACGAGGAGGCCGAACGGCATCGCCGCTTCGCCGAGCGCTACCGTACCGGAGACCTCGACCTGCTCGGCCGGATCTACGTGCGGTACGTCTCGCCCCGGTCATGAGCGTCCCTCCCGCGGGCTTCGAGGGCGACGACGACCGTTTCGCCGACCTCCCGCTCCATCCGGAGCCGCCGCGCGATCTCGGCGCCGCCGCCGGGGCGGTCACGAGACCGGTCTCATCGGGCACGGCTTCGATCTCGGATCGCGCGATCGGCGCCGCCGCGGACGCCGCGACGGCGGTGCTCCTCGTTCTCGTCGCCCTGCTCGGCGCGTTCGCCGCGGTCGGCCGCACCCCCCGATTCGAGGGGATCGGCTGGGCGGCCGCCTTCGCGCTCGTCGTCTTCTTCTTCGCCACTGTCGTTCCTCTCGTGCTGTTCGGCCGCACCGTCGGGATGTCGCTCGCCGGGACGGCGGCGCGCGACGACGGGGAGGGGCGCCTGCTCACTCCGTCGGAGGCGGCGCGGCGCTGGGTCGGAACGCTCGTCACCTTCGCCGGTCTCGGTCTCCCCCTCTTCTGGACCGCCCGCGATCCCGGCGCGCCGACTCCCGCCGACCGACTCTCGGGCCGGACGCTGGTTCGGGACGGTTGAAGAGCCCCCGCCTGCGCGTCGCGCTCGCGCAGATCGACACCACCGTCGGGGACTTTCCCGGCAACTCCGAGAAGATCATCGCGTTCGGCCGGCGCGCGGAAGAGGAGGGCGCCGACCTCGTCCTCTTTCCGGAGCTCGCCGTGTCGGGCTACCCGCCGCGCGACCTGCTCGACCGCCGCTCCTTCCTTGCCGAGGCGGAAAAGGCGACGGCCCGGATCGCGCGGGCGACCGGTTCGGCCACGTGGCTCTATGGGACGCCGCTCCGGAACCGCGGCCGAAGCGGCCGAACGGTCTTCAACGCGGCCGTCGCCGCGCGGAAGGGCAAGCGCGTGGCCGAGTACCACAAGCGCCTCCTGCCGACCTACGACGTCTTCGACGAGGGCCGTTATTTCGAGCCGGGAAGGGAGGCGCTCGTCCTCCGGATCAAGGGTCTGCGGGTCGGCGTGACGATCTGCGAGGACATCTGGAACGACAAGACATTCTGGAAACGGCCGCTCTACGGATCGGACCCCGTCGCGGAGATCGGCGCGCTCGACCTCGACGTCCACGCGAACATCTCCGCCTCCCCGTACACGCTCGGAAAGGACCGGCTCCGTCGCCGGATGATGGGGCGCATCGCCCGTCGGACGAAGGTGCCGCTCGTCAGCTGCAACCTCGTCGGGGGCAACGACGGGCTCGTGTTCGACGGAGCGTCGGCGGCCTTCGACGGAAAGGGCCGGCTCGTCGGGCGCAGCCGCTCTTTCGAGGAGGACTTCTGGACGATCGACCTTCCCGGCGGCCGCGGCCCGAAACCGCCGGCGGAGGACGACGTCGCCGGTCTCCGACGGGCGCTCGTCCTCGCCCTGTCCGATTACGCCGCGAAGTGCGGATTCCGCGAGGCGGTCCTCGGCCTCTCCGGGGGGATCGACTCCGCCGTGACCGCGGCGCTCGCCGTGGAGGCCCTCGGCGCGCAGAGGGTCCTCGGGGTCGCGATGCCCGGGCCCTACTCCTCGAAAGGCAGCCTGCGGGACGCGCGCGAGCTCGCGAAGCGCCTCGGAACGCGCTTACTGGAAATCCCGATCGGTCCGGTGTTCGACGCGTATCGCCGCGTCCTCGGCGCGGCCTTCGGCTCGGGCGACTGTGCCCCGGCGGAAGAGAACCTGCAGGCGCGAATCCGCGGCGCGATCCTGATGGGACTCTCGAACCGATTCGGCTACCTGGTGCTCTCGACCGGCAACAAGTCGGAGATCGCGGTCGGCTACTCGACCCTCTACGGCGACATGGCGGGCGGATACGCGTTGATCTCCGACATTCCGAAGACGCTCGTCTACGACCTCGCGCGGGAGATAAACCGCGAGCGGGAGAAGATTCCCGCCGCCACCCTTTCGAAGGCGCCGTCCGCCGAGCTGCGGCCGAACCAGAAAGACAGCGACTCGCTGCCGCCCTATGAGACTCTCGATCCGTTGATCGACGCGCTGGTCGACCGCTCCCTCTCCGTCGACGCGGCTGCCGAGCGGGCGAAAGTCTCGACCGATCTCGCGCGCGAGATCGCGCGACGGGTCGACCGCAACGAGTACAAGCGGCGTCAGATGCCCCCGGGACCGAAGGTCACCGCGAAGGCGTTCGGCGAAGGCCGCCGTTATCCGATCGCGCACCGTTTCCGTGTCTGAGAAGAGGGTTGGGGGCGCGGCACCGGCGGCCGCCGCCGGGCACGGGGAGAAATACGTCTGGAAGGACATCCCCGGGTCCTCCCACGACCGCCTTCGCCGCCGGATTCTCGCCCTGCGGCCGAACCTCCGCCTCCTCGACCTCGGCGCCGCGGGCGGACACCTCGGCCGCGCCGTGCGGAGCCGGTGCTCCTACATCGCCGGCGTCGAGCCGGACCCTTCCCTCCCCGCGTCGGCGCGCGACGGCTACGACGACTGGCGGGCGGTCGACGCTTTCCAGGCCGGCAACTGGGAAAAGCCATTCGACGTGGTCGTCTGCGCGGACGTTCTCGAGCACCTCACGGACCCCGCCGCGATGCTCGCGCGGATCCGCGAGTGGCTCGTGCCCGGGGGAATCCTTCTCGCGTCGATCCCGAACGTCGCCAACGTGACGGTCCGCGCCTCCCTCCTTCTCGGTCGATTCGAGTACACCGATCGGGGCATCCTCGACCGCACCCACGTCACGTTCTTTACGCGGTCCACCGGCCGGCGACTCCTCGAGAGCAACGGCTTCGACGTCGTCGGCGCCGTTCCCACGGCGATGCCGTACGAGCTCGCCCTCCCCGCTCTCGGCCGGGGGCCGCTCGCCGTCGCCACCCGGGCGTTCGCGGAAGGGACCGCCCGCATCTGGCCGACGCTCTTCGGATACCAGTTCGTCTTCGAAGCGATCCGACGATGAGCGGCGCCGTGCCGGGAGGCAAGGCGTCTCTCGTCGTTCCCGCGTTCAACGAGCGCGGGCGGATCGAGCGCGCGATGACGGAAATCGCGGCGTGGCGGCGCGGCCGGCCGGGCGGTTGGGACTGGGAGGTGATCGTCGTGGACGACGGCTCCTCCGACGGAACGTCGGAGGCCGCGACCCTCGCGGCAAGAAAAGAGAACCTCCCGATCGCGCTCCTTCGCCACCCGAAGAACCGGGGCAAGGGCGCCGCGATCCGAACCGGCGTCCTCGCGTCCACGGGCGACCCTCTGCTCGTTTCGGACACGGACCTCTCGACGCCTCTCGGCGAATGGGTGAAGCTCGCGGAGAGGCTCCCGACGCATCCGGTCGCGATCGGGTCCCGCGCGCTCGACGAGGAGCTCGTCCGGAAACGCCAACCGTTCTATCGCCAGTTTATGGGCAAGACCTTCAACGGTTTCGTCCGACTGCTCGCCGTTCCCGGCATCCACGACACGCAGTGCGGGTTCAAGCTGTTTCGCGGGCGCGTCGCCCGCGACCTCTTCCGGCGGGCGCGGATCGACCGATTCGCCTACGACGTCGAGATCCTGTACCTCGCGCGCCGGGATGGCCTCGCCATCGCCGAGGTCCCGGTCCTCTGGTTCAACTCCCCCGAGTCGAAGGTGTCCGTCGTGCGCGACTCGCTCCGAATGCTGAGAGACCTCGTGCGGATCCGGTGGATTCATCGGGACCGGGAGCCGGCAGCCGGAAGCCGGTAGCGAAAACCGGTACGAGCCGCACGGCGATCCCGGCCGCGGCGAGCGGTACCAGCGCCGAAACGGTCCGCGCGAGCGACGTCGCCACGAGCCACTTCGGTCCCGCCACGGCGAGCGCCGGAAGAAACACGTAGGCAGCGAGGCCGCAGGCGGCGAGAGCGAGCAGCCGCGTGCCGGCGGACGACGGGTGCCCGGCGGCGAGGAGCGCCGCGAGCGCCGCCGCCGCGATCCACGTCTTCGGGCCGGTTTCCGCGGCCGCGGCGGCGAGCGCCTCCGCGACGCGCGGGGCGAGCTCGGCCGGCCGGGAAAGGAAAGTGAAGTCGAAGTCCCGGAGCGGAAGGCTGCCCCGGAGGAGCCGGTGCGCGGCGACGATGACGGCCGCGGGAAGCGCGAGGAGCGCCGCGGCGCGGGCGACGCCGCGCCGAGCGAGCGCGAACAGGGCGGCCAGCACGAGCGCGGCGGCGACGAGGAACAGGCCTTCGTTCTTCGTCGCGGTGCAGAGCACGGCGGCGATCGCGAGGCGACGGGACGCAGCGCGATCGGTCCGGTCGAGGCGGTCGCAGAACGCCGTACCGAGGAGCAGGACCGCGAAAGAGAGCGGCACCTCCGCCATCCCGGTCGTGAAAGCCCGGTAGAGGGGCTCGAAGTGCGCGAGCAGCACGGCGGCCCCGAGCGCGAGCGGCCTGGAGGCCCCGCGGCGTCGAAGCCAGCCGAAGAGCGCCAGGAGCGTCGCGGCCTGAACGAGCGGGAAGACGAGGGCCATCGCGTGGTCGTCCCAACGCCCGGCGAGGAACGCGAGACCCGCGTAAAGGAAGGGAAGGCCGAGCGGATACTCCGGATGCGAAAAAGAGAGGGCGCTCCACTCGAAGAGTCGGTTCGGAATCGCGCGCTCGAAGAAGAACGTCTTTCCCTTCAGTCCCCAGATCGCGAGGTAATCGTTCGCCCACATCGGTTCGGTGAGCGCCCGGAGGGCGTAGAACGCGACGCCCGCCAGGATCAGGGCGAGGAAGACCGCCGAGGGGAGGAGCGACCGCGTCGGGTCGTCGGTCCGCAACTCCCCGGCCGGAGCGCGGTGGGCGCGGAGCCGGAGGAGCCGCCCGAGCGCGACAGCGGGAAGCGCCAGAAGAAGGAAAGGAAGCCAGCCGGGCGTCAGCCCGAGCGAGAAGGCGAGCGGAACGGACCCCGCTATCAGCGCGAGACCGCAGGCGAATCCCCACGCGAGCCGCTCCGCGCGCGCCCCGGCCGGGACGAGCGCACCGGCCACGCTCCATCCGAGGGCGCCCGCGCCGACGCACACGGCCGCCGTCGAAGCGAGCGCCGCCGACAGGCCGTTCACGGCGGAACCGAGAGCGCGCCGCCCGGCAGCGCCGCGATGACGCGCCAGCCCGCCGGGGGCGGGACGCCGTAGGAGGCGGCCGCCCAGCGGGGCGGGATCGGACGCGGCGCCCGCACTACCGGCGCGGGCGCGAGATGGTACGAGGCGAGGTAGAGCTCGTCGTCGCCGCCGCGGGCGGTCTCGAGGGCCACTCCTTCGACGCCCGCGGGCAGGGCGCGCCGCGCCGCTTCGAGGAACGCGAAGAAGCGCCGGTCGAACGCCGCCCCCGATCCGCCGAGCCGGCGGTCCGCGAGAGGTCTCGAGGCGCTCGCCGCGAGGAAGGCCGCGCGGCGGGCGAGCAGCCGCGGGGGCTCGGAGAGGAGGAAGATCGCGAGGAGGACCGCCGACGCGGCGAGAACGAGAAGTTTGCGGCCCCTCACCCCGGGAGCGGGAACGCCGCGCAAAGCTCGGCGACAGCGGAGCGGACCTCGGCGGTCGCGCCGGCGTCTCCGCGGGACTCGAGAACGCGCGCGATGGCGTCGCCGATGGCGTCCATCTCCGCCGTTCCCATCCCGCGCGTCGTGACCGCGGGGGTGCCGATGCGGATCCCCGACGCGACGAGCGGCGGGCGCGTGTCGAAGGGGATCGTGTTCTTGTTCACCGTCAGTCCCGCGGTTTCGAGCATCTTTTCCGCCTCTTTGCCGGAGAGGCCGGACGTGCCCACGTCGATGAGCATCAGATGGTTGTCGGTCCCTCCCGAGACGATACGGAACCCGCGGGCGGAGAGCCGCGCCGCGAGCGCCTTCGCGTTCGCGACGACCTGCCGCTGGTAGTCGGCGAACTCCGGGGTGCCCGCCTCGGCGAACGCCACCGCCTTCGCGGCAATGACGTGCTCGAGCGGGCCGCCCTGCACTCCCGGGAACACGTTGCGATCCAGGTCCTTGGCGCGGTCCGCCCGGCAGAGGACGAACCCGCCGCGCGGGCCGCGGAGAGTCTTGTGGGTGGTGGACGTGACGAACGCGGCGTGCGGCACTGGCGAGACGTGGAGTCCCGCGATCACGAGTCCGGCGATGTGCGCAATGTCCGCCATCAGGACCGCGCCGATCTCGTCGGCGACCTCCGCGAAGCGGCGAAAGTCGATCTCCCGCGAGTAGGCCGACGCCCCGGCGATGATCAGGGAGGGACGGTGCTCCCGCGCGACGGAGGCGAGCTCGTCATAGTCGATCCGCTCGTCCTCGCGCCGCACGCCGTAGGCGACGACGTTGTACTCCTTGCCGGAGAACGACAGCGGGTGACCGTGGGTCAGGTGACCGCCGTGCGAAAGATTCATCCCGAGGATCGTGTCGCCCGGCTTCAGGACCGTGATGTACACGGACATGTTTGCCTGGGAGCCCGAGTGCGGCTGAACGTTCGCGTGTTCGGCGCCGAAGAGCTTCTTCACGCGTTCGATCGCCGTCGCCTCGATCTTGTCGACGAACTCGCATCCGCCGTAGTAACGGCGGCCGGGATAACCCTCCGCGTACTTGTTCGTGAGGACCGACCCCTGCGCCTCCCGGACGGCCCGCGAGACGAAGTTCTCCGACGCGATCAGCTCGAGCCCTTCGTTCTGCCGCCTCTCCTCGTCGCGGATCCAGCCCGCGACGTCGGGATCGACGGCATCGAGGTCCCGGTCGAGAAAGGAAGCCGGCCCGGAAACCGGCGCGGTGCGGCTCACGGAGCGAGAGTCTAAGGCACGCGGCGGGGTTCGGCGACGGGGACCGCCGCGAACCGGCTCAACCGACGACGAGCTCGCGGTACTCCGCGATGCAGTAGCTGTCCGTCATCCCCGCGATGTGGTCGGCGATCGCACGGTAGAACTCGGGCCGCGTCCGGTAGCTCCGCGCGATCTCGGAACGCACTTCGGCGAGCGAGACCTCCCGCAGGAGCCGCACGCCGAGCTCCTGGCGCAGCGTTTCGAGGACCGAATCCGGCAGCAGGCGCGGGTTCTCGCTGTACGCGTGGAAAGAGCCCCGTGACGACGCGGCGGGCGCGGCCGTCGTGGCGCGAAACCGGAAAAGAGTGGATGACGTGGCGGTAGACGAACTGCCGGAGCTCCCCGTAGAGCTGGCGGCCCTCGTCCGAAAAACCGACGAGGTCTCCCGGCAGCTTTTTCCGCCACTCCTCGAAGTCGGCCGGCGTCGAGATGCCCTTCGACTTCGACCCAGCCTTCGATCCGGGCGCGGGAGCCCTGGATCAGGTCGGTGATGAGCGTCGCGATCATGCCCCGGATGAGCGATGCGCGGCGCACCGCGGGGTTGCGTCCCCCGCCGCGCGCGGCCCGGGCGACCCGCGCCACCGCGAGGGCTTCGATCGCGTCGTCCCCCGCGAGCTCGATGCCGTCCTCGAGATCGTGCGTCTGCTGGGCGATCTCGTCGGACCAGTTGACGACCTGCGCCTCGAGGGTTCCGCCCGAGTCGAAGCGGAGCCCTTCCGGAAAGTCGAGCGGGAACGGGAAGTCTCGCCGCCACCCGGTGTGCTTGAAGATCCCCTCGCGGACGTCGTCGGTCAGGTTGAGGCCGGGCTCGTCGTACCGGCGTTCGAGGCGGTCCACCACGCGGACCGACTGGTAGTTGTGCTTGAACCCTCCCGCGTCGGGGTGGGCGGCGCGCAGCAGCTGGTCGAGCACGCTCTCGCCGGAGTGGCCGAAGGGCGTATGGCCGAGATCGTGGCCCAGGGCGACCGCCTCGGTCAGGTCTTCGTTCAGACCGAGCGCCCGCGCGACGCTGCGTGCGATCTGCGACACCTCGATCGTGTGCGTGAGGCGGGTCCGGAAGTGGTCTCCCTCGAACGGAATGAACACCTGGGTCTTGTGCTTCAGGCGGCGAAACGCGCGCGAGTGGATGATCCGGTCGCGGTCGCGCACGTAAGCCGTCCGCGAGTCGTGGTCGTCCGACGGGAGGGGTCCCCGCGGCCGCGTGGCGAGCGAGCTCCGGGAACCGAAGATCGCGAGTCGCTCGTCCTCGAGCTTCTCGAAATCGGTTCGCGTGAGCGGGGATGCCGCGATCGTCATTCGTCCTCGAGCCTCCCCGAGAGGATCAGGGATCGTGCTTCACCAACCAGGTACAGGGAGCCCGCGACGATTATAGGGGTGGGGTCGGACTCCACGAGGAGCTCGCGGAGAGCGGTCTCGACGCTGTCCCGCGGAAGCCCGTCCGGCCGCACGCCGCCGGTCCTCCGCGCGAGCTCCGCGGCGGTGGCGGCGCGCGGGGAGGGCGCGGGGACGAGGTGCACGCTCGCCGCGGCGGGAAAGAGGACCGCCGCGATCGCTTCCACGTCCTTGTCCGCCATCGCGCCGAAGACGAGTCGGGCGCGGCCCGCCAGCCCCGCGTCCGCCAGAAACCGGGCGAGCGCCGCCCCGCCCGCCGCGTTGTGGCAGCCGTCGAGGAGGATCGTCCGGCCGCGCGCGGCGAGTTTCTCGAGCCGCCCGGGCCAGCGGGTCGCCCTCACTCCGGCGGCGAACGCTTCCCGGCGCAGGCGCCGCAGCTCGACCCCGAGGATCTCCGCCGCCCGCACCGCGAGCGCGGCATTTTCCGCCTGGTGAGCGCCGGGGAGCGGCGTCGCGAGCGCATACGGACCCTCCGGCGTATCGAGGGTGAAGCGGGTTCCGTCGATCGACGTTTCCGCCGAGGAAATCGCGAGCTCCCGCGCGGCTTCGTGGAGATGTGCGCCCGTCTCGCCCGCGGCCGCCGCGAGCGCCGAGCCCGCCTCCCCGTCGACCCAGCCGACGAGCGCGGGCCTCCCCCGGCGGAACACTCCGGCCTTCTCCCGCGCGATCGATGCCACGGTCGGGCCGAGCTCTTCGATGTGGTCGAGACCGATCGACGTGACGACGGAGAGCGACGCCGGCGCGACGTTCGTCGCGTCGAAGCGACCGCCGAGCCCGACCTCGAGGACCGCGAGGTCGAGAGCGCGCTCGGAGAAGGCGAGGAAAGCAGCCGCCGTCAGGATCTCGAAGTACGTCCCCGGAATCTCCGGCGCGGCGTCCGCGGCCCGGAACGCCTGCTCGAGAGCCAAGTCGAGCTCCTCGTCGGACAGGTCGGACTCCGCGACCCGGATGCGCTCGCCCACCCGGTGGAGGTGCGGCGACGTGTAGAGGCCCGCGCGGAGCCCGGAGGCCGTCGCGATGGCGGAAAGCGTCGCGGCCGCCGACCCCTTGCCATTGGTTCCCGCCACGAGGACCGGGAGGACCTTTCGCTCGGGCCGGCCGAGCCGCTCGCACAGCGCGTCGATCGCCGCCAGCCCGAGCTTCATGCCCCGCGGGGCGAGCGATTCGAGCCGGTCGAGCGAGGTCAGGCGGCCGACAGGACGTCCAGGCACCGCACGAGAGTGTCCTTCATCTCGGATCGGTCCACGATGAAGTCGAGCATCCCGTGCTCGAGCAGGAACTCCGAGCGCTGGAACCCCTCCGGCAGCGTCTGCCGGATGGTCTGCTCGATGACGCGCGGCCCGGCGAATCCGATGAGCGCGTTCGGCTCCGCGACGTTCAGGTCGCCGAGCATCGCGTAGGAGGCGGTGACGCCGCCTGTCGTCGGGTCCGCCATCACCGAGATGTAAGGCACCCGCGCGGCGGCGAGCCGCGCGAGCGCCGCGGAGATCTTCGCCATCTGCATGAGCGAGAGGATGCCCTCCTGCATGCGGGCGCCCCCCGACGTCGAGACCACGATCAGCGGCTTTCGCTCCGCGAGGGACCGCTCCGCCGCCCGCGTCACCTTCTCCCCGACGACCGATCCCATCGAGCCGCCCATGAAAAAGAACTCCATGGCGGCGACGATCACGGGCTTCCCCCCCATCGTGCCGGAGGCAACGACGACCGCATCGGAGCTGCCGACGTTCTCCTCCGCCTGCTTCAGGCGGTCGCGGTATCGCTTCGAGTCGCGGAACCGAAGGGGGTCGACCGAGCGAAGGTCTCCCTCGAGCTCGACGTATTTCTCGTCATCGAAGAGCATGCGGAGCCGTTCGGGCGCCGACAGCCGGAAGTGGTACCCGCACTTCGTGCAGATCTTGAAGTTGCGGGCGAGCTCCTTGTTGTAGAGGATCTCCCGGCAGCTCTCGCACTTGACCCACAGCCCTTCCGGAACCTTGCTGCGCTTCTCGCGCGGCTCCTTCGGGGTCCGGTCCTTTTTGAACCACATGGCGGACCGGTAATGCTAACAGCCCCGAAACGGGCCTATTGCGCGGGGGCGTAGGGCACGACCCGCCGGCGGCCCGCGCCATCGGTCTCGATCCGGCTCTCGACGCCGAAGGCCGCCCGCAGAACGTCGGGAGTGAGCGTCGTCTCCGGGAGACCCGAGGCGACGGCTCGCCCGCGGCGGAGGACGATGACCCGGTCCGCGATGTCGCCGGCGAGGTCGATCTCGTGGGTCACGAGGAGAACCGTCGTTCCCCGCGACGCGTGCGTCTCCGCCAGCAGCTCGAGGAACTCCAGCCGGTGGCGGAGATCGAGGCCCGACGTCGGCTCGTCGAGCAGCCACACTTCCGCCTCCTGCGCGATCGCCCGAGCGAGAAAGACGCGGCGCCGCTCGCCGCCCGACAGCGCCGAAGCGTCGCGCTCCGCGAGATCCTCCACGTCGCACGCCCGCATGGCCTCGTGTGCGCGGTCGTGGTCCTCGGCGGAGTCGGCGGAGAAACCGCGCGCGTGCGGCGCCCGGCCCTGCAGAACGAGGTCGAGGCAGCGGATCGGGAAAACGAGGTCGATGCTCTGCGGCAGGTACGCGATCCGCTGCGCGAGCAGCCGGCGGGGATAGGAGGCGTGGGGCTTCCCCTCGAGGAGGAGCTCTCCCCCGCCGGCCGGAACGATCCGGGCGATCACTTTCAGAAGCGTGGATTTGCCCGACCCGTTCTCGCCGAGGAGACCGACGACCTCGCCCTTCTCGATGCGCGCATCGAGTCCCGCGAGGGCCGGCGTCGGACCGTACGCCGCGGTCAGCCCGCGCGCTTCGAGAAGCGGTCCGCTCACGGGTTGCGCAGGAGGAGCCACGCGAAGACCGGCGCGCCGATCGCCGCCGTCACCGCCCCGACGGGCAGCTCCGCGGGGGCAAAGGCCGACCGGGAGACCGCGTCCGCCGCGATGAGGAGCGCCGCGCCGGCGACCGCGGAGACCGGCAGCAGCGCGCGCTGGTCGTTTCCCACCACGGCGCGCGCCGCGTGCGGAACGAGGAGGCCGACGAATCCGATGATCCCGGCGAAAGCCACAGCGGCTCCGGTGAGCAGCGACGCCGCGAGGAAGACGAGCCGCTTCGCGCCCTCGACCTCCACTCCGAGCGCGGCGGCGTTCTCCTCGCCGACGGCGAAGAGGTTCAGCCGGGCCGCGTAGGCGAGGAGAACCGCCAGGCCCACGGCGCCGTAAGGCGCGAGGGCGAGCACCTTGCCGTTCGTCGCGTCGGCGAGACTTCCCATCATCCAGAAGAGCATCGTGCGCGCGGTCTGGCCGGACGCGACGGAGAACACCGCGAGGAGCGCCGCGGAGAAGAAAGCGTTCGCGATCAACCCCGCCAGAAGGAGGCGCTGAAGGTCCAGCCTTCCTCCGCGGCGGGCGAGCGCCGCGACGGTGACGGACGCGACGACGGCGCCGACGAACGCCGCGGCGGGCGACACGAGCGGCGACAGGCCCGCGAGTGCCGCGAGCGCCGCGCCTGTCGCCGCCCCGCCGGACGTCCCGAGCAGGAAAGGATCCGCGAGCGGATTCTTGAGCAGCGCCTGGAGCGCGGCGCCCGCGAGCGCGAGGCAACCACCCACGAGCGCCGCGAGCGCGACGCGCGGCAGCCGGAGAGAGGCGACGAGCCGCGCCGTCTCGCCCGCGGGACCCTCCCCCGCGACGAGGTCCGGGATCGACAGGCGGACGCCGCCGACGAGCAGACCCGCGAGCACGGCCAGCGCCAGAAGGAAAAGGGCGCCCGCGAGGCCCGCGGCGCCGCGGCGGGCGCTCACGGGGTCGCGGTCTCCGGGTGAATCGCGTGCGCGAGCGATTCGAGCGCGTCGAAGACCCTCGGGCCGGGGCGCGTCAAGGCCGCCTCGTCCATCCAGACGACCCGCGCGCTCCGCGCCGTTCCCCGCGACAGGGCGCCGGCGGATCGGGCGCGCTCGAACACCGGCCGCGTCTCGGACGACGCAGGCAGCACGACGACGTCAACCGGCGCCGTCGTCAGGTACTCCAACGACACGACCGGCCAGCCCGGCCGCGAGGAGAGAAGGTTTTCGGCGCCCGCCTCGGAGAGGACGTCATCGAGGAACGTCCCACCCCCCGCCGCCTGCGGGGGCTCCGGCCAGACGAGCAGAACGGCGCGAGGTCGCGGCCGGCCGCGGACCCGGCGGCGCACCGCTTCGCGGCGGCCGGTGAGTGATCGAACGATCTCCTCCGCGCTCTCGCGGCGCCCGAGGGCTTCTCCGGCGAGCCGCATGCTTTCGAGGACCGCGTCGAGCGATCCCGTGGGCAGAACGACGACCTCGAGCCCGGATGCCGTTAGCGCCGAGACCGGGCCGCGCGCGTTTCCTTCGCGGGTGGCGAGGACGAGGTCGGGGCGAAGGGACGCAACCTTCTCGGCGCTGATCTCGAGGCCGCCGACCCGCGGGACCTTCCGCGCCTCGGGGGGATAGTCGGAGTACTCCGAAACGCCGACGAGCAAGTCCCCGGCTCCGAGCGCGAAGACGATCTCGGTCAGGTTCGGCGCGAGCGCGACGACCCGGCGCGGGACGGCCCGGGTCGCGGATCGGGGAGGCGGCTCGCTCGCCCGGCAGGCGAGCGACGCGAAGATCGCGACGAGGAGGACGGCGGCGAACGGCGGCCGGTGCCGCCCGGATGCGCCGATCAGCCCTCGGATTCGCCCTCTTCGAGGTCGTTCGCGATGCCGAGGCGCATGCATCCGGCGTCGTACATCTGTCTCGCGGCCTTCTGCGCTTGCTGCAGCTCGGCGAGCCGGTCTTTCACCTTCGCGAGCTCCGCCTGGATCTGACCCTCGATTTCGTTGATTTCCTGGCGCGTCACCTCGAGCGTGTGCTCGTAGAACTTGCGCTGGTCGGGGGAAAGGCTCATTCGATCGCTCCTCCTGATCTCGGTTGCCGCATGGTAGCGCGAAAGCTCACGGCTTGACGTCAACCACTACGGTAGACACCTGTCGCGGTCGCTCCGCGACCGGATTCTAAGGGTTTCAGTTGATGCCTCGCGTGAGGACGCTCATGGCTTCACGTCGACCACCACCGTGCGCCACATCTGTCGCAGCCGCTGCGCGGCCGAATTCAAAGGTTGTCAGTTGATGCCTCTCGCTAGTGAGGTCACGGCTTTACGTCCACCACCACCGTGCGCCACATCTGTCGCGGTCGCTTCGCGACCGAATTCAAAGGGTTTCAGTTGATGCCTCTCGTGAGTAGGCTCACGGCTTCACATCCACTACGACGGTACGCCACATTTTTACAGGAATGCCGTTCTTCGTCGCGGCGCGGAAGCGCGACGTCCTCACGGCGTCGAGCACGATCGCGTCGATCCCGGAGCGGCCTCCGAGTCCCTTCTGGACCCGGGCGTCGGACACGTTGCCGTTCTCGTTGACGAGCACGAGGATGACGACCCGGCCCGCGACCTTCTGCTGGCGGGCCATCGGCGGGTACTGGATCCGCGGGGCCACGACCAGCGTGGGCTCCACGACTCCGGGCCCCGGCCCGACGAGGTCGCCCCGCGAAACTTCCGGCTCGGGCGGCGGAGCGGCGGGAGGCGGCTCGGCCCGCGCGACGACGACTTCGGTCGGCTCGGGAGGCGGCTCGGTCGGCGGGGGCGGAGGCTCCGTCGGTTCGGGCAGCGCAACGGGCACTTCGGTCGGAACGATCGCGGGCGCGAACGTCGGTCTCCGGGCCGTCGCGGGAGTCGGCCGGACGGGCGGGGGGACGCTCAGGGCCTGATCGCGCTTCGCGGCGAGCTGCCGCTGAACTTCCTGCTCGATGCCCTTCGCGTCGAGAGGATTGGCGCGAGCCGCCGGGGTCGGCACGACCTCGACAGCGGGAAGGTTGGAAGCGACCGAAACGGGCGTCGCTTCCGAAGGCGCCTCCGTTCCGACGGGCGCGGGCTCGGTCTTGCGGCCGAGGAAGATCGCCAGGAGCCCGCCGAGAACGACCGCCGCGGCGATCCCGATGTACAGCGGCATGCGCTTGCCGCGCTCGGACTCGATGCGCGCGGGGGAGAACGACCCGAATACTCCGGCTTCCGCGGGAGGCGCGGAATCCCGAGCGACGGGCGGCGGCGGCGTTTCCGGCGAAGCGGCGCGAGCCGCGGGCGGCGGCGGGAGGAAGGGCGGAGGAGGCGGCGCGGCGGCCGGCGGCGGCGCAACGGCCGGGGCGAGTGCCCCGCTCCGCGCCGCGGCGGGCGCCTGCGCTTCGCGCAGTCGGTTCAGGTAGATCGCGACGTCCGCGCTGCCGGGGGCGGGCGTGTACGAGTAGAGGACTGTCTCGAGGTCGCGAAGCATTTCCGCGCCGGTCGCGTACCTCTCTTCCGGATCGCGAGCGAGCGCCTTCATAACGACCGAGTCGAGCGCCGCCGGGACGTCCGGGTTGAGCTGTGACGGAGGCACGATCTCCGCTTTCCTCACGAGCTCGAGCACGGTCAGATCCGAGTCGCCGCGGAAAAGGCGCTCCCCCGTCAGCATCTCGTGAAGAACGCACCCGAGCGAAAAGAGGTCGCTCCGGAGGTCGATCGACTTCCCCCAGGCCTGCTCGGGGGACATGTACTGGAGCTTTCCCTTGAGCGAACCGCTCTCGGTCTTCGACACCTTGCGGTCCGCCTTGGCGATCCCGAAGTCGCAGAGCTTGATCTCCCCTTCGTGGGAAATGAGGATGTTCTGCGGGGAGACGTCGCGGTGGACGATGTTGAGATCCTCGCCGCGGGCGTCTTTCCGGCGGTGCGCGAAGTCGAGCGCGGACGCGACCTTGCTGGCGACATAGACGGCGAGCGGAACGGGCATCGCCAGATCCGCTTCCCTCGCGGACCTCAGGATGGTCCGGAGGTCCAGGCCATCGACGTACTCCATCGCGATGAAGTAACCGCCCGCCTCGATCTTTCCGAGGTCGTAGATGTGGACGATGTTCGGGTGATTCAGCTGAGCGGCGAGCTTCGCCTCGTCCGCGAACATCGTGATGAACTCGTCGTTGTCCGCGATGTGGGGAAGGATCTTCTTGATCGCGACGATCTTCTGAAAACCCTCGACACCCGTGCGCCGCGCGCGGAAGAGCTCCGCCATCCCTCCGCTCGCGACCCGTTCGAGAAGCTCGTACTGACCGAAGCGGTCCGGCCCCTCGCCGGGAACCGCCTCCCGGGGCTCGACGCGCCGCGAAGGAGTCGGCGTCACGTCCGCTGACGCGGGCGCTCCCGGGGAAGTCTTCTTGGGAGTCGTGATTCGGAGCGTCTCGGTCAGCATCCGGTCGATGTCGCGGCCGGCCGCGGAAGTCGACGGCGGCGCCGGGCGACCCGGCGCGGCGGGCTTCAGCGGAGCCGGGGAAGGAGGCGCGGTACCGGGGCGCGTCTTCAGGCTCACGCCCGAGAGCGTGTCGCGAAGTCGGCGTTCCATCTCGTCCTCGCCGGCCGGGGGTGGCTTCGGGGCCGGAGCCGGAGGGCGAGGCGCCGCGGGCTTCGGAGCCGGGGCCGCCGTGTCCCTCCCGAGCTCGTCCAGCAGGTCGGAGAAGATGTCGTTCGAGGTGAGCCGGGAGGTGACCGGCGCCTTCGCCGCTACCGCGGGGTTGGCAGTGGACGTCGCCGAAGCGATCGCGCCGAGGAGCGCGTCGTCCGGAAACGGCTTCGGCACGATCTCGAAGGCCCCGATCTTCTGCGCGTCCGCCTTCGTGTTGGAGCCGGAGTACCCGGCCATGAGCAGCACGATGGGGGGCGCGGAGGCCCCCCCTTTGTTCCGGATCTCCCGGATCACGTCGGTGCTCGACATTCGGGGCAGCTTCCCGCAGAGGAGCACGAGGTCGAACTGTCCGGCGGAGTACGCCTGCAGGCCCTCCTCACCGTCGTGGGCCTCCGTCACCTCGAAATCGGCAGCAGATCCGAGCAGCGAGCGCACACGATTGCGATCTCGCTGCTCGTATTCGATCAGCAGTACTTTTTTGGCCATTCGAACTGTTGGGTGTTGCCGGAGAAGCAGAGGAATGATACGGCATCGCCGCCGAAAAACCAATGCAGGACGCGCAAATCACCCCGATCACCGACCATATAATCCGCATCTTTGGAGAGCGCATGTCGGGCCATAGCAAGTGGAGCACGATCAAACACAAGAAAGGGGCGGCGGACGCGAAGCGCGGCCGTCTCTTCACGAAGCTCATTCGCGAGATCACCATGGCCGCCCGCCTGGGCGGAGGTGCGCCGGAGTCGAATCCGCGTCTTCGGAAGGCGATCGACGACGCGAAAGCCGTCAACATGCCGCAGGACAACATCAAGCGCGGCATCCAGCGCGGCACCGGGGAGCTTCCGGGGGTCACTTACGAAGAGATCACTTTCGAAGGCTACGGGCCGGGCGGTGTCGCGATCCTCATCGAGGCGATGACCGACAACAAGAACCGCACCCTTCCGGAGATCCGAACGATCTTCTCGAAACACGGCGGCAACCTCGGCGAGTCGGGATCCGTCAAATTCCTCTTTCAGAAGAAGGGCTACATCGCGATCGAGAAGGCGAAGGCGACCGAAGACGCAGTCATGGAAGCGGCGATCGAAGCGGGCGCGGACGACGTCTCCTTCACCGAGGAGCACCACGAGATCCAGACGTCCCCCGAGATGTTCTCCGACGTGAAAGCGAAGCTCGAGGCGAAGGGGCTCCCGCTCGCGGTCGCGGAGCTGTCGATGATCCCGACGACCGAGGTCGCGCTCGACCAGCGCCGGGCCGACCAGACGATGAAGTTGATGGAAGCGCTCGAGGACCACGACGACGTGCAGAACGTGTGGGCCAACTTCGACTTCGAGGAGGGGTAGCTATCACTCAGCTATCAGCTATCAGCTATCAGCTATCAGACCCCGGGGCTCGGCTGAAAGCTGACAGCTGAACAGCTGAGGGCTTCCTTCCTTTGATCACCCTCGGCCTCGATCCCGGCCTTTCCGCGACGGGCTATGGCGCCGTCATCTTCGAGCGCGGCGGCCTGACTCTCGAGCGGTGTGGCGTGTGGCGTCCCCCGCAGGGTCTCGCGCTCGCCGTAAAGCTCTCCTTCCTTTCCGAAAGGCTCCTCGCGCTCCTCGACGAGCTGCAACCCGCGGCCGTGTCCGTCGAAACCGTCTTCGCGGCGAAGAACGTCTCTTCGACGGTCAAGCTCTCGCACGCCCGGGGCGTCCTGCTTGCCGCGGCGGCGCGCTACGAAATCCCGGTGTTCGAGTACGAGCCGCGCCTCGTGAAGAAGGCCCTCGTCGGCTACGGCCAGGCCGAAAAACCGCAGGTACGGGCGATGGTTCTCGCCCTCCTCTCCCGCCAGCGTTCGAGCGTGCCTCTCGACGCCGCGGACGCTCTGGCCGTGGCAATCTGCCACCTCCACGCCTGCCCACCCCCGAGGGCCTGACCGGGGACGTTGCTATCATTCCGGGTTCGATGTCCTTCCAGGGCTCTCTGCGGGAACTTCAGCTCTCCGACATTGTTCAGCTCGTTTCCTCGTCCGGAAAAACGGGCAAGTTCGTCCTCGTCAGCGACGACGAGAGGGGCGAACTGTACGTAAAACAGGGGCGAATCGTGCACGCGCAGGTCGGAGGAGTCGTCGGGGACGAAGCGGTCTACATCCTCGCCTCCTGGCGGTCCGGAGAGTTTTCCTTCATGGCCGAGGTCGAGTGCGAGCGGATCTCGGTCGAGAAGTCGAACACGCGCCTCCTGATGGAGGCCGCTCACCAGCACGACGAGTGGCGCGTGCTCGCCCGGAAGGTCCCGGGCCTCGCCGCCGTGCCCACGCTTGCCGCGCCCGACGCCGCCCGTCCCGTCACGCTCTCACCGGTCGAGTGGCGGCAGATCGTCGCGATCGACGGAAAGAAGAGCATCCGCGACCTCGCCCGCGAGTCCGGAACCTCCTCCTTCGAGGTCGCGAAGACGCTCTACGGGCTCGTGACCGCGGGTCTGGTCGAGATGCGCCCGCCCGCGCGGGAGAGGACCCCCCTCGAGCCGGGAGAGGAGAAGCGGATCCTCGCGATTCTTTGTACGCGGATCCGACAGGAGGCCGAGATCGCGCTCGGAGAGCCGGTGCCCGATTCCCTCGAGAGCGCGCAGCGGCGGGCTCTGTCCCGGATCGAGCGGGGCTCCGGCCTGGAAGCCCTTCGCGAGCTCGTCTCCGAAACCGGGAAAGCGATCACGTCGCGCCGGGGCGCCGCCCCGAGCCGGGCCTTCCAGGAAAAAATGCCGTTCGTGCTGCAGCCCAAGGCCTGAGAACCGGGACAGAGGGCCCTTCGTTGCCGCGGCACCTCCGCGCCGCCCTGCTGGTCTTCGCCGCCGTCGCCCGGTTCGCGGCCGCGCAGGCCCCTTCCCCGACCCCGACGCCCGCCCCGGAAGCCGGGTTGACCCCTCCCCCCGTCGAAACTCCCGCCAGCGAGCCGACTCCGGAGGCGCCGCCGTCGGACGACGCTCCCCCGCGCGAGCCCGAGAAGAGCGCGATCTTTCCGAGCATCAACGTCTACCTGCCGGAAGGGCGCGCGGACATCCGGCTCATGAAGCCCATCCGCAACTCTCTCTTCGAGAACCAGATCACCTACAACTTCGTGTCCGGGGACATCTCCGCCTTCCTCCGGTACAAGTACTACGGCCGCAGCTCCACGTCGACGTTCTCGTTCTTCGACTCGATCGAGTTCGAGGAGCTCGAGCAGTTCTCCAACGACTTCTCCCGAACCCGGGGCGCGCTCTACCTCCACCGCCGGCCGCTCAACTTCTACAACCGCCTCTACTCGCTGTTCGAGTTCGACCGGCTCACCTTCTCGAGGCCGGTCGACCATCCCGACGCCAACCGCACGAATATCTACGTGAAGGTGGGGTATCAGTACGGCACGCCGTCGGACGAGCGCTCGAACGCCGTGGTCGGCGAGGCGCGCGACCGCTTCTTCAACCTCTTTACCGCGTACCGCGAGGTCGGGCCCGGAGGCCGCGGTCTCTCGATCGCCGCCACCTACGGGTTCGATTTCCTCGGAGGCGATTACCGGTACGTCAAGACGGAGATGGAGGCGCTTCAGGCGATCACGCTTCCGAAGCAGAACCGGCTCGTCCTCCGCCTTCACGCCGGCTACTTCCCCCACAAGAAGCGGCTGCTCGACGAATTCGACCCGGACCTCGGAACGCCCTTCTCCATCCCCCGGTACGAGCTGTTCCGTTTGAACGGCCGGCACGAGCTCAAGGGATACCGGGGGACCGAGAGGGGGCCCAACCAGGTCCACTTCACGACCGAGTACGTCCGGCCGATCTACACCGAGGTGCCGCGCCGGTTTCTCGGCCTCGACTGGACGAGCCTTTACGCCATCGGCTACGTCGGAGCCGGAAACCTCGGGAACGAGACGTCCATCTACACGCGCCTGCGCGACTACAAGGTGGACGTGGGCGCCGGGTTCGAGGCGGCCCTCTCCTGGCGCCACTACCGGGCGTTTCTGGGGGCCCTCGCGGCGAAGACCGTCGTCAACGGGGTCGGCGGGCCGCGGTTCCTGGTCACATTGAAGACGTATCGGTAAGGCCCGGCCCGCGCGGCTGGAAGGGCTGGCGGCACGGTTCCCGCAGAGAACGGAGTAAACCCCGTTGGTTGCTTACCGCTCACGGCGAACGGGTTACGGGCCGAAAACGTTTGGCAATCCGGCGCTTTGGGCTTATTCTATTCGGCACAACTGATTTCACTCCGGCCCGTTCGAAAGGAGCATTCATGATGGCAAAGCGTTCCGCGCTACTCGCCGTCCTTCTCTCTCTGGCAGTGGCCGGCGGGGCCGCCTTCGCGCAGATCGCTCCCAACAACCAGGGTGACATCGGCCTGTTCACGATGCCAACGGCGCACTCGCCGCGGGCCGGGCAGCTGACGCTCGGCCTCTACGGGTGGCTCGAAAGGCTCACGGCGGGCGACCTGCCCGCCGACCCGCCCTACGAGAACCGCCTGTACAACCACTTCGCGGGCACGGGCTCGATCGGTTTCGGGCTGACGAACCACTGGTCGATCTTCGCGAGCGCGGGCGTCGAGCGCTACGAATCGCGCGGGGGGTGGCAGGGAGGCGTCGTCAACGGAATCCAGAAGTTCGACCACTTCAATCGGAACGAGCCCCGGAAGGTCCGGGTCGGAACCAAGCTGACCCTCGTTTCCGAGGTCGATTCCGGTCTCGCGCTCGGGTTCTACGTCGCCGGACACATCCCCGTGAGCAACGCGACGATCCGTCAGGACGAGCAGGGGTTCGTGGCCGACGACATCAACTCCCGGCGCGCCGACTGGGAGTGGGGCGGGGTGCTCACCAAGGGCATCTTCACCGCCATGGGCAGCTACACCCTCTCGGGCCGTCACGACCTGGACATCCGCACCTCGAACCGATTCCGGATCGGGCTCGGAGTGGACGTGCCGGTCCTGCCCCTCCTCCACATCATCGGCGAGCTCGACCGGAACATCCTGGACGGCGGGGACTTCCCCGAGGAGGATTACTCGCTCCTCTATGCAGGAGCACGGTTCTGGCTCGGTCATACGGGCCTTGCCGTGTCCGCCGCGCTGAACGCGAACATCGACATGATCACGCAGTCCGGCTGGGGCCCCGCCCCGATCGGGGGCCTCGTCGGCGTCACGTACGCGCCGTGGCCGCCTCCCCCGCCGCCCCCGGTCATCGTCCCGCCGCCGCCGCCGCCCGTCGTCGAGGAGGTCATCGACGTGCCCGTCCCGCCGGCGCCCGCGCCGACGACAACGAGCGATGAGATCTACTTCGACGCCGGCAGCGCGCGCCTGACGAACATCGCCAAGGCCATCCTGGACGGGGTCGCGCTCCGCATGCGGAACGACCTGAACGCCACGGTCGTGGTCACGGGTTACTCGGACAACGTCGGGAGCGAGGAGTCGAACCTGGACATCTCGCGCCGCCGTGCGGAAGCCGCCCGGGAGTACCTGGTCACGCGCCACGGGATCGACCCGGCCCGGATCTCGACCGAAGGACGCGGATCCGCTGAACCGGCCTACGACAACCAGACCGAAGAGGGCCGTGCGAAAAACCGGCGCGCTTTGATCGTGGTCACGCTAGTCTCTGGCGTGTGAGCCGGGAAGCCCGAGAAGCCTCTCCGAAGCCCCCTCCCCCCGAGGGGGCTTTTTTGACGCCGCCCCCCCCGCTTCCGGGGCGCGAGGAGGCGCGGCCTCAGAGGATGGCGGGCCTCGCGATCGTTTCGACGGCGGCCGCCGTCGCACTCCTCTACTACGGGCGTCACCTTTTCGTGACGATGGCCTTCGCTCTCTTCCTCGCGTTCGCGATGCGGCCGTTTGTCTCGCTCCTCGAGCGCGCGGGGTTGAACCGCGTCATCTCCATCATGTTGCTGATGTTCCTGCTCATCGGCGCGGTCGTGCTGCTCGTCATCAACGTCACCGCGCAGTTCAACGAGCTCTACGAGCAGCTCCCGCGCTACCAGCTCAAGATCCGCGACCTGGTGGCAAAGGTGATGGACAACATCGACAGGCTTCGGGAGAGGATGGGCAGCATCCTCCCGCAGGACGCGCGGGGCGTGCGGGAGGTGAAGATCTCCGAGTCGCCTCTCGCGACCACCCGGGTCTTTCTCGAGCGGATCGGGGCGACGTTGACGTTCGTCCTCTACGCGGCGGCCGTGCCCTTCCTCACGTTCTTCATGCTGAAGGACCGGGAGAAATTCGGCCGGGTGATCGAGGGCCTGTTCGAGCGGCGCCGCCGGACGGCCGGAACGGACGTGACCGACGCCATCTCGCAGAAGATGACGTCGTACGCGCTCGGGCTGGCGTTCGTGATGCTGATCATGGCGGCGTTCACGACGGTCGCCCTGATGATCCTTCGGGTCAACTACTACTACCTGCTCGGTCCGCTCGCGGGCCTCGCGATCCTCGTGCCCTACGTGGGAGTGATGTTCTCGACGATTCCCGCGATCGCCGTGGCGTATTTCCAGTACGACATGGGCAAGGCGGTCCTCGTTTTCATCGTCTACTCTGCCCTCCAGTTCCTGGAAGGAAACGTGCTGACCCCGTTCATCGTCGGCGGAAAGGTCCGCCTCTTCCCTCTGACGGTGATGGTGGCGTTCATCTTCTGGGGCATGATCTGGGGAGTGGCGGGCGCGATGCTCGCGGTGCCGCTCACGTCGGCGATCAAGGTGGTCTGTGAGCACGTCCACGGGTGGGAGGGCTTCGCCCGATTGCTCGGCGATGCCGACCCGCCCGCCCGGATCTAGATCAGGCCTTCGGCCTCTTCGACAGCGACAGAAGACTTCCGACGAGACCCGCCGCCGCGCCCACCGCCGGCAGGGCGAGCGCGGTCGGGAGGTCGAGAAACCCGACCCAGAAGATCGCCAGGACCGGGTGCGGCTCCCGCGCGAGCAGGGCGACCGCGCCCCGATAGCTGGCGTAGAGGAGGCCGAGGGCCAGCGCTCCTCCCGCGAGCCCCTCGAACGCGGCGTGCAGCCAGAACGGCGCGCGGATGGCCGCTTCGGTCGCACCCATGCGGCGCATGATGTCGATCTCGTCGCGGTGAAGGTCGAGAGCGAGCCTCACCGCCGACGCAACCGACAGGACCGCGGCGATCGCGAGCAGGCTTCCGAGAAAGAGCCCGGCGCCCCGCAGGATCCGCACGCCGTCGCGGAACTTGCGGGCGAACTCCTCTTCCGACTCCGCGGAGTCCACGCCCGGCCAGGAGCGTGCGGTGCGCGCGAGATCCCGGGCGGCGCTCGGCGGAGCCGAGGGCCGGAGCGTCACCTCGATCGAGGGAGGGAAAGGAGCCTCGTCCAGGTCCGCCAGCGCGGCGCCGAGGTCCGGGTAGGCCTTCCGGAATCGCTCGAAGGCCGCCGCGCTGCCGATGATCGTGACGCGCGCGACGCTGGGCTGCTGCGCCACGCGGTCGGCGATCGCGCGGGCGTCGGCGGCGGGGTCGAGCGTCAGGATCGCCGCCGTGGGATCTCCCGCCGCGGTCGCGAGACGCGCGAGATTCCGGGAGACGAGCGCGAAGAGGCCCGGCACGTAGAAGGCGAGCGCGATCAGAAGGACGGCCATCGCCGTGTGCCGCGGGCCCGCTCGCGCGATCGCCCACGCTTCGCCGAAGAGGTAGCGGGAGTTCATGAACTCGCTATCAGCCTTCAGCTGTCAGCTCTCAGCTGCCGAGGGCTCCGGGGCCCGGCTGATAGCTGATCGCTGACGGCTGAAAGCTTCATCCCGGCAGGAAGGGCGCTTCCCGCGCCAGGCTCGCTTCGCGCGCGAGGTCCCGATCCCGCAGCTTCCCCTTCTCGATCGTCACGACGCGTTTCCCCATCCGCCGGATGAGCTCCACGTCGTGCGTCGCCACGAAGACTGTCGTGCCGCGGATGTTGATCTCGAGGAAGAGCTTCATGATCTCCTCCGAGAGCACCGGGTCGAGGTTGCCCGTCGGCTCGTCGGCGAGAAGGAGCACCGGCTCGTTCACGATCGCGAGCGCGATCGCCGCGCGCTGCTGCTCGCCGCCGGACAGCTCGCCCGGATGGGAGTTCATCCGGTGGTGCAGGCCGACGCGCTTCAGCGCCTGGTACGCGCGCCGCTTCTGCTCGGCGCGCGAGAGTCCGAGCACGCTCTGCACGAACGCGAGGTTCTCGAAGATCGTCTTGCGCTGGATGAGCTTGAAGTCCTGAAACACGACGCCGAGCCCCCGCCGGAAGTACGGAACCTGCGACTCCGGCAGCACGGCGATGTTGCGGCCGTTGACGAGAATCTGTCCGGACGTCGGCAGCTCCTCGCGGAAGAGGAGCTTCAGGAGCGTGGACTTACCGGCGCCGGACGGTCCGGTCAGAAAGACGAACTCCCCCGGCTCGACGCGGAAGGAAACTTCGGAGAGCGCGTGCCGGAAGGGTCCGTAGTCCTTGCAGAGCCGGAAGACCTGGATCATCGCGCCGCCGGGGTCGTGAGCCGACCCGGCGTCATCAATCGAGGGCGCGTGTGAGCGCATCACGCACGCTCGCCGGATCGGCGCGGCCCCCCGTTCGCTTCATCACCTGCCCGACGAACCACCCGAACGTCTGGGTCTTGCCGGAGCGGTACAGCGATGCCTGCGCCGGGTTTTCGCGCACGATCTCGAGGACGACGGCGTCCACGGCCGCCGAGTCCGAGATCCTTCCGAGGCCGCGCGCGCTCACGATCGCCGAGGCTTCTTCGGGCGAGTCGAGCATCGCGGCGAAGACCTCTTTGCCCGATGCGGCGGAGATCTCTCCGGACTCGACGAGCGCGAGAAGGCCCGCGAGCCGTCCGGGAGAAACGGGGAACGAGAGCGCGTCCTCGGGCGAGATCTTCCGCTCCTTGAGCCACCGCAGGACTTCCCCGGTGACCCAGACGGCCGCCGCGCGGGCCGGGGCCGCCTTCGCGAGGTCCTCGAAGTAGTCGGCGAGCTCGCGCGCCGAGACGAGCGTCTCCGCATCCGCCGTCGAAATGCCGTACTGGGAGACGAAACGCGCGCGGCGGGCGCGGGGCAGCTCGGGAAGCGCCTGCTCCGCCTCCGTAACCCAGGCCTCGTCCACGACGAGAGCGCCCAGGTCCGGCTCCGGAAAGTACCGGTAGTCGTGCGCCTCTTCCTTGCTCCGCATGAGAACGGTCCGCCCCGCGGCCACGTCCCAGAGCCGCGTCTCCTGGACGATCCGCTCGCCTCGGGAAAGCACGTCCGCCTGCCGTCCGGCCTCGTATTCGAGGGCGCGCGCGACGAACCGGATCGAGTTCAGGTTCTTGATCTCCGCGCGCGTGCCGAAGGGAGCTTCCTCGGAGAACCGCACCGAGACGTTCGCGTCGCACCGCAGGTTCCCCTTCTCCATGTCCGCGTCGGAGACCCCGGTGTAACGGAGCAGACGCCGCAGCTCCGTCAGGTAGGCCGCGGCCTCTTCCGGCGTGCGCAGATCCGGCTCGCTGACGATCTCGACGAGCGGCACGCCCGCGCGGTTCCAGTCAACGAGCGAGTTCGACGCCGGGACGTCGTCGAACGGGTTGTCGTGGAGGAGCTTTCCAGCATCCTCCTCGAGGTGGATGCGAACGAGCCGGATCGCCCTCGTCCCCGCGGGAGTGTCGATCTCGACCGCCCCGCCCGTCGCGAACGGCCGGTCGAACTGCGAGATCTGGTAGCCCTTCGGGAGGTCCGGGTAGAAGTAGTTCTTCCGGGCGAACCGCGAGTCCCGGTGAACCGTCGCGCCCACAGCGAGCGCGAGGCGGAGAGCGAGCGAAACGACCTCGCGGTTGAGGACCGGAAGGGTCCCGGGGAACCCGAGACAGACCGGGCACGTCGCGGAGTTCGGCGGGGCGCCGACGGCGACCGGGCACCCGCAGAAGATCTTCGACTTCGTGAGGAGCTGCGCGTGGACTTCCAGCCCGATGACGGAGAAAACCCGCGTTCCCTCAACTGTTTCGGAGGTGGACACCGTGAAAAATCTTAGCACGCGCGGTGCGTACAATCGCGCCGTGACCGCCCCCCTTTTCCGCCCGACCGATGCGCCGCCGGACGTTCTCCTCGCGGTCTCGGAGCGCGGGAGCGCTCCCCCGAAAACCGCGTCGCCGACCGAATACCTCGCCCGCCGATTCGCGACCGCCCTCGGCGTTCCCGGGATTCCCATCGTCCGGGCGACACAGGTGCACGGCAACCGGGTCGTGATCGTGGAGGAATCGCCCGCGGCGTCGGAGACCGTCGGACGCGGGCCGATGCGACGCGATCGTGACCCGGCTTTCCGGCGTCGCTCTCGTCGTTCAGACCGCCGACTGCGTCCCCGTGCTCCTCGCGTCGGACCGTGCAATCGGCGCCGTCCACGCCGGTTGGCGCGGCGCGGACGCGGGCGTGGTCAGTGCCGCGGCCGATGCGTTCCTCGGCCTCGTTGGCGGAGCGGGTCCCGTGCGCGCGTGGCTCGGCCCGTCGATCGGCGCCTGCTGCTACGAGGTGGGCGCCGAGGTCGCGACCCGGTTTTCCGCGGAGTTCACGCGCCCGTCCCGCGCCGACAAGTCCCTCCTCGACCTCGCTGCGGTCGTGCGCCGCCGGCTCGAGGAGGCCGGGATTCCCGCGGAAAACGTTTCGGCGCGCGGCGCCTGCACGATGTGCGGCGGGGAGCGGTACGCCTCCTACCGTCGGGACCGCGAGAACGCCGGCCGCATGATCGCGTTGATCGCCCGCAACCCCTACGCCGGGGTCAGGTCCGCGTAGCGGGCGACGAACTTCTTCTTGCCGGCGCGGTCGAAGTACACGGTCAAGCCGGGTCTCGTCGCCCGATCCCTCCTGCGCGAGGATGACCCCGTATCCGTATCGCGGGTGGCGGACGCGGCGGCCGCGCTTCAATTCGCCGGTTCCCGGAAGGTCGACTTCCTGCGACTCGTCCTCCGCCGCGACGTGCGTCGTGACGAATGCCGGCCGGCTCGCGAAGAACGTCCGTTCTTCGACCGACTCGCGCGGGATCTCCGAGACGAACCGCGACTCCATCCTCGGCTGGACGCGCCCGTACACGAGCCTCCTCGCCGCGAGCGAGAGCGTGAGCTCGTCTTTCGCGCGCGTCATTCCGACGTAGAGAAGGCGCCGCTCCTCTTCGAGCTCGTCCTCGTCCTCACCGGACTGGCCGTGCGGCAGGTACCCCTCTTCGAGCCCGACGAGGAAAACGGCGGGGAACTCGAGCCCCTTCGCGGCGTGGAGGGTCGACAGCGTCACGCCCCGTCCGCCCGCGGCGGCGTCCGCGTCGGTCGCGAGCGAGACCGAATCGAGGTACTCCGCGAGGGTCGCGTCCTCGCCGCTCCGGCGCTCGAACTCGCGGGCCGAGCTGACGAGCTCCTCCAGGTTCTCGCGGCGCGCGACGTCCTCGCGCTCCTCCGATCCCTGGTAGAGCGCGGAGTAACCGGTCGCCTCCAGCAGGTGCTCGAGGAGCGCGGACGGGGATTCGGTCTCCGCCCGCGCCGCGAGGTCCGAGACGAGCGCGCGAAACCGGCTGAGCGCGGTGCGCGCGCGCTCCGTCAGGCCGGGGGGCGGATCGCCCGACACCACCCACCACGACGCACCGCGTCTCCTTCGCCGCCTTCGCGAGGCTGGTCGAGCGTCGTCTGCCCGATTCCGCGCGCCGGAACGTTTACGACGCGGCGGAAAGCGAGGTCGTCGTCGGGCCGCCCCGCGAGCCGCAGGTAGGCGAGGGCGTCCTTGACCTCCGCGCGCTCGTAGAACTTCATGCCTCCGACGACGACGTACGGGATCCGCCGCCGCACGAGCTCCTCTTCGAACGGCCGGGACTGCGCGTTCGTGCGATAGAGGATCGCGACTTCCCCCGGCTCGCTGCGTCTCGGCGAGCGCCCGCGCGACCGCTTCCGCCTCGGAGCGATCCTCGTCGAACCGCCACAGTCGGACCCGCGCGCCGGTCGCCGCGGTCGGCGACGAGCCGCTTCTTGCGCCTCCGCCGGTTGTTCGCGACGAGCGCCGGACGCCGCGTCGAGAATGCCCGCGGTGGACCGGTAGTTCCGCTCGAGCGGCACGATTCGCGCTCCCGGGAAGTCTTCGTCGAAACGGAGGATGTGCTCGACCTCCGCCCCCCGCCACCGGTAGATCGCCTGGTCCTCGTCGCCGACAGCGCAAAGCGAGTCCGCCCCTTCGCCGAGAAGCTTCACGAGCGCGTCCTGGACCGTGTTGGTGTCCTGGTACTCGTCGATGAGCAGGTGCCGGACCCTCGCGCGCTCCGCCGCGAGAAGTCGGGGCGGCTGCGAAGGAGCCGCACCGGCCGCACGATCAGGTCGTCGAAGTCGAGCGCTCCCGCGGCGGCGAGCTTGCGCTCGTAGAGGAGGAAGACCCGCCCGATCCGCTCGCCGGCGTAGTCCGTCTGCGAGTCGGCGAAGGCCTGGGCCGTCATCAGGGCGTTCTTGGCGTGCGAGATGCGGGAACGAACGGCGCCGGGCGTGAACACCTGCTCGGACAGACCCAGCTCGTCCATCGCTTCCTTGACGAGCGAGAGCTGGTCGGCCGAGTCGGCGATCGAGAACCGGGGGGCGAGCCCGGCCGCCGCGGCGTTGCGCCGAAGGAAGCGGAGCGAAAAGGAGTGGAACGTCCCGACGAACGAGAGGAGCCGGGACGTCCGCCGAGCAGCTTCCGGGCGCGCTCGCGCATCTCCTCCGCCGCCTTGTTCGTGAAGGTGACGGCGACGATCGTCCGCGGGTCGGCGCCGGTCTCGACGAGGCGCGCGAGCCGGTGCGTGATAACCCGCGTCTTGCCGGAGCCCGCGCCCGCGAGCACGAGAAGAGGACCTCGCTCGTGGAGGACCGCGTCTTTCTGTTCGGGATTCAGCCCTTGAAGGGCTGCAGGGCTCGGACACGCCGGAGCTGAGCTGTCGGCAGTTCGGCGTTCGGCGATACCTGATAGCTGAGAGCTGATAGCGGAAAGCTGATAGCTATTCGACCGTGACCGACTTCGCGAGGTTCCGCGGCTGATCGACGTCGCACCCCCGGCGCACGGCGATGTGGTACGCGAGGAGCTGGAGCGGAATGATCGAGACGATCGGTTGGAGCTCCGGGATCGTCTCGGGGATGACGAGCGAACCGATCGGCGAGCGACGGCGACCTCCTCGTCGTCGACGGGTCGTCAGCACGATCGCGATGCCGTCGCGCGACTTCACCTCGCGCAGGTTGGAGAGCGTCTTCTCGCGCCACGCGTCGTGCGGGGCGAGAACGACGACCGGAAGGTTCTCGTCCACGAGCGCGATCGGGCCGTGCTTCATTTCGCCGGCCGGATACCCCTCGGCGTGGATGTAGGAGATCTCCTTGAGCTTCAGGGCCCCCTCGAGCGCGACCGGGTAGTGGAGGCCGCGGCCGAGGAAGAGGAAGTTCCTGCGCGTCTGGTACTCGCGCGCGAGCTCCTCGATCTTCGGCTCGAGCCCCAGCGCCTGCTGGATCGCGCACCGGGAAGGTCGACGAGCGCGGCGCGTTCCTCCGGCGTCAGCCCTATTCCCGTCCCCGCGAGCCTCCCGGAGCTTCGCGGCGAGCAGGAAGAGGACGGCGAGCTGCGTCGTGAAGGCCTTGGTCGAAGCGACGCCGATCTCCGGCCCGGCGTGCGTCGGGAAGACGGCGTCGGCCATGCCGCGCGATCTGACTAGCCGGGCACGTTGACGATCGCGGCCGACGGAGACGCCCGTCGCGGCGGGCCTCCGAGAGCGCGGCCACGGTGTCGGCCGTCTCGCCCGACTGCGAGATCCCGAACGTCAGGATTCGGGCGTCCGACGACCGGGCGCCGGTAGCGGAACTCGCTGCCGTAGTCGACTTCGACCGGCATCCGCGCCATCCCCTCGATCAGGAACTTCCCGATCAGGGCGGAGTGCCAGGAGGTGCCGCACGCGAGCAGGAGGACGCGGTCGAAGGCGGCCATCCGTTCCGGGGTCAGGAGCGGCGAGTCGATCGTGAGCTCTCCGGTTTCGAGAGAGACTTTCCCGCCGAGCGTCTCGGCGACGGCCGTCGGCTGCTCGTGGATCTCCTTCGCCATGAAGTGGCGGAAGCCCCCCTTTTCGGCCGCGACGGCGTCCCAGAGGATGCGGTGGGTGACCCGGTCGGTCCGCCGCCCCTCGGCGTCGGCGATCCGGATCGCTCGTCGCGTCGACGCGGGCGACGTCGCCGTCCTCGAGGAACACGACGTCGCGGGTCCAGGGGACGAGCGCCACCGGGTCGGAGGCGACGTAGTTCTCCTTCTCTCCGAGCCCGAGCAGCGATCGGCGGTCCGGACCGCGCCGCGACGAGGACGCCCGGTTCGGCGCTGGACGACGACGAGGACCGCGTACGCGCCGGAGAGCTTCGCGGGTCGCGGCCGGACCGCCTCGAAGAGGTCTCCCCGAAGGCCGCTTCGACCTCGTGCGCGAAGACTTCCGTGTCGGTCTCGCTCGTGAAGCGGTGTCCGGCCGCCGCGAGGCTCCGCCTTGCGCTCGGCGAAGTTCTCGAAGATCCCGTTGTGCACGACGACGACCTCACCCTTGCAGTCGGTGTGCGGGTGGGCGTTGCGCTTCCGTCGGGCGTCCGTGCGTCGCCCAGCGGGTGTGACCGATCCCGATCGCTCCCGGCGAGGTCGAGCCCCGGCGAGCTTTTCGACGAGCGTGGAGAGCTTTCCGGCGGCCCGGTGAATCGTGAAGTGTCCGTTGCAGAGCGTCGCGATGCCCGCGGAGTCGTACCCCCGGTACTCGAGGCGCTTCAAGCCTTCCAGGAGGAGGGGCGCCGCCTCCTTCGATCCGACGTACCCGACGATGCCGCACATCGTTGTGGCCTAACTGGGGACAGACTTAAGTCTGTGCCCCCACCTTCTTTAAGTCCCTTTCCGCCGCGCTTTCCGCTTGGACGCCCAGCCCTCGAGGTTTTTCTGCGGGGTCCGGGTCACCGCGAGCGCGCCGTCCGGGACGTTACGCGTGATCGTCGACCCCGCGCCGACGTACGCGCCCTTCCCGATCGTCACGGGCGCAACGAGCTGCGAATCGCTGCCGATGAACGCCCCCTCGCCGATCGACGTGTGGTGCTTCTTCTCTCCGTCGTAGTTGCAGGTGATGACCCCGGCGCCGATGTTCGCGCCGGCCCCGATCTCGGTGTCGCCCAGGTACGAGAGGTGCGACGCCTTCACCCCCGCGCGGAGTACGGCCATCTTCGTTTCGACGAAGTTGCCGACCCGGACGTCCTCTTCGAGGACGGTACCGGCGCGGAGGCGGGCGAAGGGGCCGACGCGCGCCCGCGGACCGATCCGGGCGTCCTCGATCTCGCAGTGCGGTCCGACGACCGCTCCCGGTCCGACCGTGGAGCCCGTCACGCGGGTGAACGGCAGCACCTCGCACCCCTGTTCGAGAAGCGTGTCGCCGTCGAGGCAGACGAACGGGTGAACGACCGCGTCCGGCTCGAAGCGCACGCGGGCGCCGATGCGCGTCGTCGCCGGATCGACGATCGTCGCGCCGGCTTCGAACGCCCGCTCGAGGCAGCGCCGCCTTTCGATCTCTTCGGCGGCGGCGAGCTCCTGCCTCGTGTTGATCCCCCACCCCTCCCGCCAGTCGCCCGCTTCGATCGCCTCGACCCCGCCGTCCGGCGCGAGGATCTCGACGGCATCCGTCAGGTAGTACTCGCCCGACTTGTCGTTCCGAACGAGCTTCGCGATCGTCCGCTGGAGGGCCGTGGCGTCGAAGCAGTAGGTTCCCGCGTTTGCCTCGGTGAGGGCTCTGTCGCGCGCGGTCGCGTTGCGCGCCTCGACGATCCGGCGGACGCGGCCCTGGCGATCCCTCACGACGCGACCGAGCTCGCCGATCTCGGGCGGTCGAAAGGTGAGGAGCGCGAGGTCGAGACCGCCTTCCCGCTGGCGTTCGATCAACCGCGAAAGCGTCCCCTGCGTGAGGAGCGGCGTGTCGCCCGAGAGGACGACGATCGGACCGGCGCCGTCGGAGAGCGCGCCGATGGCCTGGCGCACCGCATCGCCGGTGCCGAGCGGCGGATCCTGCACGACGACGGTCACGTCGCGCCCGGCGAGCGTCGGCTCGATCCGCTCGCGGCCGGCTCCGAGCACGATCACGATGCGGGAAGGGTTCACGGAGGTCGCCGTGTCGAGCACGGCGTCGAGGAGAGTGCGGCCCCCGATGCGGTGAAGGACCTTCGGGAGCGTCGAACGCATGCGCGAACCGATCCCGGCGGCGAGAACGACGACGCGGGGTGCGGCGGTTTCGCCGCGACTCGCCCGCCGGCGTGCCGCCGGGCGGCCGGGAGTCTTTCGCTTTCTGGTCGGGGAGGCCTTCATGGTGGCTCAGTCGCCGCGAAGGGCGAAATCCAAGTATAGGCCCCGGTTCGCGGATCGCCGGGAGAGTCCGCGGACGGCTACGTCAGGACGCCAGGAGCTCCTGGAACTCCGGGCTGTCCCGCACCGGATCGAAGTCCCGGTCGTGCCGGGCGAGGATCCGGTTGCGCTGGTCCTCACCGATCGCGCGCTTCAGGAACTCGAGCGCCGACCCGGGCTCGCCGCGCTGCGCGTAGCAGCAGGCGAGAAGGAAGTCCACCTTCCCGCCGCCGTTCTTGCGCGCGGCGCGCTTCAGGTGCTCGATCGCCTCTTCCACGTTCCCGCGGTTCTTCTCGAGCACCGCCGCGTAGTAGAAGTCCTCGGGCTCGGAGAGCGTGGACCGCGCGGCGAGCTTCTGCCGCTCGCAGACCGCGAGGTAGACGCGCGCCCGGTCGACGAGCTCCTTCTCTTCGGGGTACTTCTGAATCAGGTCCGCAAAGTGGCGCTCCGCCTCGTCGAGCTTCTTGCGCTGGAGCGCCGCGACCCCGCGGTCGTACTCCTTGCGGGCATTCTCCGTGTGGCGCGAGAGCTCCTTCAAGGTGAGGGCCTTCTTCGGCTCTTCCGCGGCCGCCGCCGCCGTGAGCTTGTCGAGCTTCTTCTCGATCTCCTCCACGCGGACGGAAAGCGCGTCGGCGAGGGCCTGGACGCTCATCTTGGTCTCGTTGTCGCGAAGGAATCGAAGCTCGGCTTCCGACCAGCGTTTTGCCATGTGCTGTATGCCTCCAGGCCGCGTAGAAAAACGGCGTATTGTAGGGAGGCCACCCCCTCCTGTCAATGACGGACCGCCTCCCGGGACGGAATGGCGACGCCAGGGGGCGTGTTTCCTCTCCGGAGGCACCAAATGCAGACCAGGATCCGAACGACTCTTCTGTTCGCGGCGACCCTCGCGGTCGTCCTCGCGCTCGCCTCGGGCACCGGCAACGCGGCGGAGAAGACTCTGACGGCAGCGGGAACGGTCTCCCGGCTCGACGCCGCGGAGCGCACGGTCGTCGTCGCGGTGACCGATGGTCCCGAGACCCGGTTCGTCTGGACGGCCGATACCAAGATCAACGGAACCCTCGCGCCCGGCGCGAAGGTCACCATCCGGTATACGACCCTCCCCGACGGGCAGAACCTTGCCCACCAGATCAGCGTCGCGCGAAGTTAGCGTGATCGGCCCTCGATAGGGCTTAGAATCCCCGCTCGGCGTTTTTCGCCGCGGAGGAAACGACTCGATGGGGATGTACATCATCGCGGAGCCCTGCATCGGCACGAAGGACACGGCGTGCGTCGACGTGTGCCCCGTCGACTGCATCCATCCGCGCAAGGACGAGAAAGAGTTCGAGACGGCCGAGATGCTCTACATCGATCCGGACGTCTGCATTCAGTGCGGCAACTGCGAGCCCGCCTGTCCGGTGACCGCGATCTTCACGGAGGAGACCATCCCCGAGAAGTGGGCGCACTACCTCCAGGTCAACGCGGACTGGTACAAGAACCGCCCGGCGTAATCGCCCGTCCGCCGGTAGCCGGTCCTGCGCTACGGCTTTTGGATCTCCTTCTTCAACACCTTCGCGAAGAAGGAGTCCGTCCGCGCGTCGGCGTCTTTCGCGTCGTCCGCGCGAAACACCGACGGGTCCGTCGAGGACGCGAAGCCGTGACCCGCGTTCGGGTAGATCTTGAAGTCCACGCTCTTGCCGGCCGCCTTCGCCTTCTGCTCGAACTCGCGAACGCTCTCCGCCGGAATTCCCTTGTCGAGAGCGCCGAAGTTGCCGAGGAGGGGAACGGCGAGGCCCTTGATCTTGGCCTCGTCCGTCACGAGGCGGCCGTAGTAGATGACCGCGCCGGCGAGCTTCGGCTGCGCGAAAGCGAGCGCGAGCGAATAACCGCCTCCCATGCACCACCCGCACGGCCCCGATCCTCGTCCAGTCGACGTCGTCGCGCGACCGGAGGTAGTCGAACGCCGAGGTCAGGTCGCGGATCGCGCGGTCCTCGGGAAGGCCGCGCATGAGCTGGTGCGCCGTGTCCGGGTCCGTCGCGACCTTGCCGCGGTAGAGATCGACAGCGAGCGCGACGTAACCCTTGCGTGCGAAGTCGTCCGCCTTTGCGCGGATGAAGTCGTTCAGTCCCCACCACTCCTGGATGACGATGACAGCGGGCTTCCGGCCGGCGCCGGAGGGCAGCGCCAGGTGAGCGGAAACCTTCTCCGTGCCGCTCGGAAAGGTGATTGTGTTCTTCTCCTTCGTCTCCGGCGAAGCTGCCCAGCTCGTCGCCGCGATCGCGAGCGCCGCGAGTCCTGCCGCCACCTTCTTCGTGATCATCGGTCGCTCCTCCAGTCCGGTTAATCTTATCGGGTGAGCTCTCTCTTCCCGGAAGCGCCGGTCGACGAGAGAGCTCTCCTCCAGTTGTTGTACGACCGCCTCGCCGCGAGGTTCGGTCTGGGCGCGGCGGACGTGCGTCTGTCCGAGCGAAAGCTGACCGGCGGCGAGATCGTCTACGGCCGCCCGCACCGGATCACGATCTCGGCGCATCTTTCGCGTCCGGCACGGGAGGACACCCTGCGGCACGAAGCCGCCCACGCGTGGGCGTACGAGCTGGCCGGTCCCCGCGCGGGCCACGGCGCGCTTTTCCGCCGCCTCGCCCGCCACATCGGCGCGAGCCCGGGAAAGGCGCCGCTCACGGAGGCGCTCGCGGCGCACCGGCGCCGCAACGAAGTTCTCTACCGCTGCGAAGGGTGCCGCCGCGATTTCCGCCGCTACCGGCCGTTCCGATCCGCCCGCTATTGCGTCCGCTGCGACCGGGCGGGTCGCCCGTCGCGTCTCCGGCGGGTGACGGCAAGCGCGGAGCCGTGAGCCCGGGCGACCCGCACGCCGCCCGACGACGGGGAATCCTGCTCGTCGCGGGCGCGGCTCTCCTGTGGTCGACCGGCGGCCTCGGAATCAAGGCGCTCACGGACCCGCCGCTCAAGGTCGCGTTCTTTCGATCGGCTGTCGCCGCCGTCGCGCTCCTCCTCTACTTCCGCCCGCGCCTGCCCCGGCTGACCCCCGGTTTCCTCGCCGCGATCGCCAGCTATGCGGCGTGCCTCATCACGTTCGTCGTCGCGACGAAGTGGACATCGGCGGCGAACGCGATCTTTCTGCAGTACAGCGGCGTCGTCTGGGTCCTCCTCTTTTCGCCGCTCGTCGTGAAGGAGCCCCTGCACGTCCGTGACGCGGCGGCGATCGGGATCGCGCTCGCGGGAATGGCCCTCTTCTTCCTCGGACGCTTCGACTCGCCCGGGCGGGCGGGTGATGCGATGGCGCTCCTCTCCGGCGTCTTCTTCGCCGGGCTCGTGCTCTCCCTGCGGCGGGAACGCGGCGCGGGGGCGGAGGCCGCGGTGGCGTGGGGCAACGTCGCGACGGCGGTGGCCGTCCTCCCCTTCGTCGCGTCGGACCTGTCGCTCACTCCCCGGTCCGCCGGCGTTCTGATCCTGCTCGGCGTCTTCCAGCTCGCAGGCGCCTACATCCTCTTCGTTCGCGGGATCGACACCGTCACCGCGACACAGGCTTCGCTCGTCGGCATGCTCGAGCCGATTGCGAACCCGATCTGGGTGTTCCTCTTCCTCGGCGAGAGGCCGAACGCGGTCGCGATACTCGGGGGCTTCGTCGTGCTCGGTGCAATCGCGTGGCGAACGCTGGCGGGGTCGCCCCCGACGACAGTTCCGGCGCCTGACTAGAGACTCGGAGTCGAGGCGGCCTCCCCCTCGAAGAGGGGCTGCTGGACGGGACCGAGGAGAGGCAGGATCGCCTCGAGCGCCCCGGCGGCCCAGGTTTCCCGCCCGTCCTTGTCGAGCCGCACGGCGGGGACGTTCCACTCCGCGAGGATCGACTCGATCGTGTCGTCGATCCTCCTTTGAAACGCCGTATCGGTATCGCGCAGGCCGTCGTAGCCGGGCGGCGAAACGATCGGGACCTTGATCAGGAGCTGGTAGGTCTCCGTCCACCACCGGACGAGCGGCTCGAGCATCGGCGCCTTCCCGGCCTGGAGCATGTAGCAGTAGTTGTCGAGCACGCTCCGGTCGCAGATCACGATCTCGGCTTTGTGCTGGGCCGCGAGCTCCGCGGCGATCTCGGTGTGCAGGATCCAGGACTGCGCGTCGAGAGTCGTATCGCGGTTGATGGGCAGCGGACAGAAGCGCGCGACTTCGTGAACCATCTCGACGATACGGTCCCGCTTCTTGAGGAGCGCCGCGAGCTCGAAACAGAGGGTCGTCTTGCCGACGCCGTGAGTTCCGATGAAGGCGACTTTCATTTGAGCGAAACCTATCAGGCCTCGGATCGGTGACCGCTTCGGCCGTTCTCCGGCAAAACGCGCCCGATCGGGCTGCGGGTCGGTCGGGTTTACACGTGTCGCGCGAGGCGGCGCCGAGACACGTGAATCAAAAGAGCCGCTACCAGCAGGAGGGGCGTCAGGTACCCGATTGCCCGATAGATCGATTCGACGAGGAGGAAATACGCGGCGCTCGGGACGGAAACCGCGAAGGCTGCGAAGAGCAGTGCCGGGTTTCCGGTGACTCCTCCGACCACGCCGACCAGGGCAGCCGCGATCATCGACGAGGCAATCAGGATGTAGCCGCCGCCCCCGGAGTTCGGGTGCATCGAGAGCGCAATCCAGAACCCGACGATCCCGAGACCGGCCACAACTCCGAGGATCCTGCCCGCTTTCTCCATATCGGATCGCCTGCAGTTGCGTGATGCTAGCCGGGGAGGTTGAACTCACTTCGGATCGCCGAACCATCCTGATCCAGCTGCGGAGGGAAACGGAGGGGCGCGTCGGAGCCGTCCACTCGGATCGGAGAGGCGACGAACGAAACGCCCGACGCCGCCACGATCGCGTTCAGGCTCTCCGCGACTCCGGAGCGGAGCGCTTCAAGCGGCCCGCGGACGGGGCCGGCCGGAATCCCGGCCTCCCGGCAGGCGGCAACCCACTCGGCTCTCGGCCGCGCGCGAAAGATCCGCTCGAGCTCGCCCTCGAGCGCCTCCCGGTTCTCGAGACGCGCGGCGTTCGTTCGAAACGCTGTCTCCTCGGCCCACTCCGGTCGCCCCACGATCCTGCAGAGCCGCGCGAAATGGCGATCCGTGCCCGCGGCGACGATGAAGGCGCCGTCGGACGCTTCGAAGGGGCGGTAAGGGACGATCTGCGGGTGCGAGTTACCCCAGCGCTTCGACGGCGCTCCCGTAAGGAGAGCCGCCTGGGCGACGTTGATGAGCGCCGCGAGGCTCGACGTGAAGAGGTCGATCTCCACGTGGCCGCCGCGGCCCGATTTCTCGCGCGCGGTGCAGCAGCCCGAGGATCCCCGCGAGCGCAAAACATCCCGCGAAGAGGTCGGAGACGGCGACCCCCACCTTCGAGGGGCCGCCCTCCGCGCTCCCCGTGATGGCCATCAGTCCCGCGCCCGCCTGCGCGAGCAGGTCGAATCCCGGCAGACCGCTCTCTTCGCCCGTGCGGCCCGCGCCGGTGATCGACGCCGTCACGAGGCGCGGGTTCTCGCGGCGCATTTCCGCGAGCGAGAGGCCGAACTTCTCGAGGCCGCCCGGCAGGAAGTTCTCGATCAGGACGTCCGCGCGGCGCGCGAGGATGCCGGACCGACTCCGCACCGGCGGGAGCCGCGAGGTCGAGGGCGATCGACTCCTTGTTGCGGTTGACGGAGAGGTAGTAGGCGGAGAGTCCGCTCTCCGGGTCGTTCGGGGGGCCCCACCCCCGGGTCACGTCGCCGCCCGTCCGGGTTTTCGACCTTCACGACGCGGGCGCCGAGGTCCGCGAGCAGCATCGTGCAGAACGGTCCCGCGAGGACGCGCGAGAGGTCGAGAACGAAGGTGCCCTCGAGAGGCCGGGCTCCCCCGCTCACGGAGCGGCCGGTTTCCACCCGAGCGGTCCCGGCAGGAAGTGAAAGAGGCCGAGCGACGAGACCGTCACGCCGTCCACGCGCTTCGAGATCCCCCAGTACTGGTCGGCGCCCCAGAGAAAATCGGCCGGCGGGTCGTCGGCGAGCAGCCGGTGCACTTCGCGATAGAGCGCGAGTCTCTTCTCGGGATCCGTCTCGCCCCGCGCCGCTTCCATCGCCCGGTCGGCGGCCGGGTTCCGGTAGAAGCCGTAGTTCTGTCCCCGAGGCGGGACCTGGCTCGAGTGGAAGTGCGGGTAGGGATCCGGGTTGGGAGGAAGGAAGACCCGCGCGGTCAGGTGCGAGTCGAACTCCCCCGCGTCCGCCCGCTCCGAGTACGCCGCCCAGTCGAGCTTCTTCAACTCGAGGTCGACCCCGACCTTCGCGTACGCCGACCGGAGGATCTCGGCGAGCGCGCCGTAAACGGTCTGTTCGACCGGATAGAGGAGCTCGAGCGATGCTTTCGCGCCGCCGCGCGTCCGCATCCCGCCGGGGCCGACGCGCCAGCCGGCTTCGTCGAGAAGCCGCGCCGTCAGCGCGGGGTCGAAGGTGGTGGGAGGAACACCCGGATCGCTCTCCGGCGAGTTCGGCAGATACGGGCCGGAGACGAGCGCCGCTCCGTCGGGGGGATAGAGGCGGCGCGCCGTCTCCGCGCGCGGCCAGGAGTGCGCGAGCGCGCGCCGCACGCGCGGGTCCGCGAGAAAGGGATGCCGCAGGTTCCAGAGGAGGTACGCCGTCACCGGCTGGGGAACCTTGAGGATCCGGTTCTTCGCCAGGAAGTCGGCGGACGACTCCGCGGACGCTCGCTGGTCGCGGCCGATGCGGAACTCGTCCAGGTCCCCGCGGGCCCCGGCTCGGAACCGGACCGTCGCGTCCGGAACGACGCGGAAGACGACCCGGCGGAACCGGGCGAGGTCACCGGGTGTGCCTTCCCGGCGAACGAGCGAGATCGACCGGTTCGTCTCCCACTTCTCGAGCCGGTAAGGTCCGCTCCCGGCCGGCCGGCGATCGACGTCCGCCGGCGAGGCCGCGCGCGCGTAGGCCGCGCGGGAGACGATCGGCAGGTTGAAGGCGAGAAGGCGCTGCGCGTTCGGGACCTTGAACCGCACGCGGATCGTCGACGCATCGGGGGTCTCGATCGCGGCGACGTCGCTGAAGGAGTCGCGCAGGTTGAACGCCGGCACCTTCGGGTCCCGGATCCGCTCGATCGTGAAGAGGACGTCGTCCGACGTCACCGGCGATCCGTCTTCCCACTCCGCGTAAGGGTCCAGCCCGAACTCGTAGGTGAGACCGTCCGGCGAGGCGGTCCACGTGCGCGCGAGCGCAGAAATCGGGCGGCGCTCGGCGTCGAGGCCGAGCAGCGGCCGGAAGATCATCGCTTCCACGAGGATTCCGCTCTCCTCGTTCGTCGTCGTGGGATCGAGTGTGGCCGGATCTCCGCCGAGGTGGCGATAGAGGGTGTCTTTCGGCGCGGCGCTCGGCGGGCGGGGGCCACAGGCGGCGAGCACGCTGACCGCGAGCACCGCGGCGGCGCGCGCAAGCGTTCGTTTCATTCGACGGGCTTCGACAGAATAGCATCCCGACCATGGCGACAGTCGTGTTCGACATCGAGACCGTCGGGATCCCCTGGGACTCGCTCGACGACGCGCAGCGGACATACTTGACGAAGTACGCGCGCAGCGACGAGGAGCGGGCGAAGATGCCCGACCAGCTTTCGCTCTGGCCGTTGACTGGCCGGATCGTCGTGCTCGCGATGCTGAACCCGGACACCGGACGCGGCCGGGTCTGGTACGAGAAGAGCGACGGCCGGGTCGAGGAGACGTCGACCGACGGCCTCTTCACTTTCACCGGCGACAGCGAAGCGGCGTTCCTCGCCGAGTTCTGGAGCGCGATCACGAGATTCGACCGGTTCGTCTCGTTCAACGGCCGCTGCTTCGACGGCCCGCTCCTCATGCTGCGAAGCGCCGCCCTCGGCATCCGGGTCACGAAGAACCTCTGCGGCTACCGCTACTCGATCAGGCCGCACACCGATCTCCTCGACGTGCTCTCCTTTTTTGGCGCCTCGCGGAAGTGGAATCTCGACTTCGCCTGCAAGGCGTTCGGGATCGACAGCCCGAAGGAGCAGGGGCTCGACGGTTATGCCGTTGCGCACTATTACCGGGAGAACCGTCTCCGCGAGATCGCGCTCTATTGCCGCCGCGACGTGGAGGCCACCGCGCGCCTGTTTCAGAAGCTCGAGACGACGCTCCTGCCCGCCCTGGAGGACCATCGACTGTAGAGGTCGCCACCATCGAGGCGTTCCGCCGCGGAAAATCCGCCGGAACCTGCTATTCTTGGGCGAACAATCCGACTCGCTCACCCCTGCGGAGTAGAACCTCGATGGGACAGAAAGCCGAACAGCGAGTATCGGATCGGGTGCCGGTCGGCGCGCCCGCGACGATCAAGTGGGGCGAAGAGGAAATCAACGGCTTTCTGGAGATCCTGAACCTCGCCGGCGGGTACGTCGCAACGCCGAAGGTTCCGGAGCTCGGCGATTACGTCGACATGACGTTCTCCCTCCCCGACGACCGGCGACACTTCCGCGTACGGGGCAACGTCGTGTTCGTCGAGGAGTCCGACAACGGCGGCGCGTCGGGTTTCGGCGCCCGGTTCGAGCGCCCCCCCGCCGCCCTGCTCGACGCGATCCGGAACATCCACCGGGGCCACTAAGCCCTCGCAGTCGAGCTAGTCCCTCCTGGCCTCGACCAGCCGCATCCGGTCGAACGCGAATTCGACAGTCGCGTCGACCTGGTTGATGTTGCCGGCACCGGCGGACGAGAACGTCACCGGAGTTACTCCCGTCAGCTCCCATCTCGCGAGCAGCTCTTCCCGGTTGTCGCGCGCGATGATCGTGACGCCCTTGCCCGCGGGAGTGCCGTCGTCGGTCGCGTCGTTCAACCAGGCCTGGAGACGGTTCAACCCCTTCTCGGTGACCGTGACCACGAGGCGGCGCTCGTCCGGCGAGTAGGCGCGGTCGAGGCGGCGGCCGTCCGAGCGGGCGACCGGCACGCGCGCAAACGAGATCCGATAGCCGACGACCCCGTCGATCTCCACCCCGTCGACGAGCAGCCGGAAGTTGCGCTCGCGAGGGTCCGGACCCGAGGCCACGAGGGTCGCGGCGGCGAGGAGAAGTGCCAGACCGACGGAAAGGGCCCGCTTTTCCATGATTCCTCCACGCAAAGGGCGTCCCAAGGCTACACCCGGGGAGTGTCCGGGGCCTCCTTCCGGATGTAGAATCCGCGACGAAACTGCGGACATGCAACCGCCAAGCGCCTCGCCCTCTCCGGGCGGCCGGAGAGGCAACTCACCGAAAGGAGTGAAGGTATGAAGAAATACTTATCCGCAATTGCCGTGATCGGTATCGCGGTCCTCGTAATCGCGGCGACGCCGGCCGACAAGGCGAAGACCTTTTCCGTTACCGCCGACACGATCGAAGGCTGCTCCTGCCCGCTCTTCTGCACGTGCTACTTCAGCAAGTCCGCCGACGAGCACATGTGCCAGTTCAACAACGTGTACAAGTTCCGCCCTGGCAGCCACTACGGCGCCGTGGATCTCTCGAATCAGCTCATGTGGATGTCCGGAGACCTCGGCGGAGAGTGGCACCAGAAGCCGGGACCGGGCATGCCCACCAGCTGGGTCGTCCTTACGCTCGACAAGAAGTCGAGCCCCGAGCAGAAAAAGGCCCTCGAAGCGGTCGCGAATACGGTTTTCAACGTGACCTGGAAGAAGTACGCCGTCCGCGATGACACGATCGAGTGGCACGACGACGCGAAGATGTCCCACGCGAAGATGGGCAGCGGGATGGCGGAGATCTCGTTGACCAAGGCGATCGGTCCGAACAAGAAGACGCCGACCGAAGTCGAGAACCTTCAATACTGGTTCTCGAATTCGAACGAAGGATTCGTCCTGGCCACCTCGGTGCACAACTTCAACGGCGATACCAAGTTCAGCCACAAGGACCGGAACGGCTTCAACATCGCGTGGACGGCGAGTGGCGACGTGAAGCCCTTCCCGGCGAAGGCGGCGAGTGCGAAGCCCGAGGAAAAAAAGGCGAAGCCGGCCTCCCCCGCCCACGCTCATCACTGATCCGCACAGACCAGGGTTTCGAAAAACGGGCGGGCAACCGCCCGTTTCTTTTTTGGACCGCTCTTCTCAATCGCCACAGGTTGCACCCTCTCCGTGCGAACGGAGAGGGGGCCGGGGGTGAGGACGGGGCCAAGCTAGAATCCCGCCCGTGAAAGCCGACGACATCGCGCCCGAGTTCCGCTCGGCCGCCAAGGCCTATCCGAAGCCGGAGCCCATCGAGGGCGTCCGCGTGTTGAAGGTCCCGCGCTTCACCGATGACCGCGGCTTCTTCATCGAGCTCTTCCGCACGCGCGCCAACCACGCGGGCAGCCGGCCGCTCGCCGAGTTCTTCGAAGGCGTCCCGGTCGTGCAGACGAACTTCTCGATCGTCGACGCGGCCAACCACATCAAGGGGCTTCACTACCACCTGAAGCAGGACGACATCTGGTTCTTCCCTCCGCCCTCCAAGGCGAAGGTGGTCCTTTACGACGTCCGGAAGGACTCGCCGACCTTCGGCCGTACGCAGGCCGTCGTTGCCGGCGGTGGGTCCGACGTCCTCGTCCGCATACCGGCCGGCGTCGCCCACGGCTACCGGCCGCTCACCAACCCCTGCTCCCTGCTCTACTTCGTGACGGAGACGTTCGATCCGGACGCTCCGGACGAGTACCGGATCGCCTGGGACCACCCGGCGGTCAAGGAGATGTGGGACGTCCCCAACGGCTGAAAAGCCCGTTTCCAGGCCCGCCTCGGCGGAATCCCGAACGGGTTCCGCCTCCTATAATCAAGTGTTCCCATGAGCACGGCACCCTCCTTCCCCCGCCCGCTCGACCTTTCGCGCGTCCCCCGCGTGGATGCCGTGGGGATCGAGGAGCGGGCCGCGTCGCTCGGAAAGCGCTCGATCAAGAAGGCCGCCAAGGTGGCCGGCATCAAGCTCGCGATCTCGATGCTCGACCTGACGACGCTCGAGGGGAAGGACTCCGAAGGCAAGGTCCGGCAGCTCTGCCAGAAGGCGCGCCACCCCCAGCCCGGAGACCCGTCGGTGCCGCACGTCGCGGCCATTTGCGTCTACCCGAACATGGTCGCCTTCGCGGTGGACTCGCTCCGCGGCAGCGGCGTCAAGGTCGCCTCCGTCGCGAGCGGCTTTCCCGCCGGGCTCGTGCCGCTCTCCGCGAAGCTCGACGACACCCGAACGGCTGTCGAGGCGGGGGCCGACGAGATCGACATGGTGATCGACCGCGGAGCGTTTCTCTCGGGCGACTACGAGAAGGTCGCGTCGGAGATCGTCGCGATCAAGGACGCGTGCGGGCCCGCGCATCTGAAGGTGATCCTCGAGACGGGCGAGCTCGAAACCTACGACAACGTCCGGAAGGCGTCGCTTCTCTCGATGACCTACGGCGCCGACTTCATCAAGACGTCGACCGGGAAGATCAGCCCCGCTTCGACGCCGGGCGTCGTGCTCGTCATGCTCGAAGCGATCCGCGACTTCTACTTCGAGACCGGTCGGCGGATCGGCATGAAGCCGGCCGGCGGCATCAAGACGTCCAAGCAGGCCCTCCACCTCCTCGTCCTCGTCAAGGAGACGCTCGGCGACGCGTGGCTGACGCCGGACCTCTTCCGGCTCGGCGCATCCACCGTCACCAACGACCTCCTGATGCAGCTCGTCAAGGAATCGAGCGGCCGATACCAGAGCGAGGACTACTTCACGAAGGATTGACCATGGCGACAGTCAAGGAAGAACAGGAAGCGCGGGAGCACGCGATCCGGCGGATCGAGCGGGAGAAGCCGGCCCTCGAGTTCGGGTCCGCCTGGGACTACGCGCCCGCCCCCGAGTCGCGCGACCACCTCCGGCTCGAGAAGCGCTACGGCCTCTTCATCGGCGGGAAGTTCGTCGCCCCGAAGTCGAAGAAGTACTTCGAGACGGTGAACCCCGCGACCGAGGAGACGCTCGCCGAGGTCGCGGAGGCCGGCGCGGCCGACGTCGATGCGGCGGTCACGGCGGCGGAAGAGGCGTACCGCAAACGCTGGTCGAAGCTGAAGCCGGCCGACCGCGGGAAGTACGTCTACCGGATCGCCCGGCTCCTGCAGGAGAAATCCCGCGAGCTCGCCGTGCTCGAGTCGATGGACGGGGGAAAGCCGATCAAGGAGTCGCGGGACGTCGACGTCCCGCTTGCGATCGCGCACTTCTTCTACCACGCGGGCTGGGCGGACAAGCTCGAGTACGCGTTCCCGCGGCACACGGTCTCGCCGATCGGCGTGTGCGGCCAGATCATTCCGTGGAACTTTCCGCTCCTGATGGCGGCGTGGAAGATCGCGCCGGCGATCTCCTGCGGCAACACGGTCGTTCTGAAGCCGGCCGAGACGACGCCGCTCACGGCGATGTTGCTTGCGAAGGTGTGCCAGGAGGCGGACCTTCCGCCGGGCGTCGTGAACATCTTGCCGGGCGCGGGCGAGACCGGGGCGGCGCTCGTGAATCACCCGAAGGTGAAGAAGATCGCCTTCACCGGATCGACCGACGTCGGAAAGATCATCCAGCGCGCGACAGCGGGCACCGGCAAGCGCCTCACGCTCGAGCTCGGCGGCAAGGCCGCGAACATCGTCTTCGAGGACGCCCCGATCGACCAGGCGGTCGAGGGCATCATCAACGGCATCTACTTCAACCAGGGGCACGTCTGCTGCGCGGGCTCCCGGCTGCTCGTCCAGGAGTCCATCGCGGACGTCGTCCTGCAGAAGCTCTCCGACCGGATCGCGACGCTGCGGATGGGCGACCCGCTCGACAAGAACACCGACGTCGGAGCGATCAACTCGAAGATGCAGCTCGACAAGATCCGCGAGCTCGTCGCGTGCGGAGTCGAAGAGGGCGCCGAGCTCCACCAGTCCTCGTGCGCGATCCCGCCGAAGGGCTACTGGTTCCCGCCGAGCTTCTTCACCAACGTCGCGCAATCGCACCGGATCGCGCGGGAGGAGATCTTCGGGCCGGTCCTGACCGTGATGACGTTCCGGACGCCCGACGAGGCGATCGAGAAGGCGAACAACATCCCGTACGGGCTCTCGGCGGGGGTGTGGACCGACAAGGGCTCGAAGATCTTCCAGATCACGCAGAAGATGCGCGCCGGAGTCGTGTGGGCGAACACATTCAACAAATTCGACCCGACGTCGCCGTTCGGCGGCTACAAGGAGTCGGGCTTCGGCCGCGAGGGCGGCGTGCACGGCCTGCGCGCGTACGTGGAGCTCGGGTAATGGCCGAGCTCGAGATTCGCAAGACCTACAAGCTCTACGTCGGCGGTGAGTTCATCCGCACCGAGTCGGGCCGGTACGACCCGGTGCCCGACGTCCGCGGCGATCTCCTCGCCAACGTCTCCCGCGGATCGCGGAAGGACCTGCGGGAAGCGGTCCGCAAGGCGCGCGCGGCGCAAACCGGCTGGGCGGGAAAGACTGCCTACCTGAAGGGCCAGATCCTCTATCGCATGGCCGAGATGCTCGAGGGCCGCGCCGAGAGCTTCGAGCAGCTGCTCCGCGATACGCGAGCCGTGACCGCGCCCGTTGCGCGCGCCGAGGTCCGTGCGACGATCGACCGGATCGTCCACTACGCCGGCTGGTCGGACAAGTACGTCGCCCTTCTCGGCACCGTGAACCCGGTGGCGTCCTCCTACTTCGACTTCTCGGTCCCCGAGCCGATGGGCGTCGTCGGGATCGTCGCGCCGGAGACGCCGGACCTGCTCGGCCTCGTCTCGCACCTCGCGCCGGTGATCGTCGCGGGGAACACCGCCGTCGTGCTGTTGTCGGAGAAGTACCCGCTCGTGTCGCTCGAGCTCGCGGAGATCTTGGCGACCTCGGACCTGCCGGGGGGTGTGGCGAACCTGATCTCCGGCCGCAAGGACGAGCTCGTCCCTCACCTCGCGCGTCACATGGACGTGAACGCGATCTCCGACGCCGGCGGCGACCGCGCGCTGTCGAAGTCGATGGGGGAAGACGGCGCCGTCAACGTGAAGCGCGTCAAGCGCTACGCGATTGCCGACTACTCATCCGACGCGGCCCAGGGCCTCGACTTCATCGAGGCGTTCACCGAGACCAAGACGACCTGGCACCCGATCGGGGTGTGACCTCCGCTAACCCCCCGCGAGCTTCCGGATCCCCGCTTCGTCCACCCCGTAGTGCACCCAGTCGTCCTGCGTCGCGCCGAGGCGGTCGTAGAACTTGATGGCCCGGACGTTCCAGTCGAGCACGGCCCAGTGGATGCGCCACGCGTTGCGGGCGAGCGCCTCCTTCGCGAGCGCGGCGATGAGCGCCTCTCCGACGCCGCGGCTCCGGGCGGCGTCCGACACGACGAGGTCCTCGAGGTAGAGGAAGGGACGCGCGCGGAACGTGGAGCCGGGGGTCTCGTAGAAGAGCGCGATCCCCTCGATCACGCCATCGAGCTCGGCAACCAGCGCCTCGAGCTTGTTCGTGTCGAAGATCCACGAGAGGAGCCGCGTCGCCTCTTCGTCGTCGGGCGGGCGGAGCTTCTCGAACGTCGCGAGCTCGCGGTCGAGCTCGACGATCCGGGCGCCGTCGTCGCGCACGGCGCGGCGGACAGTTATCGGCATACGCACTCTCCCCAGGGGGCCTTCGCGTTGACGACGCGGACGAAGTCCACGAGGGCGAGCAGCTTCAGCGCCTCGTCGCGGTCCACGTTGGCGCCCTGCGCGAGCACGAGCCGGCCGGGCGTCGCGACCACGGTCACGAGGGTCGTCGGGTTCGGTCCCGATCGGTCCGTGACGGCGAAGGCCGGAAAGCCGGCGACCTTCACTTCTTTCGCCTCCACCCCGGGGCGCGCGCGGCTTCCGCGACCGCCTTCTTGATCGCGCCCGCCAGATCCTTTCCGGCGCCGTAGTCCTGCACGACGAGCTGGAACTGCTTCACCGACGTGGGGCTCTCGATCCGCTGGAAGAAGCGGGAGACCTGGGTGTACACGCCCATCTCGTTCTCGTCGGTGTCGGGAAGCGGATCCCGCGGCGCCGCGACGTAGCCGGGAATCGTCGCGGGCAGACCATCCCGCAGGGAGAGCGGCCAGACCGCCTTTCCGGTGGCGGCCTCCAGACACGGGGCCCCGATTCCCAGCACGGTGACGACTGCCAGAACGACCCTGAGCCCCACGAACAAAGAATAGCCGAACGGCGCGATGTCCGCGAGGAAGGCACGTCCGCCGCGACGTAAACTTGCGAAACTCGCATGGACGAGGCCTCGCGTGCGCGGATCCGAATCTTCCTGAACGACCCCGCGGCGCGCGGGTCAGCCCGCGGTGCCGTCCCAACCCCCGCTCGACACGGAGACCCACCCGTGGGGCTTCCGCGTCGAGGGCGAGCGGCCCGAGGCCCGACCCTACGATCCGGACACCCCGGAGTTCCTCTACTGGCAGATCGCTTCGGCTCTCGCCCGCGGGCGCGCGCTGTGGACGCGGTTCCTCCCCGAGGCCGGCACGTGGATCGTCGGACCCGTTCTCCCGTCCATCCCGGTCGAAGGCGAGGGGCTGAATGCGTACTACGACCGGAAGGCGCTCCACTTCTTCCGCGGCGAGGACACGACGACGGGCGAAGTCGTGCACTCCGGCGACAGCCCGGACATCGTCGTCCACGAACAGGGCCACGCCGTCCTCGACGCGATCCGCCCGGACTTCTGGGACGCCCCGCACTTCGAGGTCGCCGCGTTTCACGAAGCGTTCGGCGATCTCTCCTCGATTCTGGCGGCTCTCGCCGAGCCCGACCTCGCCCGCGCCGCGCTCGAGGAGACGAAGGGCGAGCTCGACCAGTCCAACCTCGTTTCGCGGCTCGCGGAGGAGCTCGCCGCCGCGATCGTGTCGCGGTACGGACCGGGTGCGGCGCTTCCCGACTCGCTTCGCGACGCGGTCAACCCCTTTCGCTACCGGGCCCCGCGCTCGCTTCCGGATGAGGCGCCGGCGGACGCCCTTTCGCGCGAGCCCCACTCCTTCTGCCGCGTTCTGACCGGCGCGTGCTGGGACGCGCTCGTGCGCCTCTACTCGAAGAATCCGGCGGCGAACAGCGACGAGATCGAGGGCCGCGCGGCGGCCCTCCGCGAGGCTGGGGACGCGCTCGCCGGCGCGATTGCCGCTGCGACGGAGGAAGCCGCGTCGGTGGCCGCGTTCTTCCGGCGCTTCGCAGCGGCGCTCGTGCGGGAGGCGGGCACCGAGAAGAACGCCGCGGCCTTCACGGAAGCGCTCGCATCGAGAGGGCTCGTGACGGCCGGCGGCCCGGCGGCCGCGCGCGCCGCGCTGGAGCCGGAGGCGCTCGCCACGCGAGCGCTCGATGCGATCCGCGAACGGCTGGGGATGTCGCTCGAGGACGAGATCCTCGTTCGCCCGTCGCGCAACGGCAGCCTCTCTGGAAGGCGCGCGCGGGACCTTTTCCTGAGCGGGCCGGAGTACGGTCCCGCGGACGGGGCGGCCGTCGAGATCTCCGACTCGTTCTCGATTGCCGTCGCCGAGAGCGGCTACGTCACCGCGTCGCAGGTGGATCGGGCCGGCAGCGACGACGAGGAAGACGCTCGAGAGTTCGTCCGCACGCTCGCGCGGCGGGGACGCATCGCGGGCGACGACGCGCCGTCGGTCGACGCTCCGGTCCTGTACCGCGAGGGAAAATCCCACTTCGTCGCCCGCGAACGGGACGGCGTGCGGCGAGTACGCCGCGCGTGGATTTCGGGAGGTGAGAGATGAAACGGAGAACCGCGATCTTCGCCGGAGCTTCCCTGATCGCCTTCGCGACCGCGTGCGCGTCGGCGAGAAACCCTTCCCGCCCTTCCGGAGAGCCGGTGCTCGTCTCGCCGGCCGAGCTCGTTGCTTCGCTCGCCGACGTCGCCAACGGCCGCAACGCGGACATGGCCGACACGGGTCTCGTCCTGAAGACGATCGAGCTCAAGCTTCTCGTCGCGCGCGAGAACCGGGCCGGCGGCCGGGTGAGCTTCCTCGTTCTCGATGCCGAGGCCTCGCGGCGGAGCGAGGTGTCGTTCACTCAGAGCTTCACCCTCGAGCTGCCCCCTCCTCCGGCCCGTCCGCGTTCCGTCTCACCGACTCCCGCTATACCCGGAGTCGTCGAGTTCGTCGAAGCGGCACTTGCCGCCGCCCGCGAGCTCGCCGCCGCGGCGGAGAGCGAAGGTCTCCCGCAGAAGTTGCGCGAGGTCGAGCTCTCGGCCCGGATCGTCCGATCCGCCCGCATCGGTGGTGGGATCGCGTTCACGGCGATCGCGGGGCCGGGGCTCTCGGCGGACGCCGGTCGGGTGGACGATGAAACGAACACCGTGCGGCTCGTTTTCGCGAGGCGGTGAGGGGGAACAACACCACGGTGAATAGAGCCCCTCACCCCGCCCTCTCCCCGGAGGGGAGAGGGAGAGGACAAATGAAAAAGCGGTCCCGAAGGACCGCTTTCCCAATCGCCGATGGCGTTATCCGGTCAGCGCTTCGCCCCCAGAATGGCGTCCTTCGCTTTCTTCGACACGCGGAACTTGACGACGCGCTTCGCGGGGATCTTGATCTCCTCGCCGGTCGCCGGGTTGCGGCCCATGCGCGCCTTACGATTGACGAGAACGAGCTTTCCGACCCCGGGGATCGTGAAGCTGTTCTTCGCTTCCTTGTAGGCAAGCGTCGTCAAGTTGTCGAGAAACTCGGTCGCCTGCCGTTTGCTGTAGCCGCCCGTCTTCGCCAGGTTGTCCGCGATCGCAGACTTCGACATCGCTTTTCCGGATTTTTCTGCCATTTGCACTATCCCTTCTTCATTGCAGATTCGCCCTTGAGGGGCTGATCAAATTTGGCGGCTATTCTAGTCCGCTCGATGGAACGTCAAGCAGAAAAAAACAGGCGGGCCGCGATTTCCTTCGCGGAGTGCGCCGCGAGCGCATGCCGGCCCCGAAGGGTAATAAGATCGGTTCAGAGGCCCCGGACGTACTTCCGCGCGACGCGTCGGATCGGAGAGGCGGCTCTCGCTCTGCTCGTGCTCCTCGCGGCAGCCGCCTGCGGCCGGGAGTCGGAGGCTCGCGTCGCGGAGCGGATCCTCGATCGCTACCGGAGCGCGACGGGAGCTCGCCCACTCCCCCGCTCCCACGTGATCCGGATCACTCTTTCACCGGATGCCGCCGGAGCGCCGCCCGCGAACGGCGTCGCGGAGGTGGCCTGGCGGGATGACCGGTACAGGGAGCGGACCGCGTCCGCGGGAACGATCACCGAGCGCGGCATCCAGGGGGGCAAAGCCTATTACGTGGACGAGGATGCGTTCACGCGCGTCGTGTCGGAACCGGCGCTCTCGGAGCTTCTCACCCGCTCCTACTTCTGGAGGCGAGCCTGGCTCTTCGAGGACCGCGAGCGCGCGCGCCTCTCGCTCGGGCCGGCGGACGCCGCCACCCTGTCGGTCCGGCTGACACCCCCCGGAGCGTTCCCCCTCACCCTCTCCTTCTCCCGCGGGAACGGCGGCCTCGTCGCCGTGCGCTCTCCCCGGTTCGAACTCGACTTCTCGAGCCCGACCCGGTTCCGCGAGACGTCCGGCCGACGGCCGCCGGTCCGTGCCGAAATCGCCTGGGTTGGTCTTCCCACGGGCCCGATGTCCGACTCCACCGTCGGGGGAGGGTGCGGCCGCTTCACCGGCGTCCCCGCCCGGCTCGGCTACTCCCGCACGCCGGACGGCGGGATCGCGTTTCCCGCGACCCTGAACGGAATCCCGCTCACGCTCGCGCTCGACTCGGAGGTCGACGGGCCCCTCCGCGTCTCGCCGACGGTGGCCGGGAAGATCGGACTCACGTTCGCAGCGGACGTCTTCGGGCGCCGCATAGCCGCCGGCGCGCGGCTCGACGCGGGAGGGTTCTCGTGCGAGGGGATCCACGTCGAAGCCCTCGCGAGCGCGCCCGACGGGGCGGACGGCATCGTGGGAGGGACGCTCTTTCGGGAGACTGTCGTCGAGATCGACCCGAAGACTTCTCGTATCGCCCTCCACGAGCCGAACCGCTTCGTCCCGCCCGAGGGGTTCAAGCGCGTCCTGGTGGACGACGACGGCAACCGGCCCGTCACCATCCTGCGCCGGGGGGCGAAGGACCTTCGGCTCCGCCTGGCTACCCCGACGGACGCCGCTCACCTCTCGGTCGGCGCGGAGTCCGCCGAGCGCGCCGGCCTCGACCTCCCCGGAACGTTCAACGGTTACCGCTGGGGCGGCATCGCGTTGCCCGAGGTTTCCGTGGTCCGGGATCCGGGCCCGACGTCGGCGGCGTGGGGCGACGACGGGAAGTTCGGGTTTCCCGCGCTCCTGCACTTCCACGTGTTCATCGACCTGACCTATCGCTGGGTCTACGTCCGGCCGGCGGGCCAATAGCGATCCGGCCGGGCACGGCTTTCGCACTCACTCCGAAACGGGAGGAGTCGAATGCTCAAGCTCGCGCTCATCTTTCTCGTGGTCGGTGTCGTCGCGGCCCTGTTCGGCTTCACGACGGTTGCCGGCGCATCGTTCGCGATCGCCAAGTTCTTCGCGTTCCTTTTCCTGGTGCTGTTCATGATCTTCCTCATCCTCGGCCTGACCGCGGCGCGCAAGATCGTCACTTAGGTCGCCGGGCCGGGCGCCGCCGAACCGACGTCGGCGCCGGACCTTTTGCCGATAGCCAACCCCCTCCCCCGCTGATAGCCTTTCCCCAACAGGCGGGTCTCCCGCCCCAGCGAAAAAGGAGGGTCCATGGCCAAGACTCTGTGCAAGGTCGGTGGGTTGATCTTTCTCATCGTGGGTCTCGCGGGTTTTGCGACGCCCACCCTTTTGGGATTCCACCTGACGACGATTCACAACGTGATCCACATCGTTACGGGGTTGATCGCCCTCTACCTCGGGTTCGCAGGCACCTACGCGGCCGCGAAGTCGTTCTGCCTGGCCTTCGGCGTGATTTACCTTCTGATCGCGATCATCGGCTTCATGGCGCCGAGCACCCTCGCGAGCATTCTCGGGCACTCCGGGCCGATGACCTCGGCGGAGCTGATGCCGGACAACGTCTTCCACCTGCTGGTCGGTATCGTGTTCCTGGCGGTCGGATTGATGCGGCCGGCGGTCGTCGTCGCGCGCTGACCCCGTTTTTCAGAGAGTCGTGCCCGGCCGGCCTCCGGCCGGGCTTTTTTACGCCCTGAAAGAGAGGGGGCTAGCCGATTCCGCTGACGCGCAACGCCAGCGGGATCGTCGCCTCGCACCCGGCACAGAGAACCTCGGGGTTCAAGGCCAGGAGCCGGGCGTCCAGGCAGAGCACCGCATCGCATTCCGGGCACTCGACCTCGACTGTCTCGCGCAGGGTGCCCGGAGTCTTGTCCGGAGCGCCCCGGCGGGCGAGGCCGACCCGCGGGAGATCGAAGGGAGCCACGTTGTCTTTCACCGTCGTTCCTCCTGTCCGAAGCGCGGCGCGCGCGCCGCGACGTCGGAGGGGTCGAAGGGGCGAGCCAGAGACAGATTCGTCGGAGTTTTTCGGGACTTCTCGACCGCGAGGCGCGCAAGTCCGAGAAGAAAGAAGACACCGCCGGTCCCGAGCAGGCTCGCGACGGCGGCGCGGAACGCACGCGGCGTCGAGCGCGGGTCGCGGCCGGCCGCTCCCGCCAGGATGCCCCCCAGGAAAAGACAGAGGACCGACAGGAGGAGGAGGTGCCGCGCCCGGTCCTGGGCGGGGCGCGACGGCTGGGACCACACGAGTCTCATGGCGGGAACGACCGGAAATGGCGTCTGGACCACTGCTGCGCGGTCGCGCTGGGAGCGAGGTCGAAACCCATTCGCCCTCCGCTACATCCGGGAGCGACGCCGGAGCTCCCGAATCCTGCCTGGTCCCGAACATTCTAGATGAGCGGCGAAGTCCGCGCAACGCTTTCGTGACCGCGGACTCGCTCCGCACCCTCGGTGCTTCTTTACAGACCTCCCCGCATGCCCGCGAAGAAGTCTTCGGTCCCGTAACGGCCCATCGCGACCGCGACGGTTCCGTCGCATCGAGCGGTGACCTGGTCGTTTCCGTCGAGGATCTCCGCCGACGCGAAAGTCAGGTTCGTCCCCGCGCGCAGGAGCCTCGCCTCCACCGTCACCCGATCCCCGCGGGTCGGCTTCAGGAACGTCATGGCGAGCGTGACGGTGGCGGAGCGCGTGTCGGGCCGGGTGAGCCAGCCGACCGTCCCGATCGCAAGGTCGAACAGCCCGGCGAGGATCACGCCGTTCACGGCGTCGGTCCCCATTCCTCCCCGGTGGTACGCCTCGACCGGATCGATGACGGCCCTCACCCGATCCACGCGCTGGAACTCGAGGCGGGCACCGAGTCGCTGCATGGGAGGCGACGCGTTCCACGCGTCCGCCAGGGACTGAAGGGCGGCGAGAGTGCCGTAGGTTTCCGAGAACGGCTTCTCGTCCGTCACCGCGAAGCGGTCTCGGCCGCCCGGAAGAGGATTCTCCTCACGAACGCGATCGGCAACCCGCCCTGCGCGACGAAAGCGTCGTGGAAACCCTTGAGCGTCGCGCCGGTCCGGGCACGGTATTCGTCGCGAAGCTCCTGGATCTGCAGCTTCCCGAGCGTGTAGTAGAGGTACGTCGGGTTGTAGGCGCCGCGCCGCGCCTCTTCGTACGCGTTCGCCGGCTCCTGGAAGCCCCTCTCGACGAAGACCTTCGCCCCGTCTTCGACGGTCATCCCCTGCGTGTGGAGCTTGATGCCGACGACGTAGCGGCAATCGCGAAGAAGCGCCTCCTGGAGCTGAGCGAGGCGGTACTTCGGGTCGCCGCCGCCGAATCCCTCGTCCACCATCATCTGCTCGGCGTAGTGGGCCCAACCCTCCGCGTTCGTGCCGGAGAAGACGAGCTTGCGGGTCTTCGTCGGGAACCGCGGAGCGTAAAGGAACTGGAGGTAGTGACCCGGCCACACCTCGTGCACGTTGATGATCGCGACGACGTAGGGGTTGAAGAGGCGGAGGTGTTCCTCCTGGTGCTTACGGTCCCAGTCTTTCTCGACCGGGGTTACGTAGTAGAACGCTTCCGTCGCCTTCGTCTCGAACGCTCCCGGCGTGTCCATCGACGCGAAGCCGCCGGCGCGGGCAAAAGGCGGGGTCTCCCCGACCTTCGGCCGCACCTCCGACGGAATCGTGGCGAGGTCCTTCTCGATGAGGAACCGGCGGGACTCTTCCACGGAACGGCTGACCGTCGGGATGAGCTCCCCGGCCGTCGGGTGCGTGTCGGAGAGAGAGGACATTACCTGCGCCGGGGTTTTCGAAGGGTCGATCTGCTTCGCCGTCGCGACCAGCGCGGCGTAGTCCTTCGCGAGCTGGGCTTCGCCCTTCGCGAGAAGCGCGGGAAGCGGCATCTCGACCTGGTCGTCGAACTTCATCTTGGCGAGGAAGTTCTCCGCTCCGATCGCGTAGCTCCCCTTCGAGCGCGGCAGCAGGTCACCATCGAGCCACGCGGCGAAGTCGCGGGTCGCCGCGACGACCTTCGCGTTGGCGGCATCGAAGCTCTGGAGAAGGGCGGCGTCGGATCCGGCTGTCTCTTTGGCCCACTGCGCGACAGTCCCCTCGAAGTAGCCGGCGGACCCCTTCGCCATGCGGATCGCGAGGTCCGTGAACTCGCGCGGGGGGTTCTGCACGTTCGCTTTCCCCGCCGCGTAGATCGCCGGCACCTGCTCGAGGCGCGCGACGAGGGAGCGCAGCCGGTCCGCGGCCGGCGCGAAGTCCCGCTTGATCAGGCTGTCCGCGGCGCCGCCCGGCAGGCCGGCGTAGCGCATCGGGTTCTTCTCCCACGTGCGCAGCGTCTCGAGGTCGAGGAGCTCGCCCCGGAGGTCCCCCTCGATCGCGTCGGCGTCGATGGCGTCGTCGAAGGAGAGCTTCGTGCGATCGAAGGCCTGGAGGCGAGCCAGGAAGGTCTTGAGCTCCGCGACTCGCGCCTCGATGCGCGGCCTCGACAGGTCTTCGAGCTTCGAGTCGTACTGGTGGAAGCCGGTGTCGGTCCCAGCCGAGGGGCGGAAGGCGAAACCCGCGTCGAAGTACTCGTCCACGAATTTCGAGAACGACGCCGACGCGGCCGGCGTCGGCGCTCCGGAGACGGGCACCGAGCCCTGCCGGCAAGCGGTCGCGACGAGGGCGAGGACCACGAAAGCGATCGCTGTTTTCATGCGCGAGAGGCTAGCAGAAGCGGCGCCGGCGACAGCCCATCCGGAGCCGCGACACTAAGATGCGTCCATGCGTCTCGCCGGGACGATTCTCGCCGGTCTCCTCACCGCCGTCTCCGCGGCTTCCGGAGCGGAGAACCCGGTCTCGCGGCGGATCCGCGAAGAGGTGGACCGGTTCCGGGGCACCATGGGCGTCGTCGCGCACAACCTCGACACGGGCGAGCGGATCGCGATCGGCGAGAACCTGCGGTTCCCGACCGCGAGCCTGATCAAGGTCGCGGTGATGGTCGAGGTCTACCACCGGTACGCCGTAGGTTCGCTCCGTCCCGACCAGACGGTGACGTTGACCGCGGCGGATCGCGCCGGCGACGAGACGGTGCCTTTGAACGTGCTGCGCCCCGGGACTGTCCTCGCGGTCGGGGACCTCGTCCGCCTCATGATTGCCTGGAGCGACAACACCGCGACAAACCTCCTCGTGCGCCTTGCGGGGACCGCCGCGATCGACAAGCGCCTGGAGTCTTACGGCCTCGCGGAGACGAAGTTGTTTCGACCCACCTTTCGCGACGGAAAGGCCGACGTCTTTCCCGAGCTCGAGCGCGAGTTCGGCCTCGGCATGACGACTCCCGCCGAGGCGGCGCGGCTCTTCGCGCTCCTCGCGGACGGCAAGGTCGTCGACCCCGCCCGCTCCGACGAGATGCTCGCTGTCCTCGCCCTCCAGCAGGATCGCGCGATGATCCCGCGGAGCCTCCCTTTCGAGCGCGACCGGATCTTCGTCGCGAGCAAGACCGGGTGGGACGAGGAAAAGCTGCCGGATCGCCAGGGTTTCCGCGGCGACGTGCGCAACGACGCCGCCTACGTGAAAGGGCCCGGTGGCCGCTACGTGATCGCGATCCTGACGCGGCGCGTCCGGGACAAGAGCCCGGGCGTGGACAGCGAGGCTCTCGTCACCGGGGCGCGCATCTCGCGCATCGTTTACGACGCGTTCGCCGCTCCGCGGGCCCTCCGCTCCCGGTAGAGACCGAGGCGCACACCGGGTAATAGTGACACGAAGGCTGCTCCGCGCCGGACCGGTCCGTTTGCGCTACGCTCTTCGTGTGCAGCGGACGGGAAGGACGCCTGTGATTGCCGGAGCGTTGCTGCTCGGCGCGACGTTTTCATCCCTGATCGCTCAGGAGACGTTGCGTCCGCTCCCGCAACGCCCGCGCACTGCGCCGCCGGCCGACGAGCGCAGCGGTACGTTCCGCGAGGAAGCGCGCGTCGAACGGGTCGTCATCGACGCGCACGTCACGGACAACGACGGCGAGCCGATCCGCGACCTCGGCGTCGGGGACTTCGCGCTCAAGGTCGACGGCAAGCGGGTGCCGATCGAATCCGTCGAGTGGGTTTCGGCCGGCAATCCCGAGGCAGTCGCTCCCTCGGCCGGAGAGATCGTCTGGGGCGATGCGCCGACGATCAACGAGCCGGTCCTCGCCTACCCGCCGGGCCGGGTGATCGTCCTCTTCTACCAGACCGACCACGAGCCCGTTCGGATCCACGGCTTCCTCCGGATGGTCGCGCACGCGGACCGGCTGCTCGAGACGTTCCTGCCGACCGACCGCATCGCGGTGGTGTCCTTCGACTCGCACCTGAAGCTCCGGCAGGACTTCACCGACGATCTCGCGAAGGTCCGCGCCGCGATGATCGCGTGCCTGCGAACCGGCGAGCCCGCGCGGCTGCCGCCCGGCCCCTTCCCGTCGCTCGCCCGCAACTTCGACTACGAAGCGGCGCTCGACGCGGCGACCCCCGAGCGCGGGCTCGACCTCGTCGCGCAGGCCCTCGAGCCGATCCCCGGCGGCAAGTCGATGCTCTACTTCGGATGGGGCCTCGGCACCGTCGGCGGATTGACCGGGCCGGTTCCTTCGGAAAAGAAGGAGTACCGGCGCGCGCTCTCGTCGCTCTCCGCCGCCCGGGTGAACATCTTCACCCTCGACGTCACCGACGCCGACTACCACACGCTCGAGTACCGGCTCGAGGCGGTCTCGGAGGTCACCGGCGGCACGTACCACAAGACGCACCTCTTCCCGGACGCGGCGATCGACCGCGTCACCCGCGCGATCTCGGGGCGCTACGTGATCGTTTTCGTCAAGCCGTCGCTCCCGCGCGGTGAGCACGAAGTCGAGCTGAAGCTCGTGAACCGCAAGGGGACGATCTCGGCGCGAAGTTTCTACGACGACTAGCGTCTACGGCCGGTAGAGAAGCCCCGCGTACCCCCGCGTCGAGTCGAAGCGCGGCGACTCGCTCTTGATCTTCGCGACCCCGGCGTAGAACGCGAGGTCTCCCGGAAACGGGATCGGCAGGATCCGCTCGTCGATGCGGAGCTCGGCGCCGAGCACGCGGACCGGGTCCGGTTTTTCGCCGCCGGGGTTCCACGCGCGCAGGCGTTCGCCGTAGACGACGATCGGAAGCGCGGCGAGCGCGAGCTCACCGCGGGCGGACTCGACCCGTTCGCCTGTATGAACGAAGGCGGGCAGCGCCGCGACCTCGATGCGGTTGCGGTCGAACCCGGAGGGCAGGACCGACGACGAAGCGCCGCCCACCCCGAAGAGATCGAAGAGCGTCGGCGAGCCGGACGTGTCGCCCCAGCGCGCGGAAGCGGAGATCCGGGCGGGAGGAAGGTAGGCCGTCACGCCGGCTCCCGCGAGCACCTGGGTCCACGAGCGGCCGTCGGTGCGGCCGGTCGAGCCGGTGATGTCGAATTCCCCACCGAACCCCGACTTCCCCCGAACGCGCCGTCCGGTGGCTCGCGCCCGGGCCGAGAAGAGCGCCCGATCGAACTCGTCTCCACTCGCGAGAGCTTCGACGCGCGAAGCCCCGCCGCCCGCGGCGACGAGAAGTCTCCCGCCCGCGGACGGCCTCGACCAGACGCCTTCGAGGAATCCGCCGAGGCGCTCGGAGTCGAGGTCCGGGCGCCGGACGACGCGCTGGCTTCCCGGTTTCTCCCGCGCGTAAAACGCGTGCACCGACAGCGCGACCGGCAGACCCCGGTACGAAGCGGCAATCGAGCCGCCGCGCGGACCCGCGTCACTGCCGACCGACGCCGCGGCCACCCAGTCGAGTCGCCCGAGAACGTCCGTGCCCTCGACGCCGAGCTGCCAGGCGTTCCCATCCGGTCCGACCGAGTACGTCGCGAGGGGTCGGATGACGTGGCTCGGCCAGAGGCGATAGGCGCGCGCCGGCCCCGGGTCCGACCGCGCGAAAGGCGAGACCGGCACAGGGTCGGGAGGCAGGAGCGGGAAGCTCGCGGGGCGGCGGGCGACCGGAGTGAGCGCTGTCGCCGGGAGAGAGAGCCGGCGCACGTCCACTCCCTTCGCGGTGATCTCGAGAAAAAAGAGCGCGTCGCCGGCGGGCGAGGGCGCCGGGCCGAGCGCGCCGCCCGTGACCCGCGTCAGGAGCTGCGACGGGCCTCCCGAACGCGCGTCCGCCGACTCGACGTTCCAGACTCCCTCCCGGTCCGCGGCGACGTAGATCCTCGATCCGTCGGGACTCCACGCGGGCTCGCCCGCCGGCGGTCCGGGAAGCGCGATCTCGGTCGGCGCGCCCCCCGCGACGGAAAGGGTGACGAGGCGCCAGCGTCCGCCCGAGTGGAGAAGCGACGCGATCGATGCCCCGTCGGGCGAGACGCGCGGGTGGATCCAGACCCTCCACGGCTCGGTCGGCCCGCCGGCGGGGATGGGCCGCGTGTCGCCCGACGCGAGGTCCACCCGGACGAGCTCCGAGACACCGTAGCGGTTGCGCACCCCGACCGCCCACGCGCCGTCCGGCGCGGGATCCGCCTCCGCGACGTCCGCGAGTCGGGTAATGCGATCGACGTCTCCGGTCTCGGGACGCCAGGCGTAGAGGTCGAGTCGGAGGAGCCCTTCCGCGTCCGGCGACCTCCGCGAAAAGAGGACGCGCTCACCATCGGGCAGCCATCGCGGGTTGTCCGCCGCGAAGCCGTTCGCGCTCGGAAGCCGCCACTTCGGAGAACGGCGTCTCGGGAGCTCGACCCGATCCGCGACCTCCTCCGGGTCGCGCAGGATCTCCGCCTCGCGCTCGAGGCGCCGCTTCTCCGCCTCGCGATCCTCCTCGGTCTCTCCGAGCGACCAGACGGCGAGATACGTCTCTCCCCGTTTGGGATCGCGGCGGGCGAGAAGCTTCGTGCCGTCGGGCGAGACCTGCGGGGAGAGCGTTCCCCCTTCGAGCCGCTGCCACGGCTCCCCCGCGACGAGGCCCGCCGCGGTCATCCGCCGCTCCTCTTCGATCCCGGCGGCGGTGATCTCCGCGCGGAAGCGGTCGTAAAGGTCGCCGGGCGACCGCCCGAACACCGCCCGGAACGCGGTCGGGAAGTCGCCGCCGCGCCGCGAGGCCATCCGCCTCCAGAGCTTCCGGAGAGTGCCCGGACCCTCCCGGGCTTCGAGCCACTCGAGGAAGGTCGATCCCACGAGGTACGCCATCGATCCGCCGAGCCAGCCGCTCGTCGCGGAGAGCGCGCCGTACCCCGGGAGCTTCCCCTCGATCGCGAAGCGGCGCAGCACCATGGCGCGAAGGCTCGAGGCCGGGCGGCCCGATCCCGTGAGCGATCCCTCGATGACCGTGGCGTAGCCCTCGGCGAGCCAGCGCGGCGAATTGAGCATGAGGGGTCCGACGGGCAGCGGCGAGAGCCGAGCGAGGATCCCGCGCGAGCGGTTGCGCGGGCGCGCGAGGTGCACGATGTGGGCGACCTCGTGGGTGACGAGGTCCTCCATCCAGTCCGTCCAGTGACCGATGGCGGACTCGGGCTCGGGAGGCGACGTCCACAGCACGATCGCGGGTCGGTCGAGGAACGGAAAGGCCATCCCGTTCGCGGTCGCCTGGGGATCCGCCACGACCACGTCGATGGGGCGGGTCGTGCGATAGCCGACCGCCTCGGTCACCCGGTCGTGAATCCCTTCGATCGCCCCGGCCGCGCGCCTTGCCCAGGGCTCGAACTCCAAGGGGAAGTGGACGCGAAAGTGCGCCGTGTCGATGGTTCGCCACTGAGACGCGGGCGATTGGGCCCCCGCCGCGCATGCCGCGAAGACGCCCGCGGCCAGCAAGAGGAGGCGCCGCCCCATCGCCGCGAGGCTAGCAGACGGGAAAACCGGCGCGGGAATCTACCGACCGTCCGGCGGCGTTCCCCCTTCGAACATCCCGGATCGAGTAGAGTTCTCGCTCCACACCTCTTTTTCAGGAGACACCTGCGTGCCAAACCTGCTTCCTTTCCGCGCAGCCGCCGCCCTTCTCCTCCTCTCGACGGCCCTTCTCGCCGGCGAGGCCGACGTGCGTGACCTCGCCTCCGCCGCCGCGCGGACGAAGGACGGGAACGTCGTCGTCTTAGTCGAGCTCGCCGACGCCCCGATCGCCCGCTACGAAGGGGGCATCGCCGGATTCCCCGCGACAGCGCTCTCGAAGACGGGCCTCCCCCTTCTCTCCGCCCGGCGGGAGGACGTCGCGAAGTACCGGAGCCGGCTCGAGGAAAAGCAGGCCGCCGTGGTCGAGACGCTGCTCTCGCGGGTCCCCTTCGCGGAGGTGGGCGCGAGGTATCAGACCGTCCTGAACGGCTTCGCGGTCGTTCTGCCCGCCGAGTCTCTCGCCGACCTCGCGCGCGTCGCGGGCGTCGCGAAAGTGCACGCCGTGCGCGAGTACCACACCACGATCGACGCCTCCAACGGGGTCATGGGAGCGCCCGCCTTCTGGACGGCGCTCGGCGGCGACGACCAGGCCGGAGCCGGAATGCGGATCGGCATCCTCGACACCGGCGTCGACTTCACCAACCCCATGTTCTCCGACCCGTCCCTGCTGCCGCCCCCCGGCTTCCCGAAAGGGGACCCCGCCCTGGCGAACGGAAAGGTGATCGTTGCCCGGCACTTCCAGTCGTCCGCGGATTCCCGAGACGCCGACGCGGACCTCGGGCACCGCACCGCGCAGGACCTCGTGGGTCACGGTTCGCACTCGGCCGGCGTGGCGGGCGGATCGCGCGTGGATCTTTCCGGCTCGGGGCGACGGGGCATCACGGTCTCGGGGGTGGCGCCGAAGGCCTGGATCGGGAGCTATCGCGTCTTCTCCCCCCGGGCGTTCGACGACAACATCATCGCGGCGATCGAATCCGCTGTCGAAGACGGCATGCACGTCATCAACATGAGCTTCGGCGGTGCGGGGTCCGGCAACCCGCTGAACGACGCCATCATCCGCGCGACCGAGAACGCGATCGCGGCGGGAGTCATCGCCACGATCAGCGCCGGCAACAGCGGGCCGGACCCGGGCACGGTCGGTTACCCCGGCGCCGCGCCCTCCGCCATCACGGTCGGAGCGACGGCGAACGCGCACTACGGCCTCTCGACGCTCGGGCTCTTCGAGGTCACCTCCGGTAGCCCGTTCGTTCCGACGAGCCTTGCCTCGGTTGTCGGCGGAGCGTGCGCGGATCGCTGCACCCTTCCCGCCTCGCCGGTGTCGGCTCCTCTCCTGGATGTCGACCTCGTGGACGGCCAGCTTTCCGGCATCGCCTGCACGCAGCTGCCCGGAGGGTCTCTGAACGGGCGGATCGCGCTCGTCCAGCGCGGCACGTGCACGTTTGCCGTCAAGGGCGAGAACGTCCAGGCGGCGGGCGGCGTCGGCATGGTCATCTACAACTCGGACGACCCGGCTGTGACGAACAGCGGCGAGAACCTCCTGAACCCCTCGATCAACCAGGCGTCCGTGCCGGCTCTCCTCATCCGGCGCAGCGACGGTCTCACGCTGAAGACGTTCCTGGCGGGCAACACGGGCACGGCGGCTGTCGGGCAGATTCGCGCGGCCCCCGCCGGGACGCCGCCGTTCGTCGGTCCGAACACGCCTCAGCGCCTGACGTCTTTCTCTTCCCGCGGACCCACGCCGGACTTTCAGATCAAGCCGGACCTCGCGACGGTGGGCGCCGACAGCTACGCGCCTTGCCAGGACGATTCGGCCGCCGGAGAGAACCGCTTCCCCGCCCCCGATCCGCGGCGCGGCGCGAGCACGATGTTCGACGCGAGCGGCTTCCTTTTCGCGAACGGGACGTCCTTTTCCGCCCCGCGCGCGGCCGGAGCGGCGGCGCTCGTCAAGCAGAAGCACCCGGGGTGGACCCCGGAGCAGGTCAAGGCGGCGCTCACCGAGACCGCCGTGCGACCCACGGATTCCGGAAAGATCGGCGCGGAGCGGCTCATGTCGCGCGGTTCCGGCGACATCGACCTGGCGGCGGCGGCCACCGTCGAGTCCCTCGTCCTCCCGACGAGCGCGAGCTTCGGAAGGGCCGCGCTCGAAACGACCCCCGCGACGCTCTCGAAGACCCTGACGCTCTCCAACCACTCCTCCGCGACAGTGACCTATTCGCTCGCGGCGCACGCAACCGCCGGAGACGCCGCCGTCGTGCCTTCCGTGGCGCCGGCGAGCGTGACGCTCGGACCCGGAGAGAGCCGGTCGGTCGTCCTGCGGCTCTCCATCGGCGCCGCAATCCCGTCGGCGCAGACCGACTCGGAAGGATTTCTCTCCGTGTCGGACGGCCGGATGACGATCCCCGACGTCCTCTACGTCCCTTACTGGATCCGCACGTCGGCGGCGGCTTCCAGTCCGCTGATCCGGGCGCTCGACGGCCGCATCAAGTAGACGGGCGGTCTTCGACTCGGGATCGGCTCAGAGCCAGGAGGCGAACCGGAGCCCGAAGCCGTCGGGGTCGGCGATCGTGAAGTCGCGGAGGCCGTAGTACCGGTCGCCGATCGGCGCAACGATCCGCGCGCCCGTCTCGCGCGCCACCGACCACCAGCGGTCGACGTCCGGGACCATCACCCGCACGTTCGCGACGGGCGTTTCGGGAGCGGGTGGCCGGTCCGGCCGCTCGTCCAGGAAAAAGAGGTTTCCCTCCCAGGCGAGCTCGAGGAAAGTGCCCTCGGCGCGGATGACCTCGAAACCGAGCCGCTCGTAGAAAGCCCGCGAGACCGCGAGGTCGCGCACCACGATCTCGACGACGAGCTGCCGCGTCGGCTCGACGTATCGGGCCACGAACTCCCGCCTACCGACCGGCCAGGAGGACTTCCATCTCGTGCGCGTCGTCCGGCCATCCGCATTCGCACCACGCGAGGATCATCCCCTCGTCGCCGGCGAGTTCCAGCACCCGGCACTCGCACGTGAAGCAATGGTCCCCGACGACGTGCCCCGAGACCGTGTAGCGATCCCGGATCGGGAACTCGAACGCGTCGTTTTCTCTCATCATCGTCATCCCTTTACGCAAACGATCTGCCGGATGCCGGCGACCACCTCGACTAAGTCCCGCGACTTCTCCATGACTTCCTCGATCGGCTTGTACGCCGACGGGATCTCGTCCACGACGCTCGCGTCCTTGCGGCACTCGACTCCCTCAGTCTGACAGACGAGGTCTTCCTTCGTGAAGCGACGCCGCGCCTCGCCGCGCGACATCTTGCGGCCGGCTCCGTGGGGCGCGCTGTGAAACGACTCGGGGTTTCCGAGCCCCCTCACGATGTAGGAGCCGGTGCCCATCGATCCGGGGATGATGCCGAGCTCCCCTTCCCGGGCGGAGATCGCGCCCTTGCGCGTCACGAGCAATCGCTCGCCGAAGTGGCTCTCCTCTGACACGTAGTTGTGGTGGCAGTCGACCTCCGTCGTGATCCCGAGGCGCGCGACGTCCCCTTCGAAGCCGAGTGCGAAGGCAATCTGCCGAAGCAGGCGGGACATCATGATGGCCCGATTTTCCCGGGCGTATCTCTGGCACCAGTCGAGGTCCGCGGCGTACGCGTCGAACTCCGGGGTCCCCTCGGTGAGCCAGGCGAGGTCCGGGTCCGGCAGGTCTCCGAGCGCGCTTCCCAGCGCCCGTTTGGCCCGCGCGATGTGCGTCTCGGCCACTGTCTTTCCGACGTTGCGGCTCCCGGAGTGGAGGAGCGCCCAGAGGAGCCCGTCGCCGCGGTCGACGCAGACCTCGATGAAGTGGTTCCCGCCGCCGAGCGTCCCGAGCTGGTGAAGCGCGCGCTCGACGAGCGCCTTCGACGCGTTCCGCGGCGAGCCGTTCTCGCGCATCCACGCCGTGGCGGCCTCGAACGGCTGGCGGCGCTGCTCCCGGCCGACCGGAATCTCTCGCTCGATCGAATGGCGGAGCTTCTTCAGGTCCTCCGGGTCGAGCCGGTCCGCGGGGATCGACGTCTTGCGGGCGGACATCCCGCACCCGATGTCGACGCCGACAGCGGCCGGGCAGATCGCTCCTTCCGTCGGGACGACGGCTCCGACGGTGGCGCCCTTCCCGAGGTGCACGTCGGGCATCGCGGCCACGTGCGGATGAACCACCGGCAGGGACGCCGTGTTCTTGAGCTGCACGATCGCCTCCGGCTCGATGCGGTCGGTCCACACCTTCACCGGAACGCGGGAGCTCAGGACCATCTCGATCGGCATCGCGCGCCCAGTATCCTCCGACCGTTCCTGCACGGTGCGGGCCGGGTCGCCGCGGCGGTCGGCCGTCATCCCGTTGATCCGGCGCGGCTTCGCCCCGCGGCTCGAAGTGGCGGGAGCCTTGCAGTTCGCCACCGTCGAATGGATCCGAAATCCCCGACGGGCCTGCCCGACGCGAAGACGCCGGCCCGCGAGCCCTCGGGGATCATGGCCGTCAAGACGGGCTTTCAGAAAAAGCGCCCGGGCCGCAAGCGTTCGCGGCCGACGACACGGTCGCTCCTCGTTCTCTTCGTTCTCATACTCGTCGGCGCCATCGGAGCGACCATCCACCGCCGTGTCCTCGAGTCGGAATTCGAGACGAGGGTTGCCCGGAGTCAGGCGACCCCGTACGAGATCAAGCGGATCCGCCAGGAGCTCGCCGACCTCGAGGTGGACCAGAAGACTCTCGCGGGCGCTCTCGACGCGCGGCTGAAACGCGTCGAGGCGGCGAAGAGGAACGAGTTCTACGTGTCGATCGACACGAAACGGAAGACGCTCTCCTTTCGCTTCGCCGACAAGACCCTGCGCGACGCACCGGTGGAGGTCGGGCCGCCGCAGACGATCGTGGCCGGAAAGAAGAAGTGGACATTCGCGCCGTTGAGCGGATCGTTCAACGTCGCGGGCAAGTATCAGGACCAGGGCTGGCGCGTTCCCGAGTGGGCGTACCTGCGGAATGACTTGAAGCCCCCGCGAACGCGGCCCACCGTCAAGAACGGCCTCGGAAAGTACGTGATCCTCCTCGGGAACGACTACGTCATCCACTCGCCGCCTTCGCCCGAGTCTCCGCTGAAGGGGGCGAAGCCCGGCTCCTTCATGGTTCCCGAAGCGGACCTCGCCGCGATCTGGCCGCGCGTCGGTCCCGAAACGCGGGTCTACGTCTTTTGAGGCGTCCGGAAGGGCTCACGTGAGCGAGGCTCGTTACCGGCTGGGATTCCTCGGCGCCTGGGGACTGCTCATCGTCGGAGCGATCCTCGCCGCGACCGTTGTCGCCGCCGAGTGGCAAAACGTCCGGGACGCCCACCGGCTCCGGAAGCTCGGCGTGATCGATCGCATGATCGCCGAGCGCCTCGGCCCGCGGCTGGACGTTCTCCGATTGACGGCACAGGTGCGGGAAGGTCGCCTCGAGCAGCTGCATTCGGCCGTCCGCGAGACCGAGATGAAGATCGACGATGCGTCCGACTCGGACCAGATCATCGTCGTGTCGACGGCCGAGAACCGCCTTTACGTCCGGCGCGCCGGGAGGGTCGTCTATCAGGCCGTCTGCTCCACGGGAAAGGGAACGACATTGACCGACGAGTCCGGGCGCAGCCAGGTCTTCAACACCCCGACGGGGAAGTTCCGCATCGTAAAGAAGGAGGAGAACCCTCTCTGGGTGCCGCCCGACTGGCACTTCATCGAGGAGGCGCGCAAGAAGGGGAAGAGGGTCGTACGGTTGAGCCCGGGCGAGTCGATCGACGCGCGGACGGGCGAACCCGTTGGAGCGGAGGAAGGCGTCCACAGCTGGGGAGCTCGACGGACCTCCGGGCAGGTGCTGACGATGAGGGGCGGAACGGTCGTGGAAACCGGTCCCGACGGCGAGCGCGAGCTGCCAGCCGGTGAAGTGATCGAAGCGGGAGGGGCGGTCGTCGTCCCGCCCTATGGCACGCCCCAGCGCCAGTTCGACAAGGTACTCGGCAAGTACCGGCTGAACCTCGGAGGCGGTTACGGGATCCACGGGACGATGTACCCCGACCAGCTGGGGCGCAGCGTCACGCACGGCTGCGTGCGCCTCGGCGACGCCGACATCGAGACGCTGTTCGGCATGACGCAGGTCGGAGACCAGGTGTTGATCTACTAGGAAGCTGTCAGCTATCAGCTATCAGCTATCAGCTGCGCCCGATCCGATAGACTCCCGCGCACTTGAACTAACGGGCTTTCCGGAACGGCGGGATCGCAACCCGCTCGGCTGTGCCCACGTACATCACAGAGCAGGAAAAATGCCGCATCGTTTCCCGCGTCGCCTCGCCCTTTCCGCCGTCTTCGTGGCCGCGGCGGCTTCGGCCGCGGCGTGCCGCGAAAAGAAGGCGGCGGCGGCCTTCACGCCTCCACCCGTACCCGTGGAGGTCGCCACCGCGACGCGCGGAGACGTCCGGGAAACGCTGCACGCTCTCGGCACCGTCGATGCGGAAGAGCAGGTCAAGGTCACCGTCGAGATCGACGGAATCGTGCGCGCCCTCCCGTTCGAGGAAGGCCGCCTCGTGCGGAAGGGGCAGGTCCTCGCCATCCTGAACGACACCGAGCTCCGCGCCGAGGTCCGTCGGGCGGAGGCGCTCCGCGATCAGGCCCGCCTGACCTACGCGCGGTTCGAGCAACTCTCGAAAGAACAGATCGCATCGCCGCAGGACCGCGACAACTCGCGCGCGGCGCTCCAGGTTGCCGACGCCAACCTGGGGCTCGCCGGGGCCCGTTTGAGCAAGACGCGGGTGCTCGCGCCGTTTTCCGGCGTCGTCGGAAGCCGGCTCGTTTCTCCCGGCGCGTACCTGCGCGCGGGGGATGCCATCACGGAGATCGCGCGCATCGACACGGTGAAAGTGGTCTTCGCCGTCCCGGAGCGGTACCTCGCCGACCTCCGGCGCGGAGCGGGCGTGACGGTGACGACAGTCGTCTTCCCCGGCAAGCAGTTCCGCGGGACCGTCAACGTCCTCGACCCGATCCTGGACGCCGCCACCCGGTCGGCGCGGCTTTCGGCACGAATCCCGAATCCCCAGGGCGAGCTCCGGCCGGGCATGTCGGCCGACGTCACCGCCGTGATCGCGGAACGGATGCAGGCGGTGACGGTCCCGGACGAAGCGGTGTTCGCGGAGGGCGACCGCAATTTCGTGTTCGCCGTGCAACCCGACTCGACAGTCGTCCGCAAGGCCGTGAAGCTTGGCGCGCGCCAGCCCGGCCGCGTGGAGGTCCGGGAGGGTCTTCAGGGCGGCGAGAAAGTCGTGCGCGCGGGCCACCAGAAACTCTACGAGGGCGCCAAAGTATCCCCGGTCGAGGCGGCCGCCGCTCCGGCGACCCCGGCCCCCGCGGCAGGCGGAGCGACGAGCCCATGAAGCTCTCCGAGATCTCGATCCGCCGGCCGGTCCTCGCGACGGTCATGAGCCTGACGATCCTGCTCTTCGGCGCGATCTCGTTCTTCCGCACCCCGGTCCGGGAGTACCCGAACATCGACCCGCCGATCGTCTCGATCACGACGATCTACCGCGGCGCCGCCTCCAACGTCGTCGAAGCGGAGATCACCCAGCTCATCGAGGAGGAGCTCGCGACGCTCGAAGGCGTGAAGCTCCTCCGCTCGTCCTCGCCAGGAGCAGGTCTCCCGGATCACGGTCGAGTTCGTGCTTTCGCGCGACGTGGACCAGGCCGCCAACGACGTGCGCGACCGCGTGTCGCGACTGCGGGGACAGCTGCCGCGGGAGTCCGAGGACCCGATCATCTCGAAGGTCGACACGAACGCGCAGGCGGTCATGTGGCTCGCGCTCTATGGAGAAGGCTTCACGAACCTCGAAGTCTCGGACGTCGCGGCCGTCGTCCTGAAGGAGCGGCTGCTCCGGCTCCCCGGCGTCGGGTCCGTCATCGTCGGCGGCGAGCGCCGGTATTCGATGCGCGTATGGCTCGATCCCGCCCGGCTCGCGGCCTACGGGCTCACTGTCGTCGACGTGGACCGCGCGATCCAGGGGCAGAACGCCGAGATCCCGTCCGGTCGCATCGAGGGGGAAGGCCGCGAGTTCTCCGTGCGCACGCGCGGCGAGCTCGACGATCCCGCCGAGTTCGGCGCGATCTTCCTCGCGCAGGTCGGCGACCGCGCCGTCCGGCTCTCGGACGTGGCAGAGGTCGCGGTCGGCGCCGAGGACGAGCGGACGATCATCCGTTACAACAAGCTGCCCGCCGTGGGTCTCGGAATCGTCAAGCAGGCGAGCGCCTCGACGCTCGAGGTCGCCGACGCGGTCAAGGCCGCCCTGCCGCAGCTCGGAACGCTCGTGCCGAAGGGGATGAAGCTCGAAGTCGCCTACGACTCCTCCACCTTCATCCGCGACTCGATCACCGAGGTCCGGACGACCCTCCTTCTCGCGCTCGGGCTCGTCGTGCTCGTCATCTTCGTTTTCCTCAAGAGCCCGACGCGCGACGCTCATCCCGACCCTCGCCATCCCGGTTTCGATCATCGGCGCGTTCACAGTCGTCTACTTCGCCGGCTTCACGATCAACATCCTGACGCTTCTCGCGCTCGTCCTCGCGATCGGCCTCGTCGTGGACGACGCGATCGTCATGCTCGAAAACATCTACCGCCACATGGAGATGGGCAAGTCCCGGATGCAGGCGGCTTTCGACGGCGCGAAGGAGATCGGCTTCGCGATCGTCGCCACGACGATCGCCCTCGTCGCCATCTTCATCCCGGTCGCGTTCCTGACCGGAAACGTCGGCCGGCTCTTCAACGAGTTCGGGATGACGGTCGCGGTCTCGGTGCTGATCTCCGGCTTCGTCGCGCTCTCGCTGACGCCGATGCTCTCTTCCCGGATGCTCCGCAGCCATCAGACGGAAGGGAAGCTCGCAAGCGCGGTCCAGAGGCGTTTCGACGCGCTCGACAACTTCTACGATCGAACGGTTCGCAGGGCGCTCCTGCGCCGAAAGCTCATCCTCGCGGTCACCGCGGCAACGATCATCGCAATCGTGTGGCTCTTCCGGTCGCTCCCCTCGGAGCTCGTCCCGACGGAGGACCGCGGCACGATCGTCGGCGTCCTGATCGCGCCGGAGGGCTCCACGCTCGCCTACACGGACCGCTACGCGCGCCAGATCGAGGAGATCTTCACGGCGGTGCCGGAGCGCGGGGGCCTCTTCACCGCGATCGGTCTGACCGGCGAGGGGCCCGGGCGCGTGACCGACGGGTTTTTCTTCCTGCCGTTGAAGGGGTTCGAGGAGCGGGAGCGCTCGCAGCAGGAGATCGTCCAGGAGCTGTTTCCGAAGCTTCTCGCGGTGCCCGGCGTGCTCGCGTTCGCCATCAACCCGCCCTCGCTCGGAGGACAGTTCTCGTCCACGCCCGTGCAGTACGTGATCCAGGCGCCGACGTACGACGAGCTCCGCCCCGCCGTTGAGGCGATGATGGCCGAGGCGGCAAAGCTGCCGTACCTCCTGAACCTCGACACGGACCTGAAGCTGAACACGCCGCAGATCGAGCTCTCGATCGACAGGGCGCGGGCGTCCAGCCTCGGCGTCTCGGTCACCGACATCGGTACGACGCTCCAAACCCTTCTGGGCGGCCGCGAGTCGACGCAGTTCCGACGCGGCGACAAGCAGTACAAGGTCCTGCTGCAGGTCCGCCCGTCGGAGCGCGCGACCCCGCGCGCGATCGAGGACCTCTACCTGCGCGGGACGGGCGGCCTCTTCCAGATGACCAACGTCGTCACGGCGCGCGAGACCGTCGCGCCCAAGGAGCTGAACCACTTCAACCGCGTCCGCTCGGCGCAGATCACGGCGAACCTCGTCCCCGGCGTCACGCTCGGCAAGGCGCTCGACGACCTCGATGCGATCGCGCGGGCGAAGCTTCCGACCGGAGTCCGCACCGATCTGGACGGTGAGTCGCGCGAGCTCCGGGAGTCCGGCGGCAGCCTCGCGTTCCTCTTCGGGATCTCGGTCGTCTTCATCTACCTCGTCCTCGCGGCGCAGTTCGAGAGCTTCATCGCATCCCCTCACGATCCTGCTCACGGTGCCGCTCGCGATCTTCGGCGCGCTCCTGACATTGAAGCTCCTCGGGATGTCTTTGAACGTCTACTCCCAGATCGGGCTCATCCTCCTGATCGGGCTCGTGACGAAGAACGCGATCCTGATCGTCGAGTACGCGAACCAGCTCCGCCGCAAGGAGGGCCTCGAGCCCCGCGAGGCGGTGGCGCGATCGGCCCGCGTCCGGCTGCGCCCGATCCTGATGACCTCGCTGGCGACGATCTTCGGCGTTCTGCCGATCGCGCTCGGCCTCGGCGCCGGCGCCGAGAGCCGCAAGCCACTCGGCGTCGCTGTCGTCGGCGGGATGGTCTTCTCGACGCTCCTGACTCTCGTCGTCGTGCCGGTCGTTTACACGTACCTGGCGGGTCGCGTTCGGGAGGCGGAAGCCGTCGAGGAACCCGCCCCGGAAGCGCGCGCCGTCGCGGAAGCCTGAATCCGGGACCGCCCTCCCACAATCGCCGGCGCTGATAGGCTCCCCGAAAAAGGAGGGCCCACCATGAAGCGACTTCTCGTTCCACTGGGAATCCTCTGCCTGGTCGGACTTGCGGCACCGGCCGCGGCTCAAGAGCACTACACGGAGGGACCGGTCTGGCGCGTCAACTACCTGGCTGTCAAACCGGGCAAGTTCAACGACGCCCTCAAGGACCTGAGGGCGAACTTCAACAAGACCAGCGCGCAGGCGAAGGCGCAGGGGCTCATCCTGGACTACAAGGTCTTCCTGAACGCGACGTCGAACAACCCGGACGACTGGGACATCGCGACCGCGATTCTGTACAAGGGCTACGGCGCGCTCGACGGACTGGCGGGAAAGATGGATCCGATCACCCTCAAGCACTACGGGTCCGCGGAAACCCGAACCCAGGCGGGAACGAAGCGCATCGACCTCTGGACCACCGTTACCAGCGCGCTCGCGCGCGAGATCGTTCTAAAGGACTAGCGGAACGGCGGGGCGCGATCGGACGGTCGCGCCCCCTTTCTAACTTTTCGCCATCCTCTCGATCTCTTTCCACTCGCGGTCGGAGACCGGCATCACGGACAGGCGCGAGAGGCGCACGAGCGGGAAGTCCTTGAAGAACGCCTTCGCCTTGATCTCCGCGAGCGTGACCGGGCGCTTCAGCTTCCGGACCGGCCCGATGTCGACGACGTAGGACTTCCCGGTCTTGTCCTTCGGGTCCGGATAGGCGTCGCCCGTCGCCATCGCGTAGCCGACGATCGCCTTCTCCTTTCCGGTGTGGTAGTAGAAAACGCAGTCCTTCTTCTTCACGGAGCGCAGGTGCTTCTGGGCGAGCGGGTTCCTGACCCCCGACCACTGCGTCTCACCGTCGCGGACGAAGTCGTCCCACGAGTAGTGGGTCGGCTCCTCCTTGAACAACCAGTTCATCGCACGCCCGGCTTCGGCCGGTTCCGGTACCGCTCGTACAGCTTCTTGTGGCGGTCGGAGAGATCGAGTTGCCGGCCGTCCAGCCACGCGGCTTCGACGACGTGCCGGAAGTCGAGGATGTCGCCGTTCGACACGAAGAGCGTCGCGTCCTTGCCGGGCTCGAGCGAACCGAGGCGATCCGCGACGCCGAGGATCCGCGCGGGCTCGAGGGTGATGGATTCGAGCGCCTTCTCGCGCGTGAGGCCGTGCGCCATCGCGACGGACGCGTGGTGGGCGAGGTTGCGCGCAAACTGGGAGTCCCCCTCGTTGATTGCGAACCGTACCCCCGCTTTCGCGAGAGTCGCCGCGCTCGCGAATGTCGCGTCGTAGGGCTCGTCGGTGCGCGTCGGCAGGCCGATCACGGGGTCGAGGATCACCGGCACGCCCGCCGCCGCGAGCTCGGTCGCGGCCCGCCACGCGTCGCGTCCGCCGCCGATGACGACCTTCAGATTCTCTTCCTTCGCCCACGCGAGCGCCGCCCGGATCTGCGCGAGACGGTTGGCGATCACGAGGACCGGGATCTTTCCTTCGATCGCCGGCCGGAGCGCTTCGAGACGAGGATCGGAGTCGTGCCGCGGGATGCCCGCCTTCCCCTCGGCCGCGCGCGCCTTCGCGTACGCGCGCGCCTCCGCGAAGACGTCCTTGAGCTTCGCCACAGCCTCGTCGCGCCGCTTCTCCTGGATCCGCACCGAGAACCGCGCCTGCGGCGTCCGGTCGAGCGTCAGGTTCGGCCACGTTATCGTCACGTAAGCGGGCGACCGAATCGCGGCGTCCTCCCGGGTCCAGCCGGAGAGCTTCATCACAGCTCCCGTTCCGGACACGATGCCGCCGGTGGGCGTGACGCCGGACACGAGGACTCCCCCGGAGCGCGTCACCGGGAGGAGCTCCGAGTCGAAGTTCATCGCGAAGTCGGCGCGCGCCTGCGGGTTGACATCGCCGGTCTCGACGGTGTCCACCGTCGCGCGGACCGCGCCGATCTCGACGAGACCGAGGTCGGTGGCGGACGGCAGCAGCGAGGGATAGACGTGCTTGCCCCGGGCGTCGTACGTTTTCGTTCCCGCGGGGACCTGCACCGTCGGGCCGACCGCCGTGATCTTCCCGTCGACGATCAGCACCGTTCCCTCGCGGATTTCGGGCGCGGAGACCGGGTGGATCGTCCCGCCGACGATCGCGATGGTCTCCGCGGAGAGCGTGGCCGCCGCCGCGAGAACGAGAAGCGAAAACGCCTTTCTCACGACCGTCGCCTCGGAGGCGGAACCGGCGTCGGCGCGGGCGCCGGCGGCTCCGCCGGAGTGGGCCGAAGCTCGGGCTCCTCGGGAGCGCGCGTCGCCTGCGGAGGCGGTGGCGCCGGCGCTGTGGCACCCTTCTCGCCTTCCGGCTTGCCGCGGTCGACCATCTTCTTCGCCTTCGCGACGAGGTCCGTCCGCTCCCGCTCGAGCGCGGCGCGGCGCGCGAGGTCCGCGGCGCGGTCGAAGTACTTCTTCCCCTCGATCCAGGTCTCGAGCGCGACCGTCGAGCTCGAGAGCGGGTCGCCGCTCCACACGACGAAGTCCCCGTCCTTGCCGGTCTCGAGCGACCCGGTGCGGTCGAAGATCCCGAGCTGCTTCGCCGGGTTCGACGTGACGAACGCGAGCGCGTCGACCGGCTTCACGCCGCCGTACTTGACGGCCTTCCCGGCCTCGGCGTTGAGGCGCCGCGCGAGCTCATCCGAGTCGGAGTTGAACGACGTGAGAACTCCCCGCTCGTGGAGGAGCGGCCCCGCGTACGGGATCGCGTCGTAGACCTCGAACTTGTACGCCCACCAGTCCGTGAAGAGCGAAGCGCCCGCGCCGTGCTTTGCGATCTCGTCGGCGACCTTGTACCCCTCGAGGACGTGCTGGAAAGTCGCGATCTTGATCCCGAACTCCTCGGCCGTGCGGATCATCTCGAGGATCTCGCTCTTGACGTACGAGTGGCAGTGGATCTTCCGCTTGCCTTCGAGGATCTCCGCGATCGCTTCGAGCTGGAGGTCCCTCTGCGGCGGGATGAGCGCGCTCCCCTTCCCGGCCGAAGCCTTGCGATACTCGTCCTGCCGCTTGCGGTAGTCCCGCGCGGCGAGGAACCTCTCCCGGATCAGGTTGGCAACGCCCATTCGGGTCTGCGGGTATCGGGGACTCGCTCCGGAAGGCGTGGTCACGTTCGAGCGCTTCGGGTTCTCGCCGAGCGCGAACTTGATTCCCTCCGGCGCTGTCGTGATCAGGAGGTCGTCCGGTCCGCCGCCGCGCCGGAACTTGATCGTCGCGTTCTGGCCGCCGATCGCGTTCCCCGACCCGTGGAGGACGTTCGCCGTTGTCGTCCCGCCGGCGAGCTGCCGGTAGATCGACACATCGAAGGGGTCGAGAACGTCCCGGATCCGCACTTCCGCGGTCACGTTGTGCGTCAGCTCGTTGACCTGGCCGTCGATCGCCGTATGCGAGTGCGCGTCGATGATCCCGGGCGTCACGTGCTTGCCTCGGCCGTCGATCTCGACAGCGCCCGAGGGCACCGTGACTCCCTTTCCGACTGCGACGATCTTTCCGCTGGAGACGACGACGTCGGCGTTCTCGAGAATTCCGGAGCCGCCCTGCGTCCAGACGGTGGCACCGCGCACGACGACGGCCTTCGGCGCGGCGAGCGGACCGTCGTCGCGCGCGGGAAGGGGACGCACGTCGGGGACGGGTTCCGGGGAAGCCGGCGGAGAAACGCCGCCGCGCTCCGTCTTCGCCGGAACCTCGTACCGCTTTCCGTCGATCCAGATCTCCGTCACGCGCGACGCTGCGGCAAAGGGCTCGCCCGTCGCCACGACGAGGTTCGCGATCTTTCCAGTCTCGATCGTGCCGAGCCGGTCGTCGAGGCCGAGCTGGCGGGCCGGGATCGTCGTAACCGCGGCGAGCGCGTCCTCTTTCGAGAGCCCGCGGGCGATCGCTTCGCGAACGCGCCGGCCGAACTCCTCGGGGTCGTCGAGCCCGGCGGTCGTCAACGAGAAGCGGACTCCGGCGTCGCGCATCCACTTCGGGTTCGACGGCGCACGGTCGATCGCCCGAAGTCGTTCGAGAGGGACGTCCAGCCACTCCGCGTCGTCGTCCATTTTGTACGGCCGCGGGAAGTCGACGCGCAGAACGAGGTCCGGCCGCGCCGCGACGACCTGGTCGCGCAGGCGGTACTCGTCGCCCGCGCCGACGTGGAGCGCGGAGAGCTTCATCTCGTTTGCGATCTTCGCGCCGCGCAGGAGGCCGAGGACGTCCTCCGCTTCGAAGACGACAGTCTCTTTGCCCTCCGACGCGCGGGCGAGCGCCGCGCTCGCTGTCACGAGGCGGGGCCGCGCCTGCCCGATCGGGCGACGCCGGTAGGCGGCCTCGGCATCGCTCCACCACCGCGCGTCGAGGAAGCTCTGGCGGACGAGCGCGACGGCGCCCATCTCGGAGGCCGGATAGGTCGCCCGCGCGAAGTTCGCGAAGTCGATCCTCTCGGGCTCGAGCGAGATGACCTGGGCGCTGTCCCCCTGGAGAACGCGTCCGGAGAGCGGCCCGTCGGCGAGGGACACGATCGCGGCGTGGCCCCGGAGCGTGCCGGCCGTGGGCGCGGCGACGACGACGGCGTAGCCGAGGCGGCGATAGGACTCCGCCACGCGGTCGGCGACCGTCAGGGTGTCGAGGACGCTTTCGTTGGCGTGGACCGAGGAGAGGGGGTGATCCGCCGGCCCGCGGGCTCGCCGGGGCGCCGCCGCAGTCCGGTCCTCCGACGGTTCCTCCTCGTCCGAGGGGCCGCGCGGCTTCCTACCGGCGAGGCGCTCCGCGGACACGTACGGGTCGACGAACGCGGCGTGAACGACCTTTCCCTTGAGGTCGTACACGCGGGCGTCCGCGGGTACGGTGACCTTTCCCTCCGCCCCGACTGACTCGACGACTCCGCCGCGGACGACGACGACGCCGGGATCGAACGTGCGGCCAGGAGCGGCGACCACGCGGCCCCCGGTGAGCGCGAAGGAAAGACGGTCTCCAGAGCGAACGTCGCTCGCGCCGAGCGCGAGAACCGAAAGAAGGGCCGCCAAACCGGCGGTCGACGCCGCGAGCGCGCTCCGCCCGCGCGCGGGGCCCGGAGGTCTCTTCATGAAAGGCGCGCGGATTCTATACTAGCCATCTTTTTCGAAAAGGAGCGGGCCATGACTCGAACACGAACTCTCGTCTCATCTTTCGCGATCCTCGTCCTCCTCGCGTCTACGGCTCTCGCGCAACCGGAGCGACCCCTCTCGCCGCCCGGCTCGGCGAACACTCAGGTCGGCGGAAAGTGGGCCGTGGACAAGGACGGAGAGCGCACCTACACCGGAGGCAAGTGGATCGACGTCACCTACAGTCGACCGATTCTGCGGGGACGGGCGGAACTCTTCGGCAAGGGCGCCGACTACGGGAAGCAGGTCACCGGCGATGCGCCGCTCTGGCGGGCCGGCGCGAACCTGACGACGCGCCTCAAGACGGAAGTCCCGCTCGAGATCGGGGGCAAGCGCCTCGCGCCGGGTGAGTACTCCCTCTTCGTGGACCTCAAGGAGCCCGCGTGGACGCTCGTCATCTCGAACCAGCCGGCCCAGAAGAAGTTCGACCCGAACGAGAAGAAAGCCACGGCCGGCGCTTACAACTACGACCCGAAGTTCGACCTCGTCCGCGTCCCGATGCAGATGGTGAAGCCGGCGTTCTCCGTCGACCAGTTCACCATCGCCTTCGTGGACATGACCGACCAGGGCGGCAAGCTCGCGATGACCTGGGAGAACACCGGGGCCGTCGTTCCCTTCAAGGTGGTTTCGTAAAGAAGGTCCTCGGCGCGGCGGCGATACTTTTCGCCGCCGCCGCCAACGGCCAGGATCGTTCGATCCCGTTCTGGCCCGACGCGACCCCCGCGGCCATCCGCGCGCAGGTGGATGGGGTAGCGACGCTCGAGACGGTTCGTGAGCTCTCCCGGTTCCACCGCGTCCAGGGCTCCCCCGGCTTCGCCGCCGCCGCGGCCCACCTCGAGAAGCGGCTCCGGGCCGCGGGGCTGTCGACGGCGAAAGTCGAGCGATACCCGGCGGACGGGAAGACGCGTTACGCCCACTTCCGCAGCTACCTCGGGTGGGAGCCGGTTTCCGCGCTCCTGGAGGAGGTCTCGCCGCGCCCCGGCCGGGTGGCCTCGTTCCCGGAGCTCTCGGTCGCTCTCGCCGACTACAGCCAGGACGCCGACGTCACCGCGCCGCTCGTCGACGTCGGGCGTGGGACCGATGGGAAGGACTACTCGGGGAAAGACGTTCGCGGAAAGATCGTCCTCGCGGACGGGCCGCTCGATACGGTCCACCGCCTCGCGTGCCTCGAGAGGGGCGCGTCCGGGTTTCTCTCGGCGTACCCCAACCAGACGACCGCGTGGTCCGGCGACGATCGCGACCTCGTCCGGTGGGGTCACCTCGATCCCTACGAGACCCGGAACAGGTTCGCGTTCATGGTCTCGAAACGGCAGGCCGACGACTTCCGATCCCGCCTCGCCGCCGGGGAGAAGGTCGTCCTCGCCGCGCGCGTCCGCGCGAAGATGGTCCCCGCCACCTACGACGTCGTTTCGGCGACGATCGAGGGCACGGATCCCGCCGCGGGCGAAGTCGTGCTCACCGCGCACCTCTGCCACCAGTCCGCGGGCGCGAACGACAACGCATCCGGAAGCGCGGCGATCTTCGAGGTCGCCCGCGCGCTGACGGCGGGAATTGCCCGCAGCGCGCTCCCCCGACCGACCCGGACGATCCGATTCCTCTGGCTGCCGGAGATCGCGGGATCCCAGGCCTGGCTCGTTCGCAACCGCGAGACCGCGCGGCGGATCGTCGCCGGACTGCACCTCGACATGGTGGGTGGAACCCTCTCGACGACGCGCGGCACGCTCCACGTCTCGCGTTCCGCGGAGTCGCTCCCGCACGTCGTCGACGAGATCGCGCGCGCGTTCCTCGAGCAGGTCCAGGCGGCGTCGGCGCGGCACGCGGAAAATGGCGGCGATCCGGGGCGCGGCTTCGTGTGGCCCCCCGGCCGGCGCGAGGCGCTTCTCGCGGACCTTCGGGGAATCGAGCTCGGGAGCGACCACCAGGTCTTCGAGGACTCGAGCTACGGCGTCCCCATGGTGTACTTCCACGACTGGCCCGACGTCACCATCCACACGAACAAGGACCTCCCCGAGAACCTCGATGCGACGAAGCTCGGGCGGGTCGTCTACATGGCCGCCGGGATCGCGTGGACCCTCGCCGCTCTCCCGCCGGAGGAGGCGCCGCGCCTCGTCGGCTGGGCGCTCGTCGGCCAGGAGGCAAACGTCGCGCGCGCCCGCTTCCGGCCGGAGTCGTCCCCGCGCGACGCCGCGCTCTCCCGCCGCGAGTCACTCGAGCGCGCCGCCGCGACGCTCGACTCGATCGCCGCGCTCTGGCCTTCCGCCGCCGAGGTCGTCCGGGCAGAGAAGGGGCGACTCCGCGCTCTCGTGCCCGAGGTCCCGCCGGACGGCGGCGGCGACCCGCGTGTCCCCGCCCGAAGCGCGGAGATCGTCGGCCCGCTCGGCATCTACTACTCCGATTACCTCACCGAGACGCTCGGCGCGGACGTGGCCTCGAAGGCGGCGCTCCCCGACCGGGCGGACGGAGTGCTCGCTTGGGAAGCGTTCAACCTCGCCGACGGCCGCCGGACCGTGTCGCAGATCCGGGACCTCCTGACCGGACTCTACGCGCCCGTCCCTCTCGCGGAGGTCGCGGCGTATTTCGACCTGCTCGCGCGCGCGAAAGCGATCACCTGGAAGTAATGGTCTTCGACTTCTCGCCGCAGAACCTCGACCGCGAGTTCCCGGTCCGCGGCAACCTCGTCTACTTCAACCACGCCGCGGTCGCGCCGCTCCCCCGCCGCGTGGCCGCCGCGATCACGGCGCACATCGACAACGCGCGCGACCGCGGGGCGGCCGACTGGCGCCGCTGGTACGCGCAGATCGAAAAGACCCGCGCGAAGGCCGCGACCTTCGTCGGCGCGCGCGCGTCGGAGGTTGCGTTCCTTCCCTCCACTTCATGGGGCCTCTCCGCCGTCGCGCAGGGCTACCCGTGGCAGGAGGGAGACAACGTCGTCGGAGACGACATGGAGTTCCCGGCGAACGTCTATCCGTGGATGGTGCTCGGGCGCCGCGGCGTCGAGTTCCGCGCGGCGAAGAGCCGGGAGGGCCGCGTCACGGTCGACGACCTCGCGGCTCGGGTGGACTCCCGAACGCGAATCGTTGCGGTCTCCTGGGTCGCGTTTCACAACGGCTTCGTCTATCCGATCGAGGAGATCGGCGCCTTCTGCCGCGAGAAGGGAATCCTTTTCGTCGTCGACGCAATCCAGGGGCTGGGCGCGCTGCCGATCGACGTCTCGCAGGTTCCCGTCGACGTTCTCGTCGCCGACGCGCACAAGTGGCTGCTCGGCGCGGAGGCGTGCGCCCTCTTCTACGTCTCCGAGAACGCGCGCGAGCGCGTGCCGCCGGTCAACGCCGGCTGGTGGAACGTCAAGTCCGAGGGGGGATTCCTCGACTACGAGCTCGACTTCTACCTCGGCAGTCGACGCTACGAACCCGGAAGCCTGCCGACGGCGCAGATCGAGGGCCTCGGGGCGGCGATCGACCTCCTGGAAGAGATGGGAAGCGAGACGATCCTGCAGCGGATCCGTGAGACCGTCGGCACGCTCGCGGACGGCCTCGCCTCGCGGGGCTGGACGATCGCCTCCCCCGAGCCCTTCGGCTCCGGGATCCTGGCGGCCGCGCCCCCCGACGGCAACGCAAACCGCGCCGCGAAAGAACTCGAGAAGCTCGGGGTCATCGTCGCGCCGCGCGAGGGGGCCGTCCGGTTCTCCCCGCATGCCTGCAACGACCTCACCGAGGTCGAGAGGATTCTGGAGGCCACGCAGTCCCTGGCGGGGGTGCGCTAGTGCCGGGCCGGCGCCGAACCTGGAAGACGCTCGCGACCGAGGCGACGCACCCGAAGAGCAAGCAGCTTGACCGCCTCGGGATCGAGCGCGTCGTCGGGCTCATGCAGGCGGAGGACCGCCGCATGCTCGACGCCGTCCGGAAAGCGCGGCCCGAGATCGTGCGAGCGGCCGAGGCGTTCCGCGAGGCGTGGATCGCCGGCCACAACTGCTTCCTCTTCGGCGCCGGAACGAGCGGACGGCTCGCGGTTCTCGAGTCTGCCGAGCTGCCGCCGACGTTCGGGACCGACCCGAAGAGGGTCCGCGCGGTGATGGCGGGAGGGCGAGCCGCCGTCTTCCGCGCGAAAGAGGGAGCGGAGGACCGCTCCGACGACGGCCGCGCCGGCGCCGCCCGCGCCCGGAAAGGCGATCTCGTGATCGGCGTCTCCGCCTCGTCCGTGACGCCGTTCGTGCGCGGCGCGCTCCAGGAGGCCGGCAGGCGGGGAGCGCGAACGGTGCTCGTCACCGCGAGCCGCTCGGCCGATACCGCGAAGGGCGCGGAGATCGTCGTGCGGCTCGACGTGGGGCCGGAAGTGGTCGCCGGCTCGACCCGGTTGAAAGCGGGAACCGCGACGAAGCTCGCGCTGAACCAGATCACGACCTCGGCGTTCGCGTCGGCGGGCAAGGTGTTCGGGCCGTGGATGATCGACCTCCGCGCGGGATCGGCGAAACTGCGCGACCGGGCGCTCCGGATCGTAGCGGCGGCAACGGGGACGTCGCCGGAAGGGGCGCGCCGCCTCCTCGCCCGATCGAACGGAGAGATCCGCGCGGCGATCGTCATGGGCCGGACCGGCGTGAAGGCCGCCGTCGCCCGGAAGCGCCTCGACGCGGCCCGGGGAGACCTGCGGGCGGCGCTCGGAGGTGGTGGCTCCCCTCGGAGCGCGAGGACGAAATGAGTCGCGCCCGCAAGGGCAAGAGAAAGCGGGGGACGCTCCTCGAGTTCCTCCACTTTCACTCGCTGTCCCTCGCGGCGGTCGCGATTCTGGCCGCGTGGATCTTTCTGTACGTCCGCTCCGACCCGGAAACACGCGTTGGCGGGTTTCTCGGGAACTCCGTCGCGGACTGGAGCGGGACCCTGTTCCTCGTCATCGGCACCAAGTATTTTTTCGAGACGGGCTCCGCTGAGAGCCGCCGGGTTCCGCGCCACCTCCGCAGTCCCGTCCTCGACTTCCTGCTCTGTCACTCCCTGACGATCTTCCTCGTCGTGACCGGCGTGGGCTGGCTGCTCCTGTATCGGTCGCAGGACCCGCACTCCCGATGGGGTCCGGTCATCGGCAACGTGCTCTCCGAGTGGGTGCAGATGATCGGGATCGTCTTCCTGACGAAGAAGCTTCTCGAAAGCGGATCGAAGGAGAGTCGCTAGTCCATTCCGCGAACCCTGCGGAGCCGGCCCGCGGCTCCGCGGTCGAGCAGCACCTCGAGGCGGGGATGAAGAGTCAGGAACGACGCGGGCGCGCGCGCCGTGACCGGTCCTCCGAGAGCGGCGGCGACGGCCCGCGCCTTTTTCGCGCCGCTCGCGACGAGGAGGATCGACCGGGAAGACAGGATCGTCTCGATCCCCACCGTCAACGCTTCCCGGGGAGCCGGGCGGAAACCGTCCGCCGCGAGACCGCGGCGCGTGGACGCGGAGAGCCGGACGAGCGCGGTTCGCGGAGCGAGCGCGCGTCCCGGCTCGAGGTACGCGACGTGGCCGTTGACTCCGATCCCGACGAACGCCACGTCCGCGGGCCCTTCCCGCGCGAGAGCGCGCTCGTACCGCGCGGCCTCCCTCTCCGGGTCGTCCGCGTCCCCGCGGAGGAAACGGATCCGGTCCTCGGGCAGGCCGACCTTCGAAAACAGGTGCCGCTCCATGAACGACCGGAAGCTGAGGTCGCTCCCGGTCGGAAGCGCGAGCTCGTCCAGGTTGAAGGTCGTCGCGCGGCGGAACGGCGCGCGGCCCGCAGAGTGGAGACGGACGAGCTCGCGGTAGACCGGGGCAGCGGTCTTTCCCACGGGCAGCAGGAGGACCGCTCCGTCTCGCCGTCGAACAGCCGCCGCCAGCCTCTCCGCCGCCGCGCGCGCGAGCGCGCCGGGAGTGCCGTAGACGGCAACCTTCATAGCTGGCGAAACGTGATGAGCTCGATCCGCTGCTGCATGAGAACCGTCCGCAGATCGGGATCGCAGAGGAGCGCAATCTCGCGCTCCCGCTCCAGCGCGTACGAGCTTCCGGAGAGAAGCCGTTCGTCCGCGTGGCCCGGATGGCACATGAGCTCGCCCGTTTCTCCGTCCTCCAGACCGCGGAAGATCGCGTGCAACGTTTCGGCGGTCGCGCCGTCTCCATAGAACAGGTCGAAGAATCGATCCGGCGTTCGCACGCCGATGGCGCGCAGCGACTGGCGGGCCGCGTCGCTCGAGGCGCGAGCCGGGATCTTGCGGATCCGCGCCGCCTCGGCGAAGACCGGCTGGATCGACGGATGGAGCGCGGAGTGGTGGTGAGAGTCGAGGTGCGTCGGCGGCCGTCCTGCCATCTTCTCGAAGAGGAAGATCTGCGCCTCGAGCTCGCGCGAGATCTCGTCCTCCGCGAGCGTCGGCGGCAGCTCGAACGGGGACTTCGGAAAGCGGCCGTCGACGAGGAGCGACCGCACGCGTTCGAGCGAAGAGGCGGGAAGGCCTCCACCGGTGAGGACGAAGTGCAGTCCGAAAGAGAGGTTCGGCGCCCGCCGGAGCGCCTCGGACACCCCCTCCTCCGCGGCCGGTTCGAGGACCATCACGCTGGCGGTCGTGACGATCCCGAAGAGGTGCGCCTCCAGGACGCCCGCGTTCACCCCGCGCGTCCGCCCGAAGTCGTCGGCATTCACGATGAGTCGCTTCACGCCGCCGGCCCCCCCCGCGACGGCGCGCCGAGCGCTTCGATCGCGAGCCGGACGGCGCCCATCGCCGGCTCCTCGGAGAGCATGCCCACTTTCGCGTGCGGGGATTCGAGGTGCAAGGCGACCTGGGCCGCGAGCCCGGGCACGGCCGCGAACGTCCCGCCGGACAGCACGACGTCGTAGGTGGAGTCTTCCAGCCGCAACCGGTCCCGCACGCTGACCGCCGCTTGCACGAGCTCTGCCGAGGCGTCCGAGAGGATGCCTTTCGCCACCGCATCCCCCGCGAGAGCGGCCTCTCCCACGCGCGCGGCGAACCTCGCGACCCGCGTCCGGGGGTACTCCCGGTCGTATATGGCGTAGAGGATCTGGTCCGGCCGCTCGATCTCGAAGTGGGCCGACAGCGCCCCGTCGAGGGAGGTCGCCTCCCCGCGGCCGTCCAAAGCGCGCAGCACCGCCCGGATGGCGCGTTCGCCGATCCAGAACCCGGACCCCTCGTCCCCCACGTGCCAGCCCCATCCACCGGAGCGCGCGATCTCCCCCGCGCGGTTGCGCCCCCAGGCGATCGAGCCGGTGCCGCACACGAGCGCGAGGCCGACGCGCTCCGCCGATCCGGCGACGAACGCGATCCTCGCGTCGTTGGTAACGACGACCCGCTCCCGGAAACCGATGCGTCGGAGGATCCCCCGCAGCGCGGCCTCGTCGGCCGGCCGATCGGCGCCGGCAATACCGATCGCGATCGCGTCGGGAGTCGCCGCGGCGGCGGCGGACGCCTCCTCGATCACCTGGTGGAGCACCTTCTCGACCTCGAGCTCCCCATGCGTGCGCAGGTTCGCGCCGCCGCCGAGAGCCCCGCCGACGACGTGCCCGGCGTCGTCGGCGGCGAGGGCGCGCGTCTTCGTCCCACCCGCGTCGATCCCGAGGACGTAGCGGGGCTCAGACATGCGTTGGTGACCCCTGGTTCACGCCGTCAACGGTCGACCGCCTCGACCCGCCTCCTCACCCAGGGGAGAAGCAGGAAAGCGGGGATGGAGAGCAGCACGGTGTAGAGCGCGAATGTGCCGAAGCCCAGCCGGTCCGCCGCCCAGCCGCTCGCGGCTCCGGAGACGTGACGCGCGAGCGAGAAAAGCGCGGAGAGCAGGGCGTACTGGACCCCCGCGTGCTCCTTGTCGCAGAGACGCATGAGCAGCGAGAGAAACGCGGCGGTGCCCAGTCCTTGAGTGAAGGATTCCCAGACGCTCGCACCGTAGAGCGGCAGTTTTTCCGCGCCGGTGAGGGCGACGAAGGCATAGCCGAGATTCGACGAGGCCTGGAAGATCCCCATGATCACGAGACCGCGGATCAGTCCCAGTCGCATCGTCCAGAAACCGCCGATCAGCGCACCCACGATCGTTGCGGCGATGCCGAACGTGTTCGAAACCCAGGCGATTTCCTGGATCGTGCGTCCGGAGTCGATCCAGAACGGGCGAATCATCGGGGAAATCGCCTGGTCCCCCAGCTTGTAAAGGAGCACGAACGCGAGAGTCGGAAAGGATCCCGGCTTCGCGAGCCACCGACGGAAGGGGGTGAGCACGAGCTTGCGCTCGGTGGCGACGAGCTCCGCGGCGGGCGCGCGCAACACGACCACCGCCAGAATCAAGAGGATTCCGGCCCCGGCCATCCACGCGGGTCCCCAACCCAGGAATCCCGCCGCCGAAAGAAGGAATCCACCCGCGACGATCGTTGCAGCCCGGTACGCGGAGACGCGGATCCCGTTCGCGGCGCCCTCCTCGCCGCGGGGAAGAAAGGCAATGGTGTGGGCGTCGATGGCGATGTCCTGCGTCGCGGACGCCATCGTGAACGCAAAGAGAACGGCCCAGACGTAGATGCCCGGGTCGGCGGTGACGGGAAAAGTGGTGTGAAGGGCGAGACAGACAGCCAGCACGACCAGGCAACCGGCGACCCACTTGCGCCGGTCTCCGTAGCGGTCCACGAGCGGCGCCCAGAGCGGCTTGGCAACCCACGGCAGGCCGAGCAGCTCCATCATGCCGATCTCGGTGAGGGAAACCCCGCGCGAGCGGAAGAAGACGGCCCACACCTCGCGAAAGATCCCGAAAGGAAAACCCTGGGCGAAGTAGAGGACCGTGACCCAGCGCATCCGCTGGCCGAATCCCGGAGCCCGGACGGCGGGTGCGGGAGCGGCGGCCGCCTCGGAGCTCACCGTCGCAGTGTGGCCGAGCGTCCGCGCGTTGTCGAGAGCTTCCTTGACAGCGACCGGAGCGTCTGGTCTCGTTCGCGCCGAGGTACTCGAAATGAAACGATCACTTCCCCGGGTCGCGCTCGCGGCCGCGCTGGCGCTCTTCTCCTTCGCGGCTTCCGCGGAACCTCCGACTTCTCCCGTGCTCTCCGGACTCGACGCCCTCTACCCCGAGATGGAAAAGCTGTACGTCGACCTCCACCAGAGCCCGGAGCTGTCGCTGCACGAGGAGAAGACCGCGGCGAAGCTCGCGGAGCGGCTTCGCGCGCTCGGCTTCGAGGTCACGACCGGCGTCGGCAAGACCGGTCTCGTCGGCGTTCTCAAGAACGGGAAGGGCCCGACGGTTCTCGTTCGGACGGACCTCGACGGCCTCCCGGTCGAGGAGAAGACCGGGGTGCCGTACGCGAGCAAAGCGACGACGACCGACGATTCGGGCGCGACCGTCTCCGTCATGCACGCCTGCGGGCACGACATTCACATGACGTCCTGGATCGGGGCAGCGACGCTCCTCTCACGGTCGAAGGACCGGTGGCGCGGGACGCTCGTCATGGTGGGCCAGCCGGCGGAAGAGAAGGGCGGCGGCGCGCGTCTCATGCTGGCGGACGGGCTCTACACGCGCTTTCCCAGGCCCGACTTCGCCCTGGCGATCCACGACGACGCGTCGATGCTTGCCGGCAAAGTGGGGGCGGTCCCCGGCTTCGCTCTCGCCAACGTGGACTCCGTGGACGTCACGATCTTCGGCAAGGGGGGACACGGCGCGTACCCGCACACCACAGTGGACCCGATCGTAATCGCCGCGCGCACGGTGGTCGCTCTCCAGACGATCGTCGGCCGCGAGAACAACCCGCTCGACCCGGCAGTCGTCACCGTCGGATCGATTCACGGCGGGACCAAGCACAACATCATTCCGGACGAGGTGAAGCTCCAGCTTACCGTCCGGTCCTACAAGGACGACGTGCGCAAGCGACTCCTGGCGGCGATCGAGCGCATCGCGAAGGCGGAATCCGCCGCCGCGGGCGCGCCGAAAGCTCCGGAGGTCAAAGTGAGCGAGGGAACGCCCGCAACGTTCAACGACCCCGCGGTCACCAAGAGGGTCGCGGACGCCGTCGCTCGGGGGATCGGAGCCTCACGCATGGAAGAGAAGGCACCCGTCATGGGCGGCGAGGACTTCTCCGAGTATGGCCGGGCAGGAGTGCCCGCCACGATCCTGTGGGTGGGAGCCGTCTCGGCGAAAAAATTCGAGGCCGCGAAGGCCAGCGGCGCGTCGCTGCCGTCGCTCCACTCGTCCGAATTCGCGCCGGACCCGGAGCCGACGATCAAGACCGGGATCTCGACGCTGACTCTCGGCGCGCTGGAGCTTTTAGGGCGGCCGCGCTAGGACCCGGGTCGGCTCAGTCGAGACCTCGGCGGCGCGGCCGCGAGGAGAGAGTCTCAGTTACCGCGGCTACGCACCGGGGCGCTAGCCTTCCCGATCCGTGTACGATCCGTTTCCCATGGCAGCTGCAAAACCGATCCGCGCTTCCAAACCGTCCCGGCGCCCGCACGCGATCCACGCGGTCGGGCGGGGGCGCCCCGACCAGTTCGAGGACGCCTCGGTCCTCTACGGCATCCCGCACTGGGGCAAACGGTTCTTCCACGTCTCGGAGGACGGGAACCTCCTCGTCCGTCCGACCCGGGAGGCGGACCGCGCCGTCGCGCTGAAGCAGATCGTCGACGAGGTCGGGCTGCGCGGCATCACCGCGCCGTTGATCATCCGTTTTCCCCAGATCCTCGCGTCCGCAGTCGCCGACCTGAACAACGCTTTCGCGCGCGCGATCGAGGAGTTCGACTACGGCAACGTCTATCGCGGGGTCTTTCCGATCAAGGTGAACCAGAAACGGGTCGTCGTCGAGCAGATCATCGAGGCGGGACGCCCCTATGGCTACGGCCTCGAGGCCGGCTCGAAGCCCGAGCTGCTCGCGGCGGTGGGAGCGGACCTCGCGCCGGAATCGCTCATCGTCTGCAATGGCTACAAGGACGACGTTCTGATCACCATGGCTCTGAACGCGATCCGCCTGCGCAAGAAAGTCGTGCTGGTGCTCGAGAAGGTGTCCGAGCTCGACCGGATCCTCGCCGTCGGCCGGCAGCGCCGGGTGCGGCCTCTCCTCGGGATGCGGGTCAAGCTCTATGCGCGCGGTTCGGGCAAGTGGGCGAAGTCGGGCGGCGAGGCCGCGAAGTTCGGGCTGACGACACCCGAGATCCTCGAGACCGTGAAGATCCTGAAGCGCCGCCGGATGCTCGACTCGATGGTGATGCTGCACTTCCACATCGGTTCGCAGATCACCGACATCCGGAAGATCAAGGACGCCATCCGCGAGGCCGGGCGCGTCTACGCCAAGCTCCGCGCCCTCGGCGTGCCGATTCAGTACCTGAACCTCGGCGGCGGACTGGGCGTCGACTACGACGGCTCGAAGACGGCCTTCGACTCCTCCATGAACTACTCGGTCCAGGAGTACGCGAACGACGTGGTCTACACGATCAAGTCGATCTGCGACGAGGAGAAGGTCCCGCCGCCGACGCTCGTGACCGAGTCCGGCCGCGCGATCACCGCCTTCCACTCGGTGTTCGTGACGAACGTCCTCGACGTCGCGGACCGAATCGAGCAGGGGCGGCGCGTGCAGGTGACCGCGAACGATCCGAACGTCGTCCAGGAGCTCCACGCGATCCGGAAAGACGTGAACGCGAAGAACCTCCGCGAGAGCTACCACGACGCGCTCCAGTACAAGGAGGAGCTCTTCACTCTCTTCAACCTCGGGCACCTTTCGCTCGAGGACCGGTCGAAGGGAGAAATGCTCTTCTGGCAGATCTGCGAGCGCATCCACAAGGACCTGAAGACGCTGAAGGAGATCCCGGAGGAGTTCGAGGACATGGAGAAGATGCTCGCGGACACGTACGTCCTGAACTTCTCGGTCTTCCAGTCGCTCCCGGACTCGTGGGCGATCGACCAGCTCTTCCCGATCCTTCCGATCCACCGGCTGAACGAGCGCCCGACCGAGTTCGCGACCCTCGCCGACATCACGTGCGACTCCGACGGAAAGATCGAGCGCTTCATCGACCTGCGGGACATCAACGAGACCCTGCCCCTCCACCCCTTCCGGCCCGACCGCCCCTACTACATCGGCGTCTGCCTGATGGGCGCCTACCAGGACGTTCTCGGCGACCTCCACAACCTCTTCGGCGAGGCGCACGAAGTCATCGTGCGGGTGGACGGCGAAGGAAATGCCGAGATCGAAGACGTGCTGCCCGGCGAGACGTGCGAGCGCGTCCTCGAGTACATGAACTACGACCGGACGCACATCCTCGACTCGATCAACGAGCAGCTCGTCCGCGCCGCGGGACGGGGGATGAAGAAGAACGAGGTCCAGGCCATCTACCGGGAGTTCGAAGCGGTGTTCCCGCGCTATACCTACCTCGAAAGATAGAGAGATAGTTGAGTCGGGTTCCACCTCAGGAGGGCGCTGAAGATGCTCCCCATCGGCGACGACAACACGGGTCGGACCATCCAGCCGTTCGTCAACTACGCCCTGCTCGCCGCGAACATCCTCGTCTTCGTCTTCCTGCAGGGAATGGGCTCGAACGAACGGTTTACCTACGCGTTTTCGACGGTCCCTCGCGAGATCGTCACGGGACAGGACGTGGACACTCCGGTCGAGATCAAGGACCCCGTCACGGGCGAGGTCGCCGGGACCGTCGACCTGCAGCCCACTCCGATTCCCGTTTACCTGACGCTCCTGACGTCGATGTTCATGCACGGGGGCTTCGCCCACCTCTTCGGAAACCTCCTCTACCTCTGGATCTTCGGAGACAACCTCGAGGATTCGCTCGGTCACCTGAGGTACCTGCTTTTCTACCTGGCGTGCGGCCTGATCGCGGGTCTCGCGCACGTCTTCGCCACAGTCGCCTTCGGCGGCAACCCGCTCCTTCCGGCGCTCGGCGCGTCCGGCGCGATCTCGGGCGTCCTCGCCGGGTACCTCGTGCTCCACCCCAAGCGGCGGGTCCGGGTCATCGTCATGACGGACGATCCAGGAAGTCCCGTCGATCTGGGCGATCGGGCTCTGGTTCGTCTTCCAGCTCGTCAGCGGGATCGGCATGCTCGGCAGCAAGTCGCAGGCGGGCGGCGTCGCCTACGCGGCGCACATCGGCGGGTTCGTCGCCGGCATCGTGCTCGTGAAGCTGTTCGCCGCGGGGGCCCGTCCGCGCTACCAGTTCCAGTGAGCCGCCAGAACTTCTCCTCGGGCGCTCGATGGGAGCCGATCGCCGGCTACTCGCGCGCGGTGCGCGTCGGCAACATGATCTGGGTTTCGGGCACGACGGCGACCGACGCGTCGGGAGAAATCGTTGCCGGCGGGGCCTACCCGCAGGCGCGACAGGCGCTCGCGAACATCCAGGCCGCGCTCGAATCGGCGGGCGCGTCTCTCTCCGACGTCGTGCGCACGCGGATGTACGTCACCGACGTGAAGGAGTGGGAGGAGGTCGGCGCGCGCCCACGCCGAGTTCTTCGGCGCGATCCGTCCCGCGACGACGCTCGTCGAAGTGAGCGGGCTCGTCACCCCCGAGATGCGGGTCGAGATCGAGGCCGAAGCGGTGGTGGGGTCAACGCTGAATTCCTGAATTCGTGCCGGCTGTTCAGCATGGCAGACGCAGGAATTCAGGCCTGACCCTCTAGTAGAGGAGGTATCTCGCCCGCCGCTCGCGGAACTTCGCGAGCCCAGCCTCCCACGACCGGACGATCGCGTCGGCGGTCTCGCCCCTTTCGAGACGCTCGAACGTGTCGCGGTTCGCGAGGAGGTTGAGAAACTTCTGCCGCTGCCAGTCGACGGGGTGCAGGTCGCGCAGCGCGACCGCGATCTCGATCCCGAGCGCGACCGGCCGGAGCGCCTCACGGTCGGTGACCGCGACGCGGACGCCGCCGCACTGCTTGCCCGCGAACGTCGACGAAGACGGCGTGAACCGGATCGGCGTGAACGTCGCGCCGGCAATCCCGCGGGCGCCGAGCACGGCGGCGAGCCTCTTTCCGTCGAGCCACGGAGCGCCGATTACCTCGAACGGTGTGTCCGTACCCCGGCCCACCGAGATGTTCGTCGTCTCGAGCAGGCCGATCCCGGGATAAAGCGTCGCCGCGGTGAGCGACCGCATGTTGGGAGAGGGATTGACCCACTCGAGGCCCGTCTCGTCGTACCAGAGCCCGCGCTTCCACCCCCGCATCCGGACGACCTCGATCCGCGCGCCGGTCTTCGCCTCGGCCTCGTAGAGCCGGGCGAGCTCGCCCGGCGTCATCCCGTATCGAACCGGAATCGTGTGCGGCACCGTGAAGGACAACAAGTCGGCGTCCGCGAGGGGACCCTCGACTCGCGACCCGCCTACGGGATTCGGCCGATCGAGGATCACCACGGGAATCTTCGCGCGCGCGGCTTCCGGCAACAGGTACGTGACCGTCGTCGTGTACGTGTAGAACCGTGTCCCGACGTCCTGGAGGTCGACGACGAGCGCGTCCAGATCCGCCAGATCGCCCGGGCCCGGACGGCGGGAGTCACCGTAGAGCGACCGGATCGGCAGGCCGGTCACCGGATCCTTTTCGTCCCCGACCTTCGCGTCGACGTCCGAGCGGATTCCGTGCTCCGGCGAGAAGAGTCGGACGAGCTTCACACCCGCCTTCTTCGCCTCTTCCGACGCGAGCAGGTCGACTGTCGATCGGCCGTCCCGGGCCCGTCCGGCCGCGTGGGTGACGAGGCCGACCCGCTTGCCGGCGATCGCGCGGAATCCCTCCGCGGCGAGGACGTCGATGCCGGCGAGCACGTCGCGCCGGATGGGGACGCGCTCGGCGAGGCGCCGCGCCGCCGCGCGAGTGTCCGACTCGAGAGCGGCCGCCGCGACGGTGGAGACGATTCCGCGCAGGCGGCCGACGTCCCCCTTCCCGTCGGGGTGAAGGCGGTTCGACAGGAACACGACCCAGCTCCCGCTCGACGGGTCGATCCAGAGGGAAGTGCCGGTAAATCCCGTGTGCCCGAACGAGCCGGGGGGAAACACGTCGCCGCGATTGCGGGAGAAGGCGGTCGAGACGTCCCATCCGAGGGCGCGGAGGCTGTCGTCGCCGTAGAAGCGCGGCCGCGTCATCGCGTCGACGCCGAGGGGCGAGAGCACGCGCGTCTTGCCGAGGCGCCCGCCGGCGAGGAGCATCCGGCAGTAGCGCGCGAGGTCGTCGCCCGTCGAGAAGAGGCCGGCATGACCGGCGACGCCGCCGACCGCCCATGCGCGCGGGTCGTGGACTTCGCCGCGCAGCCAGCGGTCGTCCCGCTTCTCGGTCGGTGCGATTCGCGCGAGCGGTGGACGCGCCACGCCCGTCAGGTCGAGCCTCTCCCCGAGGAACCGCGCGCCCGCGAGCGGGCGGAAGTGCGCGTCCTTCATGCCGAGCGGAACGAAGACGTTCTTTTCCGCGAACTCGTCGAGCGGCACGCCCGCGACTTTCCGGACGAGCTCGCCCGAGCACCTCGTAGCTCACGTCCGAGTAGCGGAACCGGGTGCCGGGCGTCGACCTCGAGCGGCTCGCGGTACTTACGCGCGAAGATCTCTTCCGGCGTCCCGGTGTAGAGGTCGAGGGGGTCATCGGGCACGAATCCCGCGCGGTGGGTAAGGAGGTGCTCGACGGTGACCTTTTCGCGCTCCCCGCCTCCCGCGGCGAAATCCGGCAGGTGCCGCACGACCGGATCGGAGAGCGCCACCTTGCCGCGCTCGACGAGGATCATCACGGACGTCGCCGTGGCGACCGGTTTCGTGAGCGACGCCACGTCGAAAACCGTATCGACTGTCATCGTCTCCCGCCCCGGGAGGACCGCGCGGTTCCCGTAGGCCCGACGGAATACGACCCGGTCGCCGCGCCCCACGAGGACGACCGCGCCCGGCAGGTCGCCGGCCGAGAGCGCCTCTGCCACCGCCGCATCGATCCGGGCGAGCCGCTCCGCCGAGAAACCGGCCGCCGCCGGTGTCGCCAGGGCCGCGACGAGAAGGAGTGCGATCACGTCTTCTCGCGGGCCATGCCGACGAAGAGGAGCGCCCCCGAGACCACGAGAGCCGCGCCGAACAGGAGGGCTCGCGAGGTGTCGCCGAAGAGGGCCGCCCCGGTGGCAAACATGATCGAGTAGACGAAGACTACGCCGAGCGCCCAGAAAGCGAGGTTGCGCGGGATCTCGCCCCGGCGCTCGGCCACGGCGGCCTCGCCGGCGATTCGTTTCCAGCCGGGACCCGCCGGATGCACCTTCGCGTAGAACGCGGCGAGCTTCTCGCGCGGCTCCGCGGCGGTGGCAAAAGTCGCCGCGAGCCAGACGGCCGTGGTCACGGCGGTCGTCGTCACGAGCGTCATCGCGAAGCCCCGGGGCGTCGCCGGGTCGAACACGGGGTAGCTCGACCCGAGTGACCGAAGCCCGAGCGAGGTCACGAGCGCCGAAGCCATCGCCGCGACCTCCGACCACGCGTTCACCCGCCACCAGTACCAGCGCAGAACGTAGACGAGACCCGTTCCCGCACCGATCGTGAGCAGGAACTCCCACACCTTGCTGATCTGGCTCATGAACACGGTCGCGATGAGGGAGAGCACGACTGTGAGCGCTGTCGCGAGCCGCGAGACGAGCACGTAGTGCCGCTCGGACGCGTCTTTCTTCAGGAAACGGCGGTAGAGATCGTTGACGAGGTAGCTCGATCCCCAGTTCATCTGCGTCGCCTGGGTGGACATGTACGCGGCCGCGAAGGAAGCCAGCATGAATCCGCGCAGCCCGACGGGAAGGAAGTCGACCATCATCTGGACGTAGTTCAGGCCGGGGTCTTCCTCGCCGGCGGGATTCCGCAGCGACCCACCGTAGATCGCGAGCGAGCAGAGCGCCGTGATGAGCCACGGCCAGCTCCGCATCGCGTAGTGCGCAACGTTGAAGTAGAGCGCAGCGGCGCGGCTGTGCCGCTCGTCGCGGCAGGCGAGCATGTTCTGGGCGACGTATCCCCCGCCGCCCGGCTCCGCCCCGGGATACCAGGACGCCCACCACGAAACGCCGAGCAGCGTGGCAAACGTGATCGCGGGAAGCGCCCAGACGGCATCGCCCCACGCGGGCAGGAACGAGAGCACCGCGTCCGCGGACCCGAACTGCGTACCGGGCGGCGAGAACGCCGGGTGCGAGGCGCCGATCTTCGCCTTCATGGCGTCCATGCCGCCCACGGCCGCGACCGAGACGAAAGCGAGCACGATCGCGCCACCCATCTCGAAGACGTACTGGAACCCGTTCGCCGACGCGACGCCCCAGTATCCCGCGGCGACTGTATAGAGGAACGTCAGCAGCAGGCAGATCACGAGCGCCGCCCACTTCGACACGCCGAGCATCCCGCCGAGGACTTTCGCCATCCCGAGGTTCACCCAGCCCATGATCAGGATGTTGACGAGGAGACCGAGGTAGGCGGCGCGGAAGCCGCGCAGGAACGCGGCGGGCTTGCCGGAATATCGCAGCTCCGCGAGCTCGACGTCGGTGACGACAGCGGCCCGGCGCCAGAGCTTCGCAAAGAAAAAGACGGTGAGCATCCCGGACGCGAGCATCGACCACCAGAGCCAGTTCCCCGCGACCCCGTTCTTCGCGACCATCTCCGTGACCGCGAGCGGTGTGTCGGCCGAGAAGGTCGTCGCCACCATGGCGGTGCCCGCGATAAACCAGGGCATCGAACGCCCCGAGAGGAAGTAGTCGACCATCGAGCGCTTCGCGCGCCGCGCGAAGAAGAGCCCGACGGCGAGCGTCATCGCGAAGTAGCCCGCGAGCACCAGAAAGTCGAGGCCGGCGAGCTTCATCGGGAGACGGCCTCGCTCACCGCGACCCCGGCCCTGTCATCCCGAGCGAAGCGAGGGATCTGGTCCCCTGTTACCTCGGACACCAGATTCCTCGTCGCTCCGCTCCTCGGAATAGCAGAGAGGGAATTCCTGGGATTGACGGAGGACGGAAACGCTTTCGCCTTCCGGATGCCCGCGCCGCGCGCCGCGACGCCCGGGATCGAAACGGGGAGGCGTCCACCGATCTCCGCCTCGCCGAAGAGGGCGCGCGCGACCGCGGTCTGCAGGACGACCTGGTCGCCGTACGCCGCGAGATACGTGGAAAGCTCCGGCAGATCCGCGGCGAGGTACGGGTTTCCGAACGAGACTCCGACCAGCCGCGCGCCGGCGGCGGCCAGGTCCGCAACGGCGCTTCGGACCGCTTCGGGCAGGACGAGCTTTCCCGAGCCGGTGCGCACGCGGACAAAGAGGGAGACGAGGACGACGTCCGCCGACGCCGCGGCCTGCTTGACGGGCTCGACCTCGTCACCGCGCGACTTCGGGTCGAGCACGAAGACTTCCGGCGGCCGCGAGAGCCGCTTTGCCAGCTGCCGCGCGAGCTCCGCTCCCGGCCCGGTCGCCGTGGGGACGTCGCTGACGACGACGTGGACAACCCGCGCGGTGGCGGCGAGCGGAAGGACGCCCGGCGCCTCGCGCACGAGGGTCAGCGCCCGCTGCGCAATCTCTTCCGCGAGGGCTCGATGCTCGGGCCGGTCCACGACGCGATACGCCTCCTCCGGGTCGGGTCGCGGCGCGGGGAATCGGCGCTTGGCCGCGAGGATGCGTGCAACCGAACGATCGAGGCGCTCGATGGAGATCCTGCCCGTCCGCACGGCTTCCCGAACCCCCGCGATCGCCGCGTCGGTGTCCGCCGACTTCGGTACCTGGTCGGCGCCGGCGAGGATCGCTCGCACCGCGGCCTCGCCCGGGTCGAAGTGGTCCACGATCGCGCCCATGTCGAGCGCGTCCGTCACGACGAGCCCGTCGAAGCCGAGGTCGCGGCGAAGAATTCCTTCGACGGCCGGCGCGGACATCGACGCGGGGACCGTGGCTTCGCGCGCCACCTCGGAGAAATCGGTCGTATAGGGGTTCTCCCCCGGTGCGAACTCGCGGTGCGGCGCCGGGGTCGCGTCGATTGCGGGCAGCGACAGATGCGCGGTCATCACCGCGCCCACCCCCGCGGCGATCGCGGCGCGGAAGGGAACGAGCTCGACCCGGTCGAGTCGCCCGCGGTCGGCCGCGAGGATCGGCAGAGAGCGGTGCGAGTCGGTGCTCGTGTCGCCGTGGCCCGGGAAGTGCTTCGCTGTCGCGATCACTCCGCCCGACTGAACTCCGCGTACGAACGCCGCCACGAACCGGCCGGCATCCGCCGGATCCTCTCCGTAGCTGCGCGCGTTGATGACCGGGTTCGCCGGATCCACGTTCACGTCGGCGACGGGAGCGTATATCTGGTTGAGGCCGATCGCGCGCGCCTCGGCCGCCACGACTTTCCCCTGCCGTTCGGCGAGCGAGGGATCACCGGTCGCGGCGACGGCCATCGGCCAGGGCCAGTAGGTCGTGTCCTGAAACCGCATCCCGACGCCGGCCTCGAGGTCCGCGGACACCAGGAGCGGGATTCGAGCGGCCGTCTGCAGCCGTCGTGTCAGGCGCGAGGTCTCGCCGACACCGGCCGCGAACCAGAGAATGCCTCCCACGCCGTTCTCCCGCACCTGCCGCTCGAGGGCGAGGTACTCGGCCGAGGCTTCGTTGAAGAACCGCCCGTTCGCGGGGTAGACGAAGAGCTGGCCGATCTTCTCCTCGAGCGTGAGCGCCTCCGGACGGCGGAGCGAGGACGTCGCGCAGGCTCCGACCGCGGTGACCGCCACGGCGACGACGGCGAGGCCGACCTTTTTTTTCACGCGGGCTGCTCCACGCGGCGTGGCGAAAACGCGCCGAGGAGGGAGCCGACCAGGAACGTGGTCGCGCTCCCAACGAGCGTGTACCAGGGCCAAGCGAGCGGCGTGAGCTTCCACACGGCGACGACAGTGACGAGTCCCGCCGCCATCCCGGCGAACGCCGCCGTAGTGCCGGCGCGCCGCGAGAACGCCCCGAGCAGGAAGACGCCGAGGACCGGACCGTTCAGGATCGAGGCGACCGACAACGCCGCGTCGAGGGCCGAGCGCGTCTGGCGGCGGATCGCGAGGGCCACGCCGATCTGCGCCGCGCCGGCCACGAGCGTCAGCCACCGCGACACGAAGAGGTAGTGCCGGTCGTCCCGGTTGGGCACGACCGGCCGGTAGAGGTCGGAGACCGCGGTCGCCGCGATCGCGTTCAGGGAGGAGGACATCGCCGCGGCGAAGATCGCGGCAACGACGAGGCCCGACAGCCCGGACGGCAGGTGCCGGATGATGAAGTCCGCGAAGACACGGTCACCCGTGAGCGCGAACCCGGTTTCGAAGGGGCGGTAGAAGGCGAAAAGCAGGACGCCAATCACGAGGAACCCGGTGAACTGGGCGAGGACGACGACGCCGGAGGCGAGAAGCGCCGCCGAAGCGCGGCGCGGGCGGTCGGTGCAGAGGTAGCGCTGCACGAGGTACTGGTCGGTGCCGTGCGTGCTCATAGTGAGAAAACAACCGCCGATCAGCCCCGCCCAGAACGTGAACGGCTTCGTCCAGTCGAGCTCGAAGTGGAAAAGTTGGAACTTCCCGTACTCCTCGCCGAGGGCGCGCGCCGCCTCCCAGCCGCCGGGGATCCGCGCGATGAGGACCGCTGCGGCGGCGATCGCGCCCGCGACGTAGATGCCGAGCTGGACGACCTCGACCCAGATCACCGCCTCGATGCCGCCGAGGTAGGTGAAGAGAATCATCACGATCCCGATGACGAGAATCGAGCCGACCACGGCCCCGTCCATCCCGGTCCCACCCGCCACCACGGCGTAGACCGCGGCGAGCACGAAAGCGGTCAGGAGCAGCCGCACGCCGTCCGCGACGATCCGCATGACGACGAAGAGGCCCGCCGCGAGCGCCTTGACGGCTCCGCCGAACCGCGTCTGGAGCAGCTGGTAGACGGTCAGCAGCTCCCGGCGGAAGTACGACGGAATCAGCACCAGCGAGATGACGACGCGCCCCAGCAGGTAGCCGAAGACGAGCTGGAGGAAGCCGAAGTCGCCGCCCTCCCGGAACACGAGGCCAGGGACCGAGAGGAACGTGATGGTGGACGTCTCCGTCGCGACGATCGAAGCGGAGATCGCCCACCACGGGACCTTCCGGCCCCCGAGGAAGTACTGCGCTGTCGTCTTCTGCCGGCGCGCGAAATACGCGCCGGCAGCGATCACTCCCGCCAGGTAACCGATGACGATCGCGATGTCGAGGAATCGCAAACCGCGGGAAGTCTAACGGGAGAAGTTCTCAGTCTCAGTTCTCAGTTCTCCGCGCAGCACTGAGAACCGGTGCCCCCTGAGAACCGATCCCCTATCCACCGTCCACTTTGCCGTTGGAGCGCCCGAGCGCGGTCAGGCCCGAGAGTCCGCCGAGACCCATCGTCTCGACAGCGCTCGACGGCACGATGACCATCGATCCCTTTTCCTTGAGCGCCTCGTAGAGCATGTTCATCGCGCGCAGATGGAGCGCGACGGGGCGGTTCTCGTACTCCTCCCCCGCTTTCACGAATCGCGCGGCGATCTCCGTTTCGGCGGTGCCGAGAATGATGCGCGCCTGCCGCTCCCGCTCCGCCTGGGCCTGCCGGCTCATCGCATCCTCGAGATCAGGCGGGATCTTGACATCGCGGATCTCCACCGAGTGCACCGTGATCCCCCACGGGTTCGTCTTCGCGTCCAGGATCGCCTGCAGCTCGTGCCCGAGCTTCTCCCGCTCCGTGATCATTTCCGCGAGCTGGTGGCGGCCGATCGCCTCGCGCAGAGCGGTCTGGGACGACAGCCCGACCGCGTCGAAATAGTCCGCGACCTCGAGGACCGACTTCTCGGCGTCCCACACGGTCCAGAACACGATCGCGTCGACGTTCACGGGGACCGTGTCGCGAGTCAGGGCGGACTCCGCCGTGACGTCCGTGACGCGCATCCGCTGGTCGATCAGGTGCGACACGGTGTCGACGATCGGCAGGATCATGAACAGCCCCGGGCCGCGCAGCCCGACGAACTTGCCGAACCGGAGGACGACGGCGCGCTCCCACTGCTTTGCAATCTTCAGGGAGAACAGCAGAAGCAGACCGATGGCTTTGCTCCCGAGCAGGGCAAGGACCGAAATCATCGGACGCCCGCGCAGAGCGATCGCGGCAACCACTCCGATCATCAGAAAAAGGACGAACGCCGCCAGGCTCACCCCGTTGACGTGACGACGGAGCTTCGCGGACGCTTCCCGCACGGTCTCTCGCGTCCGCGGCCCATATTCGGCCTGCTGCGATTTTTCCCCCTTTTCCTGCTTCTTTCCGCCCGCAATCATGATCGGAACCATTCGTCTCCCCTTCTCCGGCGATTCCCTCGCCGGCTTGCTATCGCTTGCTCGACTTCTCCGCCCTCTCGACGACCGACTCGGCGATCTCCTCCAGGGAGAAGCCGCCCGAGGACGCGAGCGCGACGAACCGATCCACCAGCCCTTCGAGGGCCTTCCTTCGCTCCGCGGGGCGGCGGTCCGCCCGACGGGTGGCCACGAACGTTCCCGTCCCCTGCTGCGTCTCGACGAGCCCCCGAATCTCCATCTCCCGGTACGCCTTCGCGACCGTATTCAGGTTGACGGAAAGGTCCACGGCGAGCTGCCTTACCGTCGGGAGCTGCGTCCCCGGCTTCAACCGGCCGTCCGCCACCGCGAGCAGCATCTGGTCGATGATCTGCCGGTAGAACGGCACTCCGGAGGACGGATCGAGACGGAAGATCTTTGTCATATTTAACTAGTACAACAGAAGACTAACCGCAGGAGTTCGCCGTGTCAATCCCGCGATCGATCGGACGGCGGCGCTCGCTCCTACGACGATGGTCGGACCACGTGAGCGGTTTGCTCTCCCGGACACGGTTCAAAAAAATGCACTTCTCTTAATTCTCGGCGAAAGTGCACATCCGACTGTGCAAGAGGCTAGCAACCTCGTCTGAACTTCGGATAAATTTCGCGGTGAACTTCCGACGTGCCAACATTCTTATTGCGGTTCGAAAACCGATGAACAAGGAGGAGGAATCCATGCGACGACCCCTGCTCGCGCGGAGCGCTCGAGCGCTGTCCGCCCTAGTCGCGGCTGCGGCGTTCGTCTTTGCCGCGACGGCCTACGCTCAGACGGACGTGACCACCAGCCGCATCTCCGGAACCGTGGAAGCAAGGGACGGGGGACCGCTGCCAGGCGTCACCGTCGAGGTGAAGAACCAGGACACCGGACTCGTCATCGTCTCCGTCACCGACTCGGACGGTTTCTTCCGGGCATTGAACCTGCCCACCGGCAGCTACACGGTCTCGGCGACGCTCGACGGGTTCCATCCCGCTTCGACCGAGAACGTCCGGCTGCTCCTCGGCGTCCCCGTCACGGTGAACTTCACGCTCCAGAGCGCCTCCGTGGCCGAGACGGTCACCGTCGTGGGAGACGTCCCGACCGTCGAGATCACAAACACGTCGGCTTCGACGACGATCCAGACCGAGGAGATCAAGGCGCTCCCGATCAGCGGCCGCGACTTCAAGAACCTCGTGCTCCTGACCCCGCAGGTCCGGATCGAGTCCGAGCGCGGCACGCTCGCGATCTCCGGCGAGCGCGGCATCAACACGAGCATCATGCTCGACGGCGTCGACTACAACAACTCGATGTTCGGCGGCCAGGTGGGAGGCGCGGAAGGCCGCGCTCCGCTCTCGATTTCCCAGGAGTCGATCAAGGAGCTCACCGTCATCACGAACGGCGCCTCGGTCGAGTTCGGGAGATCCGGCGGCGGCGTCGTCAACGTCATCACGAAGAGCGGCACCAACGCCCTTCACGGCTCCGCGTTCTACTACCTCCAGCCACAGGAGTGGATTTCCAACTTCGCCGACGGCCGCGAGCCCGCGGACCAGGAGAAGTCGCAGTACGGCGCGTCGCTCGGCGGGCCGCTCCTGAGGGACCGCCTCTTCTTCTTCGGTTCCTTCGACAACCAGGACCGGACCGAGACCGTTCCGATCTCGGCGGACACCCTCGACGCCGACATCTTCGCGCGCTACCCTGAGCTCGCCTCGCCCGACACGTACACGTCGGGCCAGGACGGCTGGGTGGCGTTCGGACGCCTCGACCTCCAGGTCGCCTCCGCCCACCGCTTCATGGTGCGCGCGAACGTCGTCGACTACGAGGGCGTGAACGGAACCTCGACGGGGCAGACCCGCACGGCGAGCTACAACGGGCTCGAGGGAATGCGGACCTACGCCTACGTGGGCTCCTACTCCGGGCAGTTCACCCCCAGTCTCCTGAACGACCTGAACCTGAACTACGTCGACGAGGACACGCCGCGTCTGGACAAAGGGCTGGGCCTGCCCGAGATCCAGCTCGGCGTCCATCGCTATGGTGAGGTGAGCTTCCTGCCGATCGTTACCACGACGACAAAGAAGGGAATCGCCGACACGGTGACGTACCTTCTCAAGGACCACGTGTTCAAGGGGGGCGTCGACTACAACTACAACGACCTGTCGCAGATCTTCAAGGGCAACTGGCGCGGCGTTTTCGTCTTCAACAACGAGGCGGACCTCCTCGCCGGCCGGTGGTCCCAGTACCGCCAGTTCGGCGGCCTGGGCGGCCGCACGTCGGACGAGGGCGGCGCGGCGTCGCTCGAGCAGAACGAGCTCGCGCTGTTCATCCAGGACCAGTGGTTCGTTTCGCCCAAGCTGACGGTCACTGCCGGCGTGCGCTGGGAGCGGCTCGACAATCCGGACGATCCGATTCTGAACCCGGCCGACCAGAACCCCAACGGGTCCTTCCGCCAGACGGGCGAGATCCCGGACGAGGACAAGGCCTGGTCGCCCCGTCTCGGCATCTCCTTCTCGCCGGACAACAAGAGTGTTGTGCGTCTCTCCGCCGGGCGCTTCTGGAGCCGCACACCGCTCCTTCTCTGGGTGCAGCCCTTCACGTCGAACGGCATCCAGGCGACCCAGTACCAGGTCAACGCGACCGCGTCAGGCGGCGTCGTGACCGGCCCGCCGACGGATCCTCTCTCCCCCGGGTGGGGCGACGCATGGAGCCCCGTCGGAATCGAGCGCATCGACTTCACGGCGGTCCCCAACCCCGTGCGTCCCGGCGTCTTCGCGGTGGACCCGAACTTTCGCAACCCTTACACGGACCGCATCACTCTCGGTTTCGAGCGTGAGCTTCCCGCGAGGACGGCCGCGGCCCTCGAGTTCACCTACGCGAGGGGCAAGCAGCTCCAGCGGCTGACGGACTTGAACCGCCGGTACGACGGAACAACGGCGACCAACGGGCTGCCCCGCTACAACAACGTCGCGGCGACCCAGCCCTTCCCGTTCTACGGCACGATCATCACGAGCAAGTCCGACGCGGAGTCCAAGTACTACGCGGCGACGCTCCAGTTCCAGCGCCACTTCACGAACAACTTCAGCATGAACGCGGGGCTGACGTGGTCGAAGGACCGCGACAACGACTCGAACGAGCGCAACTTCTCCGGGATCCAGGCCGAGGACTACAACAACCTCGACTTGAACTGGGCCTACTCCGCCCGCGACCAGCGGTGGAAAGGCGGAGTGAGCGCCGTGTGGGACACCCCGTTCTGGGGGCTCGGGATCTCGGGCACCTACGTCTACAACACCGGCTCGACCCGCAATCCCATCGTCAACGCCGATGTCAACCAGGACGGCGTCCCGGGAACGGACCGGCCGACGGCGCCGAACGGCAACCACTTCGACCGGAACAGCTATCGCCAGCTCGATTTCCGCTCGCTGAACATGCGTCTCTCGAAGGGATTCCGGATCGGTCCCGGAGAGCTCACGGGTCTAATCGAATGCTTCAACTGCACGGACAGCGCGAACCGGTTCTACCCGAGCAACACGTGGGGCCCGAACGGCGCAACACCCAATGTCAACTTCTTCCGGTCAAACGGCGTCGGCACCCCGCGGACCTGGCAGGTCGCCGCAAGGTTCGACTTCTAGACCGATCGATTCGAGGATCTCGAGGGCGGGGGCAACCCCGCCCTTTTCTTATTGGTTATCATCCTGAGCCCTTCGCCCCTGGCTGTCATCCTGAGCCCTTCGCCCCTGGCTGTCATCCTGAGCGAAGCGAAGGACCCCCTGCGCTTCGACCGACGCCTTCCGCTCAGGACAGGCTCCGCGAAGGACCCCCTGCGCTTCAAGGAGGGGATCCCTCGTGGCTTCGCTCCTCGGGATGACCGCGGCGCGCGCGCCGTGGTCACTTCGGCGGGAGAAACTTCTTCGGGAACTTCGCGACGACTGTGTAGTTCGGGTCCACCATGTTCGCGACCCGGGCTGTCGCGACCTGCGAGACGAGCTGGTAGGCCTCGGCCTTGTCGAACCCGTACTCGGCGACGAGCCAGCCGATCAGCTCGACGAACGCGATCCGGAGCGCGTCGGAGAGCGGGCGTGCGCTGCCGGCAACCATGAGGTGGGTCGCGTCTTCCAGGCGCGGCCAGCGGATCGCCTTGCCCTTCACCAGCCGGAAACGGAACGCGACGTCCATCGACGTCTCGAGGCCGGAGCCGCACACTTCGCCGTCGCCCTGAAGGGCGTGGCCGTCCCCGAAGTAGAACAGCGCGCCCTCGTGGAAGACGGGCAGGTACACAGTCGTGCCTTCCCGGACGTCGGGCGTGTCCATGTTCCCGCCGAACCGGCCGGGCCAGAGGCCGTCGAAGGCCTCCTCCCCTTCGGGCGCCACGGCCACGCGCCCGAGCATCGGCGCGAGAGGCACCGTGATCGACTTCATCCGGCTCTTCGGCATGTCGAGAGTTCCCGTCATCGCAGCGCGGTCGAGCCGCCACACGAAGCGCCCGCGGGGGAACGGCTCGTTCAGCATCGCCGTGCCGGAGTCGGGCACGAGCGCGCCGAAGTTCCGCCCCTGCGTCGAAATGGCGGTGTCGCGGTTCGGAAGGACTTTCAGGATCTCGACGACGAGAGTGTCGCCCGGCTTCGCCCCGGCGATGGCGATCGGTCCGACCTCGCCCGGCCACTTCCCGCCCTCCCGCTCGTACCAGTCGCCCCAGAGGCTCTCGCTCTCGAGCACGTCGCCGGGCTGGACGGTCAAGATCGGCGGGCGGACGGCGAACGTCGCATGACCGGTAGTCGGCTTCAACCGGTGGGTCTCCGCGTTTGCGGCGGTGGAAAAGAGGACCAGGAGCAGCGCAGCCTTTTTCATCGGGGTCTCCTTCCAATGTCGTTTCACGCCATGGTCGCGGCCTCGACGATCGTGAGTTTTTTCGCGCCGGCGTCGAGCTCCGCCTCCACCCCGATCGGGATGATGGCCTTCTCCTTCGTGTGCCCGAAGAGGATCCCGGCGAGCACGGGTTTCCCGAGCGACCCGAGGAGCTCCTGGAGCACGTCGGAAAGCGAGAGGCTGATCTCGAAGCTCGAGCGCGAGGGCGCGCAGTCCGTGCACGTCCCGAAGACGATCCCCGCCGCGGACTGGAGCTTCCCGGCGAGCCGGAGCTGGACGAGCATGCGGTCGATCCGATAAGGAGCCTCGCCCGTGTCCTCGAGGAGAAGGATCCGGTCCTTCGTCTCGATCTCGTAGGGCGTGCCCATCGTGTGGGTGATGAGGGTGAGGTTCCCGCCGGTCATCCGGCCGCGCGCGACGCCGGGCGCCACGGTGCGCAACGGAAACTCCACGTTCAACGGGTCCGCCTCTTCGGGATTCGTCACTTCGCCGATCGGCTCGGCCACGAAAAGGGCCTTCTTGAGCGACTCGAGCGTGCGCGGCGGCAGGGACCCGAGCATGTTCGGCCCGTGGAAGGTGACGAGGCCGCTCTTCCTCGAGATCGCGAGGTGCAGCCCCGTGATGTCCGAGAAGCCGAGCAGGATCTTGGGATTCCGGCGGATCAGGTCGTAGTCGAGGCGGTCGAGAAGGCGCGGCGTGCCGTAGCCCCCCTGGAGCGAAAAGATCGCGGAGACGGACCGGTCGGCGAACATGTCGTGCAGGTCCGCGACGCGTTCCTCGTCGGTGCCGGCGAGGAAACCGCGGCGCCCGCGCACGTTCTTTCCGAACTTCGGCTCGAGGCCGATCGCGCGCACGCGCGCCGCCGCATCGTCCAGGCGCCAGAGGTCGAACGTGTAGGAGGCGGGCGCGACGAGCCCCACCGTGTCTCCCGGCTTGAGCGCGCGCGGCTTCAGGAGAGGGAGGGCAGACGCCGACGGAGCCGCCGCCACCTTGCGGCGCTTCGCCGCGAACGCGCTGCCGCAGGACAGGGCGGCGGCCGAGGCAACGGTCAGGTGAAGGAAGGACCGGCGCGTCGTCGTCACGCGGCGCCATTAAACCAGAACGGCGCCCCCGCCCGCGAAGGCGGAGGCGCCGTTCGTTTCGAATCGATCGGTCGCCTAGAACGTGATGCCGACCGTCACCGGGACGAGCTTGATGCGCTCCACGTCGGGCCCCTCGGTGTTGATGCTGTGATACCGGGCTTCGACAAAGATGTTCGTCTTGCCGAGCGGGAACGCCACTCCGCCGCCCGCGTTCCAACCGAGCTCGGTGCTGTTCATGCCGTCGGTTCCGACGAGGCCGACCCGGTCGACGTCGACGTTGTAGGCGCCGCCTCCCGCGACGGCGTACGGCTTGACCGTGCCGGTCTTCGGGGCAATGACCGCTCCGGCGAGACCCGCGATGATCTCCGCGTCACCGGTATCCGGGCTGGCCTGCGATTCGACGCCCATGTTGTGGTACATCCCCTCGACCCGGAGCCCGACGGGAGAAGCCGACGGCGTCCAGTTGACGAAGGCGGAACCGTTGAAGCCGGTCTCGAACGTGTCACGGGTATCGCCGGCCGGCGATCCGGTTCCGGCCGCCACGCCGACGTGAACGCCGGGGGCCGTTTGTGCCGGCGCGTGTACTGCCGCGAGACACGCGATCACGGCGGCGCAACAAGCAATCTGCAGACGTTTCATGGTTGTCTCCTTTTCCCACGTACCGCGTGGGAACCGGAAACGGGTGCAATGGAAGTGCCGCCGAAGACTCCCCCAAAGAGCTCGTTTCAGGAATAAAGAAAGAGCGGCGGGTCCCGCGGGAACCCGCCGCTCGGGTCGACTTATTTCCGGCTCGGCCGGAGTTTTAGCTCCTCTTCAGAAAGTGACCCGCGCCCCGAGCTGGATCCGCCGCGGGTCCCCGACCCGCGTCGCGCGTTCGAAGTCGGGGCTGATGATCACGTTGTTGACCTCGAGCACGTTCTCGCGGTTGAACAGGTTGAACACTTCGAAGATCGCTTCGAGCCCGACCGGACCGATGGGGATGCGCCGCGCGACGCGCGCATCGACGACGAAGAAGTCGGGGAGCTCGCCGGCGTTGCGGTCGACTCCCACGGGCCGGTCCGAGAGCGGATCGGAGTTGCCGTTGCGGTCGACGCCCGCGAGGATGTTGAACGGCCGGCCCGCGGAGTAGTCCGCGATCAGCCCGAACGTCCAGTCGCGCGCCCACCAGGGGTATTCGCCCACTGTCGTCGTGTACACGGCGGAGAGGGTGGCCTTGTGCTCCGGCACGTGGAGCGAGTGTCCGCGCTCATCGTCGGGGTTCAACGTGTCCTGGAGCTGGAACTCGGTCAGCCAGTCCACATAGTCGTCTTCCGCGTCCGCCCACGTATAGAAGAAGGACGCTTCGAAAGGTCCGCCGATGCGCGTCTGGAGCCCGGCGGTCACGCCGTCGTACCAGGAGTTGCCGTCCGGGCCGTAGCGGTAGATGTCGGAGAACGCGGGGTTCGGTCGCGGGTTTTGGACCGGCGTCAGGCCGGGGATGGTCGGGTTGATGTTCCGCGCGGTGAAGATGTTCTTGCCGCGCGCGTGGAGGTAGTCCACGTTGAAGAGAAGCTCGTCGACGAGCGCCAACTCGAAGCCGAGGTTGGCCTGATCGGTGTAGGCGCTGTCGAACTCCGCGCAGCCCTCGATGTCGAGGTTCGGTGGCACGGCGCCCTCGCAGCCGGCGGGCCGCAAAACGGTCAGGGGAACGATGGCGGTGCCCGCTTCCGCGGCGCTGCCGAAGCGTCGGTTCGGGAGCTGCCAGGGTACCAGCGGAGAGGGCCCGCCCTGGATCGTCCGAATGATGGTCCGCACGTTGACGCCGTCCTGGATCCCGACGGCGAACATCGGCCCGAGCGAAGCGATCCCGTAGAAGCGGCCGGCGCCGCCGCGAAGTCGCCACGTCTTGCCACCGTCCCAGGAGAACGACAAGCGCGGGGCCCAGTTGTCCGTGTCCTCCGGGAACGGATCGATCGGGTCCTCGTAGTCGTACCGCAGGCCGAGCCTCAGGAGCAGCCGGTCCATGAAGTGCCACTCCCCCTGGGCGAACGCCCCGACGTGGTTGGTCTCGCCGCTGCCGGCGGGCTCCCCGAATCCCTGCGCGAACACCTGGGGCACGCCGGCGCCGAATGCCTGGAGGGCCGTGAGCCCGGTCGGGGGAAGACCCGGGAGACCCCCGGGAAGCGCGCCGAACCGGTACAGCCCGGCGAAGTTCAGGGGGAGGCTGCCCTCGAAGTCGGTGTGCGAGTAGTCCACGCCGAACTTGTAGGCGCTCGACCCGCTGAAGAACGAGATCGCGTCGAACACCTGGTAGACCTGCGTGTCGCGGGGCTGCGGCAGGAACCGCTGCGTCCCGAACGTCGCGACTCCGAGGATCGTGACCGCGACGCCGCCCGCCTCGTCGAGGGGCGTGAGCTGGTGCGAGCGGTCGGCGTAGAGGAGCCGCAGCTCGTTCGAAAGCGTGGACGACAGGATGGAGGTGCCCGTCAGGGCGATGGCGGTGTCCTCGAGGTCCCGGACGCCGCCGCCGCTCCTCGCGACGAGCCCGCCCCACGTCTGCTGGTTTTCGTCGGACTCCTCCGAGTAGCTGCCACGCACGGCGAAGGCGTGGTTGGCGCCCGCGAGCAGGTCGAGCTTCAGGAGGTACGTGCTTCGGTCACGGTCGAACGGGACTTCCCCGTTCGTCACGTCGAAGCCTCTCGCGCGGATGAGAGCGACCGCGTCGTCCGAAATCGTGACGACGTTGGCGTCAGAGACGTCGAGCCGCTCGGCCGCGCCGAAGAAGAACAGCCGGTCGCGCATGATGGGACCGCCCAGGCTCGCGCCGTACTGGTTCTGCTCGAAGGTCGTCTTCGTCCCGGTCAGGAAGTTGTCGTCGGACAGGCTGTCGTCCCGGAAGAAGTAGAACGCGGAGCCGTGGAGCTCGTTCGTTCCGGAGCGGGTGACGATGTTGACGATCCCTCCGGTCATGCGGCCGTACTCCGACGAGAAGGGGCTCTGGATGACCTGGAACTCCTGGACCGCCTCCTGGGAGAAGGTCGAGCGGACCGAACCGACCGCTTCGTCGTTGTTGTCCATGCCGTCCACGACGACGTTGTTGTAGCGCGGGCTCTGTCCGTTGATCGACAGCCCCGACGTGGAAGCGGCGCCCGACTGCGGGCCCCGCTCGACGGTCACGCCCGGCGTCGTCACGGCGAAGTCGAGGAAGTTGCGCTGGTTGATCGGCAGGTTGCGGATCTTCGTCTCGCCGATCGTCTTCGAAACGTCCGTCGACGACGGGTCGATGAGGTCCGCTTCGCCGATGACCGTGACGGCCTCGGCCACGGCGGCGATGCGCAGGCGAAACTCGACGTTGGCCGACGAGCCGATCGTGACTCGAATGTTTGAAAGCTCGCCCGGCTGGAAGCCCGCCAGAATCGCCGTCACCCGGTACACCCCGGGAGGCAGGAGCCGGAGGACGAACGAGCCGTCCTCGCCGGACGTGTCGGACCGGACGAGGCCCGTTTCCTGCCCGGTCGCGGACACGCCGACGCCCGGGAGCGAGGAGCCGGACTCGTCGGTGACGCGCCCGCGGATGTCGCCTGTCGTCGTTCCAGTCGCCTGCGCCAGAAGGGTTGCGGCTCCGATGGAGAGGAGAACCGAGAGCAAGAACCCGCGGACTTTCATGTTCCCACCTCGCAAAGTGTTTACGGAAGAACGCGTAAAGAGATTAGCAGGGTTCACGAAACAGGGGCGCGGGCTACTATTCGCGTTAATGCGAAAACTTCTCTTTTTCTGCTCACTCTTCGCCGCGGCCGCGCTTCTCGCCGCTCCCGAAGCGGCCCGTCTCCGGGCTTCCATCCGCTCCGGACCGATGCTCGGATACGCCGACCTGACGGAAGCGACCGTGTGGGTCCAGACGACCGGGGCCGCGGAGGTCGCGCTCCGGTACTGGCCGGAGGGGAAGACTTCGGACCGCCGGACGACCTCGTCGCTCTCGGCGAACCCGAAGTCCGATCACATCGCCTTCTTCGTCCTGTCCGGGCTGGAGCCCGGGACGCGGTACGGCTACGAGGTCCTGATCGGCGGCGCCCCGGCGAAGTTCGCGGGAGGCGACACGAAGGGCACCTTCGGGACCCAGACGTTCTGGCAGTACCGGACCGACCCGCCGGACTTCACCGTCGCGATCGGCTCCTGCTTCTACGCGAACGAGACGAAGTCGGACCGTCCCGGCAAGCCCTACGGCTCCGACCCCGCGATCTTCCGGCAGATCGCCGCGATGAAACCCGACGTCATGATCTGGCTCGGCGACAACGTCTACCTGCGGGAGCCCGACTTCGGCAGCGTGGCCGCGATGAGACGCCGCTACGCCCTCGCGCGCCAGGAGCCGGCGCTTCAGCCCCTGCTGGGCGCGGCGCGCCACTACGCGACGTGGGACGACCACGACTTCGGGCCGAACAACGCGTTCTGGTTCATCCGGTTCGCGAAAGAGAGCCTCGACATCTTCCAGTCGTACTGGGCGAATCCGTCCTACGGGACGCCGGATACTCCCGGCGTCTTCGGGTACTTCTCCTGGGGGGACATCGATTTCTTCCTGCTCGATGACCGTTACTACCGGACGCCCGAGACGCTCCCGGACGAGCCGGGGAAGACGATGCTCGGAAAGGAGCAGCTCCGCTGGCTCAAGCACTACCTCCACTACAGCCGGGCGCCGTTCAAGATCGTCGTCAACGGCAGCCAGGTACTGAACTCGAACACCCGCGACGACAGCTTCGCCCACTATCCGGACCAGAAGGAGCTCCTCGACTTCATCGTGAAGAACCGCATCCGGGGCGTCGTCTTCCTCTCGGGCGACCGGCACATGACCGAGCTCCTCCGCGTGACACCCGACGGTTCCTATCCCCTCTACGACTTCACCTCGTCGTCTTTGACCGCCGGCCTCTCGACGAACCTTTCGAAGGAGGAGCAGGAGAACCCGCTCCGCGTGCCCGGAACACTCGTCAACGACTTCCACAACTACGGCATCCTTCGGTTCCGCGGGGCGTGCAACGAGCGCGTACTCGACCTGGAGGCGCACGACGTGAAGGGAGTGAAGCGGTGGACCCACACGGTGAAGCGGCACCGAGCTCACTCCCCCGCCGCGGCCGGGCGCCGAGCCGCAGCCGTGGCGCGGGCACTCCTCGTGCGCGTTTTTGAAGCGGGCGGCGAGCTAGACGCGAGAACGCGAGTCCGCCGCCTTCCCTGTCATTCCGAGAAGCCTTCTTACTGTCATTCCGAGGAGCGAAGCGACGAGGAATCTGTGGCTCTCTCGACAGGGACACAGATCCCTCGCTTCGCTCGGGATGACAAGTTGGGCGCCGGCGTCTAGAACGCGAGCCCGATCGTCACCGGCACGAACTTGAAGCTCTCCCCTTCCGTCGAGACGCTGTGGTACCGCGCCTCGACGAAGATGTCGACCTTTGCGCACGCTGAACGAGACGCCCGCTCCCGCGTTCCATCCGGTCTCGTTTTCCGTCCCGGAGAACGCCGACGGTAACGACTCGTCGGTAAAATTCAGCCGGTAGTAGCCCACTCCGCCCACGACGTACGGCTTCAGCACGAGGAGCCGGAACCCGACGGTGAGGTTTCCAGTCGCCGCCAGGATCTCGGCGTCGCCCGGGGAGACCGCCGAGTCCACGGGGTCGAGCTTGTGGTACGCGGCGTCCACGCGCAGGCCCACCGGGATCACCGGAAGGTTGAAGACGAGGAGCCCCCCGCCGTGCCAGCCCGTGTCGAACGAGTCCTCGGCGTCTCCCTGGGGAAGCGTCCCGCCGCCGAAGAGTCCCCAGTGGAACCCGCTCGTTCCCTGCGCGCCCGCTCCCGCCGCGACGAGAAGAAAGAGTAGAGCGAGCGCGGCCCGTTTCATCTCCGTTAGCGTAACTCCGCGAGCGCCTTCTTCCGCGCCGCCTCGAACTCGTCGCCCGGCGTCCACTTCGGCATCTGGTCCGCGTTGGCGACCTTTGAGCCGAGCCAGAAAGCGAGCTGGGCGTCCTCGACGGCGCCGCCGAGGTTCCACGCATCCGTCAGATGGTCGGAGGGCTGGTGGTAATCCTTGGCCTCCCACTCCTCGATCGCCTTCGTGCCCCAGCCCGGGGGCTTGCCGATCACGTCGGTGCCGGAGTCGAAGTACGCGGCGGGCACTCCGATCTTCGCGAGGTTGAACTGGTCGGAGCGGTAGAAGAACCCGCGGTCCGGGAACTGGTCCGGCTTGACGACCCGCCCCTGCATTTTCGCGAGCGCGAGGATCGTCTTGTCGAGTTCCGACTTGCCGAGACCGATGACCGTGAGGTCTTTCGTGCGACCGAAGATGCTGACCCCGTCGATGTTGATGTTCGCGGCGATCCGGCCGGGCTCGATCGGCGGGTGACGGGCGAGGTACTCGGACCCCAGCAGCCCCTGCTCCTCCGCGGTGACGGCCGCGAAGTACACGGTGCGCCGCGGCGCCTTCGGGAGCTCACCGAACGCCTTCACGATCGCGATCATCGCGGCGACCCCGGACGCGTTGTCGAGCGCCCCGTTGAAGATCGCGTCTTCTCCCGGCTTCGGGTCCGTCTTCATCCCGAGGTGGTCGTGGTGCGCCGTGTAGATGACGGCTTCGCGCGCGAGGCGCGGGTCGCTCCCCGGCAGCTTCCCGATGACGTTGCCGCTCTCCTTCGTCTGGACGGTGTTCTCGATCGCGAGCGAGAGGGTCACGCCCAGCGGCGTCGGACGGAAGTCGCGCTTGAGCGCGCCCGCGCGGAGGCGGTCGAGGTCCTGCCCCCCGAGCGCGGCGATCTTCTTCGACGCGTCCTCGGTGAACCATCCCTTGATCTCGACTCGCGGCTCGCCCTCGTAGGGAAGCTCGAAGCGCTCCCGCGACCAGGAGGTCTGGACGACCTGCCACGGATACCCGGCGGACGGCTGCGTGTGGATGATGAACGCGCCGACGGCGCCCTTCTGCGCCGCGATCGAATACTTGTAGTCCCACCGCCCGTACCAGAGCCGCGTCTTTCCGGCGAACGTCTTCGGGTCGTCCTCCGGGTCGTTGTTCATCATCAGGAGGACCTTGCCCTTGACGTCCACGTCCTTGTAGTCGTCCCACTGGAATTCGGGCGCGACGATCCCGTACCCGACGAAGACGATCTCGGCGGCGTTCACCTGCGACTGCGGCTTCTGCGTGCCCGAGAACGCGACGTAGTCCTCGAGCTTCGTGAACTCGGCCTTGCGCGCGTCCCGCGACACCGCGAGCTTCTCCGGGACCTTGCCCACGATTCCGACGAGGGGAACCTTCTGGATCCAGCCTCCCTCGGGGGCGCCGGGCTCGAGCCCGAGAGACTCCATCTGCGCCTGGATGTACTCCTGCGCGAGCCGGTCTCCGCGCGTGGCGGGAGCGCGCCCTTCGAGCAGGTCCGACCCGAGGAATCGCGTGTGACCGCGGATTTCGTCCTCGGTGATCGCCTTCGCCGCCGCCTTCTCCGCGGCGCTGACCGGGGCGGAGGCGGGCGTCGCGGCGACGGCGAGGGCAGGTAAGAGAAGGAGGGCGAGGGCTTTTTTCATCGGGTTCCTCTCGGTCGAAGGGTCCGGTTCTCAATTCGGGGCGGTGGGTGTCGGGGCGGGCGTTGGCGCGGGCGTCGGGCGTGGCTCGTCCTTCGGCATGGGCTTGCGCGGAAGCTTCGCGTCGCGCATCGCCGCGTTCCACACGAACGTCGCGAAGACGACCGACGCCTGCATGAGGTCGTCTTTCTGCAGCCGCTCGTAGACATCCTGGTTCGTGTGGTGCGTTCGAGTGCTGTACTCGATGTCGTCCTGGATGAACTGGAACGCGGGCAGCCCCACGGCGTCGAACGACTCGTGGTCGGTCCCGCGGGTGTTGCGCATCGTCACTGTCGTCGCGCCGAGGTCCTTCAGGGGCTGGAGCCAGGCCTCGAAGATCGGGACCACCGCGGCGTTCTCCTGGACGTAGATCCCGCGGATCCGGCCGGTGCCGTTGTCCATGTTGAAGTACGCCGAGAGCTTCGCGTGCTCCGGCTTGACGGTGAGCGGGCCGGGCGAGCGCCGCAGCGAGAAGTTCTCGCGCTCTTTCGGGTCTTTCGGGAGCGGCTTCGACGCGAAGTGCTCCAGGACGTACTTCTCCGACCCGTACAGGCCCTGCTCCTCGCCGCTCCAGAGCGCGATCCGGATCGTTCGCCGCGGCTTCGCTCCGACAGCCTTCAGAATCCGGACGGCCTCCATCGCGGCGGCGACGCCGGCCGCGTTGTCGGTCGCGCCGGTCGCCCCGTGCCAGGAGTCCATGTGCGCGCCGAGCATGACGATCTCGCCGCCCCTGTCGGAGCCGGGGATCTCGGCGACTGTGTTGTAGGCCATCGGATCGTCGTCGTGGAACCGGGCCTTGACGTCCAGCTCGAGCTCGACCGGCTCCTCCGCTTCGAGGAGGCGCGCGATCCGCCCGTAGTGCTCGATCGCCATGACGAGAGCGGGCACGCCGACAGGCTCCCCCTTGCGCCAGGAGCCGCCCCCCTGCACGTGAAAGGCCCCCGCATCGAGGCGCCCCGCGTCGATCACCGCGAGCGGCTTTTCCGCCTCGAGAAAGACGTTCAGAGCGCGGCGGAACTCCCGGCGGCGGCGGAATTCCTCGGGGCCATAGGGCGAACGCGCCGTCGGGATCTCGTACTGCGCGAGCTCATCGAGCTCCTTATCGTCATAGCGCTCGAGCGTCCCCTTCTCCTGGGGTTTGACCTCTCTCATCTCGTCCGTCAGGACGATCAGGCCCTTCAGCTTCCCCTTCTGCTTCTCGAGGTCTTCCCGGGTCGTGAGCTTGGCGAGAATCGCACGGCCACGGACCGACCCGTTCGTGCCGGGGCTCCAGGCCTTGGGAAGCGCCGAGAGCGGCGCGGCGTCCGGCGAGATCATCCGGACCGAAGCGGACTCGTAGCTCCAGCCCCGGCCGAACGGATAGCTCTCGAGGTGCGCGTTGGCGAGTCCCCACGCCGCGAGCTTGTCCCGGGTCCACTCGTTCGACTTCTTCATCCCTGGCGACCCGGTCAGGCGGGAACCGATTCGATCCGTGAGCGCGCTCGCCGTCTCCATGACCTTCGAGTTGCGGAACCCCTCGTGCCGGATCCGCGTGACCATGTCGAGGTCGACGCGCTCCTCCGCCGGGAGGGGAACGTGAAGGGCAGCGGCAAAGAGGAGGACCGAGAGCAGGGCAAGGTTCCTGGCGGGAGATCTCCTCACGGGCGCGGGGAATCCTACCAAACCACCTCGTATCCCTACTCCGCTACGAACAACGTCAAGGCGAAGCGCGCCTCCGGGTCGATCCACTGACCCTGGGCAGCGAAACCGGCGGAGGAGACGAGCTCGACGACCTCCTGGGGCTCGTACTTGTAGGAGCTCTCCGTCCAGATCGACTCGCCGTCCTCGAACTTCACCTCGACGCCCGACCGCGGAATCACGACAGTCTGCGGCCGCACCGAGACGAGGTGCATCTCGACGCGGCGGTCGATGGGGTTCCAGACGGCGCGGTGCTCGAACGCCTTGAGGTCGAAGTTCGCCTCCAGCTCGCGGTTCATCCGGACGAGCACGTTCTTGTTGAACGCCGCCGTCACCCCGAGCGGATCGTCGTAAGCGAGCATCAGCTGATCCACCGGCTTCACGAGGTCCGCGCCGAGCAGCAGACCGTCGCCGGGGTTGAGCGCGCGCCGGATCTCCGCGAGGAACTCCTGCGAGGCGGGCGGGTCGAAATTGCCGATGTTCGAGCCGAGGAAGAGGACGAGGAGGCCGCCGCGGGGGGGCCGATCGCGGGCGGCGTGTCGCAGACCCTCTTCGTAGGTGGTGCGGTGGCCGACGACCGAGACGTGCTCGAGGGCTCCGAGCGTCCGCTCCGAGAGCTCGAGCGCCGTCGGCGAGATGTCGATCAGGTGAATCGCGACGCGCCGGTGTCGGTTGCGCAGCGCTTCCGCGAGGAGCGCGACCTTCTCCCCGCTTCCGCACCCGAGCTCGAGAAGTGTCACGGGATCCGCCATCGGTGCGACCATCTCGGAGGCGCGCCGCGCCAGGAGGCGCTCTTCCGCCCGCGTGATGCGATACCACGGCAGACGGCAGATCGACTCGAAGAGCGACGAGCCGAGCGCGTCGTAGAGGTACTTCGACTGGATCTGTTTGGGGACGAGGGCGAGGTCCCGCGCAACCTCGCGAGCGAAGTCCCGGATCAGCTCGGAGGTCGGGGTCGTCGCCGTGGAGGACATCAACCGGAGTCTTTCACCGTCCGGAAGGTCGCATAGACGTACGGATAGTTCCCCCGGAACCAGTTCCGCACGCTCCGGCGGAGAAGCTCGCCGCCGGTTGCGAGGGATCCTCCCTTCATCACGAAGTGCTTGCCGTCGAAGAAGTCGGCGGAGTACACGGGATACGACGGCATCGGCTCGAAGCCCGGAAACGGCGCGAAGACCGTGGACGTCCACTCCCACCCGTTGCCCAGGAGGTCGAGGATTCCCCACGCGCTCGCGCCGGCGGGGAACGAGCCGACGGGGACCGGATCCCACGTCGCGAAGTCGAAGTTCGCGCGCGACGGGTCGGGCGGCTCGTCGCCCCAGGGAAACGCGCGCTCCGCTCCGGACGGCGTGCCATACGCGGCGCGGTGAAACTCGGGCTCGGTCGGCAGCCGCGAGTCGCGCCACCGCGCGTACGCCGACGCCTCCGCGTGGCTGACGAACACAGGCCACGCGGGCGGCAGCGGGAGCTCTTCGAACATCCCGCGCCAGCGGAACTCCCCGTTGCGGCGCTCCCAGAACGCCGGCTTGTCCACCCCGTGCTCCGTGCGCCAGCTCCAGCCCTCCTCGGACCAGAGGTCTTCCCGGTCGTAGCCGCCCGCCCGCACGAACTCGAGGTAGTCGCGGTTCGTCACGTCGTGGACATCCATTTCGAACGCCGGGACGTCGACAGCGAGCTCCTCGAACTCGTTGTCCCAACCGAAGGGGATCCCGCCGCGCTTCGCGCCGAGCGTCGCGCGGCCTGCGGGCACGCGGACCCTGCGGCGCTCGGGCGGCTCTCCGCCGAACACCGGGCTCGTTGTTCCGCGGGGCGCGCGCTTCTGTTCGTACGGAAGGCGGTGCCAGATGTAGAGGAGCGTCTCCTGGTGCATCCGCTCGTGCTCGAGGATCGTTTCGACGGCGAGCCCGCCGGACAGGACGGGGTTGTCGTCGCGAGCCACGTCGTCGTTCTCGAGCGCCGCCACGATCGCGTCGTCCGCAGCGCGGCCATACGCGCGAATCGCCTCCCGCTGCGGCCAGGACGGCGTGCCCGGCACCGCCGACTCATCCTCCGGATCGATTCCTCTTTCGAAGAGGACCTCGAACCGCGGGTCGATCCCCGGCCGGCCGAGCCCCTTTTTCAGCAGCGTGTTGACCGAGAAAGCCGGCAGGTGCCCTTCGTAGAAAACGATCGGGTTGCGCAGCTCGATCGGCCGCGACTCGTACGCCTCCGGCGCGACGACGTCGAAGAGTTCCGCGGTGTGGCGCCGGTTGGCGCGATATCGCGCGACGCTCGCCCGGCGGTCGAGGGAGCGCTCGAGGTCGGTTGCCGGAGGGGCCATGTCCAGCCTCGTCACCATGCTAAACCTACGCCACGACGAAAATGCTAGATTCCACGGGATGCGCACATTCCGACCCGCCGTCCTCCTCCTTTGCGCGATCGGCGCCGCCGGCTGCGGAAAAGAGGGCGGGACCCCGGGCCCGGCGGGGAGCCCGGTGAGCGGGGCCGGTGCCGCCGACCTGACGTTCGCTCCCGACATCCGCGACCGGCTGAGCCAGCTCCCCCGCACGCCGATCGATTTCGACCGCTCCCTCCTCGACGCGAAGGAGACCCAGGCCGTCGGAAAGCTCATGGAAGCCGCGCGGTTCATGAACGATATTTTTCTCGTTCAGGTCTCCGCCGAGAACCCGGAGCTGCGGGACCGCGTGGGTCGAGCCGGGCAACAGAACCCCGCGGCCGGCTGGGCGCTCGCTCTCTTCGACGTCCACAAGGGACCCTGGGACCGGCTGAAGGAAAACGAGCCTTTCATCGGGAACCGGCGCAAGCCCCCGGGCGCGGGCTTCTACCCGGCCGACATGACGAAAGAGGAGTTCGAAAAGTGGGTCGCCGATCACCCGCAGGACAAGGCGGCTTTCGAGAGCCTCTCGACGGTGATCCGGCGGCAAGGAACGGCGCTCGTCGCGGTCCCCTACTCGCGGGCCTATGGACCGGCGCTCGAAGCGGCCGCGCAGAAGCTCCGGGAGGCCGCCGCTCTCACCGGGAACGCGAGCCTGCGCAACTACCTGACCAAGAGGGCGGCTGCGTTCCTCTCCGATGACTACTACGAGTCGGACATCGCCTGGATGGACCTCGACTCCGACATCGAAGTCGTCATCGGGCCCTACGAGGTCTACGAGGACAAGCTCTTCAACTACAAGGCGTCATTCGAGGCCTTCGTCACCGTGCGCGACCGCGCGGAGACCGACAAGCTCACCGTGTACGCCCGGCACCTGCGGGACATGGAGCGCAACCTTCCGATCCCCGAGGCTCACAAGAGGCTCAACCGCAAGTTCGAGTCGCCGATCAAGGTCGTTCAGGAGCTCTACACGGCGGGTGACGCGCGGCGCGGCGTGCAGACCTCGGCTTTCAACCTGCCGAACGACGAGCGCGTCCGGGAGGCCAAGGGCTCGAAGAAGGTCCTCCTGAAGAACGTCATGGATGCCAAGTTCCGCCAGAGCGGACGGCCGATCACGGAGCGGACGCTCGCGGCCGCGGAAGTTCCGAACGTTTCGTTCGACGCCTACTTCAACCACACGCTCTTCCACGAGCTCGCCCACGGAATCGGACCCGGGATCATCAAGGGCCCCGACGGCAAGGACGTCGACTCGCGGCTCCTCCTCAAGGAGACTTACTCCACGATCGAGGAGGCGAAGGCGGACGTGGCGGGGCTCTGGAGCCTCCTCCTCGCGATCGATCAGAAGTGGCTCACCCACGTCTCCGAGGTTCAGCTCGGTTCCACGTACACGGGCCTCATGTTCCGGAGCATGCGGTTCGGGATCGACGAAGCCCACGGCCGCGGGACCGCCGTCCAGTGGAACTGGTTCCGCGAAAAGGGAGCGATCGAGCCCACGCCGGATGGGCGGTTCCGCACGGATCGGGCGAAGTTCCGCGAGGCCGTCCGCTCGCTTTCGAACGAGCTCCTGATGATCGAGGCAACGGGCGACTACGCCCGCGCGAAGGCAGTTCTCGAGAAGTACGGCAAGGCGACCCCGGAGATCGACGCCGTAACCGCCAAGCTGACGGACATCCCGGTGGACATCACGCCGGTCTTCGTGGCGGCGGGAGAACGCTGAACGGCGGCGCGCATCTTGCTGAGCATCTTGCTTCTGCTCGATTTTGGCTTTTGACAAGGAGGTTCGAGTGACCGAATCCGAAAACACTTCCGCCGGGGCTTCCTCCTCCGCGGGCGAAGGCTCGAGTTCCGCCCGCAAGCGGACCACGCGCCCGCGCCGTAAGGCCGGGACCGCGGCGCGCCGCAAGACGACTGCCGGAGCCAAGAAGACGACGACTCGCCGTAAGACCACGACGGCGACGAAGCGCCGCAAGGGCCCGGCGACCCGCAGCCGGCGCCGCGCTCCGAGAGCCACCGGGCTCGACGCTTTTCTGAACGACCTCGCGAAGAGGGCGAACCAGGCCGGCGCGAAGCTCTCCGACCTCTCCGAGGAGGGCACGGCCGCCGCCCGCCGCACGATCGGCAAAGTCTCCGCGGGCTCGAAGAAGACGATCTCCCGGGTCAAGCGGGAGTGGGACGGCATGAACAACACCCGGAAGGTCGAGTTCGTCGCCGGCCTGCTGGCGGCTCTTGCCGCGGCGGGCGCCGTCCGTAAGGCGGCCTCCCGGAAGTAGCGTCTCCGCTCCCGACGGCGGGAAGCGGGCGCGTCCATCCCGCGAGCGTATGTCGGCGCAACCAGCGGACGTTGCGGTCCTCTCTTTTCCCGGCCGCGACGAGCCGATTCGGTCGGAGCTCTATTCGACCGAGCGGCTCGAAGAGGCGGCCGAGAGGCTCGGTCGGCAGCACGGAGCCGCCCACGGCTTCCGCAAAGGCCGCCCGCTTCTCACCCGGCTGAAGGAGAACGGCCGCATCCTCCTCGAGTCCTACCGCGCGGTCGCCGAAGCGATCCGCGAAGAGCGGACCATCTCTCCGGCCGCCGAGTGGCTCGTCGACAACTTCCACATCGTCGAGGAACAGCTTCGCGAGATCCGCGAGGACCTTCCGAAGCGCTTCTACCGCGAGCTCCCGAAGCTCGACGCCGGTCCGCTCGAGGGCTATCCCCGGGTCTATGCGCTGACGGCTTTCTACGTCGCCCATACCGACAGCCGTTTCGATCCGGAGACCCTGCGCCGCTTCGTCGTCGCCTACCAGCGTACGCAGCCGCTCACGATGGGCGAGCTCTGGGCGGTCGCGATCACCCTTCGCGTCGTTCTCGTCGAGAACCTCCGACGGCTCGCGCAGTCGATCGTCCGCCGCCGGCTCGCGCGCGAGGAGGCGGACGCCTTCGCCGACTCGCTGCTCGGGATCCGCCCCGGCCCCGCCCGGACGCCGGAGGCGCTCGCGGGCCGGCTGCGGTCGTTCGAGCGGCGCCCCCTCTCGATTCCGTTCGCGGTCCACCTGCTTCAGCGGCTGAGGGAGCTCGATCCCGAACAGACGCCGGCGCTCGTCTGGCTGACGAAGCGCATCGAGGAGCTGGGCTCGACCCCGGACGACATCGTTCGGAGGGAGCACCAGGAGCAGGTGGCCACGCACGTCACCGTGCGCAACGTGATCACGAGCATGCGGCTCATCTCCTCGGTCGACTGGTCGGAGTTCTTCGAGTCCGTCAGCCTCGTCGAAGAGGCGCTCCGCTCGGGCACGCGAGTCGCCGAAATGGACTTTCCGACGCGCGACCGTTACCGGCACGCTGTCGAGGACATCTCGCGGAGGTCTCCGGTCTCCGAGATCGAGGTCGCGCGCGGCGCCGCCGAGCGCGCCCGACGGGCGAAGGAAACCGCCGGTAACGACCCCGCGGGAGAGCGCAAGGCGGACCCCGGTTACTACCTGATCTCGCGCGGCCGGCAGACATTCGAGAAGGAGATCGGCTATCGCGTTCCGCTCACGCAGTGGGTCCGGCGGGCGTACTTTGCGGCTGCGACGCCCGGCTACGTCGGCACGATCCTCGTCGCCACGGCGACCCTGCTCGCGCTTCCGCTCGCTCTCGCCGCGGCGGCGGGCGCCTCCCCCTGGGAGATCGCGGTGCTCGCCCTTCTCGCGCTCATCCCGGCATCCGACGTCGCCGTCGCGATCGTCAACCGCGACGTAACGGAGCTCGTCGGCCCGCGGCGCCTTCCCAAGCTCGAGTTCGCGAAGGGGATCCCGGAAGACCTGGACACGCTCGTCGTCGTGCCCGCCCTCCTCACCGACGAGTCGGAAGTGCGCGAGCTCGCCGAGCGCCTCGAGGTGCACTACCTCTCGAACACCGACCCGGGACTGCGCTTCGCGCTCCTGTCGGACTGGCCGGACGCGGCGGAGGAATCCACCCCCGAAGACGAGCCGCTCTTCGTCGCGGCGAGCGAGGCGATCGGCGAGCTGAACGAACGTCACGGACGGCTTCCCGACGGCGCGCGGCGGTTCCTCTTCCTCCATCGACGCCGGCTCTGGAACGCCCGCGAAGGAAAGTGGATCGGGTGGGAGCGGAAGCGCGGCAAGTTGAACGAGTTGAACCGCCTCCTGCGGGCCGGCGAGCCGACGACATTCTTCCCGGTCGACGCGATCGACCGATCGGCGCTGCAGCGGGTGCGGTACATCCTCACGCTCGATGCCGACACGCGGCTTCCGATCGGCGCCGTCCGCAAGCTCGTCGGCGCCATCGCGCATCCTCTCAACCGCCCGCACTTCGATCCGCAGGCCGCCCGCATCATCGACGGGTACGCCGTCCTCCAGCCGCGCGTCATGCCCACGCTGCCCCTCTCGGGACACGGCACCCTCTACCAGCGAGTCCACTCCGGTCCGGCGGGCATCGACCCGTACGCCGCTGCGGTCTCGGACGTCTACCAGGACCTCTTCGCCGAGGGCATCTACACCGGCAAGGGGATCTACGACGTCGACGCGTTCGAGACGGCGCTCGGCGGGCGGATCCCGGAAGACACGCTCCTCTCCCACGACCTCTTCGAAGGCCTCTTCGCCCGCGCGGGCCTCGTGACGGACATCGAGCTCTTCGAGCAGTTCCCGTCGCACTACGAAGTCGCCGCGATGCGCCAGCACCGCTGGGCCCGGGGCGACTGGCAGCTCCTCCCCTGGCTCGCCCCGTGGGCTCCCCACGCCACTCGCGGGCTCACTCGAAATCCGATCCCGGCCATCGGGCGGTGGAAGATCCTCGACAACCTCCGCCGGTCGCTCGTCGCCCCCTCCGCGTTTCTCGCGCTCGTCGCCGGCTGGACGCTTCCCCGCGTGTCCGCGGGCGTGTGGACGGCCGCGATCCTCGCGGCGTTCGCGATTCCCGGACTCTTTTCGATCCTTGCGGGGCTGGTGCCCGGGCGGCGGGGCATCTCGAAGCGGAGCTACCTGCGCGGCGTCGCGCGCGACTTCACGCAGTCCTTCTCGCAGGCGGCGTTTGTCGTCGTCCTCCTGGCGCACCAGGCGTGGCTGATGGGCGACGCAATCCTCCGCACTCTCTTCCGCGTCCTCATCTCGCGGCGCCGGCTGCTCGAGTGGGTCCCGGCGGCGCAGGCCGCGGCCGGGCTCGACTTTCAGCTCTCCGGCTTCTATCGCCGGATGCGCGGCGCCGTGTATCTCGCGCTCCTCGCGGGCGCCGCCGTCGTTGCGGCGAAAGGCCAGTTGCCGATCGCGCTCCCCTTCGTACTGCTCTGGATCCTCTCGCCATGGATCGCGTGGAGAGCGAGCCTGCCGCCGAGAGAGTCCGACGTCGAAGCCCTCTCCGTACCGGACCGGAAACTGCTCCAGTCCACGGCTCGGAGGACGTTCCGGTTCTTCGAGGAGTTCGTCGGCCCCGAGGACAACTCCCTTCCGCCCGACAACTTTCAGGAGGACCCCAGGCCCGTGGTCGCGCACCGTACGTCGCCGACGAACATCGGGCTTTATCTGCTCTCGACAGTTGCCGCGCGCGACTTCGCCTGGATCGGCACGATGGACATGGTCGACCGGCTCGAGGCCACGTTCGCGTCGATCGCGCGCCTGGAACGCTACCGGGGGCACCTTTACAACTGGTACGAAACGAGAGGACTCCAGCCGCTGGAGCCCCGCTACGTCTCGACAGTCGACAGCGGGAACCTCGTCGGGCACCTGATCGCCCTCGAGCACGCCTGCCTCGAGCGGCTGGAGGCTCCCGTGCTCGACGCGCGGACGTTCACCGGGATCGGCGACAGCCTGGTGCTCGCGCGCGAGGCGCTCGCGGCGATCGCGGCCGGTTCGCGGAGCGGCGGGGTCACGCGGCGGGAGCTCGAGGGCGCCCTCCAGGAGGTCGAACGACTCCTGTCTCCCGCTCCCGAGGGGGTTGCGGCGTGGGGAGAACGGCTCCGTGCGATGCGGGAGAAGGCGGAGATCTTCGCGGACGCGGCCGAGGCACTCGCGCACGAGCAGGCCGTCCAGCCCTACCTCGACATCCACTACTGGGCAAAGGCGGCGCTCGCCGCGATCGCGAGCCACGAGCGCGACTTCGGTGCGACCCTCGCGTGGGTCGCCGGGAATGGAGCCGAGCCCGGAGAGGTGCCCATCCCGTCGCTCGCCGCGGTGGCCGAGCTGTGCGAGGCCGAACTCGAGAAACCGGGGACGGCGCCCGGGGCGCGCGCCGCGCTCGAGAGGTGCCTTGAGACAGCCGCCTCGCTCGAGCGCCGGCTGACGGCGATCGCGCGCGAGGCCGGCGCCCTCGCGGCAGGAACCGAATTCCGTTTCCTCTTCGACGAGTCGCGCAAACTTTTCTCGATCGGATACCGGGTCTCCGACGGGCGGCTCGACCCCGGGTTCTACGACATGCTCGCCTCCGAAGCGCGGCTCGCGAGCTTCATTGCAATCGCGCGGGGCGACGTCCCCGCCTCACACTGGTTTCACCTCGCGCGGCAGCTCACGCCCGTCGGCACCGGCTCCGTCCTCGTTTCATGGTCCGGCTCGATGTTCGAGTACCTCATGCCCGACCTCGTCCTGAACGTGCCGACGGGAAGCCTTTTCGACCTGACGAATCGGCTCGTCGTATCGCGGCAGATCGAGTACGGCGCGGAACGCGGGGCACCGTGGGGCGTATCGGAAGCAGCGTTCAACGCGCGAGACCTCGACCTGACCTACCAGTACTCGAACTTCGGCGTCGCCGGGCTCGGTCTGAAGCGCGGCCTGACCGAAAACTACGTCGTGGCGCCCTACGCGACGGCGCTCGCCGCGATGGTCGATCCCGTCGCTGCCGCCCGCAACTTCGAGCGGCTCGCGTCAGAGGGGGGCCTGGGCACTTACGGATACTACGAAGCGCTCGACTACACGGCCGGTCGTCTCCCGGCCGGACGGACGCACGCCGTCGTCAAAGCGTACATGGCGCATCACCAGGGGATGGCGATCGTCGCCCTCGCGAACACGCTCCTCGACGAAGTGATGCGCGACCGCTTTCACTCCGAGCCGATCGTCCGTGCGACCGAGCTGCTCCTGCAGGAGCGCACGCCGCGCACCGTAGCCGTCGCGCGGCCCCGCGCGGAGGAGGTGAGCAGCCAGCTGCACGTGCGAGACTTCGTCCTCCCCGTGCTCCGCCGGTTCGGCTCGCCCCACGATCACATCCCGCGAACACACCTGCTTTCCAACGGCCGGTACTCGGTGATGATGACGGCGGCCGGCTCCGGTTACAGCCGATGGCTCGAGCGCGACGTGACCCGCTGGCGGGAGGACACGACCCGCGACCCGTATGGCACGTACGTCTTCGTCCGCGACGCGCGAAGCGGGCTCACCTGGTCGGCGGGATACCAGCCGAGCGGCGTCGCGCCGGAGAGCTACGAGGCGGTCTACTCCGAGGACCGCGTCGAGATCCGCCGCCGCGACGGCGCGATAGCGACGACACTCGAGGTCGTCGTCTCCGCGGAGGACGACGCCGAGGTCCGGCAGGTGTCGGTCACCAACCTCGGTACGCGGCCGCGGCAGATCGAGATCACGTCTTACGCGGAAGTCGTGCTCGCGCCCCAGGCCGCGGACGAGGCGCATCCCGCCTTCTCGAACCTCTTCATCGAGACGGAGTTCGTCCCGCGGCTCGAAGCGCTGATCGCGACGCGCCGTCCGCGATCGTCGGAGGAGAAGCGGATCTGGGCCGCTCACGTCTCGACAGTCGAGGGCTCTTCCGTGGGAGGCGTGCAGTACGAGACGGACCGGGCCCGTTTCCTGGGGCGCGGCCGGCAGATCCGGAACGCCGGCTCGATCCTCGACGGCCGCCCCCTCTCCAACACGGTCGGCTCCGTTCTCGACCCGATCATCTCGCTCCGCCGCCGGATCCAGCTCGAGCCGGGCGCCACGGGCCGGGTGACGTTTGCGACGGCCGTCGCCGATACCCGGGAGGACGTCCTGAAGCTCGCGGACAAGTACCGCGACCCGGCCGCGTTCGAGCGAACGACAACGCTCGCGTGGACGCAGGCACAGGTGCAGCTGCGCCACTTGAACATCGACGCGGACGAGGCGCACCTCTTTCAGCGGATCGCGAACCGGATCCTCTACTCCGACCCGTCTCTCCGTCCGGCGACGGACGTCCTCCAGCGAAACACACTCGGGAAGTCCGCTCTCTGGAGACACGGCATTTCCGGAGACCTACCGATCGTGCTCGTTCGGATCGACTTTGCCGAAGACCGCGAGATCGTGCGCCAGCTCCTTCGGGCGCACGAGTACTGGAACATGAAAGGCCTCGCGGTCGACCTCGTGATCGTCAACGAGCAGGGGGTTTCGTACGGCCAGGAGCTCCAGGGGGCGCTCGAGGCGCTCGTCCGAACCGGACAGGCCGGCTCCCAGGGAGACCACCCCGCTCGCGGCTCGATCTACATCCTGCGCGCCGATCAGCTCTCGACCGAAGACCGCGACTTCCTCCGGACCGCCGCGCGCGCGGTCCTCCTTTCCCGGCACGGAACGCTCGCCGAGCAGGTCGTGCGGCATCTGCGCACCGAGCCGGCGACCGGGCCTTCCCGGCCGGTGAAACCGGTGCAGCCCGCGGTCGACATCGCGCCTCCGCGGCCCGCTCTCGAGTTCTTCAACGGGCTCGGCGGCTTCGCGGAGCAGGGCCGCGAGTACGTCACGATCCTCGGCGCCGGACAGTGGACCCCGGCGCCGTGGATCAACGTCATCGCCAACCGCAACTTCGGATTTCAGGTCTCCGAGTCCGGATCCGGCTTCACGTGGGCGGGCAACAGTCGCGAGAACCAGCTGACGCCGTGGTCGAACGACACCGTATCGGATCCGGCGGGCGAAGCGCTTCTCGTCCGCGACGAAGCCACGGGAGAGGTCTGGAGCCCGACCGCGCTTCCCGTCCGAGAAGACTGGCCGTACGTGGCGCGACACGGGCAGGGCTACAGCCGATTCGAGCACGAGAGCCACGGTATCGCGCTCGACCTCGTGCAGTTCGTGCCCGAGGACGACCCCATCAAGATCTCGCGGATGGCGATCGAGAACCGGTCGGGCGTTCCGCGCCGCCTCTCCGTGACGGGGTACGTCGAGTGGGTCCTCGGAGCGTCGCGCAGCCGGGCGGCCCCGTTCGTCGTGACGAGCCTCGACGGAGAAACGGGCGCGATCTTCGCGCGCAACCCGTGGAACGAGGAGTTCGCGAGCCGGACCGCGTTCGCCGATCTCGGCGGAGCGCAGACCGCGTGGACCGCGGACCGCACCGAGTTCCTCGGGCGCAATGCCAACCTCGAAGAGCCGTCCGCGCTCGCACGCGGCGCGGTCCTCTCGAAAAGGGTCGGGGCAGGGCTCGACCCGTGCGCCGCTCTTCAGACCACAGTAGATCTGCCGCCCGGCGGACGCGTGGAGCTCCGCTTCTTCCTCGGGCAGGCGAACAACGAGGCGCACGCCCGCGACCTCGTTCGCCGCTACCGGGCCGCCAACCTCGACTCGGTCCTGCGGGAGGTGCTCGTCGGCTGGGAAGACATCGCGGGAGCGCTGCAGGTGCGGACGCCCGATCGCTCGCTCGACGTCCTCGTCAACCGCTGGCTCCTGTACCAGTCGCTCTCGTGCCGGGTCCGCGCGCGCTCGGCCTTCTACCAGGCCGGCGGCGCCTACGGCTTCCGGGACCAGCTCCAGGACGTCATGGCACTCACCGTCTCCGCGCGCGAGATCACGCGGGAACACCTCGTCGCGTGCGCGGCGCGCCAGTTCCCGGAGGGCGATGTGCAGCACTGGTGGCACCCGCCGTCGGGACGCGGCGTCCGCACGCGGATGTCCGACGACCTGGTTTGGCTCCCCTACGCCGCGCTTCACTACCTCGAGGTCACGGGCGACGAGACCGTGCTCGACGAAACGGCTCCTTTCCTGGACGGGGCCCCGCTCGAGCCGGAGGAGCAGGAACGCTATTTCCTTCCGAAGGTATCGCCCGAGTCCGCCACGCTCTTCGAGCACTGCGCGCGCGCGCTCGACCGGAGCCTCGGGGTCGGGCCGCACGGTCTCCCGCTCATGGGCGCGGGCGACTGGAACGACGGCATGAACCGGGTCGGAGTCGAGGGGAAGGGCGAGAGCATCTGGCTCGCGTGGTTCTTCCACACGACGTTGTGGGAGTTCGCAAAGGTCGCGGAGAAGCGCGGAGAGACAGCTCGCGCGGAGAAGTGGAGGGCGCACGTCGAACGACTGAAGATCGCCGTCGAGAAGGCGGGGTGGGACGGCGACTGGTATCGGCGCGCCTACTTCGACGACGGCACCCCTCTCGGATCCGCCTCGAACGAGGAGTGCCGGATCGACTCGATCGCGCAGTCCTGGGGAGTGATCTCGGGAGCGGCGGAGCCGCGGCGGGCCGCGCGGGCAATGGCGGCGGTCGAGGAGTACCTCGTCCGGCGAGGCGACGGCCTCGTTCTCCTCTTCACACCGCCGTTCGACCGGACGCCGCTCGATCCCGGATACATCAAGGGATATCTCCCGGGCGTGCGGGAAAACGGGGGGCAGTACACCCATGCGGCCCTGTGGGCGCTGATCGCGTTCGCCGCGCTCGGCGAGGGCGACAAGGCCGGAGAGCTGTTCTCGATCCTGAACCCGATCAACCACACCGCGACGCGCGCGGGCGTCTACCGCTACAAGGTCGAGCCGTACGTCGCCGCGGCGGACGTCTACGCCGAGCCGCCCCACGTTGGAAGAGGCGGGTGGACCTGGTACACCGGCTCCGCGGGCTGGATGTATCGCGCGGGAGTGGAGTGGATCCTCGGCTTCCGGTTCCGCGGCGCCGCGCTGCACGTCGACCCCTGCATCCCGCGCTCGTGGCCCGGCTACTCGATCACATTCCGGTATCACTCGGCGCGCTACGAGCTCGCCGTGTCGAACCCGCACGGGGCGACGCACGGCGTCTCGCGAATCACGGTCGACGGGGCGGAGCTCGACCCGGCGGAGCGCGCGATCCCGCTCGTCGACGACGGCGGCGCTCACACGATCGAGGTCGTCCTCGGAGCGACCGAGAGGAGTGTGTCTTAGACTTCTCTTCCGGATGCGAAGAGCCGCGCTCGCCCTCGTACTCGTCCTGCTCAGTCTCGCGCCGGCGCGCCCGCAGAACGCCCCCGCCCCCGGCTACGCGCTCGAACCGGCGGCGTCCGGCGGCCTGGTCGCCCTCGACCGCCTGCTGCAGAAGCTCACCGTTCACAAGCGGCTTCTCGTCGTCGCCGCTCACCCCGACGACGAGGACAACCGTCTCCTGACGCTCGTCTCCCGCGAGATGGGCGGCGAGGTCGCGTACCTCTCCTTGACGCGCGGCGAAGGGGGCCAGAACCTGCTCGGCACGGAGCTCGGCGTTCCGCTCGGGCTTCTCCGCACGCAGGAGCTCGAGGCGGCGCGCCGAATCGACGGCGGCCGACAGTTCTTCACGCGCGCCTACGACTTCGGGTTTACGCGATCGCTCGAGGAGACGCTCCGGTTGTGGCCGAAGGAGATCCTCGAGGAGGACGCCATTCGCGTCGTGGCCCGCTTCCGTCCGCAGATCGTGAGCGTCGTCTTCTCGGGCACCCCCTCCGACGGCCACGGCCAGCACCAGGCGTCCGGTGTGATCGGTCGAGCGCTCCTTTCTCTCGACCCGTCCTCCTATCCGGAGCTCGTGCGCGAGGGAGTTCTCCCCTGGAAGGTCCGGGCGGTCTGGCAATCATCCAACTTCGACCCGGACGCGGCCAACCTCGTCCTCCCGACGGGCGTCGTCGATCCGCTGACGGGCCGTTCCTACCACCAGATCGCGATGGCGAGCCGCAGCAACCACCGGTCGCAGGACATGGGAGCGCTCCAGCCGCCGGGCCCCAACGTCACGCGTTTGACCTGGGTCGCGGGCGCCGGAGGGCCGACCTCGAAGGCTCTCTTCGACGGCATCGACACGCGGTTGACAGCGATTGCCGAGGGTGTGGGCGACTCCGCACGGCGCGCGCGGATCGAGGAAAAGCTCCGCAAGGCGGAGGCGCTCGTCACCGCCACGCGCGCGAAGCTCTCGCCGGCGACTCTGCCGTCGGCTGCGGTGCCGATCGCGAGCGCCCTCACGGAGCTTCGCGCGGCACGGGCGCTTCTCTCGACGACTCCCTCCGCCGGAGAGGCCGCGACCGCGGCGTTCCTCGACGAGAAGATCGGGCTCGCCGAGACCGCCCTCGCCACCGCTGCGGAGGTGACGATCGACGCGACAGCGGACCGGGAGGCAGCGGGGCCGGGCGACCCGCTCGAGGTGCGCGTGGGCGTGTGGAACGCGGGGCCGCAGGCGGTCAACGTGGAGTCGGTCGAGCTCGAGAGCCCGGACGGCTGGACCTCCGTGGCGGTGCCGCCCGGCGAGGCAAAGGGCGAAGGGGGCGTCACGCCGCGCGCCGTCGCCTCGAACGGGCTCGGCGAGTGGCTCCGGAAGGCGTCGCCCCCCGCGGCGCCGACGGTTCCGTACTTCCTGCGCAGACCGATGGTGGGCGCTCTCTACGACTGGAGCGAGACGCCGGCGGCCGTTCGCGGCGAGCCCTTCCAGCCCCCGGCTCTCTCTGTGGCGGTGCGGCTCTCGATCCGCGGAACCCCGGTCGCGCTCTCCCGTGAGGTCGTCTACCGCTTCCGCGACCAGGCGTTCGGCGAGATCCGGCGGCCCGTCCGCGCCGTGTCCGCGGTCGAAGTCGTTGTCGAGCCGGACCGGATCGTGTGGCCCGCGGCGCACAAGGGCGGGAAGCGCCTCGAGGTCACGCTTACCGGAAACGCCTCGAAGCCGCTCTCCGGACGCGTCGAGGTCGAGACGCCCGCCGGTTGGCCGCCGGTCGCTCCGGTTCCGTTCACGCTCGAGTCCCGCGGCGACAGGCGTTACCTCGACGTGACGCTGAAGCCGCCCCAGCCGTTCACGGCCGGACGCGGAACGTTCCGCGTTTCCGCCGTGCTCGAGGACGGGACGCGCTTCGCGTCGAGCGTCAAGGCCCTCGACTACCCGCACGTTCCCGCGACCCCGATGCCGGAGAAATCGAGCGTCGAAGTCGTCGCCGCGGATATCCGCATTCCTCCCGTCAACCGCGTCGCCTACGTGCGGGGTGCGTCCGATCGGGTTCCGGAAGCGATCGCCGCGATCGGGTTTCCGCTCGAATTGCTCACACCGAAGGATCTCCAGACCGGAGACCTCTCCCGCTTCGGCGCCATCGTGATCGGCAGCCGCGCCTACGAGACCGACCCGGCGCTCGCGCGCGCGAACGGAAGGGTGCTCGACTACGCGCGGGCGGGCGGGCTCGTCATCGTCCAGTACCAGCAGTACCAGTTCGTGGAGGGGAAGTTCGCCCCGTATCCGATCGAGATCACGCGCCCGCACGGCCGCGTGACCGACGAGAACGCGCCCGTGCGGATCCTCGACCCGGCGAACCCCGTGTTTCAGACTCCCAACCGTATTTCCGAGTCGGACTGGGCGGGTTGGGTGCAGGAGCGCGGGCTCTACTTCCCCGCCAAGTGGGACCCTGCCTACACGCCGCTGCTCTCGATGGCCGACCCCGGGCAGAGCGAGCAGCAGGGCGCTCTCCTCGTCGCGAAACTCGGGAAGGGCACGTACGTCTACACGGGCCTCGCCTTCTTCCGCCAGCTGCCCGCCGGCGTGCCCGGCGCCTATCGTCTCTTCGCGAACCTCCTGGGGCTCGGGGTCAGGCAGGCAAAGAGGTAGTTCGACCGGCGTACCGCCAAATTACCCGCCTGACCCCATCACTTCCTCTCCCACCAGTACTTCGGGCGCTCGGCCGGGTGGTTCCCCATCTGGTTCATCGTCGTGGCGTCGTAGAGGCGGCCGTTGACGACGGTGAAGAGGACCTTCTCGCTCTCACGGATGTCCGTCAGCGGGTTTCCGTCGATCACGATGAGGTCGGCGAGCTTGCCCGCCTCGAGCGACCCGATGTCCGCGTCGAGGCCGAGGTACTTCGCGCCGTTCCACGTGCCGACCTTGAGCGCCTCGTGCGGCGTCATCCCTCCCTGCACGAACATCCAGAGCTCCCAGTGAGAGCCGAGACCCTCGCGCTGCCCGTGCGCGCCGAGCTGCACGGGAACGCCGGCGTCGTGGAGCTGGTTGGCGATCTTCGCGATGTTGAAGTGGTTGAAGTCCTCCTCCGGGGCCATGACGCGCCGCATCGCGCGCGCGTCGAGCTCCTCGGGAGGGACGAACTTCGAGAGTTTCGGGTTCTCCCAGACGTTCGTGTGCTGATACCAGTAGTTCTCGCCCCAGATGCCGCCGTACCCCACGAGGAGCGTCGGCGTGTAGCCGACGCCGTTCGCCGGCCAGAGCTGGAGGACGTCCTTGTAGATCTTCGGGACCGGGATCGTGTGCTCGATCCCGGTGTGGCCGTCAACCACCATGTTCATGTTGTGCTGGAAGAGCGAGCCGCCCTCCGGCACGACGAGCATCTCGAGCTCGCGCGCCGCGGCGAGGATCTGCTGCCGCTGGTCGCGCCGCGGCTGGTTGTAGCTCTTGACGCTGAACGCGCCGGCCGCCTTCATGCGTTTCAGGTGCGCGCGCGCGTCGTCTAACTTGTCGATCTCCACCTTCGCGTCGCCGCCCGCGCCGTAGAGGATGATCCCCGTCGAGAAGAGCCGGGGCGCCCGGACGAGGCCGGCGCGCGCCAGCTCGCTCGCCGCGAAGAACTGGTTGGTGTCGTGGGAGGGGTCGTGCGCGGTGGTGACGCCGAACGCGAGGCCGGCGTCGTTGGACCAGTTCTGCTGCGGGATGACGCCGTCCGAGCCCTGGCCCCCATGCCAGTGAGCGTCGACGAGCCCCGGCAGGACCGTCTTCCCCGAGACGTCCACGGCGCGCGCGCCCGCGGGGATCGAGACGCTCGCGCGTGGGCCCACGGCCCGGATGCGGTTCTTCTCGACGACGACGACTCCGTCCTCGATCACCTCTTCGGACCCGCCCTTCATCGTCACGACGCGGCCCCCGACGAACGCAAGGGTTCCCGAAGGAACGTCCGACGTCGCCTCGAACCCGACGTTCCGGCCTGTCGCCGGCGCCTCGGGAAGCTTCTCCGGCGCGCCGGGAACGAAAGCGAACGTCTCCGGGAGCGCCCGCGTGAAGAGCTCGGGGCCGAGCGACCAGTGGAGGCGGCGCGAATCTCCCGACCAGTGAACGAACTCGCCCGCGTCCTTCGAGACGCGCGCGATCGGGAGCGACTTCGTCTTCGGCCCGATGTCGATCCGCTTGCCCGTCCGGACGAACGGCGTGACGAACGCGTTGTAGCGCTCGCGGAACGCCAGCCACTTCTCGTCCGGCGAGATCGCATACTCGGTCGCGTTCTCGGACACGTAGTGCTCGCGAAGATCCGCGCCGTCGAGAGCGGCCGAAACGAAGACCCGCTTCGACTCCTCGCGCTGCTCGCGGCTTCCCTCGGTCTCTTCGAGCTTCGTGAAGTACACGCGGTCGCTGCCCGTTCCGAACTGCGGCGCGAAGCCGTCGCGCGAGACGAGCTTCGCCGACCCTCCCGCGGCGGGTGACCAGTAGATCCCGGTCTCGGTCGCCCAGTCGGGCGTCAACAGATCGCCCCCGGAATCCTTTCGAAAAACGACCTTCCCGCCGTCGGGCGAGAACACGGCCTCGCGGTAGAGACCCGGCTCGCTCGTCACGACCCGTCCTTCGCCCCCCGAAGCCGGCGCGATTCGCACCGCTCCCGCTTTCGCGTCGTCCCAAGTGGAGTAGACGACGCGCTGCCCGTCGCGCGAAAAGGAGGGATACATCTCGAAGTGATCGCCCTGTTTCGTCAACCGCCTCGGGGTGCCCTCGGGCAGGTCGCGCACGTAGATGCGGCCGAGCGCCTGGTACGCGACCCGGTCACCTTTCGGGGAGACCGTCACCCAGCGCAGCATGCGTACCGGAAAACGGTCCTGCGCGATCCGGCGCGCGAACCGTACGGAAGGCGCCATCTTGCGCGTCCCCCGGACGTGGAAGGGAACGACGGACGCTTTCCCTCCGTCTCGTTCGATCCGCTGGATCTTTCCTCCCGCCCACGCGACGATCGCGCGGCTGTCCGGGGTCCAACCCATCGACGGGTACACGCCGTGGATCGCCCACGTCTCCTGCATGTCGCGGTCGAGGCCGTCGAAGATGGGAGTTTCGTGGCCCGACGCCAGGTCCTTCACGAAGAGCACCGTCTTGAAGCGAACGCGGCGGACGAACGCGAGCGACTTGCCGTCCGGCGACGGCGTCGGGCGGATCGAGCCGCCCGCTCCGCGCACGAACCGGTCGGTTCGGCCGGTCACCCGGTCGAGCCTCTGGATCGCGTAGATCTGCTCGTGCGGGTTCTTGTTGTACTGAAAGATCCTTCCCGGTGTGACGTCCTGGCTGTAGAAGAGGTAGCGCCCGTCGGGGGAGAACGCGGGCTCGCCCAGGTCTTTCTGCTCGTTCGAGCGTTTGACCATCTGCGTCCCCTCGCCGCCCGAGCGGTGATAGAGCCAGATCTCGCCGGCGCCGAGCGATCGCGTGCCGGTGAAGTGCTTGCGCACCGCGAGGAAGTCGCCGTCCGGCGTCCAGACCGGGCTGTTGGGGAGGCGGAAGTCCTCCTTGGTCACCTGCGTCGCGTGTGAGCCGTCCCGGTCCATCACCCAGACGTTGTCCCCGCCCGACCGGTCGGACGTGAACGCGATCCGCTTTCCATCCGGCGAGTAGCGCGGCTGCATGTCCCACGACACGCCGGAAGTGAGCGCCCGCGCCTCTCCTCCGCCGATCGGGATCGCGTAGATGTCGCCCAGCAGGTCGAAGGCGATCTCCTTTCCGTCGGGAGACACGTCGAGGCTCATCCACGTCCCCTCGTCCGTGTCGATCGCGGCCGTGAGCGGCATCGGATACGCGGGCGCCTCGACGTCCCACTTCTTTTCCTCGGGCTTCGCCGGTTCCGACGCAACCGGCGTCGCCGCGGGCGTCGGCGTGGGCGCGGGCGGCACGGCGGGTGTCGGCTGAGCCACCGGCTCCGGCGGACGCTGTCCCATCGTCGGAGCGGCCGGGAGGAGGAGGGTCGCGAGGGAGAGCGGCACAACGAGAAGCAGGGCGAGCTTCGCTGTTTTCATGACGTTCCTTTTCTCCGTTTTGGCGCAGCGGAGCTTATACAACCGGGGCAAGCGCACGGGTACAGTCGCCCCGGTCTAGCGCGCGAGGAGGACCGAGACGCCGTTGCTCTCGGAGTTGGCCGTCACGAGGTCCGGTTTCCCGTCGCGATTGACGTCGCCGACAGCGATTCCCCATGGTCCCCGGCCGACCGCGATCGGCGAGCCCGCCGCGGGCGCGAAGCCGCCGCGCCCGTCCCCGCGCAGCACCGAAACCGACGAGGGGTGGACGCCCATCGCGAGGTCGTTGCGCCCGTCGCCGTCGAAGTCGGCCACCCGGACCTTCCAGGCGCGGCCGCCAGCCTCCACGCGCCGGGGCGCCGCGAACCGTCCCGTGCCGTCGTTGACGAGGATCGAAAGCGCATCCGAGTCGTCGTGGCTCACGACGAGGTCGAGTCGTGCGTCGCCGTTCAAGTCAGCGGCCGCCACGAAATATGGCCGCTCCCCGACGCGGAGCGGCGACCCCCGCGCCGGCGCGAGGCCTCCGCGCCCGTCTCCCAACAGAACCGTAACCGTGTGACCGTTGACGTCGGGAGTGACGACGTCCGGCCGGCCGTCGCCGTTGACGTCGGCGACCGCGTGTGGATAAGGCGCGCGGCCCGCGGGAAACGGAGAGCCGGCGGCGGCGCGGAAGCGGCCGCGGCCGTCGCCCAGCAGGACCGAGACGCTGTTCCCGTTGTTGTTCGACGTGACGAGGTCGAGGATCCGGTCACCGTTCACGTCGGCGGCCGCGAGTCCGTGGTTGTGCGGAGCGACGCGATCGATCGCGCGCGCCGGCGAGCCGGCCATCGGCCCGAACGCGCCCCGACCGCTGCCCTTCAGCAGGACGACGTCGTTGGAATCGTGCTCGGTGACCGCAAGATCGAGGGCGCCGTCTCCGTCGAAGTCGCCCGCCACGACGAGGTGCACCGCGATTCCGACGGGGACCGGCGAGCCGGTGGCCGGCATGAACCCGCCCTTTCCGTTGCCACGGAGCACGGACAGGTCGCGGCTCCCGATGTTCGCGGTCACGACGTCGAGATGACCGTCCCGGTCCACATCGGCGAGAGTGACGTCGTTCGGCTGGCGTCCGACGGCGATCGTCGTCACGGTGAACCGCGCGCTTCCCGACCGCCGCTCCGCGCACGCGAGCGTCTGCGGAAAGGTCAGGATGCCGACGAGCAGGAGTCCGCCCGTCGCCGACCGGTTCACGACGCGGGTTTGGCCGCCGCCGCGCGCTTGCCGATCTCTTCGGGCGTGAGGTCCTCGGTGTGCGTCGAGACGTACCACTTGTGGCCGAACGGATCCTCGAGCTGGCCGCCGCGATCGCCGTAGAACTGATCGACGATCGGCCGCGTCACTTTCGCGCCCGCGGAGACCGCCCGGTTCGCGGTGGAGTCGACGTCCTCGACGTAGAGGTGAATCATGATCGGCGAGCCGCCGACGCTCTTCGGAGAGAGGAAGCCCATCTCAGGGAACTCGTCGGCGAGCATGATGCGCGAGTCGCCGATCTGGAGCTCCGCGTGGCCGACCTTACCGTCGTTGTCCATGCGCATCACTTCCTTCGCGCCGAACGCTTTCTTGTAGAACTCGATCGCCGCCGCCGCGTCCTTGCAGCAGAGATACGGAGTTACGGTGTGGTACCCCTCGGGAATCGGTTTGACCTTGCTCACGATGCACCTCCATCCGGTTCGATCCGCCGGTTGCGCCGCGCGCTCGCCGGCGCCTTCGCCTTCGCCGCCGGCAGCGTAAAAAAGAACGTGCTTCCCATGCCCGTCCGCGATTCCACCCCGATCTTTCCCCCGTGCGCTTCGACGATGCGGTGCGCGATGTAGAGGCCGAGACCCGCGCCCCCCTTCCCCCTCGCGGCCTGGGTGAACCGCCGGAAGATGCGTTTCCTGTGGGGGGGCGGGACCCCCGGTCCGGTATCCGACACGGTCACGCGCACGAAACCGTTGCGCAGTTCCATTCCGAGCCAGATCTTCCCGCCCCGCGGAGTGAACTTGACCGCGTTTCCCAGGAGGTTCAGCAGAACCTGCTGAATCCGGTCGCGATCGAATGCCGCCGGGACCGGAAACTCGGGCAACGCGACCTGAAGCGACAACTCCTGCGCCGAGAGCAGGGGCTCCACCAGCAGGACGGACTTGCGCGCCACGTCCCGCAGGTCCCCGACCGTCTTCGGGAGGCGGAGGTGGCCGAGCGCCATCCGCTCGGCGTCGAGCAGATCGTCGACCATGTGGCCGATCCTCTTCACCGATGCTTCGATCTGAGTGCAGAGCTCCCGGATCTGTGGAGCGCCCTTACCCTCGGGGACCATCTGTCCGACTCGCGCCGCGTTGATCGCGATGACGTTCAAGGGGCTTCTCAGATCGTGGCTCAGGATCGCGAGGAACTCGTCGCGGAGCTCGACTGCGGCGTCCGACCTCTCGTGGGCCGTCGTGGCCAGACCCAGACGGCGTTCCGCGGCCCGGAAAGCCTCATCCGTGCGGCCGCGCTCTTCTCCGAGGTGTCGATCGGTCTTCAGCCGTTCTCGCCCGAAGAGTTTCTTTTCCGTCTCGCGGCGTTTTTCTCCCTCTTTCCGGATCACCGAATCGGAGCGGCGCCGCTGTCGCGCCAGAGCCTCATCCGCGAGCCGTCTTTCCCTTTCGAGAGCCTTGGCGGCGAGCCGTCGCTCCGCTTCGATTTCGCGCGAGCGTTTCTTCCTCGAAGCGCGAGCCCGCTCGGCGTCGGCCGTCTTTCGCCCGCGGGAGACGTCGCGGTCGGCCGCATCCCGGTCACTGCGGCGAACGACGTCCGCTTTCCGCTGCATCGCTTTGCCGGACTCCTTCGCAAAACGGTCCGTCGCGAACCGCTCGGCCTCCAAGCTCCGGTCGGTGCGCTTGCGGTCGCCCTGGAGCGGTGTCTTGTTCGCCTTTTTCGCCTTCGTCGCCATGAACGGGTCGAATTCTACGGCGGTCCGTCGGTCCGCCCGGAGTGGTTCCTACTTCCTCTTCGTCGGTCGGGATTTGCGCGTGCGCGCGGCTTTCTTCGCCGCGCGCGACCGGGCGGCCGCCGACCGCCGGCGGGCCGCCGCTCGAGCCTGGCGGGAAAGGGCAACGCTCGAGGCTGCCTTCCTCGGTTCTCGCTTCAACTTCTTGAGGCTGCCCCGGGAGCGCCCGGGTGATGGCTTGCGCCCCCCGTTTCGCGTCGCGCTCGCGGCGGACTTGCGGGTCGCCGCCTTTACCGTTCCTTTCCTGGGAGCCGGCAGACGGACTCCCGCGCGGCGCGCTTTCGACAGCCCGATCGCGATCACCTGCTTCGTCGACCGCGCGCCGTGCTTTCCTTCCCGCACGTGCTCGATCTCTTCGCGCACGAACTCTCCGGCCTGCGTACTCGGCGCTTTCCCCTGCCGCTTGTCGCGGCGGGCTCGCTCGATCGTCTTCTTTTCCGGCATGAAGGACCTCCGCGAGAACCGCAGCAAGATGCGTGCACGGGGCTGTTAGCATCCCGGCGGAAACGAAGTGAGAATCGAACGCGCTCGCCGGACGATCCTGTTGCTCGCGCTCGCGCTCGCACTCGCCGGCTGCCGCTCGGACGCGCGCACCCCCGTCGTCCTCTATTCCCCGCACGGGCGCGACCTCCTGACGCTCGTCGAGAAAACGTACGAGGCGAAAAACCCCGGTGTCGACGTCCGCTGGCTCGACATGGGCTCGCAGGACGTTTACGACCGCATCCGCGCGGAAAAGGCGAACCCGGGCGCCGACGTCTGGTTCGGCGGACCGAACCTCGTTTTCGCCAACGGGGCACGCGACGGACTGCTCGAGCCGTTCGAGCCGTCGTGGGCCGGCTCGATTCCTCCGGAGAGCCGTCACCCGCAGAAGCTCTACTTCGGGCTCTACCGCACTCCGGTCGTCATCGTCTACAACAACTCGGTCGTCACGCCGGCGGAAGTCCCGCGCGACTGGGAGGACCTGCTCGATCCGCGATGGAAGGGAAAGATCCTGATCCGGGACCCGCTCGCCTCCGGGACGATGCGCGCGGTGTGGGGAACGATCCTCCTGCGTTCGATCGAGCGCACCGGATCGATCGAGAGCGGCCTCGAGTGGCTCCGCCGGCTCGATGCTCAGACGAAGGAGTACGTTTTCAACCCATCGATCCTCCTGGAGAAGCTCGTGCGGCGGGAAGGCCTGGTGACCGTGTGGGACCTGCCCGACACGCTCTTCGAAAGCGCGCGCGGTCCGCTCGGGTACACGTTCCCGGCGAGCGGGACTCCCGTCATCGACGACGCGATCGGTCTCGTGCGCGGCGCGAAGCACCCGGTCGAGGCGAAAGCGCTCATCGAGTGGCTCGGCAGCCCGGAGGCGCAGGAGCTCGCGGCGGCGAAAGCGTACCGGCTGCCGGCGCGCACGGACATCCCAGCGGAAGAGCTTCCGGAGTGGGCGCGCGGCGTCGAGAAGGCGCTCGTGCCGGCGAAGATCGACTGGGAGCGAATCGGGCGCGAAGGGCCGGCCTGGATGTCGCGCTGGGACCGCGAAGTGCGGGCCAAGGGCAAGGCGGAGTGAGCGGGCCGTTCACCCCGACCCTTCCGCCGTCGGCGGAGAGGGTGGGTGACTTCCTCGTCCTCGAACACCTCGAAAAGAACTTCGGGGGGCTGCACGTCACGCGTGACGTGTCGCTCTCGATCGGCAGGAGCGAGATCCTCGCGCTTCTCGGCCCCTCCGGGAGCGGCAAGACGACGGTGCTCCGAACTGTGGCCGGATTCGAGGCCCCCGACGCGGGACGCGTGATCGTCGACGGAGAAGACGTCACCCTGCTCCCACCCGAGCGCCGCCGCTTCGGGATCGTCTTCCAGCACTATGCGCTCTTCCCGCACATGACCGTCGGCGAGAACGTCGCCTTCGGCCTCGGCACCAGTTCCGCAGCGGACCGTCGTGATCGGGTGGCTCGCGCGCTCGAGTCGGTCGACCTCGCGGGCTTCGAAAACCGCAAGGTCACAGAGATCTCGGGCGGCCAGCAGCAGCGGGTCGCGCTCGCTCGGGCGCTCGCTCCGGAGCCGCGCGTGCTGCTCCTGGACGAGCCGCTCTCGAACCTCGATCCGTCTCTCCGCGGTCGCACGCGCCGGGAGTTGAAGCGGATCATCCGCGCCGCCGGAATCACGACGCTCTTCGTCACGCACGAGCAGGAGGAGGCGTTCGAGCTCGGGGACCGCGTCGCGCTCATGCACGCGGGGCGGCTCGAGCAGGTGGGAAGCGCGCCGGAGCTCTACGGCTCCCCCGCGACGCGATTCGCCGCCGCGTTCATCGGGCGCTCGAGCGTCCTCACCGGAACCTGGGAGAAAGCCGGCGGACGCGTGCGGCTCCCGGGCGGAGCGGCGTGGCGGGCGACCGCCGACTGGGACCTTCTCGACGGCGCGGCGGTGGACGTCGTCGTGCGCCCGGAGGCGCTCCGGTTCGCGACAGCGCGCGATGAAGCCGGCGCCGAAGGCACTGTCGTCGAGCCGCGATTCGCGGGGCGGGACACCTACTTCGCTGTCGCGCTCGAAGGGAACGGCGAGGTGGAAGTCCTCGCTCCCGCCGAGGCGGCCAGGGCCGGATGGAAAGTGTTCGTCTCCCCGCTGCCCGACGGCCCGCTCCCGCGGGCGTACGCCCCGGAGTCCGAGTGAACGCGCCGCGCAGCCGCAACCTCTCCGCGGGGCTGCTCGCTCTCCTCCTCCTGTGGCTCGTGGGCTGGCCGCTTCTCGTCACTCTCGCGGAAGCGCTCGAGGCCCCACGGTGGACGCTCCGCCACTTCGAGGAATTCGCGAGCCGCCCGCAGGAGTGGGCGGCTCTGTGGGCGAGCCTCTGGATCTCGATCGCGACGGTCGCGCTCGCCGCCGCGATCGGTGTACCCCTCGCATTCCTCTTCGAGCGGAACGAGTTCCCGGGGCGCCGCTTCCTCGGCACGCTCGTCGCGCTCCCCGTCGTGCTGCCGCCGCTCGTCGGCGTGATCGCGTTCCTTTTCCTCTACGGCGAAAGCGGTTTCGTCGCGCGCGCGCTGCAGGCGCTCCTGCGGCTCGAAGAGTCTCCGTGGCGGCTTTCCGGCCCCGTCGCGGTTCTCCTCGTGCACGCGTACACGATGTACGTCTACTTCTACCTGTTCACGCGGGCAGGCCTCGCCCGGCTGGACGGCTCCCTTCTCGAGGCCGCAGCCGGGCTCGGCGCGAGCCGGCGCAAGGTGCTCACGCGCGTCACGCTGCCGCTTCTCCGGCCCGTTCTGACCGCTGCCGCGCTCCTCACGTTCATGACGTCGCTCGCATCCTTCTCCGCGCCGTACGTCTTCGGGGGCGGCTTCCGGGTGATGACGACCCAGATCGTCGCGTCGAAGTTGAACGGCGACATCGCGATGGCGATGGTCGAGACGGTCACGCTCGCCGCCGTCGCGCTCGTCGGCCTGGCTCTGCTTCAGCGGAGCGAAAAGGGGCGCGTCGTGGCGGGGGGCGGCCGGGGCGTCGCGCCCGCGAGGAAGAAACTCGGGCGGTCGCGGTGGGTCGCCGCCGCTTTCGGGTGGGGTCTCGCGATCGTCCTGCTCCTGCCGCACGCGACGCTCGTTCTGGTGTCACTCGTCCCGCGCGGGACGTGGACCATCGAGATCCTTCCTCCCGTTCTGAACGTCGCGAACTACGTCTCGCTCGTGACGGAAACGGAGCGGCTCCGCCCGCTCGTGAACTCCCTCTGGATGGCCATCGTCGCGACGGCGGGAGCGCTCGTCCTCGGGTTCGCCGCGGCGCGGCTCGCCGTACGCGGACGGACGCGCCTCGGCGGAATCCTCGAAACGCTGCTCTCGATTCCGTGGGCGCTTCCGGGCACCGTCTTCGCGGTCGCCTTATCCGCGGCGTTCAGCGTTCACGCGCCGTGGCTCGGCCGGTTCATCCTCGTCGGGACGGCGGCGATCCTCCCGCTCGGATACATGGTGAGGAACCTGCCGCTGACGGGCCGGGCCTCGTTTGCCGGATTCCGCCAGCTCGACCCCGCTCTCGACGAGGCCGCCGCGTCGCTCGGAGCCGGGAAGTGGCGCCGGCTCTGGCGCGTCGATCTGCCCCTGACCGCGCCGGCGATCGCCGCGGGCGCGAGCCTCGCGTTCCTGACCGCTCTGGGAGATTTCGTGATCTCGATCGTCCTCTATACGTACGAGACGCGCCCGATCTCGATCGAGATCCTCTCCTCGCTCCGCCTGCAGGAAACCGGCGCCGCGGCCGCCTACGGCGTCGTGCTGGCGCTTCTCTCTGCCGTTGTGTTCCTGCTCTGGGGCCGCCACTCGGAGGGCCAGACCGGATAGGGGTCAGGGCCGAGTGACGGTGCGGGGCGAGTCGCGCGGCGTCACGCGGGTCAGCGGCAGAAACGTGTAGCTCGTGGCGGCGACCGTGACGCTCCGGCCGTCCGGGTTGGTGACGACGACTTCCACGGCGCCGGCCGCGTGCGCGGGGGTCACGACCGTGAGGCGCGTCGCAATCGAGTCGAGGACGGCCACGTCGGTTCCCGGAACTCCGCCGAACGTGACGACCGCGCCGATCGAGAAGCCGCTCCCGGTGAACACGACGACGTCACCGCCCCGCGCGCTGCCCGATGTCGGCTCCATGGCCGTCACCGTCGGCGCCATCGGGTTCGAATCCGCGACGCGCGCGAGCACGCCCGCTTCGGTCGCGAGGTAGAGCTCCCCTAACGCGTCCTCGCCGAACGTCGTCAGGTTCGAGGCGCGCTGAGCGAAGAGCCGGGTCGTCCAGCCGCTTCCGGAAGGCGTCGCACCCCAGACCTTTCCCGTGCAGTAGTCGCCGTAGAAGTAGGTGCCGGTGAATCGGGGGTAGAGCCGGCCCCGATAGACGTAGCCCCCGGTCACCGAGCAGTCGCCGGACGAGTGCGAATACTCGAGGATCGGAAGCGTGAGGCCCGGCGCGTTGCACGCCGGCACGCCCGAAGGGCAGCCCGAGGTGCCGCCCGTGCAGAGCGTCCCCTCCATCATCTTCCAGCCGTAGTTCTCGCCGCCGGCGCTCCCCGCCGGCTGGAAGTCGATCTCCTCGCGCGAGCCCTGCCCGACGTCTCCGATGTAGAGGTCGCCCGTCGTCCGATCGAACGAGAAGCGCCACGGATTCCGAAGACCCTTCGCCCAGATCTCGTCTCGCGCGCCGCCCGGGGCCGCGAACGGATTGTCCGGCGGGATCCCGTAGAAGGGCGCCGCTCCCGCGTTCGAATCCACGTCGATCCGAAGGATCTTGCCGAGGAGGGTGTCGTCGCGCTGTCCCGCGCACATGGGGTCGTTCGCGGAACCTCCGTCTCCCATGCCGATGTAGAGATAACCGTCCGGACCGAACGCGAGGTGGCCGCCGTTGTGGTTCGCAAACGGCTGCGCGATCGTGAGGAGAATCACTGCGCTCGACGGGTCGGCGACGTTCGGGTCGGCCGCCGAGACCCGGTAACGGGCGACGACGGTGTTCCCGCCCGTGTTCGTGTAGTTCACGAAGAAGAGTCCGTTCTCGGCGTACCGCGGGTGGAACGCGAGGCCGAGCAGACCGCGCTCGCCGCAGCAGGAAACGAGCGGAGTGACGTCGAGGAACGCCGTCCCCCGGACGGCGCCGTTCTCGAAGACGACGATGCGCCCTCGCTGAAGGGTGAGGAAAAGACGCGCGTCACCGGCGTGCGCGATCGCTGTCGGCTGCGCGAGCCCCGTGACGAGGGGCTCGAGCGCGATCTCGGGGACGCCCTGCGCCCGCGCGCACCCCGTGGCCGAGAGAACGCCGAAGATCGTGAGAGCCGCGAGAAGTCGGGGTCGCCCGGTGTTCAGAAGTTCGCCTCCGGACAGGGAGAACGATCTCCCGGCTCCCGTCAATTCCGACGTTAGGCGACGTTAACCCTCGGAGACGATCGCGTACGCCCGGACCGGGAAGCTGCCCATCGCGCGGAAGGGGGCCGGGACGGCGTGGAACCGGAAGCCGGACGGGGGCAGGCGGTCGAGGTTCGTGAGGTGCTCGACGATCGGGATTCCCGCCTCGAGGAGGAGCGTGTGCGCGGGGCGCGCGCCGTCGCGGGTGTCGTCGATGTTCAGCGAGTCGATGCCGACGAGCGAGACTCTTCCCCGCACGAGGAGCTCCGCCGCTTCGCGGGTCAGGTACGGGTGGTCGCGAAAGTATTGGGGCGTTCGAAAGTGGCGGCTCCATCCAGTTCGGACGAGGACGGCGCGATCGGCGAGATCGAACCCTTCGAACCGCTCGGGCCCGACGGAGCGTCCGGCGCTCGTCGCATCCACGACGACCCCGTCGAGGTCCGCGAGCCTCTCGAGCGGAAGCCCCGCCATGTCGGCTCCCTTCTCGAACCGGTGGAACGGCGCGTCCACGTACGTCCCGGTGTTCGCGACCATCTCGACCCGCCCGATCGAGAACGTCGTTCCCTCCGTGTACTTCCCGCGCGACGCGTCGCGGGAGAGAAACTCCGCAACGACGGGCGCCGGCAGCCCCTCGTACGTCACCATTCCGGCCTCGATCGGGTGACTGACGTCGACGAAGCGGCGAGCGTTCATCCGCGGACCTCCATGGGAATGCGCAACAGCTCCTTCTCAAGAACGTCCTTCGTGCCATCCGGTCCCGTCAGCTCCACGCGATAGGCCGGAGTGGACCGCTCGATCTCCAGGCGAATCGTCAGGAAGGGACAGCAAGCGCGCTCGAGCTCGATCCAGCGGGCGATCCGCAGGAACAGGAACGGTTTCGCCGGAAAACGCAGCGCGTAGCCGTTCGGGAGCTCCTCGGAGCCCGTCATCGCGCCGAGAAGCTCACCGGCGAGCCGGCGGTGCTCGCCGCGCGAGACCTCGTCGAAGGCGGCCAGCCCGCAGGCGACGGGCGCCGCGCCCTCAGCCACGCCTGGCCTTTCCGACGCGGTCGCGGAAGAGACGCTTGACGAGCTGGATCTGCCCCGCGTGGTACACGTCGTGCGCCGCGACTCCGTACACGAGCGTGTCGATGCGGTGCTTGCTCCCGCGAGAGACCGCCGAGAGCTGCCGCGCGGGAATCTTCGCGACGGCATTCCGGAACCGGCGGTGCTGCTCGTCGAGCAGGGCGAGGTCCGCGCGCCACGCCTTCTCCGTGGGCGATCCGCTCCCTCTCCCTCTGGGAGAGGGTTGGGGTGAGGGTCCCGGACGAGCAAACCAGTTGCTGCCCGTCACCGGGAAAGCTCCCCGTTTCTCTCCCGTCAGCCGTCTCCACCCGGCGTATTTCCAGTAGGCGGCGTGCAGTGCGAGCTCCCACACGTTGTGGCGGTCGGGAGCGGGACGCCACACCGCCTCCTGGACGCTCACCCCGCGCAGCGTCCCCTTGAGGTTCGGGCCGTGCCACGCCTTCTTCTCGTACGCCTCGTCCAGGATGCGGAGGAGCAGGTCGACCGGCCCGGGAGCCTTCAAGCGCGACCTCCCGCGGCCTTTCGATCGAGAGAATCCGCTTCCGGCGCCCTCTCCGGCAGAGCCGCAGCCGGGACCTTGCGACTCGTCCCGTAACGGATGATGAGCGCCACCGCGCCGATGATGACGGCGGCGGCGATCAGGGTGCGAAGGGACATCGGCTCGTTCGCGAAGGCCCAGCCGAGCAGAACGGCGACGACGGGGTTGACATACGCGTACGTCGAAACGCGCGCCGACGTCGTCGCGCCGAGCAGCCAGATGTAGGCCGTGAACCCGATGAGGGAGCCGAACACGATCAGGTAGGCGAGCGCGAGGAGCGAGCGGGCGGAAAACGCCGACACCGCGACCTGTCCGGCCTGACCGGTCATGAGCCCGAAGACGAGGAGCAGGAAGCCGCCGGCCACCATCTCCATCGCGGCTGCGAGGAAGCCGGACTTCGGCAACGCGGCGCCGCGCGAATAGAGCGACCCGAAGGCCCACGAGAGGCAGCCGAGCAGAAGGACGCCGGCGCCGAGGAGATCGACCCGGCCCGCGAGGTTTCCAGGCGCGACGAGCACAGCGAGACCGAGGAGCCCGAGGACGATTCCGAGTACGACGGGCGCGCGCGGCTTCCTTCCGCCGAGCCGCGGCAGCATCTCGAGAACGAGCATCCAGATGGGGACCATCGCGACGAGAAGCGCGGTGAGGCCCGAGGGGACGCGCGTTTCCGCCCACACGACGGCGCCGTTGCCCCCGAGCAGGAGGAATCCGCCGACGACGGTCGCCGCCCGCCAGTTCACGAGCGTCGGGCGCGGTGCCCCGCGCCAGCGCGCCCAGACGTAGAGGATGGCGCCCGCAACGAGAAAGCGCGCCGCCGCCATGAGGTGAGGGGGCATCGTCTCGATCGCGAAACGGATCGCGAGGTACGTCGAGCCCCAGATGAGGTACACCGAGGCGAACGCGGCGAGGAGCTTTCCCGGGTCGGTCGGAGGCCGGTCGAGACGTCAGGCACTGGCGGCCTGCGCTTCCTCTTCGATGGCAATCGGCAACGCGGCGGTCTCCTTGACGGTCTCGAGCACGATCGTCGTTCGAGTCGATGTGATCGTCGGGATCTTTCCGAGCTCTTCGCGCAGGAGCCGTCCGAGGGCCTCGGGATCCGCCGCGCGCGCCTTCACGAGGAAGCAGTCCTCTCCGGCGACGTGGTGCACTTCGAGAACTTCGGGGATCTTCGAAATGCGCTCCGCCGTCTGCACGCCGCCCGGCCGGTCGTTCGACCGCACGAAGATGAAAGCGACGAGCGCGAGCGAGACGGCGTGCGGGTCGATGCGCGCGTGGTACCCCTGGAGAACCCCCTTTTCTTCGAGCTTGCGGATGCGCTCGAAGACGGCGGACGGGGCGAGCCCGACCTGCCGCGCGATCTCCGCATTCGAGGTGCGGGCGTTTTTCTGCAGAATCGTCAGGATACGGCCGTCAAGTTCGTTGATCATTCTGAAAAGAAATAGTAGGCAAGACGAAACAACGGTTCAAGAGGCCAAACTGTGACGGAATGTCGCAACCACTTCCCCTCCTGATCTTTAACCCGGCTGGCGCCGAAGTGGTTGCACCGTTTCCCGGGAAAGTCCCGGCCCGACCCGCCATCTCCGTCACTTCTACAATCCGCTCCACGCATGTCAGTCGAACGGGCCGAAGAATCGGGCGGACGCCTCCCCATCGGGGCATCGACCCAACCGGGGTCGAAGCGCCTCGTCGTGATCGGGGCCGGACCCGCGGGACTCACGACCGCATACGAAGCGATCCGGCTCGGGCTGCCGGCCGTCGTGCTCGAGAAGAGCGGCGACGTCGGCGGCCTGGCGCGCACGGCTGCTTACAAGGGCTTTCACTTCGACATGGGAGGACACCGGTTCTTCACGAAGGTCGCCTCGGTCGCGAAGATCTGGCGCACGGTCCTCGGGCCCGGTTTCCTTCGCCGCCCCCGCCTCTCCCGCATCTACTATCGCGGCCGCTTCTTCCAGTATCCCCTCCGGCCGTGGAATGCGCTCCGCGGCCTCGGTCTCTGGCAGTCAATCGCGATCGTCGCGAGCTACTTGAAGTGGCAGGTCTTCCCGCTACCCCAGAGAGGACACGTTCGAGCAGTGGGTGACCAATCGGTTCGGGCGACGGCTCTTCCTCACGTTCTTCAAGACCTACACGGAGAAGGTCTGGGGTGTGCCGTGCTCCGAGCTCAAGGCCGAGTGGGCCGCCCAGCGGATCAAGGACCTTTCGCTCCGGACCGCCGTGTTGAACATGTTCTTCCGCCGTAAGACGACGATCAAGACGTTGATCGAAGAGTTCGACTATCCGCGACTGGGACCCGGGATGATGTGGAAGACCATGCGCGACGCGATCGTCGGAGCCGGCGGCGCGGTCCACCTGGAACGCGACGTCGTGCGAATCGAGCACGACGGCAGCCGGGTTTCCAGCGTGATCACGACGCACAACGGCGTTCGGGAAGAGGTCGACGGCACCGACTTCGTGTCGAGCATGCCGATCACCGAGCTCGTGGCAAAACTCCACCCTCCGGCGCCCCCGGAGGTCCTGGAGGCCGCGGGAGCGCTCCGCTATCGCGATTTCCTGACCGTTTGTCTGATCGTGAACCGCGCCGACCTTTTCCCGGACAACTGGATCTACGTCCACGACCCGCTCGTGAAGGTCGGCCGCATCCAGAACTACCGCAACTGGAGCCCGGAGATGGTCCCGGACGCGAGCAAGACGGGCCTCGGCCTGGAGTATTTCTGCGCCGAGGGCGACGAGCTGTGGAGAGCCACGGACGAAGAGCTCATCGCCCTCGGAACGCGAGAGATCGCGGTGATCGGGCTCGCGCGCGCGGAGGACGTCGTGGACGGATGCGTTCAGCGGGTGCCGAAGGCATACCCGGTCTACGACAGTTCCTACCGCGGTCACCTCGACGTCCTGCGCGGATACGTCGCCGGCTTCACGAACCTTCAGACGGTCGGGCGCAACGGCCTTCATCGGTACGACAACCAGGACCACGCCATGCTCACCGGCATGCTCGCCGTTCGCAACGTCGCGTTCGGCGAGCGCAACGACGTCTGGAGCGTCAACGTCGACGGCGATTACCACGAGGAGATCCGGCTCGATCGAGTTCTGGCGCCCGTATTCGCCAAGCTCGATCGCGTCGCCTTCGGCGTCGCGGTCGGGGCGCTGGCCGCCGCGTTCCTCGGATTCGCGAGCCTCTGGCTCGTCCTGAAGGGCGGGCCGGTCGTCGGACCAAACCTCCGTCTTCTCGCCCAGTACCTGCCCGGATACGATGCGAGCCCCCGAGGCGCTCTGCTCGGACTCGTCTACGGGCTGCTCGGCGGCTTTGCGATGGGATGGCTCGTCGCGGTGACGCGGAATGCCGCCGCGCTCTTCTCCGTCGCCGTCATCCGCCGCCGCGCGGAGTCGTTAGTCTTGCGGCGCGTTCTGGACTATCTGTAGCCCGAGCATGACGACCGAACAAAGAGACACGCCGACCGCGCTCCCGGTGAGAATCCTTCGGCTGGAGGCGCTCGTGCAGGGGCTCGCCTGGGGGCTCGTGGCGGGGCTCGGGCTCTTCCTCGCGACGAACTGGCTCGTGCTGAAGGGCGGTCGCGTCGTCGGTCCGCACTTGAGGCTCCTGCGCCAGTTCTTCATCGGGTACGAGGTCACGTTCGTGGGGAGCCTCATCGGCTTCGCCTATGCCTTCGCGTGCGGGTTCGTCGCCGGATACCTCGTGAGCCTCGTCTACAACCGCGTCGCCCGCCGGCGGTCCGGTGGGTAAGGCCGCCCGGTCGAAGAGCGCACGGCGCGAGCGCGCGTCGCTTCCGCCTTCCGCATCCGGCGCGCGCAGCGGGGTCGGGCGACGCCCGGGGACCTCGGCTTTCCGCGCGGAGTACCTCGCCGTGATCCTCCTGGCCGTGGCGGGGGTCCTCGTCTACTCGAACGCGTTCCGCGGACCGTTCGTGCTGGACGATCTCAAAGCCATCGCCGAGAACCGCTCGATACGCTCTCTCTGGCCGCCGTCCGGTGTCCTTTCGCCGCCGCCACGCACTGCGGTCGCCGGACGCCCGGTCTCCAACCTCTCCCTCGCTTTCAACTACGCCGTCGGCGGGCTGAACCCGACCTCCTACCACGCGGTCAACGTGGCCCTCCACGTCTTCGCGGCGCTGGCTGTCTTCGGAATTACCCGCCGCACGCTCGGCTCTCCGGAACTGGAGACCGGGTACCGGGGTCGCGCGCTTCCCCTCGCGGCGGCCGTCGCTCTTCTATGGGTCGTTCACCCGCTCTTGACGGAGAGCGTCAACTACACCGTCCAGCGGACCGAGCTCCTGATGGGACTGTTCACGTCTGCTCACGCTCTACTGCTCGATCCGCGCCTTCGAGTCCCCGGAAGGCCGACTCTGGGAGGTGTCCGCGCTCTTCGCCTTCGCGCTCGCGATGGGCAGCAAGGAAGTCGCCGTCGTCGCGCCGATCCTCGTTCTCGCTCTCGACGCGCTCTTCTGGTCGAAGTCCATCCGCGAGGCAGTCCGCCGGCACTGGCGGCTGTACGCGGGCCTCGCGGTCGTGCTCCTCGTCTGCCTGCTCCTTGTTGCGACGCGCTTCCGCCGGACCCTGGCGGGATTCGTCCGGGACGACGTCACGCCGTGGGAGTACGGCCTCACCCAGTCCGGCGTGATCGTGCACTACCTCCGCCTGGCCTTCTGGCCGAACGCACTCGCCGCGGACTACGACGGGTGGCCGCTGGCGAATTCGATCGGAGACGTCCTGCCGTTCCTCCTCATCGTGGCCGCCCTCGTTGCTCTGACTCTCTGGGGCGTGCTCCGTCGGAAGAAGCTCGCTTTCCTCGGTGTCGTCTTCTTCCTCGTTCTCGCCCCGACTTCGAGCTTCCGCCCCCTTGTCGCCGAAGTCGCGGCGGAACGCCGCATGTACCTCCCGCTCGCGGCCGTCCTTGCCCTTGTCGTCATTGCCGGGGATGAATTGCGGCGACGGCTCGGCGCCTCGGCCGGAGTCGGGCTGGCCGTCGTCGCCGCCGTCGTTCTCGCGCTCGCCGTGACGACGGTGCGGCGCAACGAGGTCTATCGAACGACGCTCGGGTTCTGGAGCGACATCGTGAAGAAGCGGCCCGAGAACCCGCGCGCCCGAGTATGGCTCGGGAACTACCTCGAAAATCGCGGGCCGAGTCCGGAGGGCCTCGAGCACCTGATGACGGCCGTGCGCCTCGAGCCCCACAACGCGAATTCGCGCTACAACCTGGGGATCGCGTTCGCGAGTCGCGGGAGGACGGAAGAGGCGATCACGGAATATCAGAAGGCGGTGGCGATCAATCCGAAGTACGCCGCCGCGCACAGCAACCTCGGCCTGCTGTTTGCCAGCCGGCGTGAGTTCGATCGAGCGATCGAACAGTATCGGAAGGCGATCCAGAGCGACCCCCGGCACGCCTACGCCCACTTCAACCTCGCGCAGGCTCTTCTCGAGCAAGGCCGGACCGACGAGGCGATCGAACACCTCGAAGCCGCAGTCCGGCTGGAGCCCAACATCCCGGGTGCCCGCGTTGCCCTGGAGACTCTGCGGAGTCGCGCGGCGCGATGACCCAGGAAGCCCTCCGATCCCGCCTGCGGTCCGCTTCCGGGATCGGGCTCCTCGTCGGTCTCGGGATCGTCGTCGTGCTCGTGGCCTGGCAGGGAGCCGATGCGGTCGGCGTCCTTCTCGCCTCGACGGGTTGGAAGCTCCTTCTCGTTGCCGCCTTCGCGGTCCCCCACCTGCTGCTCGCCACCGCGGCGTGGAGGCTTCTCTTTCCCTCCGGACACGCCCCCCGCTTCACCGTCGCGCTCGCGGCGCTCTGGATCGGCACGTCGGTCAACGTGCTCCTGCCGGTTGCCGGCGTCGGCGGTGAGATCGTCCGCGCTCGCCTGCTCGCGCGGTGGTCGTCGAAAACACGCGACGCCATCGCTTCGGTCGTTGTCGACAAGACAGTCCAGGTGGCGACCCTGCCTCTCCTCGCCCTGATCGGCATCGCTGCCCTTTTCCCCGCCCTCGAGGATTCCCGCTCGGTCGGCGCCGCGATCATCGGGGTCGCTCTCCTCGCGATCGTGATCGTGCTGCTCGTGCTCGTACAGCGCGCCGGAGCGTTCTCGTTCCTCGCCTCGCAGGCCGTCCGCTTCGCCCGCAACCGGAAGTGGGACGGGCTGGTCGAGCGCGCGAGCGATCTGGACGGCGCGATTCGCTCGCTCTACCGGCCGGGTCGGATTGCCGCGTCGTGCGTGCTCCGCCTTCTCTCACGCCTGACGCTCGCCGGCGACGTGTGGCTCGCCGCGCGGCTTCTCGGCCACCCGATCACCCTCGTCGACGCGATCGCGCTCAAGAGCCTGGCCATGGTCGCGGGCGGAATCGTCTTTGCGGTGCCGGCCGGGCTCGGTATCCAGGAGGCGAGCTTCGTGGTTCTGGGGGCGCTCATCGGCCTGCCCCCGGACGCGGCGCTGGCCACGTCGCTGGCGACACGCGTGCGCGAGGTCGTCGTCAGCGTGCCGGGACTGCTCGCCTGGGAATGGGTCGAGGGGCGCGCTCTGTGGAGGCGCCGGGCGGCATGAAAATGCGCGTCTCGGTCGTCATACCCGCTTACGAGAACGCCGTCGGCCTGGCGGAGTGCCTCGAGGCACTCGTCGCATCCGCCCAGGCTCCCCTCGAGATCATCGTCGTGGACGACGCGTCCGGCGACGACACGTCGGCGGTGGCCTCCCGCCTCGGTGCTCGCGCACTGCGGCTCGATCGAAACTCGGGCGCGGGCGCCGCCCGGAACCACGGAGCGCGCGCGGCCTCCGGCGAAATCCTCCTCTTCGTCGACTCCGACGTCGTCGTGGGGCCGGACACGGTCGGCCACGTGGCCCGCCTCTTTGGTGAGCGCCCCGACGTCGACGCGGTCTTCGGTTCCTACGACGATGCCCCGCGGGCGCCGGGTATGGTGTCGCAATTTCGGAACCTTCTGCACCACTTCGTTCACCAGCAGGGCGAGCCGGAGGCTTCGACCTTCTGGGCGGGCTGCGGGGCGATCCGGCGCGCGGTCTTCGAAAGCGTGGGGGGCTTCGACACGACCCGCTACGGCCGGTCGATCGAGGACATCGAGCTCGGTTACCGCCTGCGCGACGCCGGCCATCGCATTCTCCTCGTCAAGGATTTGCGGGTGACGCACCTGAAACGCTGGACGCTCGGTTCGTTTCTGCGAACGGACGTCTTTCTCCGGGCGATTCCGTGGTCCGCGCTGATCCTGGAGCGGCGCCGGTCCCTCGACCACCTGAACCTGAAGGCCGGACAGCGCGTGAGCGTCCTGCTCGCGCTCCTCGCAGTGGCCGCTCTCCCGCTCTCCGTCGTCCGACCCGAGATGCTCGCCGTCGCCGCCGCCGCGACGATCGGCCTCGTCCTGGCGAATCGCAGGCTCCTGGCGTTCTTCCGGCGCCAGCGCGGGTTCGCGTTTTCGGTCGCGACCGTGCCGCTCCTCCTTCTGCACTACCTCGCGAGCGGACTCGGGTATCTCTGCGCGAGGACCGGGCACGCGTTCGCCCGCGCGACCACTTAGATGTCGGCGCGGGAAGCTCCGCTGCGGATCGGACTCGTCGGTTTCGGGCGGCTGGCCCGGGACTACTACCTGCCCGCCTTCCGCACCCTGGACGGCGCCAGTCTCGTCGGGATCGCGGACCCCCTGCCGGCGAGCCGCGCCGCCGCGTCGGCCCGCCTTCCCACCGTCGAGGTCTACCCGGATCACCGGACCCTTTTCGATCGCGCGAATCTCGACGCCGTCGTCGTGGCGTCGTCGCCCTCCTCGCACCTCGAAGTCTGGAACGATGCGGCTCGCCGGGGGCTCGCGGTCTTCATGGAGAAACCGTTCGTCCTCTGCGGTCAGCTCGGCGAGGTCGTGAGGGGGGACTCCGCCGCGCGCCTCATGGTCGACTTCAATCGGCGTTTCTGGCCGGCGTATCGGCGCATGGGCGACGGCGTGCGAGCGGGGACTGTCGGACGGCCCGTCCGGCTGGAGTACGTCCTTCACGTCGACGTCCTGTCGTGGTCCACGGTGACGAGGCACCGGCTCTCCGGTGAGGACGGAGGGATCCTGCACGACCTCGGCAGCCACGCGATCGACCTTGCTGCGGACGTGCTCGGAGAACGGCCGGAGCGCGTGACTGCCGCTATTCGGAGCGAGCGCTGGCCCGGCGATCACCTCCAGCTCGACCTCCTCTTCGCCGACGGATCGAGGGCGTCCTGCGACCTCGCGTACGAGACCCGAACCTTCGAGCGCCTGTCGGTCGAGGGGCCCCGTGGCCGCCTTCGGCTCGCCGACCCGAACATGGCGCTGCACTTCGAGGCCGATGGACGGCGCGCATCGAGGCTCGCGGCGGCGTGCAAGGACGCGGCCGTCTTCGTCTATCGGGCGGTGCGACGTGGACGATCGATGGCCCGTTTCAGCATCGCGAGCGCCCTGCAGGCATTCGTCCGCGCGGTCGCCGCTGGCGAGCCCCTGTCGCCGGGATTCGACGAAGCATTGGAGAACGTGCGCTGGCTCGAAGCGGCCGAGCGCTCGTCGGCCAAGGGACAGCCGGCGGTGCGCGCGATATGACCGCCCCGCGCCGCCTCGCGATGATCGGTCTCGACGCGGCCGATCTCGGCTTCATCCAGTCCTCGGCGGGTGAGCTTCCAAACCTGCGCGGCGTGCTCGAGAGAAGCGCTCTGCAGACGTTCCACTCTCCGGCCCACCTGCTCACGGGATCCGTGTGGCCGACGTTCGCGACGGCGACGGACCCGGGCGAGCACGGCATGTACCACCACCTGCAGTGGGACCCGGAAGCCGTGCGGATGCGGCGCATCACGCCCGAGCTGTTCGACTTCGAACCGTTCTGGTACGAGCTGGCGCGACGAGGCCGGCGGTTGATCGCCGTCGACGCTCCGCTCGTTTTTCCGCCTCGCGCCCTGCCGCAGGGGATCGTGGTCCTCAACTGGGGCACCCACGATCAGCTCGGCCCGGTGACCTGCCACCCGCGCCACCTCGAGGGCGAGATCCGCCGCCGCTTCGGCAGCCACCCCATGGGGGTCGAGATCCCGGTCGGCAAGTCCGTCGGGGAGCTCGAGAAGATTCGCAACGATCTGGTGAAAGGGGCTCGCCGCAAGGGGGCACTCGTCCGATGGGTCCTCGATCAGGCGCCCTGGGACTTCTTCATCACGGCCTTCGGCGAGACCCACCGCGGCGGGCACATCCTCTGGCCCGACGGACCCGGCGGCGAAACGATCCCCGCCCACGCGCTGCTCGACGTCTACCGCGCCGTCGACGAGGCGCTGGGCGAGATTCTCACGGCGCCCTCCCTCGCCGGCGCCGGCCTCATCGTCTTCGCGCTCCACGGCATGGGCCCGAACGTTTCCCAGGAGCACTTCGTGCCGCGCGTCATGGACCTCGTGAACGCCGGGTTCGCCGGCGGCTCATCGGGCCGCCCTCCGAGCGCGGAGCCGCCCTCCCCGCGAGGCATCGTGCGAATGCTCCGCGAGCACGTCCCGGCGTCCCTCCAGAACCGGATCGCGCGGCTCGTGCCGGTATCCGTGCGCGACGAAGTCGTGAGCCGCTCGGTCGTGGGAGGCCACGACTGGTCGGAAACTCTGGGCTTCGACCTCGCTGCCGACATGAACGGATATCTCCGACTGAACATCCGAGGCCGGGAGAGGGAGGGAACCCTCGAGCGCGACGGCGAGTTGTTGCCGCGTTACGTCAAGTGGGTCCGCGAGTGCTTCGAGAGCCTCCGCGTCGCCGCCACGGGTGAACCGCTCGTCGGCGCCGTCCACTGGACGCCCGACGTGTTTCCGGGTCCGAAAGTCGACCACCTCCCGGACCTGCTCGTCGCCTGGGCCGGTCGCCCCCCGACCGAGCACATCGAGTCGACTTTGATCGGTTCGGTCACCGGGCAGCTCGCGACCGGCCGCAGCGGCAACCACCGGCGGGACGGGTTCTGCGCGATTTCCGGCATCGAGCCGAGAGCGTTGACGGACGGCCGCGATCTCGCGAGGTTTGCTCAAGAAGCCTTCGATTGAGCAAACCACTCTGCCTGGTGACGGGAGCGCCGGGATGGCTCGGGTCGCGCCTGGTCGACGTGCTCCGCAATGGGTCGCCCGAGTTGCCGGGGGCAGAGGGCGGACGGCGAGTCCGCTGTCTCGTTCTGCCGGAAACCTCTCCGTCCGCCCTCGCGACCCTCCCGCCGGACGTCGAGCTCGTCACGGGGGACGTCCGTGATCCACGATCGCTCGCCGACTTTTTTCGCGGCGCGGAGGGTGCGTCGGTCTTCCACCTCTGCGGCGTCATCAACCCGCCTCGCACGCGGGACTTCCAGGAGATCAATGTCGAGGGAACCCGGAACGTCCTGGCTGCAGCGGTGAACGCGGGCGCCGCCCTCTTGCTCGCGATTTCCTCAAATACGGTTGCGGGCCCGAATACCCATCCGGGCCACCTCTTCGACGAGCAGTCGCCGCGGAACCCGCAGCTTCCTTACGGCCGATCAAAGGCGCTCATGGAAGACCTCGTCAATGAGACGTTCGCGGCGGGCCGCCTGCAGACAGTGATCATCCGGCCGTGCCGGTTCTACGGTCCCGGCCAGCACGCTGCCCGAAGCCGCCTTTACCGGATGATCCGGACGGGCCGGGTTCCGATCGTCGGGCGGGGCGAGGCGCTCTGGTCGATGTCGTACGTCGACAACACCTGCCAGGCGCTACTGCTCGCCGAGCGGAGCCCGGTTGCCGCCGGACGGACCTATTGGATCGCCGACCGCCGGCCGTACACGGTGCGCGAGACCGTCGACGTGGTCGAGACTCTTCTGGAGCGTGAATTCGGGATCCCCGTGAGCCATCGCCGCAGACGCGTCCCAGCCGTGGTCGGTCGCCTCGCCGCCGCCGGCGACGCGCTCTTCCAGCGGTTCGGGACCATCGAGCCCCATCTTCACGCGCTCGGACACCTCCAGCAGTCCTTCGCGTGCTCGATTGCGACCGCCCGGCGCGAGCTCGGCTACGATCCGAAGATCGAGCTCGAGGAGGGAACCCGCCGGTCGATCCGATGGTGCCTGGATAACGGCGTGAGTATCTAGCCCGGTCGCTCCGCCGCCCGAAAACTCCCGCTCAAGCCGCGAAGTACCTGGCCTGCGGGTGGTGGACAACGAGGGCGGAGACCGACGCCTCCGGATCCATCATGTAGCCCTCGGTCAGCGCAACGCCGATCTGCCCGCCGGGAAGGAGCCGGAAGAGCGTCGTCTGGTCGGCGAGCTCGGGCCACGCCGGGTATCCGGCGCTGTAGCGCTTGCCGCGGTATCGCGCCTGGAAGCGGTCGATCATCGAGGTCTCGACGGGGTCCGGGAAGCCCCAGCCCTCGCGAATCCGCTCGTGCGCCCACTCCGCCGCGCCTTCGGCGCTCTCGAGCGCGAGCGCCTGCAGGGCGTGACAGAGCAGGTACTCCCCTTCGTGCTTCAGCTTCTCGGCGCGCGCTCGGATCCCTTCGCCGGCGGTCGTGACGAGGAGAGCGACTGTGTCGAGCGGAACGTCCGACTCGCGCGGCCGCACGAAGTCGGCGAGGCAGAGCCGCTCGCCGGTCGCCTGCCGGGGAAACGCGAAGGTCCCCACCGTGTTTCCGTTCTCGACGAGATGGACCGAGTTCCCCTCCGAGTAGGCCTCGAAGTACCGATAGATCGCGCGCGGACGGATCCACCCGGACCGGCGAAGGCGCCCGATGACCTCCTCGAGCTCCGAGAGCTTCGGGTCCCCCGATTCCTTCAGCTTCCAGTAGCTGCCGCGCAGCCCGAGGTGCTTCGAGAAGAGCATGTGCGGGTTGACGTACGGCCAGATCCCTTCCACCGAGAGATCCGCGTGGACGTGCTTCTCGAAGTCCGGCGCCGGCGCGGGCGGCAGGATCTCGACGGAGGGGTTCCGCACGGCGGGCGCGGCGAGCGGGTTCACGTCGCGCTCCGCCGCGACGGGGCGCGAGCGGCGCCTTTCGTCCGACTCCGCCGTGAGCGCCGCGCGCGCCTCGTCCCCGGACAGGACGCGGTCCGCGAGCGCGAGGCCGCGCATCGCGTCCTCCGCATAGACGACGACCCCGCCGTACGCCGGAGCGATCTTGTTGTCGGTGAACCGCTGGGACAGCGCCGCGCCGCCGACGAGCAGCGGCGCCGCGACCCCCGCCGCCGTCAAGTCCTGCGCCGTCGTCACCATCTGCTGCGCGCTCTTGACGAGAAGGCCCGAGAGACCGATCGCGTCGGGCGAGTGCTCGCGGCACGCCGCGACGAGCGCTTCGGAGGGGACCTTGATGCCGAGGTTGATCACCTCGTACCCGTTGTTCGAGAGGATGATCTCCACGAGGTTCTTCCCGATGTCGTGGACGTCCCCCTTGACCGTCGCGAGAACGATCTTGCCCTTCAGCGAGCTCGCCGACTTCTCCATGAACTTCTGAAGGTGGTTGACGGCGGCCTTCATCGCTTCGGCGGACTGGAGAACCTCGGCGACGATGAGCTCGTTGTCGTTGAACAGCCGTCCGACCTCCCGCATCCCCTCCATGAGCGGCCCGTTGATGATCGCGAGCGGGTCCATCCCTCCCGTGCGGACCTCCTCGAGATCGGGGATGAGCCCGTCCTTCGTGCCTTCGACGATGTAGCGCGGAAGCCGCTCGATCGGCGTGCCGGCGCGCGCGACGGGGACCTTCGGCGCCTGCCCCTTCGCCTTGAAGTACCCGGCGAACGCGCCGACGGGGTCCGCGCCGCGGTTGAAGAGCAGGTCTTCCGCGAGGCGGCGCTCCTCCTCGGGGATGGACGGATAGCGCATCTGTTTTTCGGAGTTCACGATCGCGAGGTCGAGCCCGGCCTTGACGCAGTGGTAGAGGAAGACCGAGTTCAGGACCTCGCGCCCCGACTCGGGCAGCCCGAAGCTGACGTTGGAGATGCCGAGGATCGTCTTGCACTGCGGGAACTCCGCCTTGATGGCGCGGATCCCCTCGATCGTTTCCGCCGCGCTCCCGACGTATTTCTCGTCCCCCGTTCCGCACGGGAAGACGAGCGGATCGAAAATGAGGTCTTCCGCCGGGATGCCGTATTTCTCGGTCAGGAGCGTGTAGCTCCGGCGCGCGATCTCGAGCTTGCGCTCCCGCGTGACGCCCATCCCGTGGACCGGGTCCTCGTCGATCGTGCCGACGACGAGGGCCGCGCCGTAGCGCTGCGCGAGCGGCACGACCGAGCGGAATCGCTCCTCGCCGTCCTCGAGGTTGATCGAGTTGATGACCGACTTGCCCTGGCTCCAGACGAGCCCGATCTCGAGGACGTTCGCGTCGGTCGAGTCGAGCATCAGCGGCGCCTTGACCATCCGGGTCGCGCGCTCGAGGAACGCGTTGACGTCCGCGACCTCGTCGCGGTCCGGATCCTGGAGGCACACGTCGATCACCTGGGCGCCGTTCTTCACCTGGGCCCGCGCGATCTCGGCCGCCGCCTCGAACTCCCCCGCCGCGATCAGGCGCTTGAACTTCCGGCTGCCGAGCACGTTCGTTCGCTCGCCGACGAGGACGGGCCGGTTGTCTTCGTTGACCTCGAGCATGTCGATCCCGGAGATGAGCGTGCGGCGGTCCTCCGGGATCCGGCGCGGTTTGCGCCCCGCCGCCGCGGCCGCGAGCGCCTTCACGTGAGCCGGGGTCGTACCGCAGCAGCCGCCGACGATGTCCACGAGGCCCTGGTCCAGGAACCGGGTAAGAACGGCGGCGATCTTTTCGGGGCTCTCGCTGTAGAGCCCGTCCTCGTCGGGCAGCCCGGCGTTGGGGTAGCAGGAAACGCGCGTGCGGGCGAGCGCCGCGAGGCTCCGGATGTGGCTCGTCATGAACTCGGGACCCGTGCCGCAGTTCAGGCCGACCGAAAGGAGCGGCATGTGCATCACCGACGCGTAGAACGCCTCGATCGTCTGCCCGGCGAGCATCGTCCCCATCGGCTCGATGGTCGCGGAGAGCATCACGGGGACGCGCCAGCCGACCTCCGCGAATGCTTTCTCGATGCCGATCAGGCCGGCCTTCGCGTTGCGGGTGTCCTGCGTCGTCTCGAGGACGAGGACGTCGGCGCCCCCCTCCATCAGGCCGAGCGCCTGCACGCGGTAGTTCCCGATCAACTCGTCGAACGTGACGCCGCCGGTGACGGTGATCGAGCGGGTCGTCGGGCCCATCGATCCGGCGACGAAACGCGGCCGGTCGGCATGCCGGAACCGCTCCGCAACGTCGCGCGCGATCCGCGCCGCCTCGCGGTTCAGGTCGAAGGCCCGTTCCGCGAGGCCGTACTCCGCGAGGACGAGCGGGGTTCCCCCGAAGGTGTTCGTCTCGACCATGTCCGCTCCCGCGTCGAAGTAGCTCGCGTGGAGGTCGGCGACGACGTCGGGCCGCGTGAAAACGAGGTTCTCGTTGCAACCCTCGAGCTCGGGGCCGCCGAAGTCGGCGGCGGAGAGGTTCCGCGCCTGGACCCCGGTGCCGGTCGCGCCGTCGAGGACGAGGACCCGTTCCGCCAGGAAACCGAGGAGCTCCTCGGTGCGCTGGGCGGCGGTTGCGCCCGTCTGGCGGGGCCTCTCGAGTGTCGCCATCGACGATTTATACGCGATTGGCGCGGGCTTTGCGAGTCGGCGGGCATGACCACGAACGACCCTTCGCCGCCGACCGCCGAAGAGACCGAGCGCGCTAACCGACAGCCGGGACCGAAAGGCGGACCGCACGAACCGGCACCGTCACGACACTCGCCTGAGAAACAACCGGAGGAGTCACTGAAGCCCGAGCACCGCCGCGGTCCCGCCGGCACGCTCGAGACGCCGCATCTCCCCGGCCACAAGGAACGAACGGAGCGGGGTCAGTCCTGATTCTCTGATAACGGGGTCAGTCCTGATTCTTTGACTTGAGCCCCCAGCTCGCAAAGATTCCGGCCTGACCCTAGGGTTAGAGCGATTCCGGGGTCAGGGTTGGTCTCCGCTACGGCGCCGCGCGCGCGATCTGCAGGCTCGGGTCTCCGGTGCGGTTGTCCACGGTCGCGCCGTAGACGATTGCGCTGCCGGAGCCGACGAGCACGGTGACCGAACCTCCGGCAGGAAGACTCACGCCGTTCAGGAACACGCCCGCTGGCTGCTGTTCGTGGTAGGTGGCGGGAAAGCCGAGCGGAACCGTGGTGACGACCGCGCCCCCCGCGTCGCGCACCGTCAGTGTCATTGAACCGCCCGTCTCCAGCGTCCGCACACCGATGTTCAATCGATAGGCGACCAAGTCTGCTGGAACGAGGAGCACTCCCTGCTGCCCTGTCCGGAGCGCCTCCTCGGGCCTCATGAGTTCTTCCGTGAAGCCGGTGGTCCCCGATGGGCCCGCGTCGTTGAACACGCGCACTGTGGCGACAGGCGCTGACCCCGAAGTCACCAGGATGTCGGCGCTCCCCAGCCCCGACTGACCGATCGCGGGAAGGAGGTCCGCGAACGACTGCGTCTGCCCCTGCGCGAGCGAGTAGAAGAGCGTTGGATCCGAGCCGCTTCCGGCCGCGCCCGACGGATGAAAAACAATTCGCCCGGAGATCCCCGAACTCGCCGAATTGTGAAGCTGGACCGACGTCTTGAAAAACGTCCCACCCGCGCCCGGCGTCGAGCCGACGACCGGCAGGATGCGGGTCTCGATCGCCGGAGCAAGGGCTCGCACGACGATCACCCGGTTCCCGCCTTCGAACGTCGAGAAGAGGAAGTCCCCCGTCACCGGGTCGATCACTGCTCCTTCGGCGCCCGTCAAACCGCTGATGAAGACGGCGCGGGACGCGGGGACCGGATTGCCGTTTGCTTCGATCTGGTACGTCGATACGACGCCGGTGTCGTACTCGGAAACGAGCATGCTGGTGCCGCTCGGGAAGATCGGCGAACCAATCGGAACGTAGATGAACCCTTCCGGCCCGCCCGAGATCGTGGTGTTCAGGGTCGCGGAGGTGATGTTGAAGGTCCCGGTCCCGTCGGGTGAGAACGCCGCCGTGTACCACGTCCCTGCGTCGTACGAAACGATCTTCATCTGCCCCGCACCGGGGAATCCCGCCGGCACGAAGTTGAGAGCGCCGACCGACGAAGCCACGCCCAGCGGACCCAGGTCGATGACCTTGTCGTTCACCGCGCTCCCCGGCTTGACCTGCCCGATCTGGTTGACCGGGTGGCGGGTGTAGAAGAGGACCCCGCCCGGACCGAAGACGACCCCGCCGTCGTTGAACTGCCCCTCTGAATAGAGCGCGGCGGTTCCCGTGAACCCGGCGATGTGATTCTGCGCGCCGCGAATCACGCCGATCGAGTAGCGAGCTCCTTCGGCCGAGTTCGCGGCTCCGCCGATGACGACGACGTTCGGGTTCGACGGAAGAAACGCCAGTCCGCCGTACGGCGCCGGAAGACCGGGAACGGACCCGAGGTCCGAAAGCGTGTAGCTGGCGTTGTAGGGCGACTGGATCGTCTGGGCACCGGCGACAGGCACGCCGAAGCAGAGCAGGAGGATTATCGAGCGCATCAAAGTTCTCGTCACGGCGTCCCCCCAACATCGTCGGCGCAATCAGCCGCATCCCGGTCTTCCACGGTCGATGGCCGATCGATGATGCGCGCAGTCTTGTTACTGCACTCTATCCCGCGCGGATACGCGCCCCGCCCCTTAAACTAGTTGGAATGCCCCGCTGGCTGGCCGCGCCCGCTTCGCTCTTCTTCTGGGCGAGCTGCGTCGTCCTCGTGATCCTCTGGACTCCGCTCATCGCGGCCTTTCGACTTGCCACGTTCCGATCCGACCCTGACCGTTATCGAGTCGGTCACCTCTTCCACAAGATCGCCGTCGTCGCGGGGCGGGTCAACCCGTTCTGGAAGTTCCGCGTCGTCGACGACGTTCGTCCCGATCCGCGCCGGCCATATGTCTTCGTCGCGAACCACCAGTCGAACGCCGACCCGTTCCTCGTCGCGAAGGTGCCGTGGGAGATGAAGTGGCTCTCGAAGAAATCCATCTTCGACATCCCGCTGCTCGGCTGGATGATGCGCGTGGCCGGCGACGTCGAGCTCGAGCGCGGCGACAAGGAGAGCGCCCGGCGGGCGATAGGAGAGATGCGCGAGCGGCTGGACCGCAAGCTCTCGGTGGTGATCTTCCCGGAGGGCACCCGCAGCCGGGACGGCTCCGTGGGAACGTTCCGCGAGGGAGCGTTCCGTCTCGCGATCGAAGGCGGCGTCGACGTCGTCCCGCTCGCCGTTGCGGGTACTGCGAACTCGCTGCCCAAGGGCTCTCTCGTCTTTCGAGAGAAGACGGTGGCGACAGTCACCGTCCTGCCGCCGGTCTCGACGAAGGGTCTCGCCCTCGAAGACGCCCCTGCTCTCGCGGAACGGGTTCGGGACCAGATCGCGCGCGCGATCGGGGCCGCTAGCTCCGGATCTTCCTGAGAGCCGCCTCCGCGGCCCACCGGACGAGAGGGTTCTTCGCGATCTCCTCGAGCGCCGGGATCGCCTCCGCGGCCGTCGGCCCGATCGCCCCGAGCGCCGCTGACGGCGCTTCGCAGCACGTGGGTGTGCTCGCCGGGAACCCGGAGGGCTTCGATCAAGGCGGGGATCGCGGGAGTCGCTTTCCGGCCGAGGGCGGCGAGCGCGTTCGCCGACATCATCCGCACCGCCGCATCGGGATCCTTCAGCCGGGCGGCGAGGCGATCGAGAGCGGGCAGCGACGCCGGCCCCGCTTCGCGCAGAGCGAGCGCGGCGAGGCCCCGAACGATCGCGTCTGTGTCGTCGAGCGCGGCAGTCAACTCCGGCACGGCCGACGCGGCGAGCACGCGGCTCTCCGCCAGCCGCGCCGCGGCCGTCGCGCGCACCTCGGGAGCACGTTCGCGCAACCCCGGCTTCAGCGCGCTCGCGGGGGCCTGGCGCAGCCAGTCCGCGGCGCGCATGCGGCTCGGCGTGATCGCCCACGCCTCGGGTCCGACCTCCGCGAGGATCAGGTTGTCGACTCCGAGCTTGTACCCCCGCGACTCGGGCGCCTTCCCCGTGCACACGAACGACACCACGTGCCGCCCCTTCGAAAGCTGCGGCCAGCCGATCAGGAGGTCGAGGCCGACGTAGGTCTCGGGCGCGTAGCCTTCGATCTGGCCCGTCGGGCAGCACGTCCGCGCCCGGCTCGTGCTCGAGCGCCGCCGCGACGACGGGCTTCGGCCGTCGAGCAGCACCGAGTAGGTGCCGTAGTCGAAGCTCTGCGCGACCTGCGTGTAGAGCTCGTAGCGTCCGTCTTTCTCGACGTCGAAGGGCACGTCGACGCGCGCGCCCGGGCCCTCGCCCTCGAAGACCAGGACGTCCTTCGACCAGAAGAGGTCCTTCGAGACCGAGACCTTGCCCCCCGTGGCCTTCGTTTCCGCGGACGCGGTCTCGACCTCGATCTGGCGCGCGTTCGCCTGCGGCAGCCGCGCGGCTCCGTAGGGAACGGCGGGCTGGTCCGTCGCGATGCCGACCTGGTACCAGTAAGCGACGCTCGAAATGAGATCGGTGCGCTCTCCCGACGCCGACTTGACCGACCCGTCGGGGTGGAACGTCCACCCCTTGTGCTCGAAGACGAAGCGCAGCGACCGCCGGAACGGGATCGGGTCCGCGACGTGCCAGCGATACGCGGTCATCCGCGAGCCGAGGCCCGTCCCCTCCGCGACGGACGCTCCCGCGTAGGGGCCGGTGCCGACGCGCAGGCCCCAGGCGTCGTTGAAGTAGTCCTCCGTGCCGGTCCCCTCGATGGACGGCTTCTTCTCGCCGTCGACGTAAAAGAAGTCGTCGCCCTCGCCGAACCAGCCCGCTTCCGCCTGGACGATCGAGAGGACCGTTCCTGCGTAGTGCCCGCGGCCGTGGACGTCGAGGACTTCGTACGGCCGCCCGCCCGAGTTCGGAACCGCCTGACGGTAGCGCGCGTGGAAGTAAGCCGTACCCTGCGGGAGCGCGGGCACCTTCTTCCAGTCCACGTGGAAGTAGAGGTTCGCGACGCGGCGGCTCCCCTCGTTCGTCACGGTGATTCGGCACGACCGCCGGAAGGGCATCGGCCAGTAGCTGTTTCGAGAACGCCCCTCGGAGCTCGCGCGGATCACGAGCGACTCGACAGGGCGCTCGAACCCGTGGCCGACGGCGAAGAAGTCGCCGACCGGCGCGTCGACGGACGGCGTCGCACTCCCGTCGTAGTAGATCCGGAGGCGGAGAAGCCGCGGCCACGCGTACTCGTTGGCGGCGACGGTGAGCCAGATGTGCGTGACGACGCCGGGGCCGGTCAGGTCGGCGAGCGTGACCGTTTCGCCCGGGATCGGGCGCTTGCTGTCGTCGTTCGATTCGGGGTCCGCGTTGTTGCTCGAGGAACGGAGTGCGCGGAAGTCCTTCGGCTCCGGAAGGCGCGAGAGGTCGACGGGCTGCTGGGCGCGGGAAACGCCCGCGAAGAACAGGGTGAGAGCGAGAGCGAGGGCCGGCGACTGCCTCAACGGATCGCCTCGAACGGTATGTCCAGGATCGGATACGACTCCCACCCCTCGTAGTTGTAGTGCCACCACTCGGCCGGGTCGACGGCGAAGCCCTCCTTCTCCATCTCGGAGCGCAGGAGGTCGCGGCGCTGTCGCTCCTCCACCGTTCCCCCCGCGTAGTCGGGGTCGGCGCGGTCGGAGAACTCGTCGTACGGGCTCGGCATCGCCACCTCGCGCCCGGTCGCCCGCTCGTAAAGGGAGAGATCGACTGCGGCTCCCCGGTTGTGCTTCGAGCCTTTCGACGGGTTCGCGACGAAGCCGCGGTCCCGCTTGTCCTGCGGCGTGATGTCCCAGAACAGCTTTGTCACGGACCACGGCCGGTACCCGTCGAAGACGAGCAGCCCGTAACCGTGCGGCGCGAGCGCCCGGTTCACCCGGACGAGCGCCTCGGCTGCGGGGCGCTGAAGGTAGGCGCGGGCCTCACGATAAACGGCGCGACCGGTGAAGTTGTTCGGGGTCGCGTAGCGGACGTCGACGCGGATCGCGGGATCGAGCCTCACGATCTCGACGAGGTCCGCGGCGCGGAACGGGCCGGGCTCCTTCGGCGGTCCCGCGGACGGTGCCGTCGCGCAGCCGCCGGCGAGCACGAGACTCCAAAAAACGACGGCGACGCGGTGCGACTGGGACGACAATGGGTGCATTCTTCCTCCGGACGAGTGAGCAAATGTTTCACCAGTCGCCCGCAACGATCAAGGAGGACACGATGAGGCGCACCGGCGTTCTGATTCTCGTGATCACTCTCGGATGTGGAACGGCGACGGCGCCGCAGACCGCTCCCGCGACGGCTCCGGCGGTGACGCCCACACCGGCACCGTCCCCGCCCGGCCAACCGGCCCCGGCCGCCGCCGCGCGGCCCGCCGGGCCGATCGTGAACCGGCATCAGGAGGCGAACGACCGGATCATGAATGCGGTCCTGGCGCGCATCGCCGGCCGGGAGAACGAGCCGGCCGAGCAGGTCTTCAAGAACATCCAGTCACTGAAGGGAATGCCGGCGGGCCGACTGGTTCGCGTCATGAACATGGGCTACAGCCGCGCGCTCGGCGTCGCGTGCACGCACTGCCACTTCGGACAGGACTACTCGAGCGACGAGCAGCGGCCCAAGCGAGCCGCCCGCGAAATGATGGCGATGAACAAGATGATCAACGAGCGGCTGAGGAGCCTTCAAAACCTGGAGGGAAAGCCGGAGGAGAACTTCGTCAACTGTACGACGTGCCACCGCGGCCAGGTCGATCCGAACGCGGGACTGCAGTAGGGGTCAGGCGCGCAGTTTGGCAGTTTGCGGCGGTAATACCTAACTGCCTGCCTGACCCCCCGGGAAGTCCGGGTGCTTTCGGACCTGCCACGCCTGCCACAGGTGGCGCCGCTCGTGCGCCGCGAGGAAAGCGAACCACTGGCCGAGCGACATCTTGAAGCGGCGGGTGATCGGCGACGACATCCGGATCCCGCCGAGGTCGAGGCCGTCGGCCGCGATCACGCGCCGGATGATCTCGTCCTGCAGCTCGAGGAAGCGGGGTGCGACGGCGGCGAGCGGCTGGTCGGGGGTCGGAACGTACGCCTTCGGCGCGCGGACGCGGACCTTCGGGGGGGCTCCACGAAGCGGACGTAGAGACGCCCCAGGAACGGGTGAGTGTAGGGTCCCTCTCCGCGCAGGCCCTGTTCGGCCGCGGCGGCGATCTTGTGATCGAGCTTCGGGAGGACCCGCCATCCGTTGTTCAGGTGGTCGAGACACTCGGCGATCGACCACCGGCCCGGCGCCGGACGCCAGTTGAACTGGGTGTCCGTGAGGCCATCCACGAGCTTCTCCGCGTCGGCGCGCGCGTCGCGCAGCTGCCGGCGGTACTCGGAGAGCTCGGCGTGCAGGATGCGCGGGACGACGCCGGTCGCGCTCACTTCTTCTTGAAGAACTGGACGGCGCGCTCGTGCCGCTCGGCGGCCTCGCGCGTTCGGAACGTTCCGAGATTCCGCCGGCGTCCCGTCTTGCGATCTTTCTTGCGGGAGTAGAGGCGGTACCCTCCCGAGGGGAGCTTTCGAATCACGGCGGCTAGTAGTTCTTCGGGGGCGCGGTTTTCTTCTCCGGCGCCGGGGGCGGTCCCTCGGACCACGGCGGCGCGATCCCGTTCATGCGCGCGTAGGCGATCGACTGCCCGAGATGCTCGTGGGCGTGGTTGAGCAGGATGAGAAGCAGCTCGCGCTCGGTCTTTTCCGTGCCAAAGAACTTCACCTTCTTCTCGAGGTCGGCGTCCGGAACCCCCTCGAACGACTTCCGGGCGTGCGAAAAGGAAGTCTTCAGGTGCTCGATGACCTCCGCTTTTCCGGTCACCGTCTTTTCCATGTCCCGGGTGACGCCCTGGGGCGGCTTGATGCGGATCATCGTCGGGAACATGTAGTTCGCTCCGGCGAGGTGCATGTAGACCTCGCTGACGGACCGAACGCCGTCCGCGGGACGCCAGGCGAACTTTTCGGCGGGAGTCGCCTCGGCGAGGGCCACGATCTTCTTTTCGACGGCCGTGAGCTCGTTGGCGACGTCGGTCTGGAGGGTTCCGGCGGCAACCAGCGCCGGAAGAGTTGCGAGCGCGAGCACGAGTCCCGCGAGGCTTCTGGAGAACCGCTTCTTCACGATGACCTCCTTGAAAGTAGGTTCTGAGGTTCCGATTCTGTCATTCCCGACGCGATTCGACGTCACTTCCACGGAGCGATCGAGACGATCTCCGCTTCGCCGTCCGGCGACCGAACGCTCTCCCCCACCCGCTTTCCGAGGAGCCCCATCGCGAACTCCGACTCGTACGAGTAGACGTTCTCCTCGGGTCGCGAGTCCCATGGCCCGAGAATCGTCGCGCTGAACTCGCGCCCGCCGTCAGCGGTCTTCAAGAGGACCCGGGTCCCCACGCGCACCTCCGCCACGTCGATCCGGGTGGGGTCGAGCGCGCGGGTGCGGGAGAGCTGGTCGGCGAGGGCCGCGATGCGCGCCGAGAGGTACTCGTGCTTCTGCCGGGCCGCGTGGTACTCGAAGTTCTCCTTCAGGTCGCCGTGCTCCTTGGCGGCCTTCATCGCCTCCGCGTTTGCCGGGAGCTCGACCTGCTTCAGACGCGCGAGCTCGTCCCGCCGCGCCTCGATTGCCTCGGGAGTGGCGTAGAGAAAGTTCGCCGCGGGCGCGCGGAGCGACGGGTACTTCATGAAGAGGGCCTCTCGTACCGTCCCGCGCCGGTGCTCCTCCAGGCCGCCCGCGCGGGAAAGGGCGACAGCGAGCTCGCGCGCCTCTTCCTCCGTCGCGACGCGGCGGACAAGCGAAACCGCGAGGCCGCCCGGATCGAAGAGGGCTTTGACGCGGGCGCGGATCGTCGCGAACTCGTCCTGGCGCAGCGCGTCGAGAAGCGCCTGAAACAGGGCGGACGGCGGGCTTTCGGAGACGGCGCGCTCCGTCTCGAGCCGCTCGGCGAGCCACACGAAAGCCCTCGGGGCGGTCCTCGGCGTCCGGAGGACGCGGCGAACGATCTCCTCGCGCCGCTCCGGCCGCTCCGCGAGGGCTTCGGAGATCGCCGACAGCACGCGCTGGTCTTCTTCCTCGAGAAACCGCGCCGCGAAGATCGGCTCCCAGTCGTCGCGATGCGCGCGGATCACTTCGAGCGCCCGCTCGCGCGCGGTGTGGTCCCGCATCCGCCGGAGCACCTCGGGGAGGTCCTTCGAGGCGACGAGGGACTCCGCGGGAAAGGCCTCCGGCTCGCCGGGCGCGAGGCGCGCCGCCGCCTGCGAGAGCTCCCAAGCGAGGGAGAGATTGCCATCGGAGGCGGCGGTCCGCGCTTCCGACGCGAGGCTGTCGGCGAAGAAGCGTACGAGTTCGCGCGACCTCTTGCCGTGTTTCCGCGCGAGATCGAGCTTGTGCGAGGGGTCCGCCGCCGCGAACTCCCGGCGCACGGTCTCGTCGGCCGCGCCGGCACTCGCGCTCCACGAGACGAGCGCGCTCTTCGCCGCGCCGGCGACGAGCAGCTGCGGGTGCCGCCGCACGGACGTCCAGAAGGAGCTCCACCGCTCCTCGTCGACGATTCCGGCGAAGTGCTCGCGAACCTCGCCGGCGGAGAGCGGCCGGCCGAAGCTGTCGAGGAGTCGCCGGACGGCTTCCGGCGGCTCCTTCGCCGCCAGCTCGCGAAGCGAGCCCGGGTTCTCCACCTTTTCGCGGAGAAAGTGCCCGGGGGCCAGTGGCTCGAGGTTCTTTTCCGCGGACGCGAGCGAGAGCGGGATTCGCACGCCGCCGACCTCGAGCCGGATGACGTCGAGCGCGGGGTTCATTTCCGCGATCCGGCCGGCGCCGCGCCCCGCGAGGTAGTACACCTCTCCGGGCACGAATCGGAGCCAACGCGCGACGCGGCGCGCGGTCTCGGACGGGTCGGTCGAGGCGGCAAGCGGGTGCTGGGCGAGGACGGCCGCGAGCGCGGGGTGGCCGCGGAACCGGTCGGAGAGAGCGGACTGGAGCGAGGCGCGCGCCGCCGCGTCCGTCGGGCTCATCCGGACGACTTCGGTCAGGACCTCGACCCGACGGCCGAGATCCTTCCGCTCGGCCTGGTAGTCGGCGAGGAACCCGAGCCACGAATTCGCCTTTTCGGCGCCCTCGGCGCCCGCCTTCTTCTTGACCGCCGCGGCGAGGCTGAAAAAGAACGGGAGGTCCTCGGGGGTCGCCTCCATCCGGCGCATCCAGAGGTCCTCGAGATCGGCGAGGCGCTTCTGCTCGACGAGCAGGACGACCTCGGGTTCGAAAGAGAAGGCCGGCGGGGACACCGCCGGCATATTAACTTCCCCGAAAAGGGGACAGATTTATTTTCTAAAAAGGGGACAGATTTATTTCCTCGCCTGCCGCCTGTCCGCCATTTTCCGAAGGAAGCTCGCGGGGAGCGTTCCGCTGACGGTCACGCCCTCGCCGTCGTTCTCGATCTCGAACCGACGCAGGATCGGGACGAGCTCCGGCGACTTCTCGTGAACGGCGAGGCGCCACATCGCGACGACGCCCTTCAGCGCGTCCACGAGGAGGTCGCGGGTCTCACCGTCGGCCGAGAGCCCGGTCGCCGAGACCTCGACGGAGTCGCCGTGGGCCGTCGCGTGAAACACGAAGAGCGAGACGGACTTCATCGCGCCGACGAGCGCGTCGGCCGGATCCCCGCCGTCCCCTTCGCGCGGCCGATTCCGCCCGCTCGCGATCGGGACGCGGGCCGCATCCACGATCGCCCACGCCGAAGCGTCTGCCGGGACGCGGGAGAGGTGGCGCCCGAGCCCTTCACCGCGAAGGAACCCCGACTTGCCGGCCGCCCGGTTCTCGAGCGCGCGCGTGACCGCCGACGCGTTGCCCGCGATCAGGAGCCCGGGGCTCACGAAAGCGATGGCGCCCGGGTGGCTGTCGCCCTTGCTCTCGAGCGCGAGGTACTCGCCGTAAGGCGTGCGCTTGCGCGTCGCGCCGCGAGCCTCGATCGCCGCCGACAGGCGCGCCGGATCGAAGCGCCCTTCGAATACGACGAGGGCCTGGGCGATGCCGCGGCCGGACCCGCCGAGGCCCGCGACCACCATCAGGTCCACGTCCTGCTTCGGACGGAGCCCCGTCTCCTCGAGGAACCTTGCGGCGTCGCCGTCGGCCGCCATCTCGTCGGTTTCGTCGAAGAGCCGCGAGGCGAGCGGACTCGAACGCAGCGCGTCGATTCGGACGACACCGACCGAAACGGCGTCGGCGGGCACCCAGGCGAGGGCCTCCTCGGCACCGCCGGCCGAAGCGGGAGCGGCAAAAACGGCGAGCGACAGGACCGCGGCTGCGCCGAGGGATACGAGAGTCTTCCGGAGGAGCGTCATCTCAGAAGTCCTTTCTGGCAAAAAGCCGGGACGCGAGGGCGAGCGAGATCAAACCGAAGAGAGCGGTGGAACCGAAGACGGCGACGAAGTTGATCCGGCCGAGGTCTTCGAACGCCTCGCCGCCGGACACGAGCCCGACCGTCGCGCGGCCGAGCTCCGCGGTCTTCGGGAAGATCCAGTAGAGGCCGTTGATGATGTTGGCGCTCGTCTCGGACGAGACCGCCGCGGCGATCTTTTCGCGCGCCGCGAGCAGGGCCGCGAAGAAGAAGACGGCGTACGTGACCATGAACGAAACGGCGGTCGAGGACGTTGCGACGCCGACGAGGAACGCGAAGGCGAGGAGGCACGCGATCGAGAAGAGAATCACGACGCCGCCGAGCAGGAAGCGCGGGTGCGCGATCCCCGTCTTCCAGACGACGATCGCCCAGATCGAGCCCATGAGGTAGAGGAGGTTGGCGGCCGCGAGCAGCAGGCCGCCGGCGTAGCGCGAGAGGAGGAGCTTCGTCCGCCCGACCGGGCGCGAGAGATAGAGGTCGACGGTCCCCTTCTCCTGCAGCCGCGGCACGAGGTGCGCGGTCGCGAAGAGCGCGAGGAACGTGCCGAGCATGTAGATGAAACCGGAGAACCCCGACTCGAAGCCGAGGACGAGCCGGTCCATGTCGATCTTTTCGCCGCCCAGGTCGACTTCCTTGCCGAAGAGCTTCGCGCCGGCGAGCGCGCCGTCCACGATGTCGAGGTTCACGGCGGCCGCGAAGATCAGGATGAAGAGCGACGAGAGCGCGAAGTACGCGAGGAGCGTCCAGCGCGCCGCGGCTTCCCGGAAGACCTCTTCGACGCTGGCGGCGAAGGCTCTCATTACGGCTTCTCCCCGGCCTCGCCGGTCTTGACGAGGTCGACGAACACGTCTTCGAGGGTCGAACGGACCGGCGCGAGCTCGGAAAGGATCCCGCCGCGCGCGCGGAGCGTGTCCACGAGTGCGTTGACGTGCGCGAGGTCGCGGGTCGTCAGCACGAGGTGTCCGTTGACCCGCTCGACAGCCGCCCCGGTCTCGCGGAAGGCCGAGAGGAGCGCCTCGTCCACGGGCGACGCCGTCATCTTGTAGAGCGAGCTCTGCGCGGTCAGGTCGGCGATCCGTCCATGCGCGGCGACCTTCCCGCGGCGCAGCACGGCGACGCGGTCGCAAGTCAGCTCGATCTCCGAGAGAAGGTGCGAGTTGAGGAGGATCGCGCGGCCGCGCGCCGCCTCCTCCCGCAGGAGGTCGCGGATCTCGCGGCGGCCGACCGGATCCACGCCGTCGGTCGGCTCGTCGAGGAGCAGGACCTTCGGGTCGTGCACGAGCGCGGACGCGAGGCCGAGGCGCTGGGTCATCCCCTTCGAGAACTTCTTTACCCGCACGTCCACCCAGCCGGTCAGGCGGACGCGCTCCAGGAGCTCGGGATCCGAGCCTTCAACGTCGCCCCGTCCATGCCGGACATGCGCCCGAAGATCGAGAGGGTCTGCCGCGCGGTGAGGTAGCCGGGAAACCGATGTCCCTCCGGGAGATACCCGACGCGCCGCCGGCTCTCGGGGTCCGAGACCGGGATCCCGAAGAGGCGGGCGGAGCCCTCGGTCGCCCGCGTCAGCCCGAGGAGGATCTTGACCGCTGTCGTCTTGCCGGCGCCGTTGGGCCCGAGGAGGCCGAACATCTCGCCTGCCTCGACGGACAGGTCGATGCCGTCGAGCGCCCGCACTTTGCGGGTGCCGAAGCGGGAGCTGTAGACCTTCCGCAGGCCATTCGCCTCGATGACGGGGCTCATGTCAGTTGGTTAAACGCATTCCGGGGCCGGAAGTTCGAGGGAAGCGGCAGCGGGCCCCGGAGGCAGAGCATGGACGGATTCTGGCGGCGCCCCTTCGAACTGTCAAGTACTTTGCGGTGCAAACAACAGCTCCGGGCTACCCTGGAGGACGGGGTCTGACCTGAATTCAGGCCTGACCTGAATTCAGGCCTGACCCGGTGGCTCGATCCGGTGGCTCGGCTCTTGCGGAAAGGTCGCCGCCGATGCCCTCCCCCCTTCGAAACGAGCCCGCCGCCTGTTGATCGGGCTCGCCATCGCCCTCGTCGTCCTCTACCTCGTCTACGTGGGGGTCGCGTACTCCTTCCTCTCGACCGACCGCCTGCGCTCGCTCGTGAACACGGACCCCGATCAGACGTCGATCGAATACCAGTCGGCCACCTCGTTCTGGCCGGGGCGCGCCCGGGTCCGCAACTTCCGGATCCGCGACCGCGACCTCGAGGCAGAGTGGATGTTCGAGCTCGAGGACGCGAGGATTTCCTTCTCGACCCTCGGTCTCCTGCGCAGGCGTCTTCACGTCACGAGCCTCTCCGGAAGCGGCTCGACGTTCCGGGCGCGCAACCGGCTCACCCCGCGGGAGGCCGGGAATGCGGAGATTCTTGCCCGCATCCCGCCGATCCCGGGTTTCCCCGACCCGCCCCGCCTCGATCCGACCGAGAGCAAGCCGCCGCTGACCGGCAAGGAGTGGTCGATCCGCGTCGACGACCTCGACGTGAGAGCGATGCGCGAGCTCTGGGTGAATGCGTACCGGTACGTCGGGGACGGGCGCTTGACCGGGGCGTTCCGCCTCGATCCGAAGATTGCCGCCGAGATCGTCCGAGCGGAGCTCACGACGGAAGGAGGGCGCCTTCGAACCGGAGAGCAATCCCTCGCCGAGGACGTGAAGGCGAAAATTCAAGGGAAGGTCGAGCCCTGGAACCCGCGCGAGCATCCGGGGAAACGCATGCTGAGGTTCGTCACGGGAAACGCGGAGGCCACCGCGCGACTCGGGAGCATGGACCTGATCAACGAGCTTCTCGGAGACCTCGCGGGAACGCAGTTCGAGAGAGGAGGCGGAGTCCTTGCCGCCCGCGGCAGAGTCGAAAAGGGCGTCGCCAGCGGCAGCGTCGACCTCGACGCGCCGAGACTCGCGCTGCGGATCGTGGACGTCGCTTTTCGCGGGCAGCTCGCGGCGCGGGTGAACTTTTCGGGACTCGATCTCCTGAAGGGCGGGGCGACCCTGACGGGCGGACACCTCAACCTCACGGACGCGACCGTCTCGGGGACGGGCGACGGCGCGCGACCCTGGTGGATGAAAGTCACCTTCCTCCCCGGGCGTCTGCGCCCGGAGCGGGGCGTCCTTCTGACCGGCGCGGTCTCCGCCCGCGCGCGGGACGGGCGCCCCTTTCTGGCGCTCGTCGAGGGCCTGCCGGGCTGGCTCGCGAAACGGTTCGACGTCGAAGACCTCACCGGGCGCGCCCGCGTCCGGCTCGGGGATTCGGTCGTCGAGGTCGAACGGTTGACGGCGCGCGCCGGAGACTTCCGCCTCGACGGGGATTACCGCGCGCGCGGTGCTTCGCGTAACGGGACGTTCCTCGTGGACGCGGGAATGATCTCGGTCGGGATCGGCATCAACGGCCGGAAGACCGAGCTCGACGTCCTCGGTCCCCGTCGCTGGTTCCGCCAGCGGACAGGGTGGGAGCCCGAGAAGGACTAGGGAGCCTGAGCGGCGCTCTCCCGGATCAATCGGCGCAACTCCGCGCGGACGTCGCTCATCGAAACGTCATGGTCGGCCTGACGCCAGACCGGCGTTCCATCCGAGGCCCGGATCACGATCCCGTGACTCTTGAACCCGAGCTCCCCGACGACCTTTCTCGACTCTTCCGTCGTCGCATCGACGTTGCGCCCGACGACCCTTTCCGGAAACTCCGCCTCGAGCCCGCTCACGGCGGGCATCACTTTCGCGCAGACCGGTCAGCCGGGAAGGTAGTAGTAAGTCACCTCCAGGGGCTCGGCGCTCCTTCGGCGGGAGCAGTCGAGGGAGGCGACGCCCAGGAAGAGCGAGACGGCGGTCAGCGCGAGGGCGCGTGACGTTCTCTTCATCCGGTTCTCCTCTCGCGAAAAGCCTAACATTCCGCCGTGGCCTGGAAGCCGCTCCTGTCGTTCGCTCTATCGCTCGCGCTCGTCTGGGTCGCCGTCGTCCTGCTCCTGACCGTGATGGAACGCCGCTTCCTGTACTTTCCGATCCGCCACCTCGCCGCGGAGCCCGCCGACTACGGCCTCCGTTCCGAGAAGCTCGACCTCACGGCCTCGGACGGCGTCCGTCTCCACGGGTGGTGGATCCGCGGGAAGGGCGATCGCGTCCTCCTCCTCTTCCACGGCAACGGCGGCAACATCAGCCACCGCCTCGAGCGCGCGAAGCTGTTCGTCGACGCGCTCGGGGTGGACCTCTTCCTCGTCGACTACCGCGGCTACGGACTCTCGGACGGCACTCCCTCCGAGCGAGGCCTCTACCGGGACGGTCTCGCGATCTACGATGCCGCGCGGGAGCGGGGGTTCCCGCCCGAGCGGATCGTCCTCCACGGGGAGTCACTCGGATGCGCCGTCGCCGTCGAGGTCGCGCTCGCGCGTCCGGCCGCCGGGCTGGCGCTCGAGACCCCCTTCCTCTCCGTACCGGCGCTGGCGCGTAAGCACTATCCGTTCGTCCCGGCGCTCGTCATCCGATCGCGATTCGACGCGGGGTCGAAGATCGGTCGCGTCACGCTCCCCAAGCTCTTCCTCGTGGCCGAGCGGGACGAGATCGCGCCGGCGGAGCAGGGGCGCACGCTCTTCGAGCTCGCCCCTCCCCCCAAGGAGCTGTTCGTGATCCCGGGCGCGGGGCACAATGACACGTATGTCGTGGGCGGCCGCCCCTACCTCGACGCGTGGCGGCGGTTCCTGGGGTCGACCCTGAATTAGGGTCAGGCCTGAATTCAGGTCAGGCCTGAATTCAGGTCAGACCCCGTCCTCTAAGGTAGATTCGGGACGTGACCACACGGGTCGGGCTTCTCGGGTTCGGGCGGATCGGACGCAACCTCTTCCGCCTGCTCTACAACCGGGAGGACGTGCGCATCGCGGCGATCAGCGACTGGAACGAGCCCGAACCGCTCGAGTACCTCCTCCGCTTCGACACGCAGCTCGGGCGGTTCCCGGGCGTCGTCTCGATCCGCGACGGCTACCTCTACGCCGCCGGCCGGCAGATCCGGATGATCACCGGCAAGGAGCAGGGGCCGGTCCCGTGGGGCGATCTGGGGGTCCATACCGTTCTCGAAGCGACGTCGCGGAGCCGCACGCGGGCGGAGCTCCAGGCCCACCTCGACGCGGGAGCGAGGCGGGTCATCGCGTGCGCCCCGCCGCGGGAGGCGCCCGACCTGACGGTCGTTCCGGGCGTCAACGACGGCGTGCTGGAAGCCCGGCACCGGATCGTGTCCAACGCGTCGTCGACAGTGCACTGCCTGGCGCCGCTCGCGAAGATTCTCCACGACGCCTTCGGTGTCGAGCGGGCCCTCTTCACGACAGTGCACGCGTACACGGGACAGCACCGCCTCGCCGACGTCCCGGCGGACGACATGCGCCTCGGGCGCGCGGCCGCCGAGAACATCATCCCGCAGGAGTCGCGCTCCCCCTCGATCGTGATGGAGGCAATCCCGGAGCTCGCGGGCCGGATCACGGGCTCCGCTGTCGCCGTCCCCGTCCGGAACGGGTCCGCCGTCGACCTCGTCTGCTGGCACTCGCGCGAGGTGACGCGTGTCGCCGTGAACGAGGTCGTGCGCTCCGCCGCTTCGACGGACCGCTGGAGCCGCATCCTCCGCTTCGAGTCTGAGCCGATCGTCTCGAGCGACGTGGCGCGGTCCGCCTGGTCGAGCACGTTCGATTCGCTCGCGACGATGACGCTCGGGAAGAAGGTTTCCAAGACCATCTCCTGGTACGACTCGGGGTTCGGTTACGCGCACCGGGCGGTGGAGCTGCTCGACCGGTTCACCGAGGTCGACCGCGCCGCCGGAGAGGCCCCGGCGTGACGATCCGGGTCGGCATCAACGGGTTCGGACGGATCGGCCGCTCCGTTTTCCGGATCCTGTCGGACCGCACCGACGTGGAGGTCGCCGCGGTCAACGACCTCTTCGACAACGAGCACCTCGCGTATCTCCTGAAGTACGACACCGTCATGCGGGTCTTCGACAAGGACGTGACGGCGGACGCGGACTCGATGTACGTGAACGGAAAGAAGGTCGCAATGACGGCCGAGCGGGATCCCGGAAAGATCCCGTGGGCGGAATTCGGCGTCGAGATCGTGGTCGAGGCGACGGGCGTTCTGATGACGCGCGAGAAGCTGCAGCCCCACCTCACCGCCGGCGCGAAGCGCGTGATCCTCACCGTCCCCCCGAAAGACGAAGTGGACGCGATGATCGTCGTGGGCGTGAACGACGACACGCTCGAGCCGGGCGATCGAATCGTCTCGAACGCATCGTGCACGACGAACTGCCTCGCGCCGCTCGCGATGGTCCTCGACGACGAGTTCGGGATCGAGGAAGGTTTCATGACGACCGTCCATGCGTACACGAACGACCAGCGCCTGGCCGACGTGCCGCACAAGGATCTCCGGCGCAGCCGCGCGGCCGCCGAGAACATCATCCCGACGACGACGGGGGCCGCCCGCGCTGTCGGCAAGGTGCTCCCGAAGCTCGCGGGAAAGCTCGACGGGATGGCGATGCGGGTACCCGTTCCCGACGGTTCCGTCGTGGACCTCTCCTGCCGACTGCGGGCGAAGCCGACCGCCGGAGAGGTCAACGCCGCCGTCCGCCGCGCCGCCGACGGGCGCCTCCGCGGGATCGTCGAGTACAGCGAGGTCCCGCTCGTCTCGAGCGACATCATCGGGAACCCGCACTCGTCGATCTTCGACGCGCTCTCCACCCGGGCGGACGGTGACGGTTACGTCAAGGTCCTCGCGTGGTACGACAACGAGTGGGGTTATTCGAGCCGGGTCGTCGACCTGATCACGCGTTTGGCCGCTCTGGAAAACGAGGGGGAAAGCGGGTCATGAAACATTCACAGAGGTTCCTGGACATCGTCAACGACGCGAAGACGCGCGTCCGCGAAACGACGCCGGAGGAGGTCCGCCGCCGGCAGGAGGCGGGCGAGCGATTCCGCCTTGTCGACGTCCGCGAAGACGGCGAGTGGGAGCGCGGCCACGCGCTCGGCGCGATCCACCTCGGCAAGGGCGTTATCGAAAGAGACGTGGAGCGAGTCGTTCCCGACCACACCGAGGAGATGGTCCTCTACTGCGGCGGCGGATACCGCTCCGCCCTCGCGGCCGACACGCTCGCGAAGATGGGGTACACGAACGTCATCTCGATGGACGGCGGCTGGAAGCGTTGGAAAGAGCTCGGCTACCCGACCGAGGAATAGATCCCTCTCCCCTCCGGGGAGAGGGCCCGGGGTGAGGGGCGCTCGAAGCGGAGTGCGGTCCTATGGGTTCGGCTGCGGCGGCGGAGGCGCCACCGGCGCCGCGGTGACGGCGAGACCCGGGATCGCCCCCGGCGCGTCGTGCCAGTGCCCGTGCTCCGGCGACCAGACCTTCCCCGGCGGCGGGGTTCCGGGTGGCGGGGGCTTCTGCTCGCCGATTGCGGCGGGGACCGGCGCGCTCGCGGGAGCGGTCGCGTCGTGCCAGTGATTGTGCTCCGGCGACCAGACCTGTCCGGGTCGACCGCCGGTCCGCCCCGTGCCGAGGCCGCCGCGCGCGAAGCCGATCACCACCGCGGTCGCGCCTCCCACGACGAGGAGGCCGAGGAGCGTCATCGTGAGCAGCCCGGATCGGGTCGGCTTCTCGGCGTCTTTCCCCTCGTGGCACTTCTTGTACTTCAGGCCGCTGCCGCAAGGGCACGGGTCGTTCCGGGAAACGCGATCCGCCGTCACCGCTTCATCTTATCGGTTGCCGGGAGCCGATAAGCTCCCCCCATGAAAATCGACCGCGCTTTGCGCTTCCAGGCCGTTCTTCTGACCGCGCTCTTCGCGTCCGCCTGCGCAACGACAGCGCCCGGCCCGTCCGATACTCTCCCCGCGATGAACGAGGCCGCGGAGCGCTACGTCAAGCTCGTCCTCGCCGTCGGCCAGCACGACAAGGACTACGTGGACGCCTTCTACGGCCCCGCGGAGTGGAAGCAGCAGGCCGAGGCCACCAAGCGCCCGCTGAACGTAATCGCCGCCGACGCGGCCGCGGTCATCACGAGCCTCCAGGCGATTCCGGAGCCCACCGACGAGATGCTGAGGCTGCGCCGGCACTATCTGACGCGCCAGCTCCAGGCGCTCGCGGCGCGAGTCGAAATGCTCGGCGGCAAGCGGTTCTCATTCGATGACGAATCCCGCGCGCTCTACGACGCCGTCGCTCCGATGAACACCGAGGAGCATTTCCGCGGCGTGCGCGACGAGCTCGACCGGGCGCTGCCCGGCGCCGGCGGGACGGCCAGTCTCCTCGAGAGGTACGAGGCTTTCCGCAAGGACTTCACGATCCCGAAGGAGAAAGTGGACGCCGTCTTCCGGACGGCGGTCGGCGAGTGCCGCGACCGCACGCGGCCCCACATCGAGCTGCCGCCGGGCGAGAGCTTCACGATCGAATACGTGACCGGCAAGACGTGGAGCGCGTACAACTGGTACCAGGGCGGTTACAAGAGCCTCATCCAGGTCAACACCGACCTGCCGATCACGATCGACCGAGCCATCGACCTCGCGTGCCACGAGGGGTATCCGGGCCACCACGTCTACAACGTACTCCTCGAGAAGCACCTCATGCGCGACCGGGGATGGGTCGAGTATTCGGTCTACCCGCTCTTCTCTCCGCAGTCGCTCATCGCCGAGGGCAGCGCCAACTTCGGGATCGAGATGGCGTTTCCGGGCACCGCGGGGACCGACTACGAAAGGGCGACCCTCTATCCCCTGGCCGGCCTGAACCCCTCGCGCGCCGCGGAGTACGCGCGCGTCCGCGACATCGTCGAACGGCTGGCGTACGCGGGAAACGAGGCGGCGCGGAAGTACCTGAACGGCGAGATCGACGCGAAGGAAGCGGCGCGGTGGCTCGCCGAGTACGCGCTCTACCCGCGGGACCGTGCCGAGCAGCGCGTTCGCTTCATCGACCAGTACCGCAGCTACGTCATCAACTACAACCTGGGGAAAGACCTGGTGCGGAAGTACGTCGAGTCGAAGGGCGGGACGCCGGACAACCCCGAGACGCGTTGGGAGATCTTCGAGAACCTGCTCTCCTCGCCGCGCCTGCCGTCCCAGCTGAAGTAGGGAAAAAAGGGGCGACGCCTGCGCGCCGCCCCCGAACGGAGGGCCTAGGAGTTCTTCTTGCTCTCGTTCTTGCGGAAGGCGATCGCGGACTCTTCCGTGAGCGCCTCGACGGCCTTCAGCTTCCAGCCGTCCGACGTCTTCACCCACGTCTCGCGAAGGACCGTGCCCTGTCCGTCGAGCCCGGGAGCGACGAGCGCGACGTAGTTGGCGCCCTCCTGGGAAAGCCACTCGATGCGCCCCGCGGACGGAGCCGACGACTCCATTTTCCGGGCGAGCAGGGCCTCGAATCCGGCGCGGTCGAGCCGGGTTCCGTCGGCGAGCTTTGCCGTCAGGTTCGGAAGGTGCTGGGCCGCGACGGCCGCCGCGTCCTTCTTCGCGTAGAGGTCGGCGCGCGTTTCATGGACCGCGCGCAGCTCTTTGAGAGCGGTCATCGAGTCCGTGCCGAGCGTCGCGACGGTCGAGCAAGCCGCGAGCCCGACGATCGCGAGAACGGCGAGAGCGAGAGGGAATCGGTTTCTCATCAGGTCCTCCTTTGGTTTCACTTCATGAGCTATGACGGAAGCCGCGCCATTTGGTTTTGGAGAAAGCGCACCCGCGCGAGAAAGAACGGAGAAATGCGCGACGCGATGGCGCATTGCGATATCGCGGCTCGACGTGCGGGAAAAAACGTCTCAGAGTTTCGCGGCGGATGTTCTAATCATTGAAGACGTGTCCACGGGAAAAGCGATCGCCCTTCTCCTGATCGGCGGCGCCATTGCGCTCGCGGCCTACGAGTTCGGCCGCCGGAGCGTCCCGGAGCCGGCGTTGGTCGCGGCGAGATCGGAGGAGCCCGGCCGGGAGGTCGCTCCCGTCGCCCCGCCCGCGCCCCGCGTCGAGGAAGCGCCGATCGAGTCGGCCTCGACGATCGAGGTTCCGCTGGGTCACGAGCTGCCGTCCCCGCCGCCGGGCGAGGCCGGGGCGCCCGCCCCGGCGGAGCCGCCGGCCCCGCCCCCGATGCCCCCCATGCCCCCGATCGAAGATCGGCCCGAGGACGAGCCCGGCCAGTGCCTCTCCCTGGAGGCGACGCCGAACTCGGTCTCGGCCTATGGCGCCGGCGGCCCCGAGATCCAGCTCGTCGTCCGCGCCCGCAACCGTTGCGCGACAGCGTTCTCCGGACCGAGCACCCACTTCCGGGTCGTCGCCGCAGGGGCGAACGGCTTCCCCTTTGCGACAGCGGCCGGCCGGTTCGGGGGCCCGATCCCGGCGTTCGGGACCGCCGAGACGCTCGTCGCGATCACGGGAGACGCGACGCGAGTCGTGACCTACCGCGCCGAGCTCCGGTAGGGGGTCAGGTCTCCACCTGACACTTTCTGTACGGAAAACCTGACGGGTTGAGACCGCGACCCGACAAGTCAGAGATTCCGGCCTGACCCAGAATCAGAGATTCAGGACTGACCCCACGCGCTCCAGGTCCACGTTGCCGCCGGAGATGAGCGCCACGACCTTCGACCCGGGCGGCACCCGGACCTTCCCGTCGAGGAGGGCCGCCGTCGCCGCAGCGCCGCCGCCCTCGACGTAGAGCTTCGAGCGCGTCATCAGGAGCTTCATCGCTTCGACGATCGCGGACTCCGAGACTCCGACGACGTCGTCCACGGTCTCCCGCACGATCTCGAGCGGCAGGGCGCCGACGAAGGGCGGCGTCATGCCGTCGGCGATGGTGTTCCACGGTCGCGTCACCGTGACCGGCATCCCCGCGGCGAGCGCGGGGGCCATGCCCGGCCCCTCCTCGAGCTCGACCCCCACGAGTCGCGCCCCCGGCCGGATCTGGCGGACCGCCGACGCGATACCGGAGAGGATCCCTCCTCCCCCGATCGGGACGACGATCAGGTCGGCGTCCGGCAGGTCCTCGAGGATCTCGAGCCCCGTCGTGCCCGCGCCAGCGATGATCTCCGCGTCGTCGAACGGGTGAACGAAGGAGAGACCGCGCGAGTCGCGGACTTCGGCGAGCTTGTCGAAAAGAGTCGCCCGGTCGTCGTGCAGCACGATCTCCGCGCCGTAACCCCGCGTCGCCTCGATTTTCGACGTCGGAGCGCCGGAAGGCATCACGACCGTGCACGCGGCCCCGGCAATCCGCGCCGCCCACGCGAGCGCCTGCGCGTGGTTTCCGGCGGAAACCGTCACGAGGCCGCGTGCCCGTTCTTCCGGCGAGAGAGACAGCACCTTGTTGAGGGCGCCGCGCGGCTTGAAGGATCCGGTCTTCTGCAGGTTCTCGCACTTCACGGAGAGGGACGCGCCGAAGCGGGATCCCAGTCCGGACGCCGGAAGGAGCGGCGTGCGGTGGACCTTGCCGGCGATCCGCTCGGCCGCCTCGCGAATCCGGGAGAGCGGGATCACGCGAGCTCCTTCTCCATCCGGATGCACGCGAGATCCACGTTCCCGCTCACGCGGTGTGTCGCCTTGCCGAGCCACCGGTAGCCGCACTTCGCGTAGAACCCTTCCGCGTTCAGCGTCGAGTTCAGCCGCACCGAGCAGTGGCCGCGCCGGAGCGCCTCGGTTTCCATCCGGAAAAGGAGAGCGGCGCCGACTCCCGCGCCGATCGCTCCGGGAGCCACGTAACACGCCTCGATCTCGGCCTTTTCCGGATCGAGCTGCCCGAAGCCGACGACTTCGCCCTGCCACTCCGCGACGAAGAGCTCCCGGGTCGCGAGGGCGACCCGGTACGAAGCCGGTGTCCGCACTGCGATCCAGGCCGCGATCTCCTCGGGCTCGTAATTCCCGCTGCAGAGGACGCGGATCGATTCGCTGTGGACGCGGAAGATCTCCTCGGCATCGGCCTCGGTTGCAGGCCGGACGAGCGGGCGTCGAGGGGTGGCGTCCGTCACGGAAGTGGCGGGGATTCTAGTCCCGCCGCGTGTATCCTTACCGGCCACGAAAGGAGTGACCATGACCAGATTCTCCACGCGGACGGGCACGGGAACGCTCGCCGCTCTTCTCCTCGCAGGCGGCGCGATCGCGCAGACACCGACTCCCAATGCGAAGCCGACGCCCGTCCCGGTCCGGCTCCCGCAGATCAGCCAGGCCGCGACAGTCAAACAGACCGTCGGTCTGAACGACGTGACGATCACGTACAGCCGTCCCGGCGTGAAGGGGCGCAAGATCTGGGGCGAGCTCGTTCCCTACGGGAGCGTCTGGCGCACGGGCGCGAACTCGGCCACCACGATCCAGTTCAGCGAGGATGTCGTCGTCGAAGGCCAGCCCCTTCCGGCCGGCACGTACTCCCTCCACACGATTCCGGGCGAGAAGGAGTGGACGATCATCCTGAACAAGCAGGCGAACCAGTGGGGGTCGTACAGCTACGACGCCACCAAGGACGCCGTTCGCGCGAAGGTAACCCCGCTTGCCGGCCAGCCCCAGGAGTGGATGCAGTTCCGCTTCGAGGATCCCACGGTGAACACGGCCCGCGTCGTGCTCGCGTGGGAGAACCTCCAGGTCCCCTTCAGCTTCAAGAACGCGACGGACACGAACGAAAAGGTCGTCGGCCTGCTGCGCGAAAGCATCGCGAAGGCGAAGCCGGACGAGTGGCAGACCTACTACCGCGGCGGCAACTACCTCGTCCAGAACAAGATCTACATGGACGAGGCGGCCACGTGGCTCGACAAGGCCATCGCGATCAGCCCGACCCCGCCCGTCTACTACGGGAAGGCGCGCTACTTCGACGCGCTCGGGAAGAAGCGCGAGGCGATCGCCGAGATCGACAAGGCGCTCGCAGCCGCGAAGCCCGACACACCCGCGCCGCTCCTGGAGGAGCTGAAGAACGTCCGCAAGACCTGGAGCGAGAAGAAGGGCTAAGGGTCAGTCCTGATTCTCTGATTCTGGGGTCAGTCCTGATTCTCCGGTCTTGAGTTGAAGACCGGAATCGGGGTCAACGCTGAATTCCTGAATTCAGCTTTTCAGCGTTGACCCCTCCCCCAACCAAAAAGCCGGACTTCCTCGTCGTGCAGCCGGATGAGCTTCTCGAAGCGCAGCCCGATCTTTTCGAGCAGCCGCGCCGAGCTCTCGTTGTCGATCGACGTGATCGCGACGATTCGCTTCAGGCCCACGGTCTCCTTTGCGTAGGCCATCACGGCCGCGGCCGCCTCGTATGCGTACCCTTTTTTCCAGTGCTCCGGGAGGAGGGCGAATCCGATGTCCACGTCGTCCAGCCCCGCCCGCTTGACGAGCCCGCAGATCCCGATCGGGTTCGCGTCGTCCCCCTTGAGGGTCGTCGCGTAGAGCCCGAAGCCCAGCCGCTCGTACATGTCGACGGGGCCCTCGAGGACGTAGCGGCGCGCATCCTCGAGCGTCCGGACGCCGCGGTCGCCGATGAACCGCAGCCACGACGGCTCGTTCAGGAGACGGAGCATGAACGGAGCGTCCTCGACGGTCAGGCGGCGGAGGACGAGCCGCTCGGTCTCGAGGACCCGTCCCCCCGAAAAAGCGTCCGGCTTCAAGCCGGGGCCGGAATCGCTCGCGCGCGGCCTCCGAGGCGCGCTCCGAGCCAGCCGGAGGCGACAATCACGGCGGGACCCGCGACCCACATCCAACCGGGGTGAGGCAGCGTGGCCAGGTTCACGGCAGCCCCAACCACGACGAGACCCGTCACGATCATTCCGTGCACGAACGGTGAGTGGGGCGCCAGCCGGGCGGCGACCCACGCGCCGGCGAACACTCCCACGAACCACGCGAGCAGGAGGAACAGAAAGGCGCCGAGCGGAAGGTCCGCCACCGCGGCGCGGATTGCGTCCGGATCCGTCAGGTCCGTACCCGGCGGCAGCGGAAAGACCTGGCTGCTGACCGCTTCGACCGCGAAGATGACGATTCCGCACGCCACCACGCCGCCGAGAACCGCGAGGATGCTCCGACCGATGTTGCGCATCACTTCCCCTTTCTTCCGCTCACCAACCGGGCGGGTATCGGGTGAGGATCACATCGATTGCCGTGTTGATTGACGCGGAGTTGTCCACGTCGAGCGGAACGTTCAGCGCCGCGCGGCAGGCCGAGCAGTACTGGCTCTCGTTCCGGTCCATGGTGCAGCCGCGCTCTCCCGGAGGGAAGTGCTGGCCGGTCCCCATCGCCTCGTCCGTATCGTGATGATGGAGAACCTTCATCGTGTGCCCGAACTCGTGACCGAAGATCGTCTCGTAGTGGAGATACAGCATTCGGCCGGGTGCGTTCGAGATTCCGGGGTAGCCGAGAACCGCCTGGGCGTACGCGCCCGGAGTGTCGCGGCCGAGCCGGAAGTTGAAGCGGTACCCGGGAAACATGACGTCGCCCATGCGGTTGAGCGCCGTCATGTGCTCTGCTTCGCTCGTCCACGGCGGGTTGTACGCGAGCGGCGTCTCGTAACGGACGTCGATCGAGATCGGGCACGGCAGCGCGTAGGCCGCCGCGAAGACCGGTGCGTACCGGTCCCGGTTCGCGATCATCCAGTTCTCCCACTCCTGGCTTTTGCCGTATCGCTTCCGAACCGCCTGAACCTGGACGTCGTACCTGTCGGCGACCGAGTCCGGCACGGAAGCGGGAGTGATCCAGATGGGCAGCGAATTCGTCCGCCCGCGGTTGTATGCGCCGGTCGGCCTCCCGAAGGCGTACACGTCGTAGACACCGGCGGGAACGTTCGCCGGGACTTTGACGCGGACGTCGTCGTCGAACCACTGCACGACCTCGAGCGTGGACTCCGTGCACCGGCGAAGGACCGGCGCGACCGGGGCCGGCCCGCCGAAGTTGTCGAGATCCTCGCCGTGGATCGTGAACTGTTCGCCGGGCGCGACGCGTTTCCGGTCGAGAGACGTGATCTTGCTGCTCTGGCAGGCGACGAGCGAAAGGAATCCCAGGAGGAAAAGGACCCCGCGGCACACCCTCACTTCCGGAATTCTTCCACAGCGGGGGTATCGCTTTCCCGCAACGACGAGACGGTTTTAGCGAAAGTAGCCGTTGACGTCGATGAGGAAGTCCACCGTGCCCGGCGTGTCGACCGAGCAGTAGACGGCGAGGTCTCCCGCGGCGCCGAGCGGCGCGATCGCGTTGTTGGCTCGGGTGCGACCGGGGCGGAAGTTGATCGTCGAGAAGAGGGGACGCGGCGTGTTCGCGGGGAAGAGGCTCAGGTATCCGTGCGCGGGAGGCGCGACGACGGTGAGGTTGAGAGACACGGACCGGGCATTCGCAGGGATCCCGCACTGCCCCGCGATCGTCACCGCGCGGGTCGCGTTCCCGCTCACTCCCGGACCGCCGAAAGGCCCGGGCGCGTCGCGCGTGTCGATCACCCGGCAGGGAGGGACGGTGAAGAAGCCCACGGCTCCCGGACATCCCGGGCCCGCGGTGACGGTGACAGCCTTCGTTCCGGAAGCGAAGCAGCCGCCTTCGTGCGTCACGAGGACCGAGAGGTTCGAGACTCCCGAGGGCCCAACCTTGAAGACGATCGCTCTCGTGCCCGCTCCGGAGGTGATCGTTCCATTGTCGATCGTCCACACATAGGTCGCGCCCGGGCCGGCATCCGGCACCGAGGCGACCTGCCCGACCGTGTAGGGACAGGTCTGCGCGGGGCCGCTCACGGTGACGACACCCAGATCGAATGGACGACTCCGGGTCACGCCGGCCGCGTTATGGGTAAAGAGAAGCTGGTAGCGGCTCCCCGGAAGGTTGATCGAAAGATCGTCGAAGGTCGCGACGCCCGCGAGCGCATTCACGGACGTGTCGCCCTCGAGCAGCGCCCCGGGCGCACCCGTGCCCGGAAGAATGGAAGCGTTGACGAGGCCGACGTCGCAGGAGAGCAGGTTGTCTCCGTCATCAACGACCTCGAGAGCGGGCTGGCTCGAAAAGGCGACGCTCGCCTGCGAGCACGCCGGCACGTCCACGACGACGCCGAGGCGCCGCGGCAGACAGTTCGTGTTTCGGAAGAGCGCCAGCGCGCTGAAGCCGGACGCAGACAGGGTGATCGCAAAATCGGTGCGCCCGTCCTCGTCGAGGTCGCCTGCGGCAGCCTCGATCGCTCCGATCCCGCCAAAGTAGCGGAAAGAGGGAACGAAGCTCCCGGTGCCGTCGCCGAGGAAGACCCACACGCCTCCGTACGCGTAGAACTGCCCGCCCCACCCGGCGACGAGGTCGACGTGGGCGTCCCCATTGACGTTGCCCGCGGTCAGGTCGCCGATCTCCGATTCGAGGTTCACGAGGCTGGCGGGTGACCCGAACCCACCGAGACCGTCGCCGAGGAAGGTGCTCAGGGTCCGTCCGTAGTCGGAAGTCACGGCCACATCCGGATTGTCGTCACCGTTGAAATCCGCGGCGACCAACCCACGCGCGTTGGCACCTGCGGACAGAGTGGAAATGGAGTTAAACCCTCCGGCTCCGTCCCCGAGAAGAACGACGAGGGTCCCGTCCGTCCGAAGGACGACGAAATCTGGATCGTTATCCCGGTTCAGGTCGACCGCGGACCCCGCGAGCGGATTCGCACCGACCGCAAACTGGGTTTGAGCGGAGAACGTCCCGTTGCCGACGCCCAGGAGGATCGAAACGCTCGAGGAGCCGTAGTTCACGACCCCTAGGTCGACCTTCGCGTCCCCATTGAAATCCGTGGTGACGACTTCCATGGGCGAGCTGCCGACGGTAAAGGTGCCGAGCCGAGTGAAGCTCCTCGTTCCCGAAGCGAGGTAAGTCGCCATCACGTTATAGGGGTAGTTCGAAGATCTCGCCACGAGGTCGGTCCTGCCGTCCCCGTTGAAGTCGGCTCCGGCGCGGGCCGATTCGTAGAACGTCCCCAGCTGCTCGGTCGGCGTGAAACCGTCCGGATCGTTCCAGAGGACGCGCAGCGATCCGACGTCGCTCGCCAGCACGTCGGTTCGCCCGTCTCCGTCGAAGTCCCCCATTACAGGGGGTCCGGCCTCATAGGATGTCCCGATCGAATAGAAGTCGAAGAATCGGCCGCTCGGCGAGCCGAGCAGGACCGCGACATCGCGGGGTGCCCACACGAGATCGGTGATCCCGTCGCGGTTGAAGTCGACCGTGGCCGCATTCACCGCGATTCCGGCCGTGAGCCGGGGAAGGAAGCCGCCGGTTCCGAGTCCCCGATAAAGGTACAGAACTCCGTATGAGCCGGTGGCGATCAGGTCCGACTGACCATCTCCGTTGAAGTCGCCGGCCACGAGGGGGCCGCCATAACCGATGGTGGGGTCGGTGGGCGTCGGCTTGGAGAACCCTCCCGTCCCCGAGGCCAGCAGGATCCAGATCCCACCCTGACTCGCGGGGGTGACAGCGATGTCGAGCCAGCCGTCGCCGTTCCAGTCCGCGATCGCGAGGCCGCGGGGACTCTGTCCGACCAGGTAATTCCGCGCCGGACCGAACCCTCCGGACGAGACTCCCGTGACGACGGAAACCGAATCCGAATACCCGTTGGCGACGATCACGTCGTCGATCCCGTCGCGGTTCAGGTCTGCGACTTCGAGCTCCACCAGCCCGGGTCCCGCCGGGATCCCGACCGGCGCTGCGAACCCTCCGGCGCCATCACCCAGCCGGATCCAGATCGAGTTTCCGCCGCTGTAGTCGTCCGAGTAGGCCACGTCCGGATCCCCGTCTCCATTGAAATCGCCTCGAACCAGGTTGTAGACCGCTTGCGGGCTTGCGATGGAGACCGCGCCTTCGAGGGTTCCATCACCGAGTCCCCGAAAAAAATAGAGCGCGGGAGTTCCCAGGGACACGACCAGGTCCGGATTCCCATCCCCGTCGAAATCGCCGGTCACCGCCGCGTAAGGGGTCGAGCCGAAGCTCACGGGAAACGGGTAAGAGACGGAAGCCTCCACCTGCCCGGTGGGGCTGCCGAAAAGCACGGCGACGCGCGGGATGTTGGTCGAAGGCGTCTGGTATACGGCCGCCAGGTCGGCATTCCCATCGAGGTCGAAGTCCGCGACAGCGACCTCCGTCGCGGAGCCTCCGACGGGAAACGAACGCGCCGCCGGCCCGAAGGAGGGATTAGGGCATCCGACGCACTGTGCGCGCACTTCGGGCGCAGCGAGGAAGGCAAGCGCCGCCAGAAGCGCGTACCGGCCGCGCGCGGTCAACGTCCCCGAAATTTTCATGTGTAAGGGGAACGATATGTCAGCTAGTCCCGGATTCGGGTCCCGCGGGCTACTTTGTGCGTTTTGCCTTCATTCGGACTCGCTTCGGCCGGACGTGCCTCGGCTCGTAGACGCCGAGCTTGCCGCCGCCGGGCAGCGTGATCTGCGTGAGCACGCCCCATCCCATGCTCTGCGCGGGCCCGCAGGAGACTCCGCGCTTCTTCATCTGAGCCCGAAACGCCTTGACGTCGTCACATATCAGGTAGAACTCGTGGACGTCGTTCTTGCGCGACGGATGCACCGCAACCTCCGACGGCGGCAGCCCGAAGATGAGCCACCCTCCGCCGACGTCGACGCTCGGGAACTCGAGGACGTCTCGGAGAAATGCGCGGTCGGCCTCGGGGTCCTTGCTGTAGAGGATCGAGTGGGCGCCGATGATCATGGGAATCCTTTCAGGGCTTAATCGAACTCCCGGACCGGCGCTGACTGCTCGGGTCCGACGCGGCCCGAGGAGATCTCCGCCTTGAAGTAGTTCTCGCCGCGGACCGGCGCGCCGCCGAGTCTCCTCAGGTAGTTGATCTGCCCCACGTGCGCGAGCGCGTCCGCGATCGGGCCCTGGAAAATTCGTCGGGCGGGAAAACCGAGCCGGTCGCCGCCCGCGAGGTACGCGTCGAGAGCCGCGAGCGCGGCGTGAAATCTCGCCGCTTCTCCCGTCCAGTCCGTCGGCGCAGAATCCTGCCAGACGTGCTCTCCGCGACAGAGCGCGAGTCCCCAGTCGAGGAGGTCGTTGACGTGCGTGAGGATCTCGAGCGGCGTTCGACTTCCCTCGGCGACCCTGAGCCCGGCGACGCCATCGGGCACGCCGCGGAGCGCCTTGCCGCCGCGATAGGCGAGCGTCGCCAGCGTGTGCCGGAGGAGCTGCCGGCTGCCGTCGCTCAACGGAGCGTCACTTTGCCGTTCGGTCCGGTGAGCGTCGCGGACAGCCGGGCTTCGGATCCCTTCGTCACGTCCGCCGCGATTCCGAGCGCCTTCAACGCCTTCTTGACGGCGGCGGCCTTCGGATGCTCGATCGCAAACGACGCGAGCTCGCACCCCTTCGGCGACTCCTGGGACGGGTGAACCGCGTCGGGCGCCCACTCGATGAAGAACGGGATCGGATCGATCTGCTCCGTGCCGAGGTCGTGCATCACTCCGAGAAGCTTCCAGCGGAGCGTCTTTCCGTCGGGGCGATCGCGCGAGCCGGGCTGAGGACCGAAGAGCTGGTATCCCGTTGCCTTCGCTTTCTTCGCAACCGCCTCGATGTCCGTCGCGGAGGCCGCCCAGTTGACGAGCCGCGGCTCGGAGAGCTTCCGGACGTCGAGCCGGAAGTTGTACGCCGTCTGCGCCGGGTCCGGCGCAATGATCTCGAGGTACCGCCGCCCCCCGAGCGACACGAGCGCGTTACGGGTGCCCATCCCCGGGTGCGTTCCGCCGACAACGGCCTTGATCCCGGTCGCCTTCTCGAACCAGGCCACGCCGGCATCGAGGTCGCCGACCCCGAGAAGAAGGTGATCCACGACGGAGACCGCGGGTTCGAGCGGCTCCGCGGCGTCCGCGCGGCTCACCAGGACGCCGGAGGCTCCGGCCGCGCAAAGGAGTAGCCACTCGCGTCGAGTCGATCCGTTCTCATCCATCACGCCCCCTCGCGAATTCTATTCATCACCGCTACCCGCAGACGCCCGGAGCGGTTCGGAGGTACGCGTCGGACTCCAGCTGGTTCAACATGAAGTCCGCCACGTCGGCCCGGGAGATCCGCACCGTCCAGAGAAAGCTCCCGACGTGAAAACCGTGGCGATACCGCCCCCGTTTCTTCCCGTTCGTCAACAGACCCGGTCGAACGATGGTCCACTCCAAGTTGCTCGCCGCGACGATCCGTTCCTGCCGCGTCTTGTCCCAGAAGTAGAGAGGCAGGACCACCGGGATGGTGAAGAACGTGTAGTAGAGACCCAGGCGCCCGGCGCTGTCTCCGATACCGAGAGCGGTCTCGCAGACGAACCGCGAAACGCCGTGGGCCTCCATCGCCCGCAGGATGTTCCGGGTCCCCTCCGACAGAATCCGACGCGGAGAGAAGTACCGCTTGTGGCCGAGCGCGGAGAGGACCGCCTCCTGGCCGCGCATCGCGGCATCCACGGCACCCGCGTCGAGCACGTCACCGGTAACGACGGTCAGCTGCGGGTGCGAGATCGCGAGCCTGGCCGGGTTTCGCACGAACGCCGTGACCGCGAAGCCGCGCTCCAGCGCCTGCGCGACGATTTGGCGGCCGGTTCCGCCGGTCGCTCCCACCACCAGGAGGCGCGTCGGGCGCGCGGGGGACGCGCCGGCCGGAGGGGCGGGCGGGACCGGCGCCCGGTACCCGGCGAAAGCCAGCCCGACCGAAAGCGCGACCGCGTAGAGGAGAAAGAGGAGAAGGAGGGTCACGCCCGCGCCGAGCTCACCGCCCCCGGCACTGGTCGGTCGGGGACCATGGGATCTCCGTCGGGACGTCCCAGTAGAGGTCGACGACCACGCCGCGCTCGTCGAGGAGGACGGCCAGGTACCGCGTCGGGGAATCCCACTGCGTGATCCAGCTGATGACCCGGGATCCGTGGATTCGGCCGTCCCGCGTGGGTTCTCCCAGCTGTTGCCGAAGCTCGGCTTCCGTCGTCCGGCAGAGAACGATCGACCGGGCAACGGCGCCGCCGTCGACGGCCGGCGTGGCCGGTGCGGGCGCGGAGTGGGCGCAGCCGCCGAGGGCGAAGGCGGTGAGACTCAAACCGGCAAGGCCAAGGCGGGTCATTCGCGGTCCGACAATACGTCGATGACGGGCACCTGTCGATTCCGGTCTTCCCGCGCCTCTAGGGAACCCGAGGCGACGCAACCCTGCTCTCGTTCGACACGATTCCGGTTCAGTCCCTCGGCTGAAAAACTCGCAGCGTGCTCTCGCTTCCGTCCCCGATCAGAAAATTGATCTTGTCGTTCAGGATGAGCGATTTGATGGCGTCGCGCCACTGCTTTCCGGGCGGCCCGCTGAAAACGACCTTCGTCAGCCGAAGGGTCACGTCGTGATCGTTGAGGAGCGTGATGTCGGCCTTCAGTTCGACCTGCATCGGCCGGAAATACCACTCGAACGGGTCTTTCCCGACGTCTTCGAACGTCCTGCCGTCATTCATCCGGATGGACTCCTCGAAGCGCATCATCAGGTTGTGGTTCGGCTCGTCGGTCCTGCTGACCGGCCACACCGGGTTCGTGTCCGCATGGAGAAGCTGATCGGGCGCCCGGTCGAAGTCTCCGCCCCCCTTGTGGACTTTGACGTAAGCCTTCGGATCGTGACCCTCCGGCTTGGTCTGCACCATGCTCCACTCGACTCTCTTGACGTACCACCCTTCCTTCATGAGCAGCGGCGCGGACTGCCATTTCCCGTGGGTTCCCAGAGGACCGCTGGCAATGCGGAACGCGGTATCTCCGTCGATCTTGAGCTTGCCCACGTCGACGCTACGGCCGAGCGGCATTTCGGACTTTCCTTCCGTGACCCCGAACGCCCAGGTGCGCTGCCACTGGAAGTACTCGTCGAGGTCGGCAGTGTTCGTGACCTCGTACTCCGTCTTCTCGACCGTCTCGGGGAGGGTCACTCGACCACTGACGGTAAAAAGTGATCCGTACAGCTCGGGTGTCCGCCTCGCTCCCCCCGTCATGCTGACATTCATCGACGACATGGGAATGAACGGTTTGCCGCGGAACGAGAGCGTGAACTCACCCCCGAAAAAGCGGACCCACTCGCCCTCCTTTCGCACCTGACCTCCGATGACCGGATTGCGGGTGATCATTTGCGCTTGCGAAACCGCGACCCCGGGCCGGAGGTACTGCCCCGGCACGTTCTTGTATCGAACCGTATAGTTGTTGAGGGCGTGAGGGAGATTGCCAACGGCGGGATCGATGGAAACGAGCTCGACTTCCATCGGCAATTCAGCCTTTGGCAGGACCCGGAACCCGCTCGCCAGCACAACGCGGTTCTCTCCGCCGGGCGTTAGGTCGTCGAGGGAAAGGTCGCCCGTCAGCGCGGTGTCGACCTCGGGGAGGGCGACGGCGACCTTCGTCGCGTCGTTGTAAACCTTCTCGAGCCGGGTCTCGCCGAGATAAACGAACGGGAGATACGTCATCCTGGTCCCTTCGAGGAGCAGCGTCCCCTGGGAGATCGCCTGGCTGCTCGGAGAGAACCCGCTCACAACCGCGATTTCCCGCGGACCCTTCACGGAGCTCCCGGCTCCCGGGATTCCCTCCCGGATCACCGCGGGAGTCTCGCCGCGCCGGCGCGGGTCCGCCTCGAGCGTCGGCAATTCGGGGGCGGAATCGGTCCTCGACCTGCTTGGAGCCTCGACGTCCCGCGTGGGTCGGGTCGGCGCGGTCACCCCGTCACGCGTCGGTCTCGCCGGAGCCGAAACGCCATCGCGGGTGGGTCTGGCGGGTGCCTCGTCCGATTCCCGCGTATCGGTCACTCCTCGATTTGGCGTCGGATTCCGAACTGCTCCGGGGCGGGAGACTGCGATATCGCCCGCATCGACGCGGTCCGGATCGGAGGGCGCGTCGGGACGCCGCGAGCCACGGCTTGAAGCTCCCGACTCGCCGAGCATCCGGACGGTCAGGGGAAGGCTGTACATCGCCGGCTGCTTCCCCGACGCCAGTTGCACGGTGTACTCACCGGCGGCCGGCCGGCCCCGCGTCGAAACGGAGACGTTGGCCGCGCCCGTCGTCCCGTCGTAAACGACCCGCGCCTGGAAATCTGGCTGAATCCTGCCGTCGCGTAGGACTCTCGCGCTCGAGACGTTCGCGAGGCCCGGCGCCGACACCGAGAACTCCAGCTGACCGCCCGAGGGTCTTACGATCAGGACGAGGTCGCGCGGTCGAGTCGTCGGAGACTGCCCTGACGACGGGAGCGGAGCGGAGCCAACCAGAAGAGTAGCGGCGACGAAGCGGGCGTATAGCATCCCCGGACGGAATCGGAGCACGACCACCTCCAACTTCAAAAAAACAGGGATCCTTCGCGGCTTTCGGCGCAGGGTAACACGCCGATCAAACACGCTGTCGATTTTCGCCGCGCCCGTTCGACTAGAGGACGAGAGGCGCATGGCGCGCCTCGAAACGAAGGGAAGGAGAACCCGAAATGCTCGGAAACGCGCTCCGGAACGCCATCCTGGCCACGGTCCTGATGTCGATCGGCTTCGCTTTCGCGACGGGAGCGCCCGCCGGCGATGCGACGAAATCGGCCGCCGGCAAGACGCACGACGACCACGCCGCCCGCCCGGCGTCGTCGCCCGCCCTCGATCGGTTCAAGGCGCTCGCCGGCGAGTGGGTCGCCGCGGAAGACAGCGAGCTGTCCAAAAAGGGAGATCTCGTCGCCCGCTATGCGGTCACGGCGGCCGGCTCCGCGGTCATCGAGACCGTGTTCCCCGGGAGCCCGCACGAGATGGTCACTGTGTACCATGCCGACGGCTCCGACCTGGTCCTCACGCACTACTGCATGGAAGGAAACCAGCCCCGCATGCGCGCTCGCAACGCGAAAGGACCCCGCATCGACTTCGCTTTCGACGGCGGCACGAACATCGACCCGAAGAAGGACCGTCACATGAACTCGGCGTCGCTCGAGCTCGTCGGCGCGGACGAGATCAAGAGCGTCTGGACCGAGATCGAGTCGGGCAAGCCCGTGTTCGTCGCGAAATCCCACCTCGTCCGCAAGACTCGCTGAACCATTCAGAGGCACAACCGTAATTCGACCGGAAAGGAAAACGACGATGAAATACCTGCTGCTGATCTACGAGAACGAAGCCTCCTTCACGAACATCCCCGAGGCCGAGCAGGGCAAGATCTTCCAGGAGTACATGGATTACTCGAGAGGGATCGTGAAGAGCGGCAACTACATCGCGGGAGAGGCGCTGGAACCGGTCGCGACCGCGACGACGGTGCGCGTCAAGAACGGGAAGACCCTCACGACCGACGGCCCGTTCGCGGAGACGAAGGAGCAGCTCGGCGGCTTCTACATGGTGGAGGCGAAGGACCTGGACGAGGCGATCAAGCTCGCCGCCGGGATCCCCGCGTCCCGAACCGGCTCGATCGAGGTGCGCCCGATCATGCCGACGCCGCCGATCGAATAGCTGAGTTAGACCCGGGGTGAGGGGCGTTTTCCGGCACCGATGATGCACGGAATCGGGTGTAAAGGTCGAAAGGAGGACCCAGAATGCTCGAAAAAGTGAATATTCAGCCCATGCTCCCCGTGAAGGACCTCGCTCCGGCGCGGAAGTTCTACGAGGAGACGCTCGGGCTCAAGAAGGTCGGCCAGATGGAGGATGAGGCGATCGTCTACCGCAGCGGCACCACGAATCTCTGCGTGTACAAGTCGGAGTTCGCGGGCACGAACAAGGGAACCGCGGCGCTCTGGGAGGTCAAGGACGTCGACAAGACGGTGAAGGACTTGAAAGCCAAGGGCGTCAAGTTCGAGCACTACGACATGCCGGGGATGGAGCGGGACGGCGACATCCACCGGGGCGGCGGCATGAACGTCGCCTGGTTCAAGGACCCGGCGGGGAACATCCTGTCGGTGCAGAACGGACCCGACCAGAGCTAGTGCCTCGCCGCCCGGCTAGACTCCGGGCGGATGGAATTCGAGGCGCTGTATCGCGAGGAGCGGCCTCGCGCTCTTGCCACCCTGATCCGGCTCCTCGGCGACTTCGACGTCGCCGAGGACGCCCTTCAGGAAGCGTTCGCGGTGGCGCTCCACCAATGGCCGGCAAGCGGGGTCCCGCGGAACCCTCTCGCCTGGCTGGTTTCGACGGCGCGCCACAAGGCCATCGATCGGCTCAGGCGCGAGAAAAGCTTTGCCGAGAAACAATCCGAAATCGCGTATGCCATCAAGTCTGCGGCGCCGCCGGCCGAGGTCACGAAAGAACCATTCGAGGACGACCTCATGCGACTGATCTTCACCTGCTGTCACCCCGCGCTCGCGCTGGAAGCACAGGTCGCGCTCACGCTGAAAACGCTGTGCGGCCTCTCGGTCGAGGAGATCGCGCGGGCGTTCCTCGTTGCGCCCATAACGATGGCGCAGCGGCTCGTGCGCGCGAAAGGGAAGATCCGCGCCGCGCGGATCCCCTACGCCGTGCCGACGAACGAAGAGCTCGCCGAGCGGTTGGAGGGCGTGCTCCGCGTCGTGTATCTCGTCTTCAACGAGGGTTACGCCGCGACGTCGGGTGATGCGCTCGTGCGGCGCGAGCTCTGCACGGAGGCGATCCGCCTCGGGAGGCTGTTGCGCCACCTCTTCCCCGCGTCGAGCGAGACCACGGCGCTTCTCGCGCTGATGCTGTTGCAGGACTCGCGTCGGACCGCGCGCGTGGACGGTAACGGCGATCTCGTGACACTCGAGGAGCAGGACCGTTCCCGGTGGGACCGCGCGCAGATCGACGAGGGACGCGCTCTCGCGGAGCTCGCGCTCCGCCGCGGCGGCGCCGGCTTCTACGCGCTGCAGGCCGCGATTGCCGCGCTCCATGCCCAGGCCGCGCGGGCCGAGGACACAGACTGGCCGCAGATCGCAGCCCTGTACGCGCTGCTCCTGCGTCAGCACCCGTCGCCGGTCGTGGCGCTGAACCACGCGGCGGCGGTGGCGATGGAGCGACTCGAGCGTGGCCTGAGCCTGATCGAGGAGCTCGAAGCTTCCGGCGACCTGGACGGTTACCACCTGCTCCCGGCCGCGAAAGCCGATGTTCTGAGGCGGATGGGTCGGAATCCCGAAGCGGCGTCCGCGTACGAGAAAGCGCTGTCCCTCGTCACTCACCTCGCCGAGCGCCGCTACCTACAGCGCCGCCTGGCCGGCGTTCGTCAAAGTTGAGACGCCGGACTCCTTTCATCGACTTCCGAGTGCCTCTTCGATCCGGTCGAGGTGGATGGCTCGGTGTTCTCCGCGGTTCACGTGCGGGGGGTCGGGGCGCGACAGGGCATCCGCGATCACGTCGTCCGAGAGCTCCAGCAGCAGACCGTCGACTTCCTCCGCGGCAGTTACCGCCGCGGCCGCGATCTTTGCGGGAGGGATCAACTCGAGCAGGGGCGCGACCGCATCGTTGAAGACGTCGGAGCCATAGGCCCCGGTCTGGTAGTCGCCGGCGGCCCATCGCTGCAGCAGGCACAGACGCTGACGGTCCCAGAACGCGAGGTGGCCGAGTGTGCCCGCGACGGTCCATCCGTTGGAGAGGCGCGTCCGCAGACCCGCTTCGTCGAGACTCGCCACCAGCTTTCTCAGCCGCTCCCTCTGGACACGATTGTTCTCGGCAATTTCGGGCGATACCGGCATGGACACCTCCGGTGCGAGCTTAGACCGTCGCGCGATAGGCTGAAACGATCATGGCACGCACCATCACTTCGTGTTGAAGGACACGGTCGGCGCCCTGGCTTCGCGCATTTCGACAATGGACTGATCGAGTGGCTCTTGTCGGAAGGTTCGAGGCCTGACAGGGTTCGTCTATGCCTCTCACCATCACGCAGGTCGACGCCTTCACGTCCAAGCCGTTTTCGGGGAACCCCGCGGGGGTCTGTCTGCTGACCGAGCCGCGCGACGACGCCTGGATGCAGAACGTCGCGGCGGAGATGAATCTCGCGGAGACGGCCTTCCTCCTCCACCGCCCGGACGGCTACGGGCTGCGCTGGTTCACGCCGGTGGCCGAGGTCGACCTCTGCGGGCATGCGACGCTCGCGAGCGCGCACGTGCTCTGGGAGCGGGGGGCGCTCGGACCGGAGGAGACGGCGCGGTTTCACACGAAGAGCGGGCTGCTCACGGCGGCGCGGCGGAAGGACTGGATCGAGCTCGACTTTCCGGCGACGCCGGACGAACCGGTCGAGGCGCCGGCGGGGCTCGTGGAGGCGCTTGGTGTCGTTCGCCCCTCTCCCCGACGCTCTCGCCGGAGGGGAAAGGAAGAAGAGGGGCGGGGAGAGCGAGAAGTCGGTTACGTCGGCAAGACCCCCTTCGACTACCTCGTCGAGGTCTCCTCCGAGGAGACGGTTCGGGGGCTCGTTCCCGACCTTCGATTCCTCGCGACCCTCGGCACCCGCGGAGTCGTCGTCACGAGCCGGTCCTCCGACCCGGAGTTCGACTTCGTCTCGCGTTACTTCGCGCCGGCTTTCGGAATCGACGAGGACCCGGTCACCGGCTCGACCCACTGCGCGCTCGCGCCCTACTGGGCGAAGCGGTTGAACAAGACCTCGTTTCTCGCGCGGCAGCTCTCCGCGCGCGGCGGCGTTCTGAAGCTCGAGGTCGCGGGCGACCGTGTCCGGATCTCCGGACAGGCGGTCACGGTCCTGCGGGGTGAGCTACTGGCCTGACGCGACGGGACCCGCCGGTTTCAGGTGCTTCACGAAAAACCGGGTGACCTCGACCGCCGATCGGATTCGGTTCGGTGTCTTGCGCCAGCCGTGACCCTCGTCCGGAAAGAGGATGTACTCGACCGGGACCGAGCGCTTCTTCAGCGTCTCGACGACCTGCTCCGCTTCGATGACCGGAACGTTCGTGTCGTTCGCGCCGTGCAGAACGAGCGTCGGCGCCTTGACCCGATCGAGCTTGTGGATCGGCGAGAGGCTCCTCAGCATTTCCGCCTCCGTTTTCGGGTCGCCGTACTCGATGGTCGAGATCGCCGCCATCCACGGCTCGCTGTGCTTGAAGAAAGTCTCGAAGTTCACGACGCCGAAAAGGTTCGCGCCGCCCGCGAACATGTCCGGGTACTCCGCGAGTCCCGCCATGACCATGTACCCGCCGTAGGAGCCGCCCATGATGCCGGCGCGGCGAGGGTCCGTGATTCCTCCCTTGACCAGGTGATCGACCGACGCCTTGATGTCGCGGACCGCGTTCACGCGGAGCGCGCCGTTGTCGAGGTTCACGAACTTCTTCCCGAAGCCCCAGGAGCCGCGGACGTTCGGCGCGAACACGGCGATCCCCTGGGAGAGAAGGGCCTGGTAGGTGGTGTTGAAGCTCGGGCGCTCCTGACCTTCCGGACCGCCGTGGAAGCTGAAGACCGTAGGATACGGCGCCCTCCCGGAACGGGGCCGGTAGAGCCAGCCGGAGAGCGGCAGTCCGTCGTGGGCGGCGTACTCGACCAGCTCCGGCTTGATGAGCTCCTTGAGGTCGATGCCCGCGTGCGGGCTGCGGGTCACCTGGCGCACCTTGCCCGTGCCCATCTCGAGAATCCACACGTCGGCCGGGCGGATCGAGCCGGAGTTTACGAGCGCAAGCTTCCGGTCGTCGTCCGAGAATTCGCTCGCGAAAGTGATGTCCGCGGGGAACGTCGGGCCCGGGCGCATCTGGTTCGTCTTCAGGTCGAGCAGGGAGAGCTCGTGCCGGCCGGCCCGGTTCCACACGAGGAACGCCAGCGAGCCGCGGTTGTTGATGACGAAGCCCTCGAGCTCCGCGTCGTCTCGCTTCGTGAGGACCTCGAACGGACCGGGTTTACCCGCAGCGTCGAGGGTCACCCTTCCGAACGCCGTCCGCTCGGCATCGGCATTCGAGGAGACGTACACGGTGTGACTGTCCGCGCCGAAAGCGCCCTCGAACTGCGCCGGCGGCGCGTGCGGGGTGAGGCGCACCTCTTCACCGCCGTCCAGCGCGACACGGTAGAGGTCGTTGTCCCCGCGGCTCGCGACGCGTTGCACGATCGCGAACTTGCCGTCGCGGCTGACGTCGCTGACCACGCCAATCCCGGGATTCTTCGAAACGAGGCGCGGACTGGCGCTCGCGACGCCGATCAGGTAGGCGTCCATCGCCGCGCCGTCACGCCGATTGGAGGAATAGGCGATCGACTTTCCGTCCGGCGTCCAGGTCGCGAGCCAGTTGTTGACCTTGCCCCCTTCGGTGAGCTGCCGCATTCCGGTGCCGTTCGGGCGCACGATCGAGATCTGCGAGTTCAGGCCGCCGCCGGGAGCGAACTGAAACGCGATCCACTGGCCGTCCGGCGACCAGTCGATCGAGGTCACGGGATCGTCGAGGGCGGTGATCTGATCGGGCCAGCCCCCATCGGCGGAAACGATCCAGATCTGCGGCGAGCCGCTCATGTTCGAAAGGAACGCGACCTGTTTTCCGTCGGGCGACAGGGACGGCGAGTTGGCGAAGCCGATCCGCGCCATGGTCGCGACAGTTCTCTCGAGGTCGTCGGCGACGGCGCTCGACGGGACGAGGACGAGCAGGAGCAGCAGTCTCTTCATCGCGAGCCTCCCTCGACTGATTCTGAACCCGCCGGGCCGGAAAGCGCGAGCACCTCTTCCTCCGTGAGCCCGTAGAGCGGAGGCACCGAGATCCCTCGCATCCCCGCCATCATGTAGAGCTGACCGCGGTGGTGCGCCTCGTGCTCGACCATCGCGCGCAGCCACTTCCAGACGGTGATGGGCGTCCCCGCCGGCGTCCGGCACTTCGCCTCCAGGTCTTCGGGAGTCAGCGCGCCGAAGATCTCCACCGCCTCCTCGTGGCAGCGCTCTACGTATTCGCGGACGCCGTCGACGCCTCCGGCGAGATCGGCGGAGTGACCCGGGTAGGCGCTGGGACGCTGGCGGACGTTCTCCCCGTACATGTACCGCTCGATGCCCGCGAGGTGGCGGAAGACGTCGCCGAACGTGTACTTGCCCGGGGCGTGCGTCCACTCGAGGTCGCCCGCCGGCAGGAGGTCGAGCACGCGCATCGTGCGGCCGCGAAACTTACGCCAGTAGTCGACGAAGGTCGCGGCGTCGGTCTGCACGACGGCTCAGTTCGGCAGCGACTCGCGCCCGTCGATCAGCCAGCAGCCGTCGACTTTGCGGAAAAGCATGACCGTCGTGCCAGCGTTCGCGCGCGCCGTGTCGCCGGTGACCTTCGGCGCCGCGAGCGCGGCATTCAGGTCTCCCCCGCCAACGACGAGCTCGTCGAGTTTGGGCGGCGATCCGGAGACGCCGGCCGCCTTCGCGGCCGCCTCGACTTTCACGAAGAACGCCTCCATGTCGCGGGCGTACCCGACGTGGTCGATGTTCGCAAAGCGCTTCTCAACGGCGGGCTCCTGCATCTTCACCAGGAGGGGCTTGCCGATCTGCGCGATCGTTGGGGCCTTGTACTTTGTGAGGAGCTGGTCGAGCTCCGCGAGGAGCTTCTTCTCCGCGGCCGCCGCCTTCTCCGCCGCGCCCGGCTTGTTCGACATCGAGCCCGAGAGCCCTCCGATCTCCGCCACCATCGACGCGCCGACCGCGTACTCGATGGAGTTGCGCGTGCGGTAGGCCGGCGTGAGCGTGAGCGTGACGGCGCCCGCGTCCTTGCCCGCGACCGCGGCCTTTGCGTTCTTCCAGGCGTCCGCGGGAGTCGCGGCGCAGGAAGGTGCGGGTTCGGGCGAGCCGAGAACGAGGGCCAGAACCGCAGTGAGTCCGGCGAGTGTCATGCGAAGAATCTCCTTTGCCTGTTCAGGCGGGATGCACGGTGACGGCCGTACCGTAGCAGAGGACCTCGGTCACGCCCTGCATGACCTCGGTCGCGTCGTAGCGCACTCCGACGACGGCGTTCGCTCCGAGCTCTTCGGCGTGTCGGAGCATGCGGGCGAACGCGTCCGCGCGCGTTGTCTCGCACAGCTCTTCGAAGAGCGTGATGTTGCCGCCGACGATCGTCTGGAGGGCCCCGCCGATCGTCCCGACGATCGAGCGCGACCTCACGGTGATCCCGCGGACGACGCCGAGAGACCGCGTGACGCGAAATCCGTCGAGGGCGGGGCTCGTCGTCGTCATGGCCGGGTTCACGGTCGGATTATCCCCCGTCGCCCGGGGTCGGCTTGAAGTTCGAGACGTTTCCCACGCGGATCCAGCGGCCACCCTTCTTTTCGTAGAGCTCGATCCAAGCGCTCACGAACTCGATTGGTTGGACGGCTCCCGATGGCGTCGTCTGTTCGCCCCGCGCCTCGACCTGCACGATGACCCAGCCGAGCGAACCATTGGACGACACCTTCACGATGGGCGGAACCTTGTCGGCGTAGATCGAAAAACGGGTCGCCGTGAGGTAGGGACCGAGGCGCTCGCGCCGCGCGTTCCGGTCCGGCCGCGTGATCTCGCCGCGGCCGGCGACGACATAGTCGTCCTCCTCCGCTTTGAGCAGGAGTTCGACATCGCTCTCTCGATGCGCGCGCATCACCTCCTCGTGCAGATTGAGGAGTTGCTGAGCGTCGGATGGAGAAGGCTTTCCCCCGGTCGCGCAGCCGACCAGCAGGAGTGCAATCGCCGGCAGAAGGGCTCGCTTCATTTCGGATCCTCTCTGCTCACGGCCCGCTCTCGACGAGCGCCTGGAGCTTTGTGATCGTCGCCCAGTTGCGCGTCGTGGCACCGTCGCCGAGGTGTCGGGTCACGGCGGTGAAGAGCGGACTCTCGAGCATCGACCGCGGGCACCAGACGTAGGCGGCCCGCTCACCCACCCCGAGCGCTTCCGGGGCCCACTTCTGCCGCATCAGCGGGAGGAGCCCTTTCCGGTTCGCCGGATCGATCAGGATCGTGACGAGAAGGCGGGTGGGATCGGTGGCAACCTTGCCGAGCGGGTTGTCGGCCACGACGGCGGCGAGCTCGTCGGCCGTCAGAACCGTGACCCGCGCGGAGACGCCGAGCCGCGCCGTCATCCCCTCCTCGATCCTCTTCGCGGGACCCCGCCGGTCCGCCGCGGGAACGGAGAAAACGACGTTCCCGCTGTTCAAAAGCGTCCGGACGTCGCGGTAGCCGAGACCCTCGACGATCGCGCGCAGGTCGGCCATCGCCACGCGCTTCGCCCGCCCGACGTTGATCCCGCGGATCAACGCGATGTGTCGGCGAGTCATCTCGGTTCGTTTACGTACTCGAGCTCCGGCGGGTTCTCGAGAATCCCCCGCATCTCTCCGAGCCGGCGGCGGGTCTCCGCCGTCCGGGCGAGCCAGCGTTCCGCGGCGGGAGCCCACCGCGGGTGCTGCGAGGCCCAACCACGATATTCCGTCTCCCAGGCGGCGAGCTCCGTCTCGAGGAGATCCAGGACCGTCGCGACGTTTCCGCTTTCCCCGGCCGTCTCGAAGACCAGGTGCGCGACGTCGAACCGGGAGGCGAACGGGAGCCGCATCCCGGCTGTCCTCGCGAGCTGGCCGAGCTTGGCTCGCGACAGAAAGACTCCCGACCGCGCGGGCGCGAGAAGAAAACGCACAACGTGGGAGAGGCCGATCTCCTCTTCCTCGGCCACCGTGGTGTCATCCCGAGCGGAGCGAGGGATCTGTGGCCCTTTCGAGAGAGCCACAGATTCCTCGTCGCTCCGCTCCTCGGAATGACAAGGGGTAGGGCGCTCCTCGGAATGACGGAAGAGGGCGCCATCGAGAACCCGTTCGCGCGTCGCCGCGGCGACGGCCCGGTAGAAGGGGTGAGCGGAGGGCTCGCGCTCGACGGCGAGACACGCGACGGGAACCCACTCACGGAAGGAGGGCGAGAACCTCGCATCCTCTTCCGCGCGCCGTTCGAGGTGTTCGAGATATGCGAGACCGAGGCCGACGTGGTCCGGCGCGCCGACTTCGAAGAGCTCGGGCGGCCGGAAGCCCTTCTCCGCGTACAGCGCCGCGGCATGCGCCGCGGCCGGGCCGTTCAATTCGCCCGAGGGGTCGGTGAAGGCCGTGCCGTACGGGTAGACGTTCAGCAGGAAGAGGTCCGCGTAAGCGGCGGCGAGAACGGACGGCTCGGCGGCGTGGAGCGCGAGCGAAGGGATCTCCCGGCATTCGGCGAGCGCGCGCTCGTCCGGCTCGCGGAGCCAGAGGCGGGACAGCAGACCGAGAGGAGACTCGGGCACGTTCACTCCGACCGCGCCGGCGCGCGACGGTAGGCTTCCTTCGTCCGGGCGGAACGGGCGCAGCATCCAGTGCGGCCGGCGCCACTCGCCCTCGCGGGGGCCGCGTCAGCGCCAGCCAGCGCCGGTACAGCTCGTGCGACCTGTCGCGTGTCCACGTAGCACGTCGCCGTAACGGTCCTGCCGGACGCGCCTGCGTCGACGGTGACCTTCTGGTGCCAGCAGTGCTGCCGCTCGACCGGGTCGGGCTGCACGGGAAAGGTCAGGTTCTGGTGCACGCCCGCGTCGGTCCACCAGATGCGCTCGGTGTCCGGGTCGGCGGACTTGTACGGCGCGACGCCCGTCGGACCTGCCGCAGGTCTCCAGGTCGACCCTCGCTCTCCGTCAGCTCCACCAGCGCGGAGGCGATGCGGCTCACGCCGTCGCCTTCGGCCAGCCGCCAGCGGCCGAGGTGGTGCGAGCACGCGATGACGCCGGGACGGATGCCCTCCGTGACCCAGACCTTGTCGCACGAAGTGGCCGATCTCCGTGTCGACCCGCACGAGGTCGCCGCTCGCGACGCCCGAGGCGCGCCGCGTCGGAGGGGTGGATCCAGGTCGGGTTGGAGTGCGAGATCTCGACGAGCCACTTCGCGTTGGCGCTGCGCGTGTGGATCAGGGTCGGGAGCCGGTAGGTCGAGAGCAGGACGAACTCGTTCGCGGCGCGGTCGATCCGGAATCCGGATGGACGTGGCTGCGCACGTACTCCGGCGATCGCGAGCTCGGGCCAGCCGAATTCCGCGAGCGTCGGAGAGTAGAACTCGAGCTTGCGCGAGGGGCGTCGGGAAACCGAACTGCGCGGGCGCCGTCGACCATCACGCCCGATCGGGACGGCCGAGATCCGTCGCGACCGGCGCCGGGGTCGGAACGATGTTCCGCGCCGCGGCGCGAGCGAGCCTCGTTCGTGTAGACGATGCCGCGTCTTCTCGTCGATCCGTGCTGTCGGCCACTTCGTCCGGAGAGAGGGTCGCGCTCGAACTCCGGCTCGGCGCCCGTCCGGATCTCGAACGCGCCGTACTTGCGCATGTAGGCGAGCGGCGTCGAGGCCTTCCTTCGCGGCCGCCTCCGGCAGGCCCGGCACCGAGTTCTCGAACATCCAGCCGAAGTACTCGTCCATCGTGATCGCGCTCGCCGGGCCGGTACGGCGACTCGAAGTACTGGCGGATGCCGAGCGAGCCGTCGGGTCGATCTCGCCAGGAGAGGTCGATCCAGAACTCGGTCTCCTCCCAGACCTGGCCCGGGTTCGCCTCGTAGGTGCGGCCGACCGTCTTGCCCAGCCGCTCGAGCGCGACGCGCCGCACCGGCTGGCGGAATGCGATCCAGCTGGCCGGCGTGCGTCTCCTGGCTCATCAGGTCGTGCCGCTCGGAGCCGTGCCCCATCGGGAGCACGTAGTCCGCCCACCACGCGGTCTCGTTCCAGGTCGGGGTGAGCGCCACGTGGAGACCGATCTTCGACTCGTCCCGCAGCGCCTCGAGCCAGGTGAACCCGTCCGGGTTCGTCCACATCGGGTTGTAGACGCGCGTGAAGTAGACGTCGAGCTTGCCCCGCCCTTCTTTCAGGAAGTGCGGCAGGAGAAAGCTCATCTCGAAATAGGAGAGCGGGTACTCGCGCGGCCACGACGAGCTCGTTCCAGCGCTTGACGTGCGGCGGCGAGCTTGCGGGGGCCGCGGGACCCACTTGTCCCACGCGTTGGCCGACGTGCCGCCCTCGACGTCCCGATCGGAGCCGGTCAGCACGTTCAGGAACCAGAGGCAGCGCGCGACCTGCCAGCCGCCGAGGTTGCCCGCTGCCGGCGCTGCGCCAGTTGTGCGCCGCGAGCGTCCCGCCGCAGCCCGCGACGTCTTCGGCGATCCCCGCGAGGACTGCGCGCCTCGACCCCCGACTCCCGCGCGGCGAACTCGAACGTGTACTGCGCGTAGATCGCCTTCGAGCGCCGACACGAACGCGTCGAAGGTGACCGGCGAAGTCCGGATGCTCGACCCGCAGGTACTGCTCCCAGTTCACCCACCGGCGGACGAACTCCCGGTCGTACCGGCTCGTCGCGATGAGGTGGTTGCGCGATCGCGAGGAGGATCGCGGCCTCCGAGCCGGGCCACGGAGCGATCCAGGTGTCGGCCATCGACGCGGTGTTGGAGAGCCGCGTGTCGAAGACGATCAGCTTCGCGCCCGCGAGCTTGCCCTTCGACGATGCGCTGGGCGTGCGGGTTGAAGTAGTGGCCCGGTCTCCAGGTGGCTGCTGATCAGCAGGATGACGTTGGCGTTGGCGTGGTCCGGGCTCGGGCGGTCGAACCCCATCCAGAAGGCGTAGCCGGCGCGCGCGCCGGAGGAGCAGATGTTCGTGTGCGAGTTGTGCCCGTCCAGTCCCCACGCCGGCAGGACCCACTCCATCAGGCCGTCGTGGCCGGGCCGGCCGACGTGGTACATGACCTCGTCGTGGCGTCCCTCGAGGAGCGCCGCCGGATGCGCCCGCCGATGTCGGCCGGAGCGCCTCCTCCCACGAGACGCGCACCCACCGCCCTTCGCCGCGGCGCGCCGGCGCGCTTCAACGGGTAGAGGATCCGGTCGGGATCGTTGACCTGGTTGATCGTCGCCGGGCCTTTTGCGCAGTTGCGTCCCCGGCTGCCGGGGTGCGCCGGGTTCCCCTCGAACTTGCGGACCTGCAGCGTCTCCTTGTCCACCCAGCCGAGCAGGCCGCACGCCGACTCGCAGTTGAAGCAGACCGTCGGGACGAGCATGTAGCGGCGGGGCACCTTGCGCGGCCACGCGTTCGGGATCCCACTCGACCCAGTCGTCCCACGTCTCGGGCGGCGGGTACTGCTGCATCCGCTCGCCCGGCGCCGTCGACTGCAGGGGAAGGCGCGTGGAGTCGGGACGGGTCGCTCGGGACGGCTTCACGCTCAGCTGTTGGGAACCTGCTGCGGGGCCATCACGAACGCCCACTCGTACGAGAAGAGGCCGGCGAGAGAGAGCGCGCCCGCGAGAGCGACGGCCGGGAGGGATCCGCCGAGGACGACGAGACGCGAGCGGCAGAGCGAGGCCCCGCGCCACGGCTTCCCCAGTAGTACAGAGCATAGCGTCCGTGCGTGATCATCGCGCGCCGCCGTCGGCCGCGACGGCGGCTCGCGTGGGGAACGCGCGAACTCCCCCCGACCGTCAGCAGCAGGTTGACGGCGAGGCTCGACACCGAGCGTCCAGGCCAGAACGCGCACCGCTTCCGGCGGGAGCCCGAAGAAGAGGCCCGCGAGCGAGAGCCGGCGGCCCCCGCCATGACGGCCTGCACGAGCAGGTGCCAGGGGAGCAGCGGGCTCTGCCAGAGGTCGCGGCCCTCGGCCTGCGCGAAGAGAAACGCGGTGTAGACGGCGGCGAGAGCGGCGAGCAGGACTCCCGGCCAGAGAAGGCGTCGGGCGAGACCGGGAAGGCCGGACGAAGTGAGCGAGCCAGAACGACGCCCGCGGCGACCGGCGAAAGCGATGAGGATCCACCGCGCCGCGCACCAGCCAGGAACGCCACTGCGGCCGGACCAGGATCGTCCAGAAGCGCTCGGGCCGGTCGAGGTCCCAGACGAGAAGGCCGGTCGTGAGTGGCGATGAAGAGGAGCGCGAGGAAGGCGGCGATCGTGGTGAAGAGCGGACGCCGCGGGAAGAAGCCCGAGCGCGACGCCCGCCGCGGCGACGAGGAACGCGCCCGCGCCGATCGCCTTGGTGACGAGGTAGGCCGGCACCTGCCAGTGCCACGGAACGCGGTGCGGGACGTTGTACGCGGCTCCCGACGGGGGACCTGCGGTCCGCCGATCCCCCCACGCAGCAGCGCTCCCGCCATTTTCCCCGGCGCGATCTGGATGGGGCCGCGCCAGTCGTCGCTCCGTTGCCGTTTCCGTTTCCCCTCCCCGGGCCACTGCGCCCACAGCATGCCCGAATCCTGCGCGGCGGCCAGTCGGGAGGAGCGCCGACGGCTCCGCGTCGATGTAGAAGAGCTTGGGGCGGGTCTCCTGCTCGGGCTTCCGCACGCTGACGGGTGGGCCGCGAGCAGCGCGGGAGATCTCGGAGCCCGCGTCCTCCAGGTCGCCGGCGATGATCGCGTGGACCGGGCACACGACGACGCAGGCCGGCTCGAGTCCCACGTCGGTGCGGTGCGCGCAGAAGTGGCACTTGGCCGCGGTGCCGGAGTCCGGGTCGATGTGGATCGCGTCGTACGGACAGGCCTGCATGCACGCCTTGCAGCCGATGCAGACGTCCGAGTCGAACTCGACGATCCCGTCGTCGCCGCTGGTACATCGCCTTCGTCGGACAGATCGGGACGCAGGGCGGGTTTGCGCAGTGGTTGCAGCGCGTGACCTGGAAGTAGCGGCGCGTGTCGGGAAACGTCCCCCTTCTCGACGTACTTGACCCAGGTGCGGTTGACGCCGATCGGCACCTCGTTCTCCGACTTGCACGCGGTCGAGCACGCGTGACACCCGATGCACTTGCGGTTGTCGATGAGGAAGGCGTAGTTCATCGGAACGTCGCCACCACGGGACCGTGGTCGCTCGTGCCGTACTGCGCCAGCACCTCGCACGACTCGGCCCGCTCCGCCAGCGGCGTGCTTGCGAGCACGTAGTCGAGCCGCCACCCGATGTTGCGCTGCCGCATGTTCCGCCACGGCGCCCACCAGGTGAAGAGGCCGTCGTTGTCGGGGTCGAGCGCGCGGCCGACGTCCACGAGCCCGCGCGAGAGGATCTGCTCGATGAGCGCCCGCTCCTCCGGGAGCTGACCGATGCAGTTCGGCTTCCGCTCCTTCGGGTGGACGTCGCGGTCCGTCCGCGCGACGTTCAGGTCGCCGCAGAGAACCATGCTCTTACCGCTCGCGTGCGCCCCGGCGACCCAGCGATCCATCTCTTCGAGAAAGCGCATCTTCGCCGGGAAGTCCTTGCCGCCGTTGGGCACGTAGATCGACGCGAACACGAGGTTCCCGACCTCCGCCGCGACGATCCGGTTCTCGTGGTCGAACGCCGGGTGGCCGAACTTCGGCTCGTCCGAAAACGCATCGCGGCGAACGTGGAGCCCGACACCCGAGTACGCGCGTTCGCCGTGCCAGTAGCACCAGTAGCCCGCCATCTCGCAGAGCGCCGGCGGCACCTGCGCCGTTGCGGCCTTGATTTCCTGGAGGCAGACGACGTCGGGTCGGTCCCGCTCGATCCACTCGGCGACCTGGCTCTGCCGGGCACGAATGCCGTTGACGTTCCAGGTGCCGATTTTCATAAAGGGGACAGATTTATTTTCGTCTGCCGCTCGAAAGCAGGGGATCCCTCGCTTCGTTCGGGATAACAGGCACAGACCCTACGGCTTTGCGAGGGTCCGTCTCACTTCTTCTCCCCTTCCTTCTCGAGCTTCAGCGCGACGGAGTTCATGCAGTAGCGCTCCCCCGTCGGCTGCGGGCCGTCGTCGAACACGTGTCCCAGGTGCGCGTCGCAGCGGCTGCAAAGGACCTCCGTCCGCTTCATGAAGAGGCTGCCGTCCTCTTCGGTCCGGACGCTCTCTCCGCCGACCGGCTGGTAGAAGCTCGGCCATCCGCTTCCCGACTCGTACTTCGTATCGGAGGAGAAGAGCGGGTTTCCGCAGCCGGCGCACACGTACATCCCCTTCTCCTTGGACTTCTCGTATTCGCCGGTGAAAGGACGCTCGGTGCCCTTCTCCCGCATCACGTGGTACTGCTCGGGGGTCAGCTCGCGACGCCACTCCTCTTCGGTCTTCTTCACTTTGCTCATAGTCCCCTCAGTCTATCCACCGCCCTCACAGCCCCGCCACGAACTCGCGCGCCGCCGCGATCGCCTCGGCCATGTTCTGCGCCTCCGTGCGGCCCGAGGACGCGCGCGGCTTGAACGAGTGGTCGCCGTCCTCGATCCAGTGCACCCGGATCGACGACGAGAGCGTGTAGCCGGCGACGTCATCGACAGTGCCGAACATGTCTCGCGTCCCCTGAACGACGAGCGCGGGCGTTTCGAGCGTTTCGAGGTGCTTCGTGCGGAGCCTGTCCGGACGCCCCGGCGGATGGAACGGATAGCCGAGGCAGACGAGACCGCGAGCCCCGACTTCGTCGGCGACCATGCTCGCGATGCGGCCGCCCATGGACTTGCCGCCGAGGACGAGACGCGCGCCGCCGCCGAGCTCCCTGACGACCTCCTTCCACGCTTCGAGCAGGACGGGCTCCCGGTCGGGCGCGCCTCTGCGGCGACCCGTCTCGCGCCGAGCGTGCATGTAGGGAAACTCGAAGCGCGCAACCCGGACGTCGTCGGAAGCGATGCCACGCGCCACGGTGTTCATCCACGGGGTCGTCATCGGCGCCCCGGCGCCGTGCGCGAGAACGACCGTCGTCGCGGCGCCTTCCGGTCCGTCGAATAGGATCTCTCCCCCGCGCGCTCCCACGACCGGATCTTAGCTGCGGCCGGAACGGGACTTGCTTCGCGAAAGGCAACCATGACGACTTCCGAATCGAACGACGAGAACGGCCCGAACCCGTTCACCGCCCTCGGGCTGGCGGAAGAGCTCGTGGGGGCGCTCGGCGCGCTCGGCTACGAGGAGCCGACGCCGATCCAGGACGCGGCGATCCCGCCGCTCCTCGCCGGACGCGACATGCTCGGGCAGGCCGCGACGGGCACGGGCAAGACCGCCGCGTTCGCGCTGCCGCTGCTCCAGCGGATCGGAAAGGACCCGGGAGGACGCGGGGGGGCGGCCGCGCTCGTCCTCGTGCCGACGCGCGAGCTCGCGATGCAGGTCTCCGAGGCGATCCACCGCTACGGGAAGGTCTTCGGCGTCCACGTCGCGGCAATCTACGGCGGCGCGCCGATGGATCCACAGATCCGCACGTTGAAACGCGGGGTCGACGTCGTCGTCGGCACGCCCGGGCGCGCGCTCGACCACATCCGGCGCAAAACCTTGAAGCTCGACTCGGTGCGGTTCCTCGTGCTCGACGAGGCCGACGAGATGCTCGACATGGGCTTCGCGGAGGACCTCGAAGCGATTCTCCAGGAGACCCCGCGCGAGAAGCAGACCGCGCTCTTTTCCGCGACGATGCCGGCGCGCATCGCCGCGATCGCCGAGAAGCACCTGAAGAACCCCGCGCGCATCACGATCGCGCGCGAGCGCGCGGCGCCCGGGAAGATCCCGCGCGTCCGGCAGGTCGTGTACATCGTCGCGCGCGCGCAGAAGCCCGCCGCGCTCGCGCGGGTCCTCGACGTCGAGGAGCCGACTTCCACCATGGTGTTCTGCCGCACGCGGCTCGAGGTGGACGCTCTCACCGAGACGCTCAAGGCCCACGGCCATCGCGCCGAGGCCGTGCACGGCGGCCTGGCCCAGCGCGAGCGGGACCGCGTGATGAGGCTCTTCCGGTCGGGGAAGGCGGACATCCTCGTCGCCACGGACGTCGCCGCGCGCGGTCTCGACATCGAGCGCGTGTCGCACGTCGTCAACTACGACGTCCCCTCCGCGCCGGAGGCATACCTCCATCGGATCGGGCGGACCGGACGCGTCGGGCGGACCGGGGTCGCGATCACGCTCGCGGAGCCGAGGGAGCACCGGCAGCTCCGAAACATCGAGGCCTTCACGAAGCAGAAGATCGAGTCGGCCCGCGTGCCGTCGGTCGCGGACCTGAAGGCCCGGCGGCTCGATCGGACGCGCGGCGCCGTGCGCGAGCGCATCCTCGCGGGCGAGCTCGACGACGTGCGCGTCGTCGTCGAGTCTCTCGCCGAGGAGTTCGACGTGATGGACGTCGCCGCGGCGGCCGTCAAGATGGTCCACGCGGCGACCGGGAGCCAGGAGGGCGACGAGGAGGAGATCCTCGAGCCGCCGCGGCCGGCCTTCCGCCCGCAGGGCCCCGGCGGCAAGCGGCCGTTCGGACCCGGCGGAAAACGCCCGTTTCGCCCCGGCGGAAAAAAGCCGTTCCGGAGAAGGGGTCAGGCCTGAATTCGGGTGAGGCCTGAATTCAGGTCAGACCCCACGTAACCTCCCCCACGTAACCTCGCGGTCGGTTTTCCGTCTATCGGGATGGGAGGAGCCCTCAATGTCCAAGGCCTTCGCCGGTCTCGCCCTTTTCAGCTGGATCGCCGCCGGCACCGCTTTCGCCGCGGAAACAAAGGAGTTCCGGCGCACGGTGGACCTCGACGCGCGCGGTTCGGTCTCGATCGACACCTTCAAGGGTTCGGTGGAGGTGGAGGCCTGGGACCAGCCCCGCGCGGAAGTTTTCGCGCGCGTCGAGGCGGACACCACTTGCGGCACCGACGACTCGCAGGCCGAGCGAGTCCGACTGACCGAGATCGATGTCGACGCGAGCGGATCGCGACTCCGGGTCCGGTCCGACTACGACCGCCTCGAGGGCCTGCCGCATATCCGGATCACCGGCGACGGCTACGACATGACCTGCAACGCCCACCCGTTCGTCCACTACCGGATCCGGATGCCTCGGACGGCGCAGCTCGAGATCCAGGACCACAAGTCGAAGATCGCAGTCGCCGGGCTGCGTTCCGACGCAAAGATCGTGAGTCACAAGGGGGCCATCGACGTGAAGGACCACGACGGGGCGCTCGATCTGACCACTCACAAGGGCGACGCGCGGGTCGATTTCGCGCGGCTCGGCGGCGACAGTCGCTTCGAGACGCACAAAGGCGACATCGAGGTCTCGCTGCCGAGGTCGGCCGCCTTCGACCTCGAAGCCCACGTGGGGCGCCGGGGAAGGCTCGAGACGGGCTTTGCAGTGGCAGCGCGCCAGTTGTCGAAGCGCGACAGTTTCTACGAAGAGAAGGTGAACGGCGGAGGCCCGCGCCTCGAGCTGACCACGCACAACGGCGACCTCCGGCTCAACGCGAAATAACCGCCTTTCGAAATTCGAGAGGCGTCACGCCCGTGACGCGCTTGAACACGCGGGTCATGTGGCTCTGGTCTGCGAACCCGGCGGCGGCTGCAACCTCTACGAGGCGCGCTCCCGGTCGACAGAGCTCCTCGGAGGCGTAGCGCACGCGGAGGCGGTGAACGTACTCCCCGAGCGGAACCCCCACACGGCGGCGAAAAACCCGCGACAGGTGGGTGGGATGGATCCCGACCGCGACGGCAACCTCTTCGATCCGCAGGCTCCGGCGGTACTCGGACTCCAGGAACTCGATCGCCTGTGAGAGCCAGCGCGGCCGGCCCGACTCCCCCGGCAGAACGCTTCCGCCGGCAAGGTCGAGCATCTCGAGCAGGAGGCTCTCCGAGGCCAGGGGCGGCGACGCGCTTCCGTCGCCGAACTCGCGAAAGAGCCGCGTGGCGAGCCAGGTGAGCTCCCCGCCGCGCATTTCGACGAAAGCGCGACGCGACGCGCCCGGCCCGAGCCACCGGTCGGGGACCTCGACGTTGAACAGCCGCGCGCCGCGCGAATCCATCGCGCACGCGTGCGGCTCGCCGGGGGGATGGTAGGCGAGGGTCCAGGGCCCGCAGGCGACATCCCGGGAGTCGAAGTCCTCGCGATAGCCGCCCTCGACGAGGAGACTGAAGAACCCCCGCTCGTGCGAGTGCCGCGCCAGCCGCCGACCCGGCTCGATCCACGCCTCCATCATCGGGAAGCCCGAGTAACCCCCTTCCCGGAGCACCCGGCCGTGAAACGCGACCATGAAAGTTCTACGGCGCACCCGCAGCCGGGGTTCTTCGCCCGACGGAAAGAAGTCAGATCCGTTCAAGACGGATGACCCGGCGGCGGAACAGGATCCGGCGAGGAGACTTAAAATGATCCGTTCCAGGCGTATCGACAGCCGAACCGTTTCGACCTTGCTGGCTCTCGCCGCGATCGCCGCGTTCGCCGCGCCGCCCCTTGCCGCCGCGACTCCCGTGCGCCCGCGCAACCTCGCCATCCTGATCTTCGAAGGCGTTCAGATCATCGACTACACCGCCCCGTGGGAAGTCTTCGGACACGCGCCGAGCAGCGGTGAGCACCAGCACGCGTTCGAGATCTACACCGTCGCGCCCAAGGCCGGACCGATCACGACCGCAATGGGGATGAGCGTCAATCCGAAGTACACGTTCGAGAACGCACCCAAAGCGGACGTGCTGCTTCTGCCCGGCGGCAACGTCGACGACCACATGGACGACCCGCGAGTGAAGAAGTGGGTGCAGGACACGACGAAGGACGCCGAGATCGTGCTGTCGGTCTGCAATGGAGCATTCTTCCTCGGTCGCGCCGGGCTCCTCGACGGACTCGAAGCCACGACGTTCGCCGGGATGATCGACGACCTTCAGGCCGCCGTGCCGAAGGCGCGCGTCGTCCGCGACAAGAGGTTCGTCGACAATGGCAAGATCATCACCAGCGCGGGGCTCTCGTCCGGAATCGACGGCGCCCTCCACGTCATCGAGCGGCTCTTCGGGAAAGGGAATGCTCAGGTGGCCGCCACCGCGCTCGAGTACGACTGGCGGCCGGACGGGGGATTCGTACGGGCCATGCTCGCGGACCGATACCTCGGAGGCGCCTACGCGGCGATCCGGCAGTTCCCACGCAACGTTGTCTCGCACGAAGGCACCCGCGAGCGCTGGGAGACCCGGTGGCTCGTCACCACGGATCTCTCGCCGAAAGACGCGCTCGCGCGCTTCGAGTCGAAGCTGCCTGAGGCAAAGGGGTGGACGCGAGACGCCTCCGCGGCGTCGTCGTCCGCGAATGCGGCGCGCACCGTGTGGCGCTACCGCGACGAGAAGGGCGAGGCGTGGACCGCAACGGGCACGTTCGAGACGGTTCCCGGCGAAGCGGGAAAGCTCGCTGTGGTCACGCGCGTCGTCCGCGGAGGGGCCGCCGTCAAGTGACTGGGTTCGCGAAAACGCGCACCCAGTCATCCCGAGCGAAGCGAGGGATCTGAGCGAAGCGAGGGATCTGGCTCCTTCTCGACAGAACCGAGGGTCACGACGACCTTGCCCTCGGTCTTGCGGCTCGCGAGCGCGCGATGCGCGTCGGGAAGACGTTCGAACTCGAACCGCGGCCCGACGATCGGGCGTACGCGTCCCGCCTTCCAGTCGATGAAGATCGCGTCCGCGGCGGTACGCAGCTCGCCCAGCCGGTTCGGAAGGAGCGAGAGGTTGAACCCGATGAGACTGCGGCACGCCGACACGAACGAGTACGGCGACAGGAATCCCATCGCGACGAGCTCGCGGAGGGCCTGCAGCTTCGCGACGCCTCTCTTCCCCGAAGCGGCGGCGAAACCGTAGAGGACGTAGCGGCCGCCGCGGGCGAGCCGCGGCCAGAGCGCGCGAAACGTCGCGCCGCCGATGGCGTCGATGACGACGTCCACCCGGCCGTCCCCGAGCAGATCGGCGCGACGCGCGGCGGCGTAGAGGCCCGCGCGCTCGGCGCCGAGCTCGCGGCAGAGGGCGATCTTCTTTTCCGATCCGACGAGCGCGACCGTCTTCGCCGGCAGACGCGCGAGAAGCTGCAGGAGCGCGGTCCCGACGCCGCCGGCCGCCGCCGTAACGACGACCGTCTCCCCCGGCCGCACCTGCGATTCCGAAATGGCGTAGTGCGCCGTGAGGAACGCGACCGGCATCGCGGCGGCCTGGACGAGGTCCGCCCCGTCCGGCAGCCGGAAGACGTTCGACTCCCGGCAGGCGACGCGCTCCGCGTAGCCGCCGAAGATCGGCACCGCGACGACAGCCGCTCCGGGCGCGAACGACGAGACGCCGGTGCCGACCGCTTCCACGATTCCGGAGATCTCCATCCCCGGCACGAACGGCGGCTTCGGCGTGTTCGGGTAGGCGCCCGCGCGCGCGAAGAGGTCGGCGAAGTTGACGCCGATCGCGGCGGTCCGCACGAGTACTTCGCCGGGAGCCGGCGATGGGTCGGGGCGGTCCCGGAGCACGAGCTCTTCCGGCCCGCCATAGCGATCCACGAACCAGGCCCTATGTGTCAACTTTTCTTGTCCAAAGTGACAGGTGGAGACCTGACCCCGGCCAGCTCGGTCCAACAGTAGGTCAGCGCCAGCCCCCGCCACGGGCGCCATCGCTCGCCATACGCCCGCATCTCCGCCTCGCTCACGCGACGGCCGTGCTCGAAGACCGCCTCCGGAAGGTACTTCACGACGCTCAGGTCGCCGGCGGGGTACGCGTCCGCGCGCGCGAGCCCGCGCAGGAGCGCCGTCTCCGCCGTCCACCGCCCGATTCCCTTCATCGCCGTCAGACGCTCGATCGCCGCTTCGTCGGGGAGCGCGGCAATCTCCTCCTCCTTCAGCTCGCCGTCCGCGAACGCGCGCGCGAGCCGCGAGATCGCGCCGAGTTTCGAGCGGGAGAGCCGGAATCCTTCGAGCCCGCTCTCCCCCTCACGGGAGACGCGTTTCGCGGATGGGAAAGCGTAATACGCCTGACCGCCGACCTCGAGACGTTTGCCGAAGGTCGTTGCGAGGTCCGCCCGGATGTCGAACGCGAACGCGAGGTTCACCTGCTGCGCGAGAACCGCGGTGACGAGCGCTTCCCAGAGCGACGGATATCCCGAGATCCGCAGGCCCCGGAACTTCCGAACGAGCGGAGCGAGCAGCGGGTCGGTCCGCGCGACTCGATAGAACGGTCCGAGGTCGGCGGCCGCACCGAGGGCTCCTCGAACGAGGTGCCGCGCGGCCGCGGCGGCCGCCTCCGAATCTGCGGCGGGGCCCTCGAGCGTCACGCGAAGACGCGCCGCGGCCACTCCGCCGGCGGATTCCACGGTGACGAGGACGACGCTCCGCCCCGCTTCGAGAAGCCTCCGGTAGGTCTTTCCGTCGTAGTGGTCGACCGGATCCGGGAAGCGCGTGTACCGCGCGGTCGTGAGCGGGAGCGAGTAAGGCCGGGCCGGCTCGATCCAGAAACGGCGCTTCAACGCGGCGCTTCGACTTCATCGAATCGACCTGCTCTCGTCCCGACGATCCTTCGGAGGAGGTCCGGCTCGTCGGTCAGGATCCCGTCCACTCCGAGCGCAACGAGCTCGCGGAGGCGCTCTTCGTCGTTCTCCGTCCAGACGATGACCGATTCGATGCGGCCGGCGTCGCGGGCGGCGAGCACGTCGCCGAGCTCGTCTCGGAAGTCCGTCCAGAAACGGCGCCGGCTTCCCATGCTGACAGACGTCGCGCCGTAGCGGCTCGCGAAGTCGAGGACACCCGGGAACTCGAAGTCCGCGAAGACGCGGATCCCGTCGCCGAGCGGGTCCCGGCGCTCCTCGGTGAGCATCGCCATCAGGATTTCCTTTTCCGGACAGAGAAGCGCGACCGCCACGTGCGCCGGCAGAGAGCCGTCGCGCCGGGCGCCCCGAAACGTGCGGGCGAGATCCCGCGCCGCGCTCGTCTCCTTCTCGCCGAGCTTCACGTCGATGCAGAGGAGCGACAGCTCGGGGGTCGCGCGCGCCCACTGAAAGAGGTCCTCGAGCAGCGCAACGGGTACGCGCTCCTTCCCGCGCTCGTCGTCGCTCGGAACGTAGCCGTAGTACGCGAGAAAGTCCGCGAGGTCGAGCTGACTCATCGGGCGGCGCCACGGAGAGCCCACGGGCGGGACGTCCGGCTCGTAGAGGTAGGTCTCCCCGGAGGCCTGACGGAGGACTGCCACCTTGTCGTCGGGACGGCAGTCGTGCCACAGGACGAAGTGGCCGTCCCGCGTCACGCAGACGTCCGCCTCGACCGCGTCGGCGCCGAGGGCGATCGCTCTCGTGAACGACTCGAGGGTGTTCTCCGGCGCGAACTTGGGCGCCCCGCGGTGGCCGACGACAGCGATGCCTTCTTTCGGTGCGCGCGGAACCGGCCGCCGCGCCAGGCCGCGAACGGCGTTCGCGAGCCGGAGGAGAGGGCTGTGATGACCGAGGAGTGTCACGTGCCCGCTGAGAATATTCCAGGCATTGCGGCTCGAGGAATCGCTCCGCAGGGATCTTGGTTTCGAGAGTCGTAAACGACGGACAGGCCCCGATCGTCTGTTCGTATGAAAAGGAGACCGAAGAATGAAGAAACTGTCGATCAAACAGCTGGCGCCGATGGTGGCGATGCTGCTCACTCTGGGTGTCACCGTGGCCTCCGCAGGGGATTTCGCGGGGCGCGGACATCGGGGAATGCGCGGCGGAATGATGAAGGGTCTTTCTCAGCTCGACCTTTCGGAGTCGCAAAAAGCGGACATCAAGCGGATCATGGAATCGCGGCACGAGGCGATGAAGTCGCTCCACGAACGCTTCCAGGCCGACCGTGACGCGCTTCGCGCCGCGGCCGAAGCCAACTCGCCCGACCCGGCCGCGGTCGGTGCGGCCTACCTCCGCGTCCAGGCCAACGGCGAGACGATGCGCGCCGAGCGGATGAAGACGAGGGAAGAGGTCCGCGCGATCCTGACGAACGAGCAGCGCGAGAAGTTCGACTCCATGAAGGAGAACATGAAGAGCCGGCGCGGGAACAAGGGCGGACGGGGCAAGCTCGCCACGTAAAGCCTTTCTCCTGTGTCATTTCCGGGCCGGGAGCTCACTGAGCTTCTGGCCCGTTTCCTTTTCTCTCCAGGGTTCTTCCGCGGATAGAATCGCCCAGTAAGACTTCCCCCGATTCACCTTTGCATAAGGAGGAGTTCACCATGAAATCGAGAGGAATCCTTGCGGGGCTTGCTCTCCTCGTCGTCGTCGCTGCGCTCGCCATCGGGGCCGACGAGAAGGCCAAGAAGGCCACCATGCCGGCGGCCGGCGGAATGGACGAGAAGGCCATGATGGAGGCCTGGGCCAAGGTCATGACGCCGGGCGCCGAGCACAAGGCGTTGGCGTCGCACGTCGGCACCTGGGATACGAGCGTCAAGTCCTGGATGGACCCGAGCAAGCCCCCGATGGAGTCCAAGGGAACCGCGGAGAACCGGCTGATTCTGGGCGGCCGCTTCCTCGAGCAGCGCTTCAACGGAACCATGATGGACCAGCCGTTCGAGGGGCTCGGCTACACGGGTTACGACAACTACAAGAAGAAGTACGTCACCACGTGGATGGACAGCATGGGCACCGGAATCATGACCGGCCTCGGCACGGGAGACCCCGCCGGGAAGACCATCACCTTCACTGGCGAGCTGGACGACCCGATGGAGAACAAGACGAAGCCCTACAAGAACACGATGACGGTCGTGGACAACGACCACCACACGTTCGAGATGTGGTGCGAGGGGGCCGACGGCAAGATGGCCAAGATGATGGAGATCCACTACACCCGGAAGAAGTGACTTTCGCGTAGCGAAGGTCATCCCGAGCGAAGCGAGGGATCTGGTTCCCTCTCCGGAAAATGGGGACAGATTTATTTATAGCGTTCGAGGCGATTCGAAAAGGGGTCAGATAAATAAATCTGACCCCTTTTCTCTTAGAGCGTTTCGAGCTTCTTCTTCAGCGAAGCGATCGTCCGTTCGGACCGCTGGCCCTCCGGTAACGACTCCGCGACCCGCAGCGCCTCTTCGATCGTCTTTCGCGCGGACGCGAGATCGCCCTTCTCCTTGTAGATGTCGGCGCGCGTCTGGAGCATCCCGATCCTGCGCGGGCCGTACGCCTTCGCGAGCGCGCGGTCCGACGCGGCGAGCGCGTCGTCGTACTTCTTCATCGCGCGATAGGCCACCGCGAGGCGGGCCGGCGGGTTGTAGTCGTTCGGCAGGTCGCGCTCCGAGGCCAGGAGCATCTCGACAGCGCGCTCGGGCTCACCGAGCTCGAGGTAGGTCCCGAGCCGGTGCGAGTCGAAGACGGCGCGCGCGTCGGGAGTCTTCGCCTTTGCCGCCGCCATCTCGAGGAAGGTCGCGCGCTCCTGGAGGATCTTCTTCGCGCCGGCCTCGTCCTTTGCGTCCTCGCGCTCCGCGGCGAGCGTCTCGTAGACGGCGGACACGTCGTCCGCCGCGAGGTCCGCCCGCGGCGACGCCAGGATCTCGCGCGAAGCGGCCGCGAGCGCCGCGACGAGCTCGGCTCGCTTCGGGTCTTCCTTCGGGACCTCGGTCGCGCAGGAGAGACCGCTTGCCGCGACGTTGGCGGCGGACGTCGTCTTCTTGAGTCGCGGCCACGCGTCGAGCGCGAGCCGGGCGCAGCCCGCGTAGTCCTTCGTCGCGTAGAGCGAGAAAAGAAGAGACTCGAGGGCACGGCCGTAACGCGGCCAGCCGGCGGGCGCCTTTTCGATCGCTTCGCGATACGCCGCGGCGGCCTTCGCGTAGTCGGCCTCGCCGTAGAGCTTGTCCGCGAGCGCGAGCGCGGCTTCCCCCGCGGGAACGCGGCCCTTCACGGCCGTCGTCGCGTCGGCGAGGATGCGGACGAGCTGCGGGACGCTCGCGCCGCCGACCCAGCGCAGCGCGACCTTCTCCGTCTTCGGGTCGAGCACGAGAAACGTGGGGAGCTCGTTCAACCCGTACTTCTTACGGTAGGCGGCGTTCTCCGCCTTCTCGACGTCCAGGGAGAGCCAGACGAACTGTCCGGCGTACCGCCCGAGGGCCTTGTCCGTGAAGACGTAGGCCTTCATCGAGCGGCACGTGTGTCACCAGGGCGCCCAGGCCTCGACGAAGAGCGGGACGTTCTTCGCGCGCGCCTGAGCGGAGGCCTTCGCGAAGTCCTCCACCCACGGAAGCACTTCGCGCGGGGCCGCGCTGGTCGCGAGGGGGGCCGCCGCGATCGCCAGGCCGACGCCCGCGACGAGCGCCGCGATCCGGGCACGTTTCATGAACGGGATGGTAGCAGAGCGAGCCGCGCGAGAAGGGCCGCCGAGCCCGCGACTCGGGGCGACGTCACGATCATCCGGACGCCGAGACCGACGACGAGAAGGTTGCCCACGAGGCTCAGAAGCTTCTGGATCCGCGGGGAGACGAAGTGGTGCGTGACGGCGCCGAAAGCCGCGAGCAGCGTCTGCCACGAGAGCGACGCGAGAGCGAACCCCGCGACGAACGCCGACCGCGCCGGCCACGTCGAGAGCTCCTCCGCGCCGCGACCGAGAACGAACGCGGCGAAGTAGGCGACCGTGAGCGGGTTGACGAGGGTGAGCCCGACGAACTGCGCGTACGTTCCGAGGTCGCCGAAGTCCCGCGGCGGCCGGGCAGCCGCGGAACGCGGGACGCGATTTCGCCAGAGACCCCACGCTCCCATCGCGACGAGCCCGACGCCGCTCGCGACCCGGAGAGAGCCCGATACCGGAGCGAGCACCTCCGCGAGGATCCCGCCGGCGATCGCGACCGCGAGGGCACCGATGAAGTCCGCCGTCGCGGCGCCGGCGCCCGCGAAGAAGCCGCGCCGGAATCCCTTGCGCAGCCCGACGTCCACGATCAGGACGGCGATTCCGCCGAAGGGGATCGAGATTCCGTAACCGGCGAGGAGGCCCTCGACGAAGGGCTTCACGGGTTCGGCCGGGCGATGTCCGGCACGGGGATGGTCACCCGCGCCCACGAACCGGTCGGTCCCCAGCCGTACCGCGCGTCGCCGAGGGTCACGAGCGTCTGACCCCCTTCCCGCGTGACTTCGAAGTAAGGGAAGCGCGCCCAGACCATGAACTTCCGGCCGGTCGGCGTGAGCTTCGCGGCCTCGGCCGCGGGATCCGTGTCGTTCTTCGGAAGGCTCTCCGAAGCGAGCGAGACCGCGGGGCGCGGCAGCCACTCGAGCGCGCCCAGCCGATAGGAGCCTCCTTCGTCGACGAGCGCCATCCGGTGGAAGGGGTCGATCGGCACCGGTGAAACGAGAACCCGATCGGTCGAGAGGCCGGCGCGCTCCGCCGCGGCCCCGACGACCGTGCGCCCCGCACGCCCCGACACGAACATCGCGGCGACGTAGGCGAACACGGTGACCAGCGCCACGCGAGCGGGGAACGCCGGACGCCGGCTCCCCCGCCGCGCGGCCACCCGGGAGAGGACGACTCCGACGAGAAGCGCGATCCACACCCAGATGTCCACGATGAAGAGGGCGTCGCCGTAGAACCACCGGTTCGAGAACGGGTGGAGGAAACGGACTCCGTAGGTGTTCAGAAAGTCCAGCAGCGGGTGCGACAGCACGGACAGGAAAGCGAGAAGCCACAGGGGGCCCCATCGCGCGGGCGGCGCGTCCGGGCGCCGCCGCCGACGCACGAGCCGGTCCCACGCGACCATCGCTCCCGCGAGAACGAACGGCAGAACGGCCATCGCCAGCATGCCGTGCGTCCAGCCGCGCCGGAAGGCGAGCGCCGTCGGGCCGTCGGAGAACGCGTACGTCCACGCGTCGACGTCCGGCAGGTTCGCGCCGACCAGAAGCGTCGCGGTCCGAGCGGCGTCCGGCGCTTCAGGCCGGCTTCACCGAGAGCGGCGCCGACGAGCGTGTGGCAGAGGTTATCCATGCGCCGGATCCGTATCGGCTACCGGCTACCGGCTAGCCGGAACGTCCGCCAGGGCCCACGCCTTCTCGAGACGCTTCCGCACGTCCTCCGCTTCGTTCCTTTTCCCCTGGGCGTCAAGCGCCGCCGCGAGCCCGGACAACGACCACCCGTTCTCGCGGTTGCGGACGAGATCCTCGCGATACGCGGTCTCCGCCTCGGGCCACCGCCGCGCGCGGGCCAGCGTCGTCGCCATCGCCTGGCGCGCGGGCGCGTACCAGTCAGGTGGCTCCTGGTAGATCAACGCGTCCTCGAGGGTGACCGCCTTCGCCAGATGGGCGACGGCCGCGTCGACGTCCCCTCGCCGCGCGGCGACGTCTGCTTCCAGGAACTCGACAGCGAGGCCCAGGATCGCGGAAAAGGAGTTGAAGCCCCAGATCGTCAGTCGCTCGAGAGATCGCTTCGCCGCGATCGCGCGAAGCTCCTCGAGCTCCTTCGCCGCGGCGGCCGCCTGTCCCGTCGCCGAGAACGCCATGCCCCGCGCGTAGTGCCACACGCCCGTCGGGTAATCGAGCCCGCTCGGAGGACGCGGCTCCTTCAGGATCTCGTCCCACTTTTCGAATCGGGTCAGCGCATAGAGCGGGGTGATCCAGTAGTGCTGGAGGGTTTCGAGGCCGGGCTCGCGCATCCTTTTCGGATCCGAGTGGGTGGCGAGCTTGCGAGCCGCCGCGATCGAGACGGCGCCCCGCCCCTCCATCGCCGCCGATGCCACCAGGAAGTGGACGTTGTGCGGGTGATAGACGAGCGGGTAAATACCCTGCGCGCGGCACTGCGTGATGTAGGACTCGTCGGCTTTCGCCGCCTGCTCGTTGACGACCGAGGCGTCGTGGTAGCGCCCGACCCGCATGTACGTGTGCGCGGGCATGTGAACGAGGTGCCCTGCCCCCGGAACGAGACGTCCGAGCTTGTCGGCGTAAGGCTCCGCGCGCTCGGGAGCCGTCGAGGCTTCCGTCGCGTGGATGTAGAAGTGGATGCCGGCCACGTGATCCGGATCACGCGCGAGGATGGATTCGAGCGTCGAGAGGATCTCGGGAGTCCACGGGCGGGGGCGGCCGTCCTTCTCCCAGTAGTCCCACGGGGTCACGTCCATGAGAGCTTCCGCGAAGAGCGCCGCCGCGTCGAGGTCGTCGGGATAGCGCCGCGCCACTTCGCGCATCGCGTCCGCGTACGCCACGTCGAGCGGCTTGCGGTCCTTCACCGGCTTCGCGGCATAGCGTTTCGAGAGCGCCGCGATGTAGGCCCTCTCGACTCTCGGTGGCGTTCGGCGCGAGCACGAGGGCTTTCTGCAGCGCATCCCACGCGTCGGGGACCGCCCCGTCCTCCATCGCCGCGTTGATGTTGGGGCCGAGGACGAGTGACGCGCCCCACCAGCACATCGCGCAGGCCGGGTCGAGCCGGGCCGCCTCGCGGAACGCGCGCGCGGCCTCCGCGTGGTTGAAGCCCCACGCGAGGATGAGACCCTGGTCGAAGTAGCGCTGGGCCTCGGGCGACCTCGTCGAGATCGCGTGGTGGTGGTCGCCGAGGTCGTTGAAAAGGGGCGCCCTTCGCCCCGCGGAGGCGGAAGGCGCGGGCGCCGGATGTTCCTCGTGAACGCCCTTCGAGGCACACCCCGCGACGAACGGCAGAAGCAGGACCAGGGCCCCGAGCGCTTTCCTCATGAGCGGAGTTATACGTGGCGGAATCGTTTCCGGCAAAGCGGCGTATGTTTTACGCGGAGGCCCGACATGAAGATTCGATCGGTCAAGAACGTGATTCCCGCGATGGAGACGCTGGAGGGCGGGGGTTTTCTCGTTCACCGCCCGTTCCCGACGCCGGCGCTCGACCACTTCGACCCCTTCCTGCTCTTGGACGAGATGGGCCCGTCGGAGCTCGGTCCCGGCGAGGCGAAGGGAGCGCCCGACCACCCGCACCGCGGCTTCGAAACGGTGACCTACCTTCTCTCCGGCGCCATGGAGCACAAGGACTCGCGGGGCAACCGCGGGAAGCTCACTCCGGGAGACGTCCAGTGGATGACCGCCGGCTCCGGAGTCGTGCACTCCGAGATGCCCGAGCCCTCGTTCAAGGAGAAGGGCGGGCGCATGCACGGCTTCCAGCTGTGGGTGAACCTCCCCGCGCGCGACAAGATGATGGCCCCCGCTACCAGGAAGTCGTCGGCGCGAGCATCCCGGTCGCGAAGAGCGAAGACGGCAAGGTGACCGTGCGCGTGATCGCGGGCGAGTCACTCGGCAAGAGCGCGGTGATCGACACGCGGACGCCGATCCTGTACCTCGACGCCGAGCTCTCGCCCGGCGGAAAGCTCGCGCAGCCCGTCCCGCCGGACTACAACGCGTTCGCGTACGTCGTCGAGGGAACCGGTCTCTTCGGACCGGAGGGACGGAGCGCGCGTCCGCACGAAATGGTGCGATTCCGCGAGGACGGCGACGCGGTCCAGATCGAGGCTCCCCCGACGAGAAGCTGCGCGTACTTCTCATCGGCGGGGTTCCGCTGAACGAGCCGGTCGCGCGCTACGGGCCGTTCGTCATGAACACCCGGGCGGAGCTCATGCAGGCGTTCGACGACTACCAGGCCGGGAGGCTGGGCGAGATCGCGTAATCGAATTCGGCTGGACGCCGTTTTCTTCCCCTCCGTACACAACAGGCAAAGGAGGAAGGGAATGGCGCAACGATTCGGGGCGGGTTCGATGGTCTTGACGGCTGCGCTCGTGCTGCCGCACGCCGCGGCGGCAGAGCCGGCGCGTGACGCGCAGCCGAGCACCCTTCTCACGCTCGGCGGCCGCTACACGGTCGAGGCGGCGGGCTGCGACCGCAGCAACCGCAGCTTCCGCGTGTTTTCGAGACGGCCGATCGACGTCGGCAAGGTCCAGTCGGGTCAGATCGTCAGCGGCGTCTCCATGCGGGAGCGGGATCGCGCGGGGCAGGCGGGGTGGAAGAACGTGACTCTCGCGCCCGACGGTCTGTCGGTCGAGTTCGAGCTCTTCGCGGAGGGTGGCGGCCGATACGAAATGGTGCCGGGCGAGCCCCGGAAGTGCGCCAGCCCCACCCCGTCCCGCGTCGTCGTCGACGTGGAGGCGTGGGTCTTCGACCCTTAGCGACACACCCGCCGGGTATTCTTGCGGCGTGCTCGCTGCCCCGCTCGTGCTTGCCGTGCTCGCGGCGCTCGCGCCGGCCCCGCCGGCGCGATTCGCCGTCGACGTGCAGCGGGACGTGGTCTACGGAACCGCCGCTGTGCGACGTCCGCAAACGGCGCGGAAACCTCTTCTCCTCGATCTCTACGAGCCGCGCGGCGACAGCGGGAAAACCCAGCGGCCCGGTGTTGTGCTCGCGCACGGCGGCGGCTGGACGAGCGGGGACAAGAGTCGGCCACCGTACGTTCCGGACCTCTGCCGGGATCTCGCGTCGCGTGGCTACGTCTGCGCCTCGATCGACTACCGACTGACCGGAGACGATCCGCCCGGGTCCGAGGCAGCCCCGCTCGGGCGCGCGCGGGAGGCTTCGATCGAGGACATCGGAATGGCCGTGCGATGGCTCGTCTCGAATGCCGGCGGCCATCGCATCGACCCAAAGCGCATCGCCGTCGGAGGCACCTCGGCCGGAGCGGGCACGGCGCTCTTCCTTGCGTACGGCGAAGCGGGCCGCAGCCTACCGATCCGCGCGGCGCTCGACCTCTGGGGAGGGCTGCTCTCGAAGACGGCGTGGATCGAGAAGGGGGAGCCCGCCCTCCTGATCGTGCATGGCACCGCGGATGAGGTCACTCCGTTCTCTGTCGCGCAGGAGCTCGCCGCGCGCGCGAAGGAGGTCGGCGTGGCTCACGAGCTCATTCCGGTGGAGGGCGGCCGACACAATCCGCCGCTCGCCCCGCTCTACGACCGGATCGCGGAGTTCCTCGAGCGGCACCTCTAGCCGGGATTCACTCCGCCGCGATGCCCGACTCCTTCATCACGAACTCGGGCGTCCGCGGCTCGTCGGGCAGGATTGCCTCGCGCCGGCCGGTCGAGAACGCCCAGCGGTGGAGCCACGTGATCCCCTCGCCGCCGACCCACGTGTCTTTCGAGCGGTAGGCCGGGTCCCGAAGCGCCTCGGCGAGCGGCACGAACGAGTACCCGCGCGCCTTCATCATCCGGGCGAGCTCATCGAACCGCTCGGCGTTCAGCGAGTTCGCGTGAAGGAGGAGCACCTGCGGGATCTCGCGACCGAAGAGCGCCTGCGACTGCCGCTCGCAGTAGTCGAACATCGCCGCCATGTACGGGACGTAAGCGGCCGCGACGCGTTCGGCCGCGGCGCGGTCGCCCCGCTCCGACGCGAGCTCGTACGCTTTCGCGAAAACCCACTCGGAGTTGTCCACGGTGACCGGCGCGACGGCGTAGCCGCGTTTCGCGAGAAATGCCTCGACAGCCCCTTTCGTCGCGAGGTCGCGGCCGCTGTGGAGCTGCGGATGCCGGAAGTAGCGGGGTTTCCGTCCGACACGCTGGAGTAGCCCGCGCGTGACCGCCTCGCCGCGCACAATTTCCGTCTCGTACTCCTGCAGGTTCGCGCGGTGCAGGTCGCGGTGCGAGAACGTGTGGTTTCCGAGCTCGAGGCCCGCGTCGACCCACGCCTTCAGGAGCGCGACACGCGCCGGGTCCGTGCTCCCTTCGACTTCGAGCTTGCGCTCGTTGACGAACCCGATCGCCGGGACTTGGTGGCGCGCGATGGACTCGAGCAACTTCGCGTTCAGCGCCCGCCAGGCGTCCGTGCCGTCTCCCACGACCGCGACGGCCGGGAGGTCGTCGAACGTGACCGCGACGCGGCGCGCCGGGTTCTCCGCCGGTGCCGGGGCGGCGGCGGTAAGCGCCGCGAGAAGGAGGAGCCGCGCTTTCAGGGCGCCGAGCCTCCGGTGGCGACGTCGCTTCCCGCGAACCGGACGGGGAGGCCCATCTCGCGGATCAGGTTGTGGGCGCCGTCGATCGCGTCCATCACCCAGAGGATGTACCGGGAGTCGACGTGGATCGCGCGGGTCACGTCGGGGTTGACGAGATAGTCCGAGCCCATCGCCTCGTAGTTGCCGTCGAACGCGAGACCGGCGAGCTCGCCCGACGAATTCAACGTCGCGGAGCCCGAGCTCCCGTTCGTGATGTCGCCGCTCGAAAGGAAGTTGACCGGCACGTCGTCGAGGTCGGGGTCGGCGTAGGGGCCGAGCTTCTTGCCGGTGGAGGCGTTCCGCAGCTCCGGCGGGCTGTCGAACGGAGTCTTGCCGGTCTCCTTTTCGAGGATCCCCCGGACCGTCGTCTGCGCCGCGAACTGGACGGAGTCGCGCGGTGAATAGCCCTCGACGTGCCCGAACGAGACGCGAAGCGTGCCGTTCGCGTCGGGGTAGACCCGGCCCTTGCGCAGCTTCTGGAGGAGCGCCACGTAACCGGGGCGAAGGCGCATCATCGCGCCCGCGACCTCGTCGTCACGGCGCTGCTTCTCGTCCATCACGCGGCGCAGGTCCGCGGCCAGCCTCACGAAGGAGTCGTTCCTCGCCGCCAGCTTCTCCCGCGTCTCGGCGAACATCGCGAGGCGCGCCTCGGCCTCGTGGATCTTCGTGCCGGAGTAGAGGCCGTCGAGAAGCGCGTCGACGGCGGCGGCGGGATCGCTCTTTCCGGTGGCCGCGAGCGCGTCGTCCACGGCCGCGATCCGCTGCCCCTTCGGGAGCTTCGACGCTTCGAGGAGGAACCAGCGCAGGCCGGCGCGATCGCTCGCCGGCTCGATCGTGCGTTGCGCGCGCGAGACCGCCGCCTTCAGGCGTTTCCAGTCGCGCTCCTGGAAACCGGTCGCCCGCTCGATGTCGGACTTCGACCGCTCGCCCGCCAGGCGCCAGACGGTGCTTGCCTGCATGAGCATCGGCGAGGCGCTGTAGATCCACTCGAGGACCGCGTCGCGATCTCGCGTGGTCGAGAGCTTCTCGTTCAACCGCGCGATCTCGGCGAGCGACTGCTCGTGTCGTTTCTTCGCCGCCGGATCGCTCGCGACGAGCGCCGCGACCTCGGCCTCCTCGGCCTTCCGCCTCTCGATCAGGTTCCCGCGGTCGAACGCCTCGAGGGTCCCCTCGTACTTCTTCAGGTAGTTCAGAAGTCCCCGCAGGCGCGCCGCGTTCCGGATGGCGACGTCCTTACGGTCTTTCCCCGCGTCCTCGAGGATTCGGATGAGCTCCCGGCGATAGCGGATCGACGTCGGGAGGTCGAACTCCTGCGCCTCGCGGACTTCCCCCGCGAGCTCGTACCGAAACGTCTTCCCCGGATACCCGATCGTCATCATGAGATCGCCCGGGTCGACGTCCGCCGTCGAGAACTTCAGGACGTGCCTGGGTCGGTACGGAACGTTCTCCTTCGCGAAGTCCGCCGGCCGTCCATCCGCCGCGACGTACGCGCGCAGGAATCCGAAGTCCCCCGTGTGGCGCGGCCACATCCAGTTGTCCACCTCGCCGCCGTAGTTGCCGATCCCGCGGGGCGGGGCGTAGACGAGGCGGACGTCGCGGATCTCGAGCTGCTTGATCCGCCAGAACCGGGAGCCCTCGAAAAAGGAAGGCACCGTGCAGCGCACGCCGCCCTCCTTTTCGCAGTCGCGAATGAGCTCCTTTCGCCGCCGCTCGACGCGGGCGTGGCGCTCGAGGTCCGAGAGCTTTTCTCCCGCCGTCGGCAGGACGCGCCCGGTTACGTCCTCTATCGACGTCGTCACCCAGACGCGCGCGTCGGGCGCGGCCGGAATCTCGTCGCCGTGCGACCTGGCGAGGAAACCGTTCTCGATCAGGTTCTTCTGCGGCGTCGAGTTGAACTGCAGGTAACTGTAGACGCAGTGGTGGTTCGTCACGATCAGCCCCTGCGGCGACACGAACGAAGCGCTGCACCCGCCGAGCGAGACGATCGCCCCCATCGGGTCCCCCGTCAGGTCCGCAAGCTTCTGCGGGTCGAGCTTCAGGCCCGACTTTGCGAGCTCGGGGGCGAGCGCCGGCACCTGCTCGGGCATCCACATACCTTCCCCCGCGAAGAGGGACGGGGCGAGCGCGGCGGAGAGGGCCAGGGCAAGGGCGGTTCTGGACTTCACGTTTCCTCCTGGGCCGGCGGGCCGGGTCGAACGAGCCAGGCATTCTATCGGGCCTCCGGGAGCCGGCGGGAGAGGGCGAAACCTTTCGGAAAGCGCTCCGTCTCCCGATCCGGGAGGACAAAACCGCATGCTCACGGCCGCCTGGAAAGCTTTCCTGCTCTCGCTGCTGCTCCTCGTTCCGACCGCCACGGCCAGCCCGGCCGGTGGTGACGACGAGAAGGTCGTCGTTTCGATCGACGACGAGGACCTCGACGTCCACGGGAGGGGCCCGATCATCGTCCGCGTCGGCTCGCGCGGCTTCATCGGAGTCACGCTCGTCGAAATCACGCCCGAGCTCTCGGCGCACTACGGCGCGCCGCGGGAAGCCGGGGTCGTCGTGTCGGGAGTGGAGGCGGACACCCCGGCCGGCCGGGCCGGGGTCCAGGTCGGCGACGTCATCACGTCCGTGGACGGAAAGCGGGTCCGGTGGACGGGCGACGTGTCGCGGGCCGTTCGCGACAAGAAAGGCGGCGAGACCGTCGAGGTCGAGATCGTCCGCGACCGCGCGCCCCGGAAAATGAGCATCACGGTCGAAGAAAGGAAGCCGCGCGAGCGGTCGATCGACGTCGGGGACCTCAAGGACGACCTGCGCCGGCGCACCTGGGTCACGAAGGATTTCGACTTCGACTTCGACGGCAAGAACTTCCCCGTGATCGAGAACCTGGAGGACTTGCGCGGAATGAGGGAGAAGATGGAGGACCTCGAAAAGCGGGTGAAGGAGCTCGAGAAGAGGCTCGCCCGGTAACGGACCCGAACGGAAGCGGGCCGCAAACCCTCTAAACACGGCACATCCGGCCGGTGGCTCGCTTCCTGCTCCTACAGGTCTGGAGACCCAAATTGACTACGCCAGACCTGCCCGCCGCGGAGACGAGATCGGCAAACCCGGTTCTCGTCGTCGAGGACGACCGCGAGCAGAGGGAGGCTCTCTGCGCGATGCTCGATCTGGAAGGGTTCACACACGTCGAGGCCGCAAACGGCCGCGAGGCGCTCGACTACCTGAACGAGTTTGGTGCGCCCTGTCTCGTGCTGCTCGACCTCGAGATGCCCGTAATGAACGGCTTTGACTTCCGGGTGAGGCAGCTCGCAGACGTACGGCTGGCAGGCATACCGGTCGTCATCGTCACCGCCAATGACAGGGGGATGGACGCGCGTTTTCCCGACGTCGCGGGGTTCCTCCGGAAACCGCTCGAGTTCCGCAAGCTCGCCGTCGTTCTCGACCGCATCTGCAACCGTGCGGGGACGGTGCTCTCGACGCCTACGCCGGCGGCAGCGTAAAGAGAAAAGTGCTCCCCTCTCCGGGGACGCTCTCGGCCCAGATCCGGCCGCCGTGCGACTCGATGATCGTGCGGGAGATGTAGAGACCGAGCCCGAGCGCGCGCCGACCCCTCTTCTCGACCTGCCGGAACCGCTCGAAGATCACGGAGATCTCTTCGGGAGTGAGGCCCGGTCCGGTATCCCGAACGAGGACCTCAACTTCGCCCGCCCGCCGCCCCTCGACGAGGATCTGACCGCCGTTCGGCGTGAACTTGAAGGCATTGTGGATCAGGTTGTCGAGGACCTGGACGACACGGCCCGCGTCGAAACGAGCAGGTAGCGGATCGGCCGGGATGCGAGCTTCGAGCGTGATGGGCCTCTCCGCCCGACGCGATCGGAAGGACTCCACCGATTCTTCGATTGCCGTCCGGACGTCGCCGGGCTGAGTCTGGACCGAGAGCTTCCCCGCCTCGATCGCGGCGAGGTCGAGAAGGTCCGAAATGATGCGCTTCATCTGTAGGATCGACGCATCGAGGCTCCGCGAGATCCTGGCGAGGCGAGGGTCCCCCGACGCGTTGAGCCGTTCGAGAAGTTGCGTGTTCAGCGCGATCGCGTTCAAGGGATTTCGCAGGTCGTGGCTGACGATCGCGAGGAACTCGTCCTTCAGGTCGAGCGCCTCGTGTGCGCTCAGAAGCTCCACAGCCTGCTGCTCGAGGAGGCGCTCGAGCCGTCCCACCTCCACCCTCTCGCGGGCGAGCTCCTGACCGGCCGTCTTCTGATCGGAATCCGTGCTCATGCTTGGGATCGCCCCAAAAGCTTATCCCGGTACCGGAGCCGGGCGGCGCTGCTCGAGCTCTACGACGCCGCGGCCCGCTCCTCCGGTCCGCGATAGGCGGTCAGCGCCCACACGACCAGGATCACCGCGCCCATCGCGATGTAGAACCGGCGCGCCGGGGAGCCCGGCCCGTAGCCCGCGAACGTCGGGAGAAGAAGCAGTCCGATCCCGACGACGAGCTCCACGATCCCGTGCACGAAGAAGGGAATCTTCTTCCACACGCCCATCGGGAAGCGCGTGAAGAGGGTCATCAAGAGGTGCACCGCCGCGAGCGTGTACGCGATTGCCGCCGGCGAGCCGCCGAGACCGACGAGCAGGGGCCCAAGGACCAGGACGACGACCAGGACGATGTCGATCACTCCGTGGATCCGAGCGGAAAGGATGCGCATCGGTTCCCTCCGCGCGGGAGTGTAGCGTTACCGCCCCTCAGACTTTCCCTTCTCCCCTTTTGGAGAGAGGGTCAGGGTGAGGGGCCGGAGGAGCCTGCGAATCCCCTACTTCTTCGCCGACTTCGCGAAGAGCGACACGTACTGCCCGTAACCCTCCTCGACGAGCTTCTCGGCCGGGATGAACCGCATCGCCGCGGAGTTCATGCAGTAGCGCAGGCGAGCCGGCGGGGGTCCGTCGCTGAAGACGTGGCCCAGGTGCGAATCGGCGTGGACGGACCGCACCTCGATCCCGAGCAATCCCCCGAGGAGCAGGCCGCTGTTCGGCTTGACGTTCGCCTTTTCGAGAGGCTTCGTGAAGCTCGGCCATCCCGTGCCGGAGTCGTACTTGTCGAGCGACGAGAAGAGGGGCTCGCCGGAGACGATGTCCACGTAGATGCCGGGTCGTTTGTTGTCGTTGTACTCGTTGGCGAACGCGCGCTCGGTCCCTTCCTCCTGCGTGACCGCGTACTGGAGCGGCGTCAGCCGCTTCTTGAGCTCCGCGTCCGAGGGCTTCCGGAAGTTAGCCGCCACCCAGCCCTTTGCCTTCGCGGCGTCCGCCGCGGGCGCGGCGAAACCGAGCAATGCGACGAGCGCGACGAGCGCAGAGAATCGACTTCTTCACTTGTGTCCTCCTGCCGGTTCGCCCCAGATCGCTTTCAGGCGGGCGTCGCGGCCGCATCCGAGCCGATACATCTTGTAGTGGACGGGATTCTTCTTGTAGTAGTCCTGGTGATACTCCTCGGCGGGATAGAACTTCGTCGCCGGGACGATCTCCGTCACGATCTTTCCCTTGAACCTCGGCTGCTCCTCCAGCTTCCGGAGGGACGCGACAGCCGCTTTCTTCTGTTCGTCGCCGCGGTAGAAGATCGCGGACCGGTACTGCGAGCCGTGGTCGCAGAACTGCGCGTCCTTCTGAAACGGGTCGACGTTTCGCCAGAAGATGTCGAGCAGCTTCTCGTACGTGATCTTCGACGGGTCGTAGACGACCTCGACCGCCTCGGCGTGGCCCGTTCCGCCCGCCGAGACCTGCTCATAGGTCGGGTTGTCCACCTGGCCGCCGATGTAACCGGACGTCACCGCGAAAACGCCGGGCACCCCCTCGAAGGCCGTTTCCTCGCACCAGAAGCATCCGCCGGCGAAGACGGCGGCCGCGCGCGGAGCCGGCGCCGCCTGCGAGACCGAAGCGGCCGCGAGGAGCGCGGCAAGCGCGAGCCAGGTCCGGTATCGGGATCGGAAACTCAAATCGGGCCTCCCTCGTCTGGAAGAACAGTCTCAACCGGAAACTAGATTCCGGGAGGCCCGACGGGTTCAGGATTTCGCTACTTCTTGTTGGACCAGCTCTGCTTGACGACCTTCCACTGGCCACCCTCTTCGGCCATCTGGATGGATCCGTAGCTCCGCTCGCCCCCGGAATTTCCCGTCGCGGACAGAGTGGCCTTCTTCCCGTCGACCTTCAGGTCGGTGAACTTGATCCCGATCGGCGACATCGACTTCAGCATGAGCATCGCTTTCTTCGGCTCCATGCCCATTTCCTTCGTCTGCGCGTCCATTCCCTTTGCCGACTCCGCCGACATGGCCTTTTTGTAGCCCTCGTAGTCGCCCGCGTCGACGGTCTTCAACAGCGCGCGGTACGCCTTTGCCTGCGGCGTGGTTTCGAGGTCTTTTCCGCCGGCGAAGGCCGGCGCGGCGACGAACGACACGAGGAGGAGTGTGAGGACGGCCCGGGCGAGGATTCGCATTTCGATGCTCCTTTTTGTTGTGGGGCACTCATTCTTTCAGAACCGTCCGCTCTCGTATAGCGTTCCCGCCATGGCGGAAAAGGGCGACCTCCGGGCGGTCTCGAAGGCGCTGCGCGCGTTCGCGCTCGGATTTCCCGAAGCGACCGAGGACTTCCCCTGGGGCGAGAGAGTGGCGAAGGTGAACAAGAAGGTCTTCGTCTTCCTCGGCACCGATCCGGTTCCGGGCGGCGACCTGAGCCTGTCCGTCAAGCTCCCCGAAACCGGCGAGGAGGCTCTCGATTTGCCGTTCACGAAGCCGACCGGGTACGGTCTCGGCAAGTCCGGGTGGGTGACCGCGACGTTCGGTCCGAAGGACAAGCCGCCCGTCGAGATCCTGAAGGCCTGGATCCGGGAGAGCTATCGCGCGGTCGCCCCGAAGAAGCTGGCCGCGAAGCTGGGGTCAGGCCTGAATCCCTGAATTGGGGTCAGGCCTGAATCTCTGAATCAGCAGCGACGCAGACATTCAGGCCTGACCCCTACCGAATCCGGCGGTAGTGGTTGCTGTGCTGCGTGAACCGCGTGGCGCGGCCGTCCGGACCCATCTCGAAGACGATCTCCTCGCCGAGCGAATCGTCCTTGCGGATCCGGCGGAAGCGGTGCTCGCCGGTTTTCTTGAAGCGGTCCATCTCTTTGACCGGGTTCATCGTCGGAAGCTCGAACATCGCGAGCCCGTCCTGCCACGGTATGACCACCGCCTCACCCGCCCACGGCTGAACGTCGTAGGAGCCCGCATAGCGGCGCAGCGTCGCGTCCGACTTCTTCGCCTTGCCCGGCTCCTTCACGGCATCCCGCACCGCGGGTGCGACGATGTCGTAGAGGCGTTGCGCCCACTGTTCCGTGGCGACCCCCTGCGCGTTCACCATCACGACCGTCGCGACCTTGTCCGCCGGCTGAATCAGGAGGTGCGACCGGTATCCGGGGCAGCTCCCGCCGTGTCCGACGAACAGCTTCCCGTCGTCTCTCCATAACGCGAAGCCGAGCCCCCAGAGCGTCTCGAAGTCGGGCTCGGCCCAGTGGACGCGCTGCATCTCCTTCAGCGAGGTCGCCTTCAGGACTTCGGTGCCGCCCTTCTCGCGGAGCCGGAACTGCCAGGAGGCGAAGCGGCCGAGATCGCCGACAGTCGACGCGAAACCCGCTGCCGGAGCGATTCCACGAGCCGTGTAGAACGGCATCGGCCGCCGTGTCCCGTCCCTGTGGAGCGCGGTGTAGCCGGTGGCGAGCCGCTTTCCGCGCTCCGCCTCGGGCATGTCCGTCGTCGTATCGCGGAGTCCGAGCGGTGCGAGGACGCGGCTTTGCACGTACGCGTCGTACGACATGCCGGACGTCGCCGCGACGAGCTCTCCCGCGAGCGTGATGCCGAGGTTCGAGTACTGGAAGCGCGACTCCGGCTCGTAGAGCGCCTCCTGGTTGGCGACTCGCTCGACGATCTCCTCTCGCGTCGGGAACTTGAAGTCGGGCGAGGACCAGTACGGGTAGTCCGACTCGCGCGGAATGCCGGACGCGTGCGTGAGCAGCCCCTCGACCGAGACGTCGCCCTCCCCCTCGGTCTTCTTCAGTCGGAACCAGGGGAGGTGCTTCCCAACGGGGTCCTCCAGGTGGAGCTTGCCCGCGTCGCGCTGCTGCATGACGGCGACGCTCGTGAAGAGCTTCGAGATCGAGCAGATGCTGTAGATCGTGTCCGCGGTTGCCGGGCGCTTCGCCTCGACGTCGGCGGAACCGAAGCCGCCGCTCCAGAGCACTTCCTGGTCGTGAACGATTTCCGCCGACACGCCGGGGATCTGCATGTAAGCCCGCTGCCCCTCGAGCCAGGCCTTCGCGAGCTCGAGCGCCTGCACGACACGCGGGTCGCCCGCGATCTTGGGCGATGGCTTGTCCGCCGCGAGCGCGACCGCGGCAACAAGGATTGAGATTAGGGTCAGGCCTGAATTCCTGCGTCCGCGGGCGTAAGTCCTGCCATCCCTTGAATTCCGGTTTTGTGAATTGTCCGCCGCGCAGAGATTCAGGCCTGACCCCAAGGTCATCGCTGGTACTTCCAGTTGAGAGACTTGCCCGCGGACATGTACTCGATCGCGGTACCGAGGCGCCGTTCTCGCGTCGCGTCGGCCTTCGCGCCGGTGATCCACGCGAGGTACTCGCGCTTGTGGCTCGGCGAGAAGCCCTCGAAAGTGGCCCGCGCCTTCGCGTTCTTCTTCAGCGCCGCCGCGAGGTCCGCCGGCATCCCGATCTCCGGCTTCGGGTGCTTGGGCACCCGCTTGACCTTGATCCCCTCGTCGTTCAGCTTCACGGCCTTCTTCACATAACCGAGGAGGACCTTGTCCTTCGGCAGGTCACCGACCTTCGTGATCCGCCCGAACTGCCCCATCGCCTCTGCCGATCCCGGCACGACGAGCGACCCCTTCCAGAATCCGAACGCGCAGTGCGCCTTGAACGCCGCCATCCCGGCGAGCGGGCCCTTGTAGTCGAAGTGCGGCACGCTCCACTTCATCGTCTCTTCCACGCCCGGACATCCTTCGCGAACGATCGCGCGGAGGTGCTTCAGAATCGGGCGCGCGAACTCCGGCGCCTTCGCGATGTAAGCGTCGATGCGGGGATCCTTCTTCGCCATCTCGATACCCTCCCGACCGACCTACTGCCCGCAGCCCGGTCCGGCCGCGGCGCCCTTTTCCGGCAGCGCCACGTCGAACTCGGCGTCCCAGGAGTAGGGCCGCTCCCCCTCCTTCTTCGAACCGGTGATCTTTCCGGCGAGCCGGCCGCCCGCCTTCAACTCGCCCGACAGCTTCTCGATCTTCAGGTTCGCCTTGTCGGCGGGCAGCGCGAAGACGAAGGACTGCCACGCGCCCGGCGTCGGCTCGTTCGCGACGACCTCGACCGACTTGACCGCCGCCGCGGAGGCCGCGGACTTACCGCCGCCCGGGCAGAAAGCGAGGGAGAGCATCGTCCGCATCTTGTTGTCCGGATACGTCGTCTTCGCGTCGGAGTTCAGCTGGAAAGTCGAGAGCTCGTCGGCCGAGAGCGGCGCATCGGTGAACCAGATCGTGGCGCCGCTGTTGTCGTAGACCGCCACCGCGCAGTTCTTGAACGTCACCGCCTTGCCGCCGATGTTCGCCTTGGCGACACACTTGTCGGCGGCGTGGGCGGCGGAAGCGAGGAAGGCGAGAGAAACGAAGGCAGTGAGAGTGCGAAGGATCGAACGCGCCATCGGACCTCCTTTATTGGGAACAGACCCGATTATCTCTTCCGCGGAGCGGGGAAATGATCCAGAAATGCGGCCACGAACGGCGATCTCTCGATCTGCGCCGCGTCCAGCGGGTTGTTCCACCACAGCCCCTCGCTGTTCGCGAGCAGGATCAGCGTGAGCTTCTCTTTCGGCACCTTGAGGTAGATCGCCGAGTAGGCCTTCTCCCACCAGCCCGGAGTGCCACACGAGCTTGCGGCCCCGGTATTCCTGCACGAAGAACCCGATCCCGTAGGGAAGCGCGGCCCCGGAAGAGGATCGGGCCGGGGTCATCATCATTTCTCGCGATCGTGCGGAGACGAGCTTCCCCGCATCGAGCGCGACATCGAACTTCGCGAGGTCGGCCGCCGTCGAGATCACCCCGCCGGCCGCGCCGTCGCCCTGCGGCGAGAGCGGCGGCGATGGAACGACCTTCCCCTTCTCGTCGACGTGATACGGCGGCGCGAGCGCCCGAGCGAGGTCCGGCCGCAGCGGGAGATTCCGGTGACTGCGGGCGGAACGGTTCATGCCCGCCGGACGAAAGACGAATTCCTCGACCAGCGTCGAGAACGGCTTCCCGCCGGCCGCGGCGATCGGCCGCGACCCCATGGAGTAGACGATCGGATTGTAAGAGAACCGCTCTCCCGGCGCCCCGCTGACCGTGTGCGAGAGCACGTGCCGCATCGTGAGCTCGCCGCATCGGAGGTCCCGCGCAAAGATCGACTCCTGTGATCGGAACTCGTCGCAGAAGCCGGCGAAGTCTTCATTGGCCTTGAGCAGCCGGTCGAGGTCGAGCTTCCCCTCTTCGACGAGCCGGAGCGCCACGACCGCCGAGATCGGCTTCGAGACGGACGCGATGTTGTAAGGAGTGTCGGGCGTCGCGCGGACCCGTTTCTCGAGGTTGGCGAAGCCCAAGCCGCGCTCGAGGACGACGCGGCCGTCCCGGACGATGGCCGCGGAAAGGCCCGGAATCCGGGCCGACGCCCGGAGCTTCTCGAGAACGTCGGCGAAGCGCCCCGGAGGGGGCGTTTCCGCCCCAAGGTTGCTTGCGAGCGTGAGGGCGAGCGCCAGGGTCAGCGGGCGCGTCGCCCTCACGGCTACTTCGACCCCGGCGGCTGGCCGCCTCCCGCCGGCTGCGGCGGTGCGGGCACTCCCGTCTTCACGGGATACGCGGGGCGCTTCGCCAGCACGGGCGGGTTCTTCTTGAGGCCGTCCATCACGATCGCGATCGCGCGCTCGAGCTGCGGGTCGCGGCCGGCAATCACGTCGGCGGGCGTCATCTCGACTTCGATGTCCGGGGCCACGCCCTCGTTCTCGACGGCCCAGCCCTTGTCCGGGTCGTAGAACGCGAGGTTCGGCGACGTGATCACGCCGCCGTCCATGAGCGGCGGATAGCCCAGGATGCCGACGAGGCCGCCCCACGTGCGCGTGCCGACGATCGGGCCGACCTCGAACTTGCGCCACATCCACGGCAGCAGGTCGCCGCCCGAGCCGGCGGTCTCGTCCTGGATGAGAACGCGCGGGCCCTGGATCGACGCCGACGGCGTCTTCATGTCCGGCCCGTAGCGCATCGCCCAGTAGGCGATCAGCTTCTTCTGGATGACGTCGATGTAGTAGTCGGCGAGCGAGCCGCCGCCGTTGAAGCGCTCGTCGAGGATCACCGCCTGCTTGTACGACTGCGGGTAGAAGTACCGCCGGAAGTACGTGTATCCGGCGCCCGCGGTGTTCGGGTACGTAGACGTAGGCGACCTTGCCGCCCGTCGCGGCGTCCACCTTGCGCAGGTTCCCCTCGACCCAGTCGCGGTTGCGTAGCGCGGCCTCGCTCGCGACCGGCACGACACTGACCGTACGAGCGCCCTTGCCGTCCGCGTTCGGACCGACGGTGATCTCGGTCAGCTTGCCGGAGGTGTTCTCGAAGAAACTGTACAGGTTCGCCGGCGGCTTGACGTCCCGGCCGCCGACAGCGATAAGGTATTCGCCCGCCTTCACGTTCACGCCGGGCTCGGTGAGCGGCGAGCGCAGCTCCGGGTTCCAGTTGAGACCGCCATAGACGCGCTTGAACCGGTACCGGCCGTTCTCGATCGCGTAGTCGGCGCCGAGGAGCCCGCCCGGGACGCTCTTCGTCTCGGCGGTGTCGCCGAAGTTCGTGATGTAGCTGTGCCCGACCGAGAGCTCCGAGAGCATCCAGCGGATGACGCGGTTCAGGTCCTGCCGGACGGCGACGTGCGGAAGGAACTGCGCGTACCGCTCGCGCATCGCGGCCCAGTTCACGCCGTGCATGTTCGGGTCGTAGAAGTAGTCCCGGTTGATCCGCCACGCCTCGTTGAACATCTCCGGCCACTCGGACCGCGGCTCGACCTTGACTTCGATCGCCGCCGTCTTCAACGTCTTCGCCTCGCTCGTGTCGATCTTCTTGCCCGACGTCGGACGCGATCGCCCAGTCGTCCTTGACCTTGTAGAGCACCTTCTTGCGGTCGGCGGAGATCTGATAGTCGGCAACGTCCGGCAGTAGCGTCTCGGTCTTGCGGTCCTTCAGCTCGAACCGCTGGAGCGCGCGCTTCTCGTCCGCGGTGCGGATGAAGAAGATCTGACCGGCGTCGCCGGCCTGAAGGTTCTCGAGGTCCGCCGTCGGAATGGGCAGGTCGAGGATCCGGTACTCCAGGCCGTCGAAGTCGATCTTCAGGGGATCGACCTTCTCCGCCTTCTTCGGCTTCTCGTCGGACTTCGCGTCCGTCTTGTCGCCGCCGGATTCCTTCTTCGCCTCCTTGTCGTCGTCGCCCGATGACTTCTTCGCTTCCTCCTCCGCCGCGGCCTTTTCCTCGTCGCTCTCCTTGACGAGCGGGTTGGGAAGGCTCTTGTTCAAGACCGCGAGCCAGATCGACTTCGTCACGGAGAGCTGCGAATCCTGGAGCGTGAACCAGTTGTTCACGGGCCCCGCGTCGGTCGATGCGAAGAAGTAGACGTACTTCCCGCTCTTGTCGAAGACCGGATCGGTGGCGTCGGAGAGGCCGTCGGTGACCGGGAACGTCTTGTCCTGGTCGATCGAATACACGTGCACGCGCTGGATGTAGGCCGCGTTGTTCAGAGAGAACGCGATCCACCGGGAGTCGGGCGACCACGCGGGCCACAGGTTCTTGACCGGTCCGTAGAAGTGGTCGTTGGCGACTTTCTTCGAGACGCCCGTCGCCGCGTCGATCCACCAGAGCGTGCGCGAGTTGTCGACGTACGCGATCTTCCGGCTGTCGGGGGACCACGCGGGGAACTCGTAGAAACCGGCGCCGGTGAGCTTGAACTTCTTCGGCTCACCCTTGCCGTCCTGCCCGGCGATGTGAAGCTCGTACTCCCCCGACTCGTCGGAGAAGTACGCGATCCGCCGGCCGTCGGGCGACCACACGGGCGAGCGCTCGTGCCACGCGGTCGTGTTCGTGAGGTTGCGGACGTCCCCCTTCTCCGCGGGCACCGTGACGATCTCGCCGCGGAAGTTCAGGGCGACGCGCACGGCCGACGGCGATAGCGAGACCTCGCGGATGTACTTCCGGTCCTTCGTCTCCTTGACGAAGCGCGGGCGCGTCTCGGGGAGGTCGGCGGCGACGCCGACGGCGAGTTTCCGGGCGCTGCCGCTCGCGGGATCGAGGACGTGGAGGTAGCCCGCCTGTTCGTAGACGATCTTTCCTCCGCCCGCGGAAGCGTTCGCGACCGGAAAGTCGGAGTGGTTCGTGAGGCGGCGGAGCGCCTTCGACCGCGTGTCGTAGGACCAGAGGTTGAACTCGCTCTCCCGGTCCGATCGGAAGTAGATGGTGTCACCGATCCACATCGGCCCGGCGTCGTTCACTCGCGTCTGGGGCTGCGGGATCTTCTCGATCGCGTGCGTCGCGGCGTCGTAGAGCCACACCTGCGAGACCGTGCCGCCGCGGTAGCGCTTCCACTGGAGGAAGCGGGGCGAGAGGGGGTTGTAGGCGATGCGCTTCCCGTCGGGCGAGTAGGTCGCCCGGTCGGCGTGCGGGATCGGCAGCGGCTGCTCGGGGCCGCCTTCGACGGGCACCGTGAAGAGCTGCGTGTAGCGCGCGGTGTGCACGTTGCGCGGCGACGTCAGGAGGACCGACCGGCTGTCGGCGGTGAAACCGTTGGCGATGTCGTTGCCCGGATGCCACGTCAGCCGGCGCGGAACTCCGCCGTCGGAGGCGACGATGTAGACGTCGGTGTTTCCCTCGTACTGCGCGGAGAAGGCGATCCACTTCCCGTCCGGCGAGAAGACCGGGCTCGACTCGACCCCCACGTCGGACGTCAGGCGCCGCACGCTCGAACCGTCGAGCGCGCACGTCCAGAGGTCGTTCGCGTAGATGAACGCGATGCGGTCCGTGCTGATCGCGGGCTCGGAGAGGAGCCGCGTGTCGCGGATGTCGGGACCGGCGGCGGCTGCCGGATGCGACCGCGGAGCAGAGCAGGAGCAGGAGGGAGAGGGTGGCTCGGAATCGCATTGGGGACCTCCGGTAAGTGTCGGGTTCGAGCCGAAACGATATCAGGAGCGCCCCTTCGCACTTCTTGTCAACCCAGGCCCTTTGCCCCCGGTTGTCATCCCGAACCCTTCGCCATCCCTTGTAATCCCGAGCAATGCGAGGGATCTGTGTCCTGTCGAGTTGCGCCGACCGCTCAGGACAGGCTCCGAGAGGGATCTGTGTCCCTCTCGACCAAGGTCTAATGCCGAAAGGTGCGCGTCATCACAGAAAAAAAGTCCGAATCGGGTGCCTTTAAATATTCTTCAGAAGTGGGACTCCCCGTCCTATACTTTGCACCCTAATCACACAAACGGCCTCCGGGACCCCGTTGGGGTACCCCTGCGGCCAGAACGAAAAGGAGAGTCCCCAATGACGAAACGCTGGTCGTTGGTACTCGGTCTCGCGTTGATCGCGGCGCCGCTCGTAGCGGCCGGGCCGCCGGTCAAGCGCGCGGCCGAGTCCGAAACCGTTGTCGCCGACGTCTCCGCGAGAAACGCGGAGAGGGCAGAGCTCCATCGCTCGCTCGAGGCACGGGAGCTTGCGAGCGGTCTGAGCCGTGCCCTCGTGGTGAAGCTCACGCCGGAAGAGAAAGCGGTCGCGGATACCCAGTCGAACGAGGGCCGTCTCCGCGTCGGCATCGAGAAGTCGGTCGGCGCGGTTCTGCGTTTGAGCGGGGCCCTCCATTTCGGCGACTTCGCGAGCGAGTCCGACGGCACCCTGGTGTGGAGCGGCCGGATCTCATCGCCGGGCGCCTCCGCCCTGCGCCTTCACCTCTCCCCCTTTGACCTCCCGGAAAGCGCCGAGCTCTTCGTGTACGCGGCCGACGGACAGGCGTACGGCCCCTACACCGGGCGCGGGCCGATCGATGACGGCCAGCTCTGGACCAACACGATCGTCGGCGACGAGGTGAGACTGCAGCTTCGCGTCGCGTCGGAAGACGTCGCGCACACCAAGCTCGTCGTTGCCGACATCGGCTACCTGGGCGCCGCCTTCCCGATGGCGACGAGCGCCTTCTGCTCCGACAACGCCTCCTGTGTCGTCGGTGCGGGATGCGTCAGCGTTTCCGCGGTTACGAACGCCCGGGACGCGGTTGCTCACATCCTCTTTGCCTCCGGCGGGAGCTACTGGATCTGCACGGGCGGCCTCGTCGCGGACAGCGACGCGGCTTCCGTCGTTCCCTACTTCCTGACCGCGAACCACTGCCTCTCGACGGCGAACGAGGCCTCGAGCCTCGAGACGTACTTCGACTACGAGACCACGTGCAACAGCCCCAACTGCAACCCGCCGTATCCCAACAGCGGTGCGCGCAGCCCCGACACGCTCGGCGCCCAGGTCGTCAAGACGGGCTCCACCAGCGACTACACGCTCCTGCGTCTCTCTTCGGCGCCGGCGACCGATGACGGCGTCGTGCGTTACCTCGGCTGGAACTCGACGGCCGTGGCCAACGCCAACGGAACACTCCTCCACCGGATCAGCCATCCGCAGGGCTCCCCGCAGGCGTACTCGGCGCACACCGTCGACACGTCGAAGACGACGTGCCGGTCGTGGCCGCGCGGCAACTGGATCTACAGCCGGGACACGCAGGGCGCGACCGAGGGCGGGAGCAGCGGATCGCCGGTCGTAAACGGAAGCGGCCAGATCGTCGGACAGCTCTCGGGCGGCTGCGGCTTCAACATCGGCGACAACTGCGACGCCGAGTCGAACGCCACGGTGGACGGCGCTTTTGCCGCCTACTTCAGCCAGGTCTCCCCGTTCCTCGCGGGCGGCGGCTCGAGCTGCTCCGCCGCGGGCGCGGCCTGCAGCGCGAACTCGGAGTGCTGCTCCGGAAGCTGCAAGGGCAAGCCGGGCGCGAAGACCTGCAAGTAACGACTCCATCCGCCTCGTGAAATCCGGGAGGAGCCTTCGGGCTCCTCCTTTCTTTTGCGGCAAAACCCGCGGAATGAACCGCTTTGCTCCATGCGTTTCGATCCGACGAGGTAAGCCATGCCAAGGATGAGCCGCCGCTCACTACTCGTCTCGATCGGCGCCGCCGGCGCCGCCTCCGTCCTCAAGCCCCTGACCGCTTCCGCCCAGCGCGGCTCGATCCTCACCCGCGCAATCCCGTCCTCGGGCGAGCGCCTGCCGCTCGTGGGGCTCGGGAGCTCGATCACTTTCAACGTCGGCGATGACGTCGCCGCGCGCAACGCCTCCGCCGAAGTGATGCGGGCATTCTTCCGCGACGGCGGGCGCTTGATCGACTCCTCTCCCATGTACGGCTCCTCGCAGGAGGTCATCGGTTACGGCCTTCACAAGCTGGGAGCACCGAAAGAGGTCTTCTCGGCGGACAAGGTGTGGATCCCTTCCGGCGAGCGCGGGCCCACGCAAATCGAGGAGTCGCGGAAGCGCTGGGGGGTTCCGAAATTCGATCTCATGCAGGTCCACAATCTCGTTTCGTGGGAGGACCACCTGAAGACGCTCTTCGCGATGAAGGCCGCCGGCCGACTGCGCTACGTCGGGATCACGACATCGGACGGGCGGCGCCACGCGGACATCGAACGCGTCATGGCCAGCCAGCCGATCGACTTCGTCCAGGTCTCCTACAACGCGCTCGATCGCGAGGTCGAGGATCGGATCCTCCCGCTCGCGCGCGAACGGAAGATCGCCGTCCTCGCCAACCGTCCCTTCCGCCAGGGCTCGCTCATCCGAGCCGTCGAGCGGCACCCCCTGCCCGCCTGGGCCCGCGACGTCGACTGCGCGAACTGGGCGCAGCTGCTTCTCAAGTTCATCGTGTCGCACCCCGCGGTGACGTGCGCGATCCCGGCGACGAGCCGGGTGGACCACGTGCGCGAGAACGTCGGAGCGAGCTACGGGCGCCTGCCGGACGAGGCCATGCGACGGCGGATCGCCTCACACGTCCAGTCGCTCTGATGCCGGAGTGGTGGACCTACACCCTCTCGGACCTGCAGTCGTTTTCCCTCGAGACCTACTACCGGCTCTTCGCGCGCTATAACGCAGCCATCTGGCCGGGACCGCTCGTGGCGCTCGGCACCGGGGCCGCGGTCGGGTTACTTCTCCGGCTCAGCGGGAACGGACGGCGCGCGCGGCTCGTCGCGGGAATTCTCGCGGCGTGCTGGCTGTGGACCGCGATCGCGTTCCACGCGACCCACTACACGACGATTCACCGGGCCGCGGTCTACTTCTCCTGGGCGTTCGGTCTCGAGGCGCTGCTCCTCGTCGCGGCGGGCGTCCTTGCCGGCCGGTTCACGCTCGAGCGCCGCGGCGCCGCCCGGTGGCTCGGGCTCGCGCTCTTCCTCTTCGCGCTACTCGTTCAGCCCCTCCTCGGGATGCTCTTCGGGCGCGAGTGGCGGCAGGTCGAGATCTTCGGAATTGCGCCGGACCCGAGCGCCGTCGGAACCCTCGGGATCCTTCTCCTGACCGCCGCGCGCCGTCGGTGGGTGCTGATGGCCGTGCCCGTGCTCTGGTGTGTATTTTCCGGAGCGACCCTCCTCGCGATGGAGAGTCCGGCCGGCTGGGTGGTGATCGCCGCCGCCGCGCTCGCCCTCGTGGGGTCAGGCCTGAAAAGCTGAATCGGGGTCAGGCCTGAATCTATGCGTCGGGCTTCGACCGAGTTCCGCTATGGCACCAACGCCTGGTATTCAGGCCTGACCCCAGGAACGATCCTCGAGGTCGCACGACCGCAGGATGCGGGCGTCGAGGTCGCGCGCGAGGGACTCGAACGCGCGCGGCTGCAGCGTCGAGAGCGCCGCCCGCTCGACGGCGGTGAACTCGAGGCCGAACCGGGACGCGAGCACAAAGCTCGCCGGGCCGAGCGGCAGGAAGGCGTTTCGAAACTCCTCGTCGGTCAGGATCTTCCCGAGCAGAAGCTCGACGTTTTTCTGCGACATTGCTCTTTCCCCCGGCCTCCTCATTTCAGGAGCCGTGCCGAGTCGTCCGTTGAGGCGTGGGAGGTTGCGTAACCCGTGACGGAGATGAGACTTACGCGCGGCGTTCAAACCGCGCGAGCTACTCTCGAACCGCGGCAACCTGCCCGGAAATCGACAGGTTGCGGACGGACGGACACCGCCCTATCTTGGCCGCCAGCGGTACGCGTCGAGGTCGATCGCCGCGCCGGCGTTGAACCGAACGCGCTCCCGCTCGAGGAGGAGTCGCTGCACCAACGCCATCGGGCCGCCGTCGCCGCGGTCGCTGATGCGGCCCTTCGCGTTCACGACGCGATGCCACGGGAGGCGGCTCCCCTCGGCGAGAGCCGAGAGGGCGTAGCCGACGAGGCGCGCCTGCCCCGCCATTCCGGCCAGCCGCGCGACCTGGCCGTACGTCGCGACGCGACCGCGCGGGATGCGCGCGACGACCGAGTAGATCCTCTCGCTCCGGCTACCGCGGGCGGTCAATGTCCACTTTGATCGTGCGCCATCGTCCCTGGTTGAAACGCAGCACCGACAGGGTGCACCGCGTCGCGTGGCCGGCCAGGATCGCGAGCCAGATGTCGAGGGGGTCGAGCCGGCCCGTCTGCTGGATCACGAAGCAGATCCCCAGAGGAATGGCGATCTGCGACACGATCGAGATGTAGAGCGGGCTCTTCGTGTCGCCCGTCCCCTGGAGCCCGCCCGTGTACGTCAGCGCCACGGCGATGAACAGACCGGAAACGGACAGCACCCGCAGAAGCTGAACTCCGATCTCGACGACGACGGGCTCGTTCATGCCGAAGCCCGCGAGCAGCTGTCGCGGAAAGAAAAAGAAGAACAGACCGACGAACGCGGCGCCGATCAGCCCGAACCGGGCCGCGACGTGGACGGCCTGGTTCGCCCGGTCCGGGTTCCCGGCTCCGAGGTTCTGGCCGGCGACGACGGCCGCGGCGCCCATCAGACCGACCGACGTCCAGGTAATGAGCGAGAAGAGCTGCGTGTACGAGACAGCGAACGCCGCCTGCGCCGCGGCGCTCTGCGCGAGCGAGCCGATGAAGGAGAGAAGCAGGACGCCGCCGATGTTCATGGCGATTCCCTGGATGCCGGTGGGCAGCCCGAATTTGAAGAGCGATCGGATGATCGTCCAGTCGGGACCGTACGGACCTTTCCTCGGGAACGAGACCACCCACTTCCCGCTTCGCAGCTTCACGAGCGCGTACACGGCGACGAGCCCGGAGGCGATCACCGTTCCCATCGCCGCCCCGCGCGTGCCGAAGGCGGGGATCGGACCGAGTCCCCGTATCAGCACGACGTTCAGGACGAGGTTGAGCGCCGTCATCGTCACGCCGAGGATCATCGGAGTCCGCGCGTCTCCGGCGGAGCGCAGGGCCCCGCTCAGCATGAAGAACATCAGCATGCCGCCGCTGAAGACGAACATGATTCGGAGAAACGGAAGCGCCTCCGCCTGCACCGCGGGCGCCGCGTTGACGAGATCGAGCAGCCAGGGCGCGAGGACGTAACCGAGCGGCGCCATGATTCCGAACGAGATCCCGACGGCCGTGATGAAGGCCTGGTAGACGGTGCGGTCCACCTTCTCGGACTCTCCCGCGCCGGCGAAGCGCGCCACGAGGACGCCCATCCCGGTGAACAGCGACGCGATGAAGACGATCACCACGAGAAACATCTGCCAGCTCACGCCGATGGCGGCGTTGCCGGTGAAGCCGACGAAGTTGCCGACGAGAACGTGATCCACGATCCCCTGGAGCCCGCCGATGACGTTCGTGAGCATCGTCGGCCACGCGATCTTCCACACCGCGGGCACGAGCGGTCCCTCGACGATCGAGCGGTCGTAGCGGCGCTTGCCTTTCGGAGACGGGTCCGGCTCGTCGGGGAGACCCTCGGCCGCGACCGGCGTGGAAACGCCGCTCACCGAAGGGTGGGAAGGGGGATCGCGCTCGGTCATCGCGCCCCGAGCCGGGACTCGGGGCGACTCCGCCCGTCCCGTTTCCCGGGGACGCCAAGCGATCGTTCGGACAACCGGGGGTCGCCAAGCTCGTCCGCCAGGCGCGCGAACGCAGCTGTCGGTCCGCGCCACCTCATCTCATCGACGTTACGAAAAAGGGGCGCGTCGGTTCTGAGTGTCGCCAGGTCCTTGAAGAGGAGCGCGAGCTCGCGATGGTCCGCGAGCACGTCGGGAGGAAAGCTCTCGATCGGGCCGTGCCGGTTGAGGAGCTGCGCCGCGGTCACTCGCCCGATTCGCGGAATGCCGGGATATCCGTCCGCCGCGTCGCCGACGAGCGCGAGGAAGTCGGGAATCAACGCGGGCTCGACGCCGAACTTCTCGCGGACGCCCTCCGCGCCGCGGACCTTCTGAGCTTTTCGATCGACCTGCACGATCCTTTCGCCGCGAACACACTGGGCGAGGTCCTTGTCGGGCGTCCAGATGCACACCCGCTCGACCCTGTCGTCCCGGGAGGCGATCTCCGCCGCGGAAGCGAGCCCGTCGTCCGCCTCGAGCTCGACCATCGGCCAGACGGCGACTCCCATCGCGGCGAGGGCCGCCTCGAGCGGGTGAAACTGCGCGAGCAGCGCGCGCTCCATTCCCGCCGACGTCTTGTAACCGGGCCAGAGGCCGTTGCGAAACGATTCGATGACGTGATCGGTGGCTACGCCGACGTGCGTGGCTCCGGTCTCCAGCATCTGCAGGACCGTGTTCAGCACGCCGGTCACCGCGCCGAAGGGGCGATCCACGCCGTCGTTGAAGCGGCGGGCGCCGTAGAAGTGGCGGAACAGCTCGTACGTGCCGTCGACGAGGTGAACGACGATCATGCGTCGGTCACCGGGACGGCGATCGGAGCGCGCGCGCACGCCGCCGCGCGGCCGAGGAGCACCTCCCGGTCGCGCCCGTTCTGCGTGAGCACCGCCGCGCGCTCGAACTCCTCCCGCGCCTCGGCGGACCGCCCGACCTTCTCCAGGAGATCGCCGCGGGCCGCCGGCAGAAGGTGGTAGCCCTGGAGTAAAGGGTCCGACGCCAGGGCGTCGATCACCTCGAGTCCGGCCTCCGGTCCGAACGCCATCCCGACGGCGACGGCACGGTTCAACTCGACCACGGGCGACGGCGCAATTCTCCCGAGATCCTCGTAGAGCTTCGCGATCCGCTCCCAGTCCGTGTCCGCCGCGGTCGCCGCGCGCGCGTGACACGCCGCGATCGCCGCCTGGAGCGCATAAGGGCCGCGGGAGCCGCCGAGCTTCCCGGCGCGCTCGAGCGCGGAGAGACCACGCCGGATCAGGAGGTGGTCCCAGCGCCCGCGGTCCTGGTCGAGGAGCAGGATCGCCTGTCCCGAGGGACCGACCCGCGCGCGGAGACGCGACGCCTGGATCTCCATCAACGCGACGAGGGCGTGCGCTTCGGGCTCTTCGGGGACGAGCTCGGCCAGGATGCGCCCGAGACGGAGCGCGTCTTCGCAGATCGCCGGCCGGACCCAGTCGTCGCCCGTCGTCGCCGCGTAGCCCTCGTTGAAGATGAGGTAGATGACCTCGAGCACCGACGAGAGCCGGGCGGTGAGCTCGGCGCCGCGCGGGACCTCGAAGGGGACGTCGGCGTCGGCGAGGGCGCGCTTGGCGCGGACGATCCGCTGGGCGACTGTCGCCTCCGGGACGAGAAATGCGCGCGCGATCTCGCCGGTGGTCAGGCCGCCGAGCAGTCGGAGGGTGAGAGCGGTCCGCGCCTCGGTCGAGAGGACCGGATGACAGGCCGTGAACATGAGGCGGAGGAGGTCGTCACCCATCGTGTCGTCGATCGCCGCCTCGAGCTCGGCCACGGTGGTCTCCTGGCGCAACTCGAGGTCGCGCCCGATCTCGCCCTGCTTGCGCTCGAAGACCTTGCCGCGCCGGAGCTGGTCGATCGCGCGGCGCTTCGCGGTCGCCATGAGCCAGGCGCCCGGTTTGTCCGGCACTCCCGTCTCCGGCCACCGCTCGAGCGCGGCGACGAGAGCCTCCTGCGCGAGGTCCTCGGCGAGGCCGACGTCGCGCACCATCCGCGCGAGCCCGGCAATGAGCCGCGCCGACTCGATCCTCCAGACCGCATCGATCGCGCGATGGACGTCGGAAGCCGCCACGGCTTCCGATTAGAAGCATCTTCGCCGCCGGGCGCAAGCCATGGGGGTCAGGCCTGAATCCTTGCGTGAGGTGCCAGGGCTGAATCAGGCCTGACCCCCGATGCAGAGATTCAGGCCTGACCCCGGCCGCAGAGATTCAGGCCTGACCCCGATTCGACCCTAACGCTTCGCGTTCCGGGCCGCCTCTTCGCGCAGGCGGTGCTCCTGCTCGCGAACCTTGCCCGTGGGGTCCTGGGCGGCGAAGTCCTCGGTTTCGAAGACCTGCCGGATCTCTACCTCGGTGTCGTCGAAGGGCGCGCGCTTCAGCCACTCGATGGCCTCTTCCTTCGACTTCACCTGCCACAGCCAGAAGCCCGCGATGAGCTCCTTCGTCTCCGCGAACGGACCGTCGATGACGGTGCGCTTCCCGCCCGAGAACCGGACCCGCGCTCCCTTCGAGCTCGGCTGGAGTCCCTCGCCCGCGAGCATCACTCCCGCTTTCACGAGCTCTTCGTTGAAATTCCCCATCTCGGTGAGCAGCTTCTCGCTCGGCATGACCCCCGCCTCGGAGTTCTTGTCCGCTTTGACCAGCACCATGAATCTCATGTTCGTATCTCCTTTCGATTTCGACTTCGGAGCGGGGTCCCGTACCCGCGCTCTACTCTAACGACGAACGAGGATTCGCCCGATCGACACGCCGGGAACGCCTTTTTAGGGCCGCGAGGCTCCGCCGTGGCGGAGAGTTGGTGGGGTTCTGTTGGCGGGAAACGTCGAGTCTGTCTATTAGTACGTAGGAACCGGGCCGGACGTTTCTTCCGGTTCGGCCGGGGCCGCCGCCCGCGCCACGGTGATCACGACGGACTTGCTCGCGGGCTGGTTGCTCCCGTCGGCGATGTGCCTTAACGGCACGAGCGCGTTGGCCTCCGGATAGTAGGTCGCGGCGCACCCGGCGGGGATGTCGTACGGCACCACGCGGAATTGCCGGGCCTGGCGCTGCTCCCCCTCGAAGTGGCTCGTCAGGTCCACCCACTCCCCCGCCCGGAGACCCCTGTCGGCGACGTCGGCGGCGTTCATCAGCACGACGCGCCGTCCTCCGAAGATCCCGCGATAGCGGTCGTTCTGCCCGTAGATCGTCGTGTTGAACTGATCGTGGCTCCGAATGCTCATCATGAGGAGCTCGCCCGCTTTCAACTTCCACGTCGGCGTCGGGTGCACGTAGAAGGAGGCGCGCCCCGTCGGAGTCCGGAACTCCCTCCGGTCGCGCGGAGGGTTCGGCAGATAGAAGCCGCCCGGCCGGCGCGCCCGCTGGTTGTAGTCGTCGAACCCCGGCACGACGCGCTCGATGTGGTCGCGGATGCGGTCGTAGTCGGAGCAGAGGCCGAGCCAGTCGACGGTCGTACGCCCCTTCAGCACCTCCGCGGCGAGGTGGCAGACGATCGCGGTCTCGCTCATCAGGTGCGCGCTGGCGGGCGCGAGCGTGCCGCGGCTCGCCTGCACCACACCCATCGAGTTCTCGCACGTGACGAACTGCTCGCCTCCCGCCTGCACGTCCTTCTCGGTCCGGCCGAGGCACGGGAGGATCAGGGCCTGCTCCCCCGCGATCAGGTGATTGCGGTTCAGCTTGGTGCTCACCATCACCGAGAGCCGGAGGCGGCGGAATGCCTCCGCGGTGTACTCGGTGTCGGGTCCCGCGGAGAGGAGGTTGCCGCCGAGTCCGACGAAGACGCGGACCTTTCCCTCGTGCATCGCCTGCAGGCCTCCGACCGTATCGAGGCCGTTCGGCCGCGGCGGTTCGAAGCGGAATTCCTTTCCCAGCGCGTCGAGGAACGCCGCGCTCATCTGCTCGCCGATGCCGACGGTGCGATCGCCCTGCACGTTGCTGTGCCCGCGGACCGGACAGACTCCCGCGCCCGGACGCCCGATCTGTCCGCGGAGGAGCTGAAAGTTGACGACCGTCTGCACGTTGGCGACGGCGTTCTGATGCTGGGTGAGCCCCATGGCCCAGCACGTGATCATCCGCTCGCTCGTCGCGGCAATCTCGGCCGCCTGCCGGATGAGATCCCGCGACACGCCGGAACCCGAGACGATCTCGTCCCAGGACGTCGCGTCGAGGTCCGCCGCGAATCGATCGAAGCCTGTGGTCTTCTCGGCGAGGAAGGCGTGATCGAACACACGACCGCCGGACGCGCGGTCCATGTCGAGCATCTCTTTCATGATGCCCTTCAGGACCGCGACGTCGCCGTTGATGCGGACCGGCAGGAACAGGCTCGCGATCGGCGTCCCTCCGCCGAAAAGCCCCCGAACGGACTGGGGGTTCTTGAAACGGATCATCCCGGTCTCCGCCAGCGGATTGATGCTGACGATCCGGCAGCCGTTGCGCGCGGCCTTCTCCAGTGACGAAAGCATCCTCGGGTGGTTCGTGCCGGGGTTCTGGCCGACGATGAAGAGGCTGTCGGCGATCTCGAGGTCCGACAGCTTGACCGTTCCCTTGCCGATCCCGATCGCTTCGGTCAGACCGAGCCCGCTCGACTCGTGGCACATGTTCGAGCAGTCCGGCAGGTTGTTCGTCCCGAACTGGCGGACGAACAGCTGGTACGCGAAGGCCGCCTCGTTGCTCGTCCGGCCCGACGTGTAGAAGAGCGCTTCGTTCGGCGACGCGAGCGCATTCAGCTCGCCCGCGATCAGCTCGAACGCGTCGGGCCAGGTGATCTCTTCGTAGTGCTGGCTGCCGCGGCGCAGCACCAGGGGATGAGTCAGGCGGCCCTGGTCACCGAGCCACTGCTCGGGTTGCTCCGCCAGCTGCGCGATCGAGTGCTTCGCGAAGAACTCCGGACCGACCCGGCGGCTCGTCGCCTCCCACGCGACCGCCTGGGCTCCGTTCTCGCAGAACTCGGCCGCGCTCCGATCACCGTCCGGCTCGGGCCACGCGCAGCTCGGGCAGGCGAATCCGTCTTTCTGGTTCACGGCGGTCAGGGCGGCGAGGCTCCGCAGGGGACCGTGCTTCGCCGCGAACTTCACCGTCTCGGAGATTGCGTGGAAACCCGCAGCCGAAAGGTCCCGCTCCGCGACGTGCGGCACGTTCGCGCCCATCGGGTACTGGGCCTGCGGGGTCCGCTCGGAGATCTCCGGGGTGACCATCGGCCGCTCCTCGGCCTCCGGCCTGGTCGGATCGACGTCGCGCTGATCGGGCCCGCTGTTCCCGTCGCGCCCGCTCAAGGTCTAGAAGCGGGCGTCGTCGGCGGAAGGGCCGTAGATCGAGGGCACGGGAACGCCGAGCAGCCGCAGGTAGACGGTGGCCTGCCCGCGGTGGTGCGACAGGTGCGTGAACGTGTCTCCGATGACGACATTTCTCGGGTTCTCCATGACGACGTTCCCGCCGACCAGGAGCTTCCACGGCGTCGCGAGGTGTTCGTCTGTCGTCTTCGCGATCGCCGCGCGCCCCTGCTCGACCGCCTCGTCGAACGCCTTCAGAAGCGCGGCGTTCGTGCCCGTGGCCGGCGGCTTGTAACCCCCGCCGCCCGGAGGGTTCAGGTCGAGCTCGTCCTGCGTGATCGCCATGCCGATCCAGGAGGGCATTGTCGCGACGAGCTGCGCGAGGTATCCGAACGGCATCGACTTCTCGTGCGGCTTCCAGTCGTCGCGACCCTCGGGGACGCGCTCGAGCACGCGGCGCGTGGTCGCCGCTTCCCGTTCGAGCTGCGCCAGGAACAAATCCGTCAGCTTCATCGGCTCGACCTCAATGGGGTCAGGTCTCCACCTGACACATTTGTCAGTATCCCTTGACGCACGCCCTGACAAAGACTCTTGTCGGAAAGTGTCACGTGGAGACCTGACCCTTCAAACGATCCCGTACTTCTGCAGGCGCGAGTAGAGCTGCGCCCGCGTGATTCCGAGGAGGCGCGCGGCCTTCGCCTTGTTGTTGCGCGCGTCGGCGAGCGCGTTCGCGACGAGCTCCCGCTCGACCGCTTCCAGGCTCTGACCCGCGGCGGGTGTGGAGGCCCGTCCGCTTCCGTTTCCAGAACGAGGGAGCGGCAGGTGGTCCGACGCGATCAGGCCGCCGTCGCAAAGGATGATCGCGCGCTCGATCGCGTTGCGCAGCTCGCGCACGTTTCCCGGCCACCCGTAGCTCAGGAGCGCGTCGCGCGCCTCCTTCGAGATCCCTGCGCACGGGCGGCCGACCGTCCGGCCGATCTCGTCGACGAACGCTTCGGCGAGCGGGAGGATGTCCTCCCTCCTCTCGGAGAGCTTCGGCAGCGCGATCTCGAAAACTTTCAGCCGGTAGTAGAGGTCCTCGCGGAACTGGCCGGAGGCGAGCGCCGCGGCGATGTCGCGGTTGGTGGCCGCGATGACGCGGACGTCGGTCTTCTGGACCCGGGAGCCGCCGAGCCGCTGGAACTCGCGCTCCTGGAGAACGCGCAGGAACTTCGCCTGAACTGTCGGCGACATCTCGCCGACCTCGTCTAAGAACAGCACGCCGCCGCCGGCCTGCTCGAGCTTTCCGGCGCGGGACTGCAGGGCCCCCGTGAACGCGCCCCGCTCGTAGCCGAAGAGCTCCGACTCGAGGAGTTGCTCGGGGAGCGCCGCGCAGTTGATCGCGAGAAAGGGCTTTCCGGACCGCGGCGACGCCGCGTGGATCGCCCGCGCGACGACCTCCTTGCCCGTCCCGGATTCGCCGGTCAGGAGGACTGTCGTCTCCGTCTTCGCGACCTTCGACACGAGGTCGAGCACGTCGCGCCAGCTCTTCGACTTTCCGATGATCTTTCTCGCGCCGCCGATCGATGCGAGCTGCTCGGTCAGGGCCGCGACGCGTCCTTCGAGCCGGGCCGCCTCCTCGCGCGCCTCCGCCGCGATCCGCGCTTCCTCGGCGATCTTCTCGTGCGAGAGGACGAGCGCGACCTGGTCGGCGATCCGGCGCGCGATGTCCGCGTCCTCCTCCCGGAAGCGTCCGACGGTTCGCGAGAGGAAGTTCAGGCCGCCGACGACGTCGCCCTCCAGGCGAATGGGCACGCGCAGCAGCGAACGGATCCCGTCCCGCTTCATGAGCTCGAACTTCTCCGTGCAGCAGCCGGGCTCCTGCCGGATGTCGCGAACGAGGAAGAAGCTCCAGTCCGCGCTTTCCCGCGCGTCCTCGTCGATCGGGATCGTCTGCGGCATGTCCGGCATCCGTTCGCCCGTGTACGCGTGAATGCGCACGCTCGTGCGGTCGGGGGAAAGGAGCCCGAGGGCCATCCGGTCGTGCGGCAGGATCCCGCCGACGGCGGCGGAGAGCTGGTCGAACACCTCGCGGATGTCGAGCGCCTTCGAAAGCGTCGGCAGGAGAGCCTCGAGCGCCTCGCTGCGCTTCCGCCGCTCCCGTTCCTTCGCGAAGAGCTGCTCGTGCTGCAGGGCGAGCCCGAGGAGGTCGGCGATCGCGAGGACAGTGGCTTCGTCGTCGGGACCGTAGGCGTCGACTTCATTCGACGCGAACCAGATGCTTCCGAGGAACCGCGGGCCGGGAAGGAGCGTCACGATGAGCGACCGGCACCCGAGCTCGATCGTGCGCCGGTCGAGCGCGAAGGAGGGATCGAGCTGCGTCGTGACGTCGGAGTGGCGCGCGACCTGCCCGACCTCGTTCAACCGAAGGCGCGGCGAAATGTCGGACCGCCGATACCGCAGCCCGACGTCCTCGATCTCGCTCATCCCGACCGCGGAGTAGACGGAGACCCACTCGTTCTCCGGAATCGTCTCGTCGGATGGCAAGTCCGGGTTCTCCGCGACGTTCACGCCCATGCTGTCGAACGGCAGGGCGAGCCGCGCGGCGTCGGCGATCCGCGAAAAGACGTCCTTGAGCGACAGGCTCCCCGCCACCGCCCGCGCGATCGCCGAGAGCGCCGGGGCGAGCCCCTCCTCCCGCGACGGACGGATCGGGCGCGCCGGGGCTTCGAGGGATTCCACGAGTCGGATTCTAGGCAAAAAAGGGGGGCCCTTGGGCCCCCCGGGGAGGAAGGTTTCGCTCATCCGACCGCCTCGACGAGCTCCGAGGGTCTCCGCGCGGTCGATCCGGCCTCCGCGACCTTCGCCCGCGTCTTCGCCACGAGGACGTAAATCGCCGGGACGAAGAAGAGCGTGAAGACCGAGCCGATGATCATGCCGGAGACGAGCGTGATACCGATCGAGTTGCGGGCGCCGGCGCCCGGCCCCGAAGCGAAGACGAGCGGGGTGTGGCCGGCGACCGTCGCGACTGTCGTCATCAGGATCGGGCGCAGGCGCGTCTCGGCCGCCTCGATGACGGCGTGGAGCTTGTCCTGGCCCTCCTCCTGGAGCTTGTTGGCGAACTCGACGATCAGGATCCCGTTCTTGGCGACGAGGCCGACGAGGGTGATGAGCCCGATCTGGCTGTAGATGTTCAGCGTCGTGAATCCGAGGAACGGGAAGAGGAGCGCGCCGGCGAGCGCGAGCGGAACCGACCCGGCGAGGATGATGAACGGGTCGCGGAAGCTCTCGAACTGCGCGGCGAGAACGAGGTAGATCAGGATCCCGGAGAGCAGGAACGTCCCGAGGAACTTGCTCCCTTCGGTGCGGAGCTGGCGCGACTCGCCCGCGTAGTCGATCGTGAAACCCTTCGGAAGGATCTTCGCGGCTTCCTGCTCGAGCATCGTGAGCGCGGCGTCGAGCGACACGCCCGGGGGGATGACGCCCTGGATCCGGACGGCGTTCAGCTGCTGGAAGCGCTTCAGCTCGCGAGGCTCCGTCGAGGTCTTCAGGGTCGCGAACGTCGACAGCGGCACGAGCTTGTCGTCCTTCCCCGTGACGTAGATGTCTTCGAGCTGGTCCGCGGTGAGCCGCTCGGCGCGCTTCACCTGCGGGATGACCTTGTAGCTCCTTCCCTGGATGCTGAACCGGTTGACGTAGTTTCCGCCGAGCAGCACCGACAGGTCCTGCCCCGCCTGGGAGAGGTCGACGCCCTGGGACCGGAGCTTGTCGCGGTCGAAGACGACTTCCGTCTGCGGCTGGTCGAATTTCAGGTCCGCGTCGGCGAACATGAAGAGGCCGCTCGCGAACGCCTTCATGACGAGCTGGCCCGCGAACTCGGCGAGCTGCTGCGGCTCCGCCGTCGACGCGACGACGAAGTCGACCGGAAAGTCTCCGCCCCCCGGCAGTGCCGGCGGAACGAGCGAGATCGTCCGGATCCCGGGGATCTTCGAGACGCCCGCCGAGACCTCCTGCTGGAGCTGCTCGGTGCTCTTCTCCCGCTCGCTCCACGGCTTCGTGACCATCCCGGCGAACCCGCCGGTCGGGAAGGTGATCTGGAAGATGCTCTCGGCCTCCGGGAACGAGCGGTACACGTCGTGGACCTGCTTGGTGAAGAGCGTCGTCTGGTCGAGCGTGGAGTTCGCGTTCGCCTGGACGATTCCGAAGACGACGCTCTGGTCCTCGGCGGGCGCGAGCTCCTTCTGCGAGAACATGTAGAACGGCAGGATCAGCAGCACGACGACGGCCCACACGGCGAACACGACCGGCCGGTAACGGAGAGTCCCCGTCAGGAGCCGCGCGTACCCGCGCCGGATGGAGTCGAACCGCTTGTTCACCCAGCCGGCGAAGCCCCGCTCCGGGTCGCCCGAGCGGAGCAGCTTCGAACCCATCATGGGGGAAAGCGTGAGCGCGACGATTCCGGAGATGATGACCGCGCCGGCGAGCGTGAACGCGAACTCCCGGAAGAGCGCGCCGGTCAGGCCGCCCTGGATGCCGATCGGCGTGTAGACGGCGGCGAGCGTGATCGTCATGGCGATGATCGGGCCGACGAGCTCGCGCGCGGCCTTGATGGCGGCCGGGAACGGCTTTTCGCCGAGCTGGATGTGCCGCTCGACGTTCTCGACCATGACGATCGCGTCGTCGACGACGAGACCGACCGAGAGGACGATCGCGAGCAGCGTGAGCAGGTTGATCGTGAAACCGGCGATCAGCATGAGGAACACCGCGCCGACGAGCGAGATCGGGATCGCGACGATCGGGATCAACACCGACCGGAACGAGCCGAGGAAGAGGAAGATGACGATGACGACGATCAGAAGCGTCTCCCCGAGCGTCGTCAGGACCTCGCGGATCGCCTCGCGGATGTACTCCGTCGAGTCATACGGGATACCGGCCTTCATTCCGACGGGCAACTGCGCCTGGATGTCGGGGATCGCCTCCCGAACGCGGGTGATCACGTCGAGCGAGTTCGCTGTCGGGAGCACCCAGATTCCCATGAACGTCGCGGCTTCGCCGTTGAAGCGCACGTCCTGCTCGTAGTTCTCGGCGCCGAGGACGACGTCCGCGATCTCGCCGAGCCGGACGACAGTCCCTTCCTTCTCCTTCACGACGAGCTGCCGGAACTCTTCCGGGGTCTTCAGGTTCGTGTTGGCGATCAGGTTCACCGAGACCATGGATCCCTTGGTGCTGCCGAGCGCGGAAAGGTAATTGTTCTGCGCCAGCGATTCCTGCACGTCCGAGGGCGAGATTTCGAGCGCCGCCATGCGCTCCGGCTTCAGCCAGATGCGCATCGCGAACGTCCGGCCGCCGAGAATGTCGGCGCGCTGGACGCCCTGGATCGCGGAGAGCTTGGGCTGGACGACCCGGGTCAGGTAATCGGTGATCTGGTTCTGGTCGAGGTCCTTCGACGAGAAGCCGAGGTACATCGCCGCGAACTGCGACTCGGCCGTCTCGAGCTCGATGATCGGCGCCTCGGCCTCCGGCGGCAGGTCGTTGCGCACCTGCGCCACCTTCGCCTGCACCTGCGTGAGCGCGGCGTTCGTGTCGTAGTTCAGCTTCAGGTGGACGGTGATCGTCGAGACGCTCTGCGCGCTCGAGGACTCGATGTAGTCGATGCCGTCGGCGCTCGCGATGACGCGCTCGAGCGGCGTCGTGATGAACCCGCGCACGAGGTCGGCGTTGGCGCCGACGTATGCGGTCGTCACCCGAACGACAGCGATGTCGGTGCGCGGGAACTGGCGTATGGAAAGGGAGCGGACGGCCTGGAACCCGGCGATCAGGATGACGAGGTTGACGACGATCGCGAGGACGGGCCGCTTGACGAAGAGATCGGTGAATTTCATGTCAGTTCCTTATCGAGTGACACGGCATCAGCTGTCCTCCGGCTTCGGGGCCGGGTTGTTCGACGGTTGCACCTTGTTGTTGACGACGACGGCGGCGCCGCTGCGGAGCTTGAAGACTCCGGAGGTGACGACCTCTTCCCCGGGCTTCACGCCGGAGAGGACCGCGACCTGGTCGCCGCGCGCGCCGCCCAGCTTGACGAACTGCTGCCGCACGCCGCGGTACGCCTTCCCGTCCTGGCCCTTCAGGTCGGCGACGACGAATACGGAGTCGCCGTAGGGCGCGTAGCTGATCGCCGACGCGGGAAGGGCAACGATCGGGCTCGCGTCGCCGAGGACGACCTGCGCCTGGACGAACATGCCCGGCCGGAGCTTCCCCTCCGGGTTTTCGAGCGTGGCCTGGACCTCGATGTTGCGCGTGGCTTCGTCGACGACGGAGTTGATCGCGGTGATCTTCCCCTTCGCGCGCATGCTCGTCGTCCCCTCCGCCGTCACGCCGACTTCGCGGCCGACCTGGAGGGTCGCGACCTGCTGCTGGGGTACCGAGAAATTCACGTAGATCGGATCGAGCGACTGGAGCGACACGATGGCGTCGCCCGGGTTCAGGTACTGGCCGAGATTCACCTGCCGGATGCCGAGGACGCCGGAGAACGGCGCCCGGATCGTCTTTCGTCCGATCGTTGCCTGCGTCTCGCCCGTGCGCGCCTCGGCCTGCTTGTGCTCGGCCACCGCGCGGTCGTAATCCGCCTGCGAGACGACCCCCTCGTCGCGAAGGCCGCGCATCCGCTCGAAGTTGACGTTGGAGAGGTTGCGCTGCGCATTCGCGGCCGTGAGCTGCGCCGCCTCCTGCCGGGTGTCGAGGCGAACGAGGACCTGGCCCGCGCGAACCTGCGCGCCGGACTGGAACTCGATCCGCGAAACGAGGCCGGGAAGGTCCGCCGCGACGGTAACGCCCTGGACGGCAGAGACGGTCCCGATCGCGTCGACCCCCGAGGGCCACTGCTCCTGCCGGGCCGCGACCGTGGTCACCGCCTCGGGCGGCATTTGAAAAGCGGCCTGCTGGGCAGCCGCCCCCTGAACCTGCCGCATCTTTATGAATCCGAGGACGGCGATGAAGACCGCCAGTCCTGTGAGAACGAGAAACATCCGCTTTTTCATGGAAACCTCCCCCTTCGTTTCGCTGCCCCTTAGCAATCGGCGGTGCCACCGGAAATTCCGCCCGGAAGGGAGCTCTCTTCGCAACCAAGACGTCTTGGCTCAACCACTTCACGTGCATCGAGCGAAACACCGGATGTTTCGTCATCGGAACCAAAAGTGTCGAAGAAGCTTCGAACTGTCGATATTCCCGCACCAGCTGCTCTTCGACTGGCCCTTCGGAGGTCAATCACCACATCCTCCCTTTTTCTAGTCGAACCGGGACCCCCGAAATCGACGAGACTTCGGCAATGACGAGAGGCCATCGATGAGCTCCGAGCAACGAGACGCCGCGCGGCGGTTTCACGACCTTCATCGGGAGGGACTCCTTCTGCTACCCAACGCGTGGGACGCGGGCAGCGCGCGGCTCATCGAGAGCCTCGGCGCGAAAGCGATCGCAACGACGAGCGCGGGGGTCGCGTGGTCGCACGGCTACGCGGACGGGGATCGGCTGCCGGTGCCTCTCCTCGCCGCGACGGTCGGGGAGATCGCGCGCGTTGTCGCGGTGCCGATCAGCGCGGACGTCGAGGGAGGCTATTCGAGCGACCCGGCCGCTGTCGGCGAAGCCGTCGCCGCGGTGGTCGGGGCGGGCGCCGTCGGCATCAACGTCGAGGACGGCACGAGCGAGCCGGACCTCCTGTGCGCGAAGATCGAGCAAGCGAAGCGCGCGGGCACGCGCATCGGCGTGGACGTCTTCGTGAACGCGCGCTGCGACGTCTACCTGCGCAACCTCGCGCCCGCCGAGCGCCGCCTCGACGAAACGCTCGCGCGCGCCGAGCGCTACCGGGCGGCCGGCGCTGACGGCCTCTTCGTTCCGGGCCTGACGGACGCCTCGGCGATCCGCTCGATTGCATCCACTGTGCGGCTTCCGCTGAACGTGCTCGCACGGCCCGGTCTTCCTCCGGCGTCCGAGCTTGCGGCGTTCGGGGTGCGGCGCTTGAGCGCGGGCTCCTGGGTCGCCTCCGCGTCGCTCGCGACCGCTGCGACGCGCGCGACCGAGTTTCTCCGGACCGGCGCCTCTGAGCCGCTGGCCGCCGGCGCGATGCCCTACGCCGACGTCAACGCACTGTTCCCGGACCGCGCATGAAGGCGGCGAGGTCCGGCTCGCGGAGGCACACGACGGCCGCCACGACTGTCGCGATGTCGGCCCGCGCGCAGGCGCACGTGGGCAACCTCCTGCTGCCGGAGTACGTCGTCGCGAGTCCCGAGACTCGACTGCGGTACCGCATCGACGAGTTACTTGGTCAGGGCGGGTTCGGGCAGGTCTACCTCGCGACGCGGCTGGGCCGCTCGCGGTTCGTTCCGCAGCTCGTCTGCATCAAGGCGAGCCCGCACATCGACGGTTGGCTGAAGGAGGCTTACTTCGGGCAGCTCCTCGACGGGCACCCGCGGGCGATTCGCGTGTACGACGCGTTTCCGCTCATGCGCCCCGACGGTCACGTGCTGTACTGCCTCGCGCTCGAGTACGCGCGCGGGGGGGACCTGCGGGCGTTTCTCCACCAGAGCGGCAAAGGCTGGTCGGAGTCGACGGCGCGGCGTGAGATCGCCGGCATCCTCCAGGTCCTCGGGAAGCTCCACCGCGGGCAGATGCTCCACAGGGACCTCACCCCGATGAACGTGTTCGTCTGCGACGGACGATCTCTCAAGCTCGGGGACTTCGGGATCGTGCGGCATCAGAGCGACCGGCGGGGAGCGAGCGCGAACACGCTGAATCCGCTGACCGCCCCGAACGAAATCCTCGCCGGCTCCGCCCCGAAGTGGCAGGCGCGCGACGACGTCTACCAGGTCGGGCAGCTCCTCGGCATGCTCGTGAAGGGCGACGCCGGCGTGCGCATCAGCACGCACGAGGTGCGGAATCTCCCGTGCAGCGATCAGCTGAAGGAGATCGTGCACCGCTGCATCGGAGAGCGCCGGAAGAGGTACGAGAGCGCGAAGGAGTTGATCGACGCGCTCTGCGCGAAGCCCGCACGGCTGAAGGCGGGAGTTCTGCGCTCCCTCAAGGGCGCGCACGTCGCCTTCACGGGGATCCTGAGCCGCCGCCGCAGCGAAGCGGTACGCGCCGCGAAGCGCGCGGGCGCCGTGGTGCACGGCGGCCCGTCCGGCAAGACGACGGTCGTCGTGCGGGGCCGCCCCAACCCCCTACAGGCGGCGGGCCGCGAGGGCGGCCTGAAACTCATGGAGATCAAGAGGCTGCGCGAGAAGGGCCACCGGATCAAGCTCCTGAACGAAGAGCAGTTCTGGCGCCTCGCGAAGAGCGGGGTCAGGCCTGAATTCAGCTATGGCACCGGACGCAGACTTTCAGGCCTGACCCCGATTCATTTCGAGAAGTCGAAATACCAGGTCGCGCCCACTGTGTAGGCCTCGCCGTCGTGCGCGCCCCTTCCCCACACGTAGCTCGTGATCGCGGCGAAGACATCGGCCGGGCCCAGGGCGTAGGAGAGTCCGCCGCCCACCTGCCAGTAGGACGACTTCAACAGACGATCGCGCTGCGCGAACCGCTCGGGAGTATTGAACTCGCCCGGCGGGAAGAAGGGATTCCCCGTGACCGACCCGAACCGCAGACCGCCGTGGGTCTGCTGCCAATTGGCGCCCGCGCGCACGTAGAACCTCCGGGACAACGCGTAACCGAGATCGAAGGACCCAAGGCTACGGTCGATCCCGATACCAGCGACCTCCTCCACGAACGAGTACGTGTAGCTCGCGCCGACGCTCGCCTTTGGGAGAAAGCCGAGCTTCGCTCCGACAGACGTCCCGACCTGGGTCTCCTGGAGGTTGCGTCCAATGACCGCTTCCCCCTCGTACCGGTAGTCGTGGCTCGGGAGGACGAACCTGCACGTGCGGGGTCAGGGCGACGGTTTCGCTGCCGAGGCGATAGCGCGCCGTCAGGGCGAAGTCCTGGAGCCCCGAATGCCAGCACGCGCAGGCGTCGACGGGCAGGCGCGACGGCGGGGGTTGCGCCCCCGTATATTTCGCCCAGACGTAAGGGACTCCGAAGGAGGCCGAGAACCGATCGGTGAAACCGTAGTCGAGCTCGAGGATCGCGCTCGTCGAGACGCTTTCCCCGGCCCGCACGAGGAATCCGTCCGCGAGCCGGTGGCCGGTGTTGTCGATGTATTGCCCGGCCACGGTCACCGCCCCGACGCCCTGCGGGAGCGTGAAGGCCTGGGCGGAGAGGTTCGCGGGCGCTACCGTGACGACCGCGACGATCGCGGCCCCGGGAAAAAAGAGCCGCTTCGAGCTCACGTCGCGCAAGTGTCAGGTGGAGACCTGACCCCCGATTACAAGCGGGCCGATGCCGCCTTTCGGGCGTTCTGGTCGCGCCGCGCAACAGCCTTGTCGATCGCTTCGAGGAGGTGCCGCTCCTTCGCGGAAGCCTTCAGGCCGCAAGACGCGTCCTTCGCGGCCGACGTCTCGCAGACGGCGACGACGATCGGCGCATCCGGCCTCTCGCCGAGAAGCTTCTCGACTTCCGCCGCATCGCCGCTCGACGCGAGAACGACGTCGAACTTCCCGCCGGCGAGAGTCGAGGGCAGCTGCGCCGCCGCCTCGACCTTCGTGGCGCGATGGCCTTCGCGCTTCAGCACTGACTCGACGGGCATCTTGCGGAGAGAGGCCTCGAGACCGCTCGCGGGATTCGCATAGATCAGGATCGACGCCGCGCGGGCGTTTTTCGGGCGCTGATATCGCGTCCCGCGGCCCGAGACGAGGAACTTGTCTCCGCACGCCAGAAGATCCGCTCCCGTCCAGAGTCCGACTGCGGCCATGAGGACGACCAGAGCCACTCGACGTTTCACGGGAACCTCCCTGCCCCTGAGGGCTGACGGCCCAAGTCTATCAAGGGCGGGCCTCAGGGGATGCCAACCTGGCGGACCAGCGCGGGCGAACCGGGGGTCGCTGCGAATCGAGTCCCAGGCCCGCTCCGCCTTGAGGAAAACCAGAGCCCGCCGAGCGCTCCGCGAAGGCTTCATCGAGGCTCGCAAAGGCCTTTTCGCGGTCACCGACCTCCGCCTGGAGCCGGGCGACGTCCAAGGGGGAGACGTACCCTTCCTGCGCCCGGGCCTCGAGCTCCTCCAGTCGGAACCGCGCGACAGCGGCCTCGGCCCTCTCGTAGTCCTCCTCCGTGCGCGCCGACGCGAGCGCTGTCCCCCCGTCCTCTTCCCCGGCCAGTGCGTAGGCCTTGCGGCGAGTTTCGATCGCTTCCTCGATCTTTCCCTGCCGTTTCAGAGCTTCGGCCAGGCCGAAGAGCGGCCGCGGATCCGATGGCTCGACTTCCACAGCCTCCCGGTAGTAGCGGATCGCCTCATCGAGCTTCCCCGCCTGAGCGAGATAGTTGCCGAGCATGTTTCGGAGGGCGAGGTTTGCCGGATCGACCCGAAGCGCCCTCTCGATCAGCGCGATCGCATCCCCCGTGCGCCCGCGCGCCCAGAGGTAGAGGGAGATCGGCGCGGAACTGGTCGCCGAGCAGGACGCGGGCGTCGTTGGCGAGCTCCTCGAACTCCCTCTCGGAACCGGGCCAGTCCCAGTCGAAGTAGAAGCGACGGACACGCGGCGGCTCCGCGCGCTCGCGAGTTGCCCGGATCGATCGCGAGCGCCTTCTCGACCTCCGCGGCCTGCTGCGCCCACGCCTCGGCGGGCGGTCCATATCCCAGCACCGCTGTCGTCGCGTACGTCGCGGCGACGCCGAGGTACGCCTCCACGAACCGGGGATCCTTCTGGACGGCCTCCCGGTAGAGCCGCCTCGCCTGGAGGTTGCCCTCTTCTGTGTCCTTGAGAAAGAAAAACCGGGCCTTGAGGTACAGCTCGTACGCCTCCGGGTTCTCGGTGCCGAAGCGGGCGATCGCGCGCTTCTCCTCGGGAGAGAGAGACGGGCGAAGCTCCTCGACAACGGCGGTCACGATCGAATCCTGCACGCGGAGCAGGTCCGAGAACGGGCGGTCGAAATTCTCCCCCCACAGACGCGCGCCCGTGGAAGCATTGATGAGCTCCGCGTCGATCGAGAGCCGGCTGCCGCGGCGGGAAACGTCCCCGGTCAGGACGGCGCCGACACCGAGTTTCTTTCCGGTTTCCTGGGGATCGGCGCCCCTGTGTCGAAAAACAGTGGCCCGCGCCATCACCTTGAGAGAAGACACGCGGGACATCCGATCGATCAGGCTCTCGGTGAGCCCGTCGCCCAGGAACTCGGAGTCCGTCTCTCCGCCCGCGCTCGCGAACGGAAGGACCGCGAGGGAATCGATGCGCCCGCTCCCGCCGCCGAAGCTCATCCACGCCGCGGCGGCGAGCGCCATGGCAAGTACCGACCCGAGGAGGAGAGCGGGACGTGCGAGCGTCCGGCGCTTTTCCGCCGTTGGCACCGGAGCGGTCGGCCTCCCCGGGAGCGCGACCGCCGGCGAGGATCCCGTCAACGCCGTCGCCGACCCGACCCCCAAAAACTCGAGAGCGGCGACGAGCTCCCGCGTGGAGGCGAAGCGATCTTCCGGGCGCTTGGCGAGGCAGCGGGCGATCACGGCTTCGAGCGCCGGCGGCGTGTCGCTCCGCACGGCCGGCAAAGGAGTCGGCTCTTCGCGGATGATCGCCGCGAGGGTCTCGACAGCGGTCGGGCGCGAGAAGGCGCGCTGGCCCGCGACCATCTCGTAGACGATGAGCCCGAACGCGAACTGGTCAGACCGGAAGTCAACCGATCGACCGGACGCCTGCTCGGGCGACATGTAGCCGACGGTTCCGAGGATCGATCCTTCGAACGTCGGCTCGCTCGCGCCACCGGCGACCGTGTCGATCCGGATCCGCCTCCCTCGAGCGAATCGACGACCGTCTGTCGGGCGAGGCCAAAGTCGAGGATCTTGCTCCGCCCCTCCACGAGCATGACGTTCTCGGGCTTCAGGTCGCGGTGGACGATTCCCTTCGCGTGAGCCGTCGCGAGGCCCTCGGCGACCTGCCGCGCGATCGCGAGGACCTGCGGAAGCGGGAGCGCCCCGTCGAGGAGAGCTTCGCGAAGCGTCCGACCCTCGACCCACTCCATCGCGATCCACGACACCCCGTCGGTCTCCCCGACGTCGTAGACAGTGACGATGGACGGATGGTTGAGGACCGAAGCCGCGCGCGCCTCGAGCTCGAACCGGCGCCGGAACTCCGGGTCCCCGAGGCGCTGCGGGGAAATGACCTTGAGCGCGACGTCGCGCCCGAGCCGCGTGTCACGACCGCGGTAGACCTCGCCCATTCCTCCGACCCCGAGCAGGGCCAGGATTTCGTAGGGCCCGAGTCGTTCCTTGGGCTGAAGAGGCAACCCGAAAATGATGACATGGGGTCAGGCCTGAACTCAGGTCAGGCTGAATTCAGGTCAGGGCTGAATTCAGCTATGGCACCGGACGCAGACTTTCAGGCCTGACCCCAGACCCGGAACCCGTAGTCCGCATACCGGTAGTTCGGGGGCAGGCTCGTTCGCGCCGACGGCGACGACCAACGCACCTCGTGCCGCCAGGAGCCTCCGCGGCTCGCGCGGCGGCGCGGCTCGCGCGGGGCGGGGTCCCAGTCGAGGCACCATTCGTGGACGATCGTGCCGACGTCATAGAGCCCGTACGCATTCGGCGTTCCGAGGCCGACCTCCCACGGACCCGCGAGCGCGCCCTCCGGGATCTCTCCCGGCGGAACCGCGTCTCCCCACGCGGTGCGCGGCGCGGCGAGACCTCCGCACGCGGCGACTTCCCACTCCGCTTCGGTCGGGAGACGCCAGCTCCCGCCCGTGATCTCCGAGAGAAACGCGCAGTACGCCATCGCGTCGTCCCACGTCACGCCGACGACCGGCTGCCGCGCGGCGGAGAAGCTCGCGTCCGTCCACCACGGCGGAGCGGCGGCGCCGCCCGACTCGAGGAAGGGCGCGTACTCCGCGTTCGTCACCGGCGTGCGGCCGAGGTGGAACGGCGGCGAAGCCGGGATGGCGACGAGCTCGGGGATCGGGTTCGCGAGCATTCGAGAATCGGTTGCGACAATACTGATGGGACGGCGGCTTAGACTAGCTTTCCAAGGGAGCCGCCTGGATGGATTCCGAGACCCAGCAACTCTTCGAGGGGCTGCAAACCGAGCTCCGTGCGGTTGCCGACCGCGGCGAGGAGATCAAGCGATCGCTCGGCGTCGTGTCGGAGAGTCTTCGAACCGACATCCGCACGGTCGCCGAGGGTCTCATCGGCACGAACGAACGGCTGGATCGATTCGAATCCCGGGTGTACGAGGAGTTTGGCGAGCTGAAGGCCATGTTGCGCCTCTCGTTTGCGGAGCTCGACCGCCGACTCGCGTTTCGTTAGCCCTACCCCCCGCCCACGAACTTCCGGATGCCGAGCACGTATCCGTGGAAGTTCCAGCCGGGGTTGCGCTCGTAGAGGTGGGCGTTGGAAATGTGCACGAGCCGGTAGCCGACCACGACGGACCAGGGATCGGTCGGCGACACCGGGAACGTGATTCCGGTCCCCGCCTCGATGAGGAAGTTGAAACGCGAGCCCGCGGCCGGCGCCGGGCGCGTCGCATAGAAGGGTCCGACGCCGAGCTCGACGTAAGGGCGGACCGTCCACTCGGGGGGCGCGGGGTACCACCGGCCGTAGCCCTCGATGGCGATCGCGTGCGAGTTCTCGTGCCCGCCGTCGCCGTTGTCGTTGACCGCCTGCCGGATTCCCATCCAGGGGTGAAAGTCGAACCCGATCTCCGTGCGGCGCGAGATGAACTTCCCGAAGTTGATCGACGTCGTCGCGAACTCCGCCCAGCCGTGGCGGCCGCGCAGGAAGTTCCGTCCCCCGAGGCCGAGGACCGCTGTCGTGCGGCGGCCGAGCGGGCTCGGGTCCTCCGCCACCGAGACGGCCGGAAGGAGCACGAGCAGAAGAACGGCGCACCCGGATTTCATCGCGGCCGGATCGTAACCTCCAATGGGCGGGGGTGAGTCCGAGGCGGTGGATCAGTGCGGCGACTGCGATGGAGCGGTTTCCTCCGGCATCTCTTCCCAGAGACAAGCCGACGCGCCCGCCTCGAGATCCAGGAGGCGTCGCTTGACCCCGAGCCCGCCCCCGAATCCGGTCAGCGATCCGTTGGCGCCGATGACCCGGTGGCAGGGAACGACGATCGCGAGCGGGTTCTTTCCGTTCGCCGCGCCGACCGCTCGGGACGCGGCCGGCCTCCCGATCCGCCGGGCGAGCTCGGAGTAGGAGACCGTTTCTCCGTAGGGAATCTCCCGGAGCGAGGACCACACCTCCTGCTCGAACGGCGTGCCTTCGGGCGCCAGCGCGAGATCGAAACGGCGCAGCCGCCGCTCGAAGTAGGCGCCGAGCTGCGCGATCGCCTCGCGGAACGGCTCCTCCGTGCGTTCCCAGCGTTCGGTGATCTCGGCGCGAGGGCCCCGGTTCGGAAACGAGACCCGGCGCAACCCGCTCTCATCTCCGGCGAGCAACAGCCGGCCGACCGGTGTGGACGTCTCGCAATATCGCATCATCTTCGTTTGCCGTCGATTACGGCGATCGCCGGGCGTATCTTGCGATCCCACATTCGCTGACAGCGCTCGCCGGCGAAGGGAAAGAGTTCGCGCCCGAGGGGCCCGCCGACGGCGGCGGTGAGCTTCTCGCGCAGCAGCGCCCGGGCGCGACGCAGCCGCGTCTTGACGACGTCCGGGGAAAGGTTCAGGACCTCGGCGGTCTCGGCGGTGCTCGCCTCTTCCACGGCTCGCATCACGAAGACGGTGCGGTAATGCGGAGGGAGATCCTCGATCGCAGCTTCGAGCAAAACCTTCATCTCGCGGACGAGCGTCTCTCTCTCCGGGTCAGGCGCGGTGTCCGATTCGCCTCCGGGGTTCCGATTTGCCGGCTCCCCCGCTTTGGCGGCGCGCGTGCGGCTCCGGCGCCGGCGGGCCCGAGCTTCGTAGACGCCGATCTTCGTCAGCCAGGTGGAGAACTTCGCGCGCGCCGCGAACTGACCGAGCTTGCGGTACGCGCGCACGAACGTCTCCTGCACGACGTCCGCGGCTTCCTCGTCGTCTCCCAGGATCGCACGCGCGGCCCGGTAGACCCGCCGGCTGTGACGGTGCACGAGCGTTTCGAAGAGGGCGGACTCTCCCGCGAGGACACGGCGGACGAGCTGGTTGTCCGAAAGGGATTCGGCGGACTCGACTCGAACGGTCTTCTTCCCCGGCACGCGAGCTCTATCTTCTCGCGAGGCCCTACCGTCCCCCCTCCACGAACTTCTTCAACCGATCGAGCCTCTCGTCCCACCGCTTCGAAATCTCTTCCAGCCAGCGGCTTGCGTCGTCGAGGCGCTTCGTGTCGATCTCCCAGATGCGCTCGCGGCCTCGCCGCACCCCGCGAACGAGCCCCGCTCCGGCGAGCACGGTCAGGTGCTTCGTGATGGCCTGGCGCGTGACGTCCGATCCCGCGGTCAGACGCGTGATCGACTGCGGCCCGCCCGCGGAGAGGCGCGACACGAGCGCGAGCCGCCTCTCGTCGCCGAGCGCCGCGAACACCGGGCCCGCGCGGGCGAGGCCGGCCGTGCGCGCGCTACGAGGCGACATGGCGCTCGATGTTCTTCAGCTGCCCCTCCCAGCCCTTCTCGTTCATCCGGAACGCCTCCGCGCGGCGCGCCTCCGGGATGCGATCGAAGCCCGACTCGACCACTGTCAGCTTCGTGCCGCCGGGAGCCTCGTCCAGGCGGAACTCGACGAGCGTGGTGGGCTCGCCCGAGTAGTCGACTCCCGGCTCGATGGCGTAGGGATGCCAGCGGTAGGAGAACAACCGCTCGGGTTCGACCCGCTCGATCGTGATCTCCATGTTCACGTGCTCGTACCCCGGAATGGTGATCCGTCCCGAAACCCGCGCGCCCGGGGCAAACGCGCCTTCGAGGTTGACCCCAAACCAGGAGTTGAACTCCTCGGGAGTGGTGATCGCGCGCCAGACTCTCGCTCGGGGCGCGCGGAGAAAGATGCTCTTCTCGATCCGGTCCGTGCTCATATGCAACCTCCAGATTGCATATTACCCGGACGCGACGTGGAAAAGCAACCCCCCGGTTGCGTATGCCGCGAGAGACGTACCCCTTGTCATCCCGACCGGAGCGAGGGATCTGGATCTCTGTCGACAGGGCCACAGATTCCTCGTCGCTCCACTCCTCGGAATGACACCGGGAGACCCTGCTCCTCGGAATGACAGAAGGGAGCGGCTACTCGGGTATCCCGATCTTTCGAACGAGCTCCTGGAACCGCGGCTCCCCGCGCAGGTCGTCCCACACGGCGTCCACCTTCGCGTATACGAGCAGCCCCTCGCGCCCCTCGTACGCCTTCTCCAGCCAGCGGAGCGCCTCCTTCGGATTCCACCCGGAGTGCGCCAGCGCGAAGTCGTGAAGGGAGACGAACCTCCGCGTTTTGAGCTCGGCCATTCCCGCGACGACCTTCTCCGCCTCCGCGCGATTCCCCATTGCCCCGTAAACGCGCGCGAGCGCGGCCCGAGGCAGCATCTCGTTGGGTGACGCGGCGCTCGACCGCTTCGCCGCCTCGATCGCCTCCGCCATGCGCCCCTTCTGCTGGTAGGCGAAGATCCCGAACGTGCAGAACCCGGTGACCGTCGGGTCGGCGGCCACCATCTGCTGGTACCGCGCGATCGCGAGGTCGTACAGGCGCGCGTAGTAGAGGAGCCGCGCCTCCATGCACCCCGACCCGATGCTGACCGGATCGAGCTGGAGCACCCGCTTCGCTTCCTCCAGCGACTCGGGCGTTCGGCCGCGCGCCGCGAGATACAGGCCGTTCGTCTGGTGCACGATGGCCGAGCCCGGGTTCGCGGCGAGCGCGCGGCCATACTCCGCGCCGGCCCCCTCGAAGTCGAACTCGTAGAAGAGCTTTACCTGGCCGAGCGACGAGTACGCCTCCGCGAGGTTCGGCTCGAGCTCGAGCGCCCGGTCGATCGCCGCCCGCGCCTTCGGCATCGTCTCGTGCGGCGGACGCACCCGCCCGGCGAGCTGGATGTAAGTGTCCGCGAGACCGGCATGGGCGAGCGCGAACTTCGGATCTTTCGCGATCGCGCGGCGGAAATACTCCTCGGCTTCGGCGAGCGACTCCGGCGTGAACCGGGAGAACGAGACTCGCCCCCTCAGGTACGACTGGTAGGCGTCGGGGTCGACGGGGCCTCGGATTGCGAGCTGAGTGCTCTCCTCCGGCGCGACCTTCACACGGATCTCGCGCGCGATCGCGCTCGCCACGTCGCTCTGGATCGAGAGGACGTCCTTGAGCTCGCGGTCGTAGCCGTCCGACCAAATATCGTTTTCGCTCGCGCCGATCAGCCGCGCGTTGATGCGGATGCGATCGCGTTCCCGTACGACCGAGCCTTCGACGACGGCGTCCACGTTCAGCTCCCGGGCGATCTCCGGAAGGGACTTCTTCGACCCTTTGTAACGCATGGCCGACGTCCGCGAGATCACGCGGAGCGCCGAGATCTTCGCCAGGCGGGAGATGAGCTCGTCCGTCATCCCGTCGGCAAAGTAAGCGTCCGCCGGATCCGGCGAGAGGTTCTGGAGCGGAAGAACGGCGAGCGATCGGATCTCGGGGGGCCCGGCTGCGGGCGCCGCCGGTTTCGGTTTGTCGTCACCGGACCTCCAGATCGCGAGGCCCGCGAGGATCGCCCCGATCCCGATGGGCACCATCCAGTGCCAGGCGCGCTCCGCCTTTGCCGGGCTCGGCGGCGCGACGGCCGCCATGACCCCTGTGACGGTCCCGCTGTCGAGCTCCCGCGTGACCCGGCGCAGGTCGACAGCCATTTCGCGCGCCGTCTGGTATCGCTCTTCGCGGTTCTTCTCGAGCGCCTTCAGGATGATCTCCTGGAGTCGGACGGGCAGCGTCGGGTTCAGCTCGCGCGGCGCCACCGGGTTGCGCTCGAGGATCCCCGCGAGCTTCACCGCGGGAGTCGTCCCCCGGAACGGCGGGTCGCCGACGGCCATGTCGTAGAGAAGCGAGCCGAAAGAGAAGAGGTCCGAGCGCGCGTCCACCTCCTCCCCGCGCACCTGTTCCGGCGACATGAACGACACCGTGCCCATCGCGAGACCGGGCGTCGTCAGGTCGGACGTCTGCGTCAGGTCCGTCTCCGAGGCGGTCAACGATTCGGCCGCGGCTGACTGGAGGATCTTCGCGAGACCGAAGTCCATGATCTTGACGAACCCCGCCGACGTCACGAAGACGTTGGCCGGCTTGATGTCTCGGTGGATGACACCGCGCGCGTGAGCGGCGACGAGGCCCTCCGCGATCTGAGTCCCGATCTCGACGACCCGCCGCGGCGGCAGGGGCCCCTTTGCCAGCATCCCCTCGAGGCTCTCGCCCTCGAGGAACTCCATCGCGATGAAGTGGTGGCCGCCTTCTTCGCCGACGTCGTGGACCGTGCAGATGTTGGGGTGGTTCAGGACCGAGGCCGCGCGGGCCTCGCGCTGGAAGCGCTCGACGGTGTCCTGGCGGTCGAGCTTCTTGTGGACGACGAACTTGAGCGCCACGTGCCGGCCGAGCCGGAGGTCCTCGGCCTCGTAAACGACACCCATGCCGCCTTCGCCCAGAACGCGCAGCACGCGGTAGTGCGAAATCGTCTGCCCGATCATCGTGCGGTGCCTATCATCCCCTTATAGCTGACTCATCCTCTTTATAGGTGTCATCCCGAGCGGAGCGAGGATCTGGTCCTTTCGAGCGGGAACCAGATTCCTCGTGCTTCGCTCCTCGGAATGACAAGCAGGGCGTCTCTTCTGACAGGAAAAGCGCCTCTGGGGCAGAGCGCCTCCTCGGAATGACCCCCGAATGAGGCCCCGCCCGATCGCTTTTTGAGGGGATCCCCTCATCGTCCTCTCGAAGCCCCGCGGTGCTATCGATGACGCGTATGTCGATGCCACCGGCAAAGGACCGACGCTCCGCGCCGATCCCAACGATGAGGAGGTCTCCCATGCGTCTCCGCACGATCACCGTGCTCACCCTTTTCTGCGCCGCATTCGCCCTGGCGGAGGCCGCCCGGGCGAGCCACGGCAACCAAAAGATCTCGATCGTCTACGACAAACGATTTGCCCGAGCCGTGGGAGCCACCGCTCCCGACGGAGGTGCCGGACGCGCTCAGCCCGGAGAAGAGTGGACGGGCGAGGCGCCGGCCGCGGACGGCGGACTGACGGGCGCGAGCCACATCCGGCAGTTCCAGGTTGCCCCCGACTTCGTCACCTCGAAAGCGACGGCGACGATCTCCTGGAGCGCCGGGGCCGGGGCGGCCTTCGACCTCGACCTCTACATCGACAGGCAGAACGCCGACGGCAGCTGGGTCCAGGTGGGCAGCGGCACCAACCCCCAGAACGCCGTGGACGGCGGTCTGGCGACCGAGACGGCGACAGTCGATTTTCCGGTCGCCGGCACGTACCGGACGCGCGTGTCCAACTTCGCCAGCACCGAGACGGCCTACCAGGGCACGCTCGGGTTCACCGGTGGGAAAAAAGGCGGCAAGCCGTCGCGCGGCCGCGTGACGGCCGACCGGCTTCCCGACGTCGCCGCCGGGGCGCAAGGCCATGCGATCTACTTCGTTCCCTCCGACGCGGTCGACAACACCCTCGACACCAACGGCGTCATCGATAACGCCATCGCCTCGATGAACCTCTGGCTCGAGAGCCAGACGGGCAAGCACATCCGGCTCGACACCTATGACGACCGGGGCACGCAGCGGCTGGACGTGAGCTTCGTCCGGGGTCTGAAAACCGCCGGAGAGTACGCGGCGACCGGCGACGCGTTCGGCGCCGTGACGGCCGAGCTCGAGACGCGCGGATGGAACGCGGACCCGTCGCAGAAGCGCTACTACGTTTATTACGAGGGCCCCGCCGAGGACCCGAACATCTGCGGCACCGCCTACGTGAACACGCTCGGCACGAGCTTCGCCCAGTGGTCCGTCGTGTGGCTCGGGTCCTCGCCGGGATGCGGCGCGCGGGACTTCGGAACTCCGGCGACCGGAGCGGGCCTTTCGGAGGCGGTCCTGCTGCACGAGAGCACGCACAACGAGGGGCTCGTGCGCCCCGAGTCGATCCACCACTGCACCGCGTTCGCCTTCCACCTCTGCTCGGCGCAGGCGGGCGCCATCCTGGACACCCTCGACCCCGAGGCGGTCGACCTGATGTTCCCCTTCGTCACCTACAAGCTGAAGGACAAGCGGCTCGATCCGGGCAACGACGACTACTACGCGCACCCGTTCCCCACGCGCGATCTCGCGGACAGCCCTTACTGGGAAGATTAGGTCTCGACGTCCTCCCTGACAGCCTCTCCCCGCCTCCCCGGGGGAGAGGCCTTCTCTTTTCCGGGCGTGGTACCGTCCCGGAAAATTCGGAGGAGCTCATGCCGAGATCCGCGATCGCCGTCGTTTCCCTCCTTCTCGTCACCAGCCTTGCGACGGCGCAGGGCGTCCCTCCGAGGGAACCGACTTCCGTCGATGCCGTCGTTTCGGAGCTCTACGCCTCGGTGACCCACGCCGCCGGGACAGCGCCCGACTTCGAGCGGATGCGGCGGATCTTCCACTCCTCCGGAAAGCTCGTGCCTCCGAAGGCGCCGGACGCGCCGGATTTCCGGCCGATGACCGTCGATCAGTTCTCGGAACGGATCGAGACGTTCGCCGCGGATCGAAAGGCCAGGGGCCAGCCGCTCACCGGATTCTTCGAGCGCGAGATCGCGAGGCGCACCGACTGCTTCGGAAACGTCTGCCACGTCTTCTCGACGTACGAGTCGCGCCGTTCCCCGTCCGACGCGACGCCATTCGAGCGCGGGATCAATTCGATCCAGCTCGTCAACGACGGCAAGCGCTGGTGGATCGCGTCCGTAGTCTGGGACGCGGAACGCCCGGCGAACCCGATCCCCGCGCCGTACCTCCCCGCCGCGAAGCCCTAGCGTCTCTTCGTGAGCGTCGCGGCGAGGGGACCCTGCGACGAGGCCATCCTTCGCGGGGCCGAGGCCGCACCGTGCTCCCCGGCCACGGCGCGCTGGGTCCTCGCCGCGACGATCCTCGGCTCGAGCCTCGCGTTCATCGACGGGACTGTCGTCAGCGTCGCGCTTCCCGTCCTCCAGGAGAGCCTGGAAGCGTCGGTTGCCGACGTCCAGTGGGTGGTGGAAGCCTACGCGTTGTCCCTCTCCGCTCTCGTTCTCGTCGGGGGATCCCTCGCCGACCGGTTCGGACGGCGGCGCGTCTTCTCGATCGGCGTCGCGCTCTTCGCGGCGGCCTCGGCCGCCTGCGCCGTTGCGCCCGGCGTCGGATTTCTCGTCGCGGCCCGCGCGATTCAAGGGGTGGGCGGGGCGCTCGTGGTCCCTTCGAGCCTTGCGATCCTCGGCGCCGCCTTTTCGGCGAAGGACCGCGGGCGCGCGGTCGGCACGTGGTCGTCTCTCACGTCGGTCGCGGGAGCGCTCGGCCCCGTTGTCGGAGGATGGCTCGTCCAGGCGGCGTCCTGGCGCGCTGTGTTCCTGGTGAACCTGCCGATCGCGGCCGCCGTGCTCCTGATCGCCCGGAGCCGGATCCCCGAAACCCGTAAATCGTCCGCGGGACGCCTCGACCTGACCGGAGCCCTGCTCGCGACGATCGGCCTCGCCGCCCTCGTTTTCGGAATCATCGAAGCACCGGCCGCGGGATGGAGCGCTCCCCGCGTCTTCGGGTCGCTCGCGATCGGCATCGCTGCGCTCGCCGCGTTCGTGGTCGTCGAGCGGCGAAGCTCAAATCCGATGGTTCCCCTCGACCTCTTTCGAATCAAGCTGTTCGCGGGAGTCAACCTCCTCACCTTCTTCCTCTACGCCGCGCTCTCCGCCACCTTCTTCCTGCTGCCATTCGAGCTCATCCAGGGCCAGGGGTACACGCCGTCCCAGGCGGGTGCCGCGCTCCTCCCGCTCGTGCTCCTGATTTCGGTGCTCTCGCGCCCGGCGGGTGCGATCTCCGACCGGTTCGGCCCGCGCCTTCTCCTGATTTTCGGGCCCGCGCTCGCCGGCGTCGGCTTCTTTCTCCTTTCGGTCCCGTACGCCAACGCGCGTTTCGTGACGGCCGTGATGCCCGCGCTCGTCGTCCTCGGCCTCGGTATGGCGATGACCGTCGCGCCGCTGACGGCCACCGTGCTCGGATCGGTCGGCGAGCGGGACACCGGATCCGCATCCGGCATCAACAACGCGGTCGCGCGCGTCGCGGGACTCCTCGCGATCGCCGTCTTCGGGCTCGTCGCTTCCTCGGTTTTCGATCGAGCGCTCGACCGCCGCCTCTCCGAGGCGGGGCTCGAAGAAGTCGCCTCGCGGATTCCAGCCTCCGAGCGCCACAAGCTCGGCGCCGCGCAGGCGCCTCCGGATCTGGGCGAGCCCGAAAAGACGAGAGCCCGGGACGCGATCACGTCCGCGGTCACCGACTCGTTCCGGTCGTCCATGAGGACCGCCGCGGTGCTCGCCCTCCTCGCGTCCGCGTGTGCCGTGTTTTTCGTTCGGACCCCGGCGGGGAGAGAACGATTGTCACCGCACCCGGGATCGCGTGGTCGGTAATAACTTCCGGACTTCGGGAGGTCCCGAGAGACGGCTCGCCAGGACTCTCGAAATCTCGCCCAACCGTGGGGAACGATCCAGCGCTGCGACGTGACGCTCGTAAGCCGCCACGCCCTCGAACCGCGAGAACCAGACGAAGACCGGCTCTCCTTCTCGCACCGGAAGGGCCGGGTAGTTGTTCGGACTCGGCTCGGTGACGAAGGAGGCGAGGATCGACGCTCCCGCCTCCGTGACCACCGGTCGGAGCGAGAGCTCGAAGAAATCGAGGAAGTCGGCGTCGGGGGGCGCCGCGAAGGGATAGATCGTGCAGGCGACCAGGCTCTCAGAAGATTCGCCGCCTCCGGGCGGGGGACGGTCGTCCGTCTCGACAGGGAAACCGGATTCGGGCCGCGCGGGCCGCAGCAGAAAGACGTCGTCGAAGGCGATCATCGTGGCGTTGGCAACGTCGCGGTGCGCTTTCCACGCCGGCCCGCTGTAAAACTCCGTCAGCCCGCGTTTGCGCGAAGGCATGTCCCGAAAACCGCGGAGCCACACGAAACGGTTCGGCTCGTCGATGTGTCGGAACTGACCGATGACTCGGATGCCGAGGGCTTCCTGGCTTTCGACGAACTCGCGGTCGAAGACCTCGATCAGGACGTCGCGCGTACCCGGATTGAGCGTGTATTGCCGGAGCTCCACGATCGGACAGCAGGTCTTCGGCTCCGCGGCGGGCATCGCAGAATCGTACCGCCGGGCCGGCGCGCGCCCGCGACAATACTGATCAGCCGGTGCTAGGCTCGGCTGAACGAGGGCGGATGGAAACCTCCGACGACATCAAACGCCACTTCGACACCGTTGCCGCTGATCTGCGGATCGAGATCCGTTCGGTTGACGAGAAGGTCGACCGAAAGTCGGAGGAGCTCAGAACACACTTCAGCGTCGAGATCCGTGCGGTTGACGAGAAGGTCGATCGAAAGTCAGAGGAGCTCAAAACACACTTCAGCGTCGAGATCCGTGCGGTTGACGAGAAGGTCGACCGAAAGTCAGAGGAGCTCCAGCGACAGATCCGTTCGGTTGACGCGAAGGTCGATCGAAAGTCGGAGGACCTCCAACGACAGATCCGTGCGCTTGACGAGAAGGTCGACCGAAAGTCGGAAGAGCTCCAACGACATTTCAGCGTCGTCGCGGAGAGTCTGAGGTCGGAGATTCGCACGGTCGCCGAGGGCGTCGTCTCGACGAACGACAGGCTCGATCGGTTGGAGACGGGGATGTCGGAACGGTTCGGCGAGCTCGAGACGATGATCCGCCTCTCTTTCGGCGAGCTCGAGCGGCGCATGTCCTCGTCCGCGTGAGCCTCTCCCCTCTTTCTGTCATCCCGAGCCCTTCGCCCTTGGCTGTCATCCTGAGCGAAGCGAAGGATCCCCTGCGCTTCGACCGACGTCTTCCGCTCAGGGCAGGCTCCGCGAGGGATCTGGGCTCTCTCTCGGAATGACTGCGTGAGGTGCTCTACCGCGCCCGCTTCGCCTCGATCCGGATCTGGTCCGCTTTCCACGTCTTTCCGCCGTCGTTCGAGACGTCCGCCTTCCAGCGGAACGAGTCCTTCGCGATGTCGGAGTACGTGATCTTCAGCAGATTCTCTCCGGATCGCTGATCGACCCGGATCGTTGATCCTTCCCGCCACGCGGTGAGCTCCGGCCAGTCCGCGACCCGCCGCTCTCCCTCCCCCGGTCCCGGAATCGTGAGACCCACGTAGCGCATGTCCCACTTCCGGTGGACGTGGTCGAACACCCGGAAGGTCGCGCAGAGGAAGACGGTCTCCCGGTTCGACCCGAAGAGGCGGAACTCGTCGTAGAGCACGCGCCCGTCCGTTTCCTTCCGGGCGACCCAGCTGCCTGCGATGTTCGGAGGGATTCCCGGCAGCGAGTTGTTGTAGACGATCTCCCACTTCCCCTCGAGGAAGTCGAAGTCCGTCGGGCTCGCCGGCTTCCGGTTGACGTCCATCGCCTCGGCCATCTTCGGGAAGACGCCTTTCGTCTTCGCTTCCCGGATCTGCGGCAGCAGGATGTCTCGCACGTAGTGCCAGTGCGGGACGATCGCGAGCGCCGCCCGAGCGTTCGACTCGGCGGCGTCGAGGTCCGGCGTCGCGCGGCCGAGCCGATCACGCGCGTGTTCGTGCGCGAGCGCGGGAGGATGGTCGCCGTCAAGGTCGAGGATGTCGAGCGGCTCGAGGCGTGCGACGACTACGTCACGATCCACGCCGCTGGCCGACAGCACCTGATCCACGCCCGCCTCCAGGACATGGAGGCGCGTCTCGACCCGCGAAGGTTCGTGCGGATTCACCGGTCGCACGTCGTGAACCTCGACTTCGTCTTCGCGATCGAGCCGCACGAGGGCTCGCGCGTCGAGGCGGTGCTGAAAAGCGGCGCCCGGGTCGTGGCGAGCCGGGCCGGAACCGCGCGACTGAAGGAGCGGACCGGATGAACGCCTGGGGTTAAGATGCCGGCGCTCATCGAGCCACCACAACAGAGACGACTCGCCTATAGAGAGGAGAACTGCATGCTCCGGAAACTCTCGTTCGTGCTCGCCATCCTCACCGTGATCGCCCTTTCCGTCGGTTGCGCACAGAAGCCGGCCGCCCAGCCGGACACGGCCGCCACGCAGCCGGACCCCGCCGCCGACAAGGCAAAGATGGAAGCGGACGCGCTCGCCTGGTTCGATCACTACGCCAGGGCCGACGGCGAGGCGATGGGGAACCTCTACGCCGAGGATGCCCTCCTGATGCCCCCGGGCGCGCCCGCCGTAAAGGGCCGCGCGGCAATCAAGACGTTCCTCGGTGAGGATGCGGCCAAAACGAAGGCGGCCGGCCTATCGCTCAAGAACGTTTCGGTCACGGGATCCGGCGTCGACGGAGACACCGGCTGGATCAGCGGCACCTACACGGTCGTCGACGCGTCCGGGGCCACGATCGACAGCGGCAACTACCTCTCCGTTCACCGTCGCGTCAACGGCACGTGGCCATACATCCGGGACACGTGGAACTCGGATCGCCCGCCGGCTGCCGCGCCCGGCGCGCCCGGAGCGATGTAGAGGCTCTTTTCCCTCTCCCCTCGGGGGAGAGGGTCAGGGTGAGGGGCAAACGGCAGAAGGCTGCAGAGGCATGCTTGCCCGCTTTCAGCAGGAGGACACGCGATGACGGACGCCCCGCCCGGCTTCTCCGGCTCCGTTCACCCGACGGGCCACCCGCTCGTCGCCCGCTTCACGGGCACGATCCCCGCGGACTCGCAGGTCGTCGTCGAGTTCGGCCTGACGACGAAGTACGGCCGCTCGACGGCGCCCGTGGCGGCGCCGGAGGGGGGCGGCGAGGTTTCGTTTCTCGTCGGCGGGATGAAGGCGGCGTCCACGTACCGCCTTCGCGCGCGGATCCGCACGTGGGACGGGAAATGGTGGACGTCTCCGGACGCTCTCTTCAAGACGGGCCCATTGCCGCCGTCGATCGCGCTCCCGACGCTTCAGGCGTCCACGACGTCGGGCGCGACCCCGAGCCCGGGCATCGAGCTCGTGAACATCATCGACCCGCGCGGCATCTCGGTCGCGTCGGACCTCGACGGGAACATTCTGTGGTACTACGACAACACGGCCGACGCGAGCTGGCTCGGGTACGCGTTCCCGATCAAGCCGATGATGAACGGTCACTTCATGGCGTCGATCACGAACCTCTACTCGAACGGCGTGCCGCAGACGATCCCGTACAACGGCGTGCTGCGGGAGATCGACCTCGAGGGCAGATCGGTGCGCGAGATCTACCTCGCGGACCTGAACACTGCATTGAAGGCGATGGGCTCGGACGTCCAGGCGCTCTGCTTCAGCCACGACGTGCTGCCGCTGCCGAACGGTCACACGATCCTGATCGTGCAACAGCAGAAAACCGTTCAACTGACGGCGCCGCCCGGACCCGGGCAGTTCACGATCCTCGGCGACGCGCTCGTGGACTTCGACGAGAACTTCAAACCCTGCTGGACGTGGTCCGCGTTCGACTGGCTCGACGTGAACCGCCACCCCATGGAGTTCACGGCCGGCTCCGGCTACGACTGGACCCACTGCAACGGCGTCCAGCTCGCGCCCGACGGGAACCTCGTTCTTTCCTCCCGCCACCAGAACTGGCTGATGAAGCTCGACTACCGGGGCGGCGCCGGAAGCGGCGCGATCCTGTGGAAGCTCGGATACCAGGGCGACTTCACGCTCGTCGGCAACGCGACGCAACCGACCGATTGGTTCTTCGCGCAGCACTACCCGAACCTGCTCGCCGCGTCGGGCAACCAGATCACGAGCCTCTCCGTCTTCGACAACGGCAACGACCGCTGCTATGCGACCCCGGGAGGCTGCGCCGCGACGTCGCCCCCGCCCGCACCGCCTTTCTCCCGCGGCGTGATCTTCCAGATCGACGAGGCCGCGCTGACCGCGCAGCTCGCGTGGCAGTACCCGCTGAACGTCTACTCCTACTGGGGCGGCAACGTGATGCTCTCCGGAGACGGCCACGTCGAGATCTGCGCCTCCGAGCCGGTGCCGATCGGGACGACCCCGCCGTCGACCGACGTGCCGTCGCACGTGGTGGAGCTCGCGAGCATGGGGCCGGCAGCGGCGATCGTCTGGAAGATGACCGTGGTCCAGGGCGGCACTTACCGCTCGTACCGGATCGGCAGCCTGTATCCCGGCGTGACCTGGACGTAGAGCGGAAAAGGGGACGGATTTATTTTTCCGGGAAAACCGTGGTCTGTCCCCGGTTTTTCGACGTTAGGGTGAGGGGCAGGAGGAGGAACTCATGCAGAAGATCACCCCCATGCTCTGGTTCGACACCCAGGCCGAGGAGGCGGCGCGCTTCTACACCTCGATCTTCGACGACTCGAAGGTCGGGACGATCACCCGCTACGGCGACGCCGGCGCCGAGGCTTCCGGGCGGCCGAAGGGCTCCGTCATGACCGTCGAGTTCGAGATCGAGGGGCAGAAGTTCGTCGGCCTGAACGGCGGCCCTCAGTTCAAGTTCAGCGAGGCCATCTCGTTCGTCGTGAACTGCAAGAACCAGAAGGAGATCGACACCCTGTGGGCGAAGCTCACGGCCGGAGGCGGCGAGCCGAGCGTTTGCGGCTGGCTGAAGGACAAGTTCGGCCTCTCCTGGCAGGTCGTCCCGGCGAAGTTCTGGGAGCTGATGGAAGGCGACCCGGCCAGGGGCGAGCGAGTCATGGCGGCGCTGATGCAGATGACGAAGATCGACCTCGAAACCCTGGAAAAGGCGGCGGAGAGAGACTGACTCCGGCGTGAAGCACATCGGGATCGTCGCTTGCAGCGCCGAGGGCGCCGCTCTCTGCTACCAGACGATCTGCCGCGAGGCGCTGACTGTCGTCGGGAAGAACGACCACCCGCGCATCACGATGGACTCGATCCCGATGGCCCGCTGGATGCCGGCGTTCGATGCCGGCGACTACGCGGGCGTCGCGGGCTTCATGCTCGACTCGGCTCGCTTGCTCGCGTCCGCGGGCGCGGACTTCGCGATCTGCCCGGACAACTCGGCCCACCTCGCCTGGGACCACGTGCAGGCCGAGACCCCGATCCCGTGGCTGCACATCGCGCGCGTCGTTGCGGAGGAGGCGGGACGCCGCGGGTTTAAGCGCGTGGGAGTCCTCGGCACGCGCTTCACGATGGGCGACGGCGCCCCGATCTACCGCCCCGCCCTGGACGCCGCCGGAATCGAGACGATCGTGCCCGAGGGCGCGGACTTCGACAACGTCGACCGGATCATCTTCGCCGAGCTGGTCGACGGCGTGTTCACCGACGAGTCGCGCGATGCGTACAACCGCGTGATCGCGCGCCTTGCGAACCGAGGCTGCGACGCGGTGGCGCTCGCGTGCACGGAGATCCCGCTGCTCGTCCGCTCCGAGGAGTCTCCCCTGCCGACCCTCGACTCGACGCGCCTGCTCGCGCGCGCCGCCCTGAGGGAAGCCCTGACCTAGGGCCGCTCCTTCCTCTCTCCCCGTCGCGCGGGGAGAGTGTCAGCGCTTGGGAAAAGGGGACAGATTTATTTTCGGGATGCGCTCGCGTTCGTCAGTCTCCGACAAACAGATCTGTCCGCTTTTTCGCTCACTTCAGACCCCCGTTCCCGCGACAATACTGATCAGCCGCGGTGCTAGTCTCGGCGGACACGAGGGCCGATGGATCGCGACACAGCCGAGGACATCAAACGCCATTTCGACGTCGTGGCCGAGGGGCTGCGGAATGAGATCCGCGCCGTCGATGAAGGGCTCCGGGGCTTGATCCGCGAGGTTGAAGAGGGTCTGAGGGGCGAGATCCGTGCCGGCGACGAGACGCTCGGGGTCGAGATCCGCGACGTCAAGCGACACTCCGACGTCGTCGCCGAGAGCCTCCGCAGCGAGATCCGTCTCGTTGCCGAAGGAGTCACCGGTCTGGACGAGAAGTTCAGCCGGGAGTTCGTGCAGGTCCGTGAGGAGATCGGTGAGGTGAAGGGACTCCTCGTCGCTTCCTACCGCGACCTCGACAGGCGGCTCAACCCCTCCTGAGCGAAAGCGAAGGATCCCCTGCGTTTCGGGGGTCCGTCACTCGAGCCCGGCCCGCTGGAGCGCGCCCATCATGCGCCGGTCGACGTCCGGCGCCATCGCGCCGAGGACGCGGCGGACCATCTCGAGCGTCACCTCCGGCAGCACGCGGCGCGCCTCGCGGACGGCGGCCCGCGCCTCGTCGATTCGTCCGAGCTCGACTAAGTTCATCGCGCACCAGAGCGGCCCGAAGTAGTAGGTGGGCCACAGGCTCACGAGCCGCCGCCCCGCGGCGAGCCCCTCTTCGAAACGGCCGGCGTTGAAGTAAGCCCCGGCCAGAACGTCGTAGAAGAGCCACTCGGCCGGATCGCGCGGGGAGAGCTTCACCGCGCGCGTCGCGAGCTCGATGCTTTCCTCGGGCGAGTTGCCCGTCATGTGCCCGATATAGGCGCGGATCAGCAGCGCCCAGGGGTGGCTCGGGTTCAGCTCCGTGCCGCGGCGAGCCTCTTCCATCGCGGCGAGGCCCTCTCCCGCGGTCATCAGCGAAATCGCGAGCTCGGCATGCGCCTCCGCGTCCCGCGGGTCGAGCTCCACGCCCCGGCGCGCCGCGGCGAGCATGCTCTCGAGCAGCTGTGCCGGCGAGTCGGTCCAGCCGTAGAGGTACTCCCAGAACGCGATCTCCGCCAGGCGCGCCCACGCGGTCGAGAACTTCGGGTCGAGCGCCAGGGAGCGTTCGAGGAGCGAACGGGCCTCTCCGAAGTCCTCGCGCGTGAAGCGATAGAAGAACGTCAGGGCGCGCTGGAAGAGCCCCCACGCCTCGAGGTTCTCGGGGGCGCGGTGCTGGACGCGCGCGTGCTCGGCCCGCTGCAGGTCCACCACGAGCGAGGCGGCGATCGCCTCGCTGATCTCGTCCTGCGCCGCGAAGACGTCCGTCAGCACGCGGTCATAGGTCTGCGACCAGACGTTCTGCCCCGTCGCGACGTCCACGAGCTGCGCCGCGATCCGCACGCGTTCGCCGGACTTGCGGACGCTCCCCTGGACGAGGTAGCGCACGCCGAGCTCGCTCGCGACCTGCTTCCGGTCGACGTTTTGGCCCTTGTACGCGAAGCTCGACTGCCGCGCGATGACCGGGAACGACCGCCACAGCGAGAGCCGGGTGATGAGGTCCTCGGCCAGCCCGTCGGCGAAGTACTCCTGCTCCGGGTCGCCGGAGCGGTTCTCGAACGGCATCACCGCGATGGCGGGCCGGCCGCCGAAGCCCGACACGGTGGGCGGCTCGGCGCGAGCCGGCCCCGACTCGAGCGCGCGGCGCACCAGGTCGAGCTCGTTGCGGACGTCCTTTGCCGTCTGGATGCGCCGCTCCGGGTCCTTCTCGAGACACCGGCCGATGATCCGGCCGAGGTCCTTCGGCAGGTCGTCGCGCACGGTCTGCACGGGGACCGGCGCGTCGCGGAGGATCGCCGAGCTCACCTCGGTGGCGCTCGCGCCCCCGAACGGCCGGCGCCCGGCGGAGAGCTCGTAGAGGATGATCCCGAGCGCGAAGAGGTCGCAACGCGTGTCGACGGGCTCGCCGCGGAGCTGCTCCGGCGCCATGTAGGGCACCGTGCCCACGACGTGCCCGACGTCGGAGAGCGGCGTCGTCATCGTGTCGCCGTGCGTTGCCCCGAGCTGCGCGTCCGAAGCCGTCAGCTTCGCCAGGCCGAAGTCGAGCACCTTGACGCGCCCCTCGCGCGTCAGCATCACGTTGGCCGGCTTCAGGTCCCGGTGAACGATCCCCTTCTCGTGCGCCGCCGCGAGCGCGTCCGCGAGGGCGATGCCGAGCTCGACGACGCGCGCGACCGGCAGCCCGCCCGGCGCGATGTGCGCGGCGAGGCTCTGGCCCTCGACGAGCTCCATCGTGAGGAACCGGACGCCGGCGTCGTCCTCGACCGAGTGGAGCACCACGATGTTCGGGTGGTTCAACCCGGCGACAGTCCGCGCCTCGCGCTCGAACCGGGCCAGCCGGTCCGCGTGCGACGCGACGTCGGCGGGCAGCACCTTGAGCGCCACGTCGCGCCCGAGCCGGGAGTCGCGCGCGCGGTACACCTCGCCCATTCCGCCCGCCCCCAGCGGCGCCACGATCTCGTAGGCGCCGAGGCGCGTGCCGGCCGCCAATGACATTTGCGCGCAATCTACCGCAGGGTTCGCGCGAAACTTGTGGCGGAAACGAAGAAGCCGGGCGACTGTACCCGACGCGCCCGGCTCCCTCCCCCCGACCCGCGACGCCGGCTACTTCGCCATCGCAACCAGGTCGGCCGCGCTCAGGGGTCCGACCGCGGTCGTGTCGCTGTGCGACGAAACGAACGATCGAAACTCGAGGCCCCCGGCGAATCCGGCCTTCCGGCCGCGCTTTCGGGTCAGTTCGTCGACCTTCGCCTCCTGCTCGTCGGTCAGGACGGGGCCAATGCTCAGGTAGTCCCAGGCGGCGCCCGAGGTATGCGAGTACCACTGAGTCGGGGGCACGCCGGCTTCCCGGGCGATTGCCTCCTGATCGGCCATCCATTTCAGGAAATCCAGATGCTTTCCGGCGGAGACGTTGAAGATGGTGACGACCGCGCTCGGCGGAGCCTTCATTTCCGCCTTTGCCGCCTGCGCGCGAACGGTGGGAGCCGAGAGCAGGAACAGGACCCCGATGAGCGCCAGGATCGAGCGGTTCCGACGATGCATAAGTCCTCCCGGGTGCGTCGCACCCCGTTATTCGAACGAAGAACCCCTCGCGCCGGGCAGATGCCCGCGAGCGGCCTTCTCGTGTCGGTCGAAAAACTGCCGGGTACTCTATTTCATGAGGCTGCGTACGGGAGTGTGCCGCGAAGCGGCGAAGCGGCGATCGGCCGGTTCGCTCGAGTGCGCGAGCGGGGCTGCCGCCGCGGCCCGCGCCCGGACCGAGAGAAAAGGGGACAGATTTATTTTCCTCTCATCGGTGCGTGGGAAAAATAAACAAGTCTGTCCCCTTATTGGCCGGGCCTTCGGGACGACGCGCAGCCGGCCGCAACGCCGCATCGCCTGAGAAGCCTTCGCCGCCGAAGGTCCGGGAGGCGTTAGGCTCGCCCCCGGCGGCCGGATGCACGACGAGCACGAAGAGACGATCCGGGAGCTGCGGCTCCTCCAGCGCGTCGCCCAGCGGATCAGCTCGATCCTCGACCTCGACCCGCTCCTCGAGGAGATCCTGACGGACGTCTGCCGGACGTTCGGTTACAGCCGATCGACGCTTTGGCTCAAGGACGACGCCACGAACGAGCTCGTGCTCCACGGCTGGACCGGCCCCCACCGCCACGAGGGCGACCGTTTCCGGATCGGGGTGGACGGGATCGTGGGACACGTGGGCACCACGCTCGAGACGTACTACGCCCGGGACGTCCGGGTCGACCCCCACTACCAGCTCGGCGACGAGCAGAGCCGGTCCGAGCTCGCCATTCCGATGCTCGTCGGTGGACGGCTCATCGGCGTCTTCGACGTCGAGCAGACGGAGATCAACGCCTTCCCGCCGGACCGCATCGAGCTCCTCGAAGCGCTCGCGGGCCACGTCGCGACGGCCGTCGAGAACGCGCGCCTGTTCCGGCTGGAGCACCTGGAGAAGGAGCGCATGTCGGAGGAGCTCCAGGAAGCGCGCCGGATCCAGCTCGGGCTCTTCCCCGCGCAACCCCCGGAGATACCCGGTTTCGCGATCGAAGCGCGATGCATCCCGTATCGCGAAGTCGGGGGCGACTGGTTCGACTACGTGCCGCTCGGCGGCGGGCGCCTGGGTGTGGTCCTGGCGGACGTTTCCGGCAAGGGGATGGCCGCCGCGCTCCTGATGTCGTCGACGCGCAGCATCCTGCGGCTTCTCGCGGAGAGCGGCTTGCCTCCGGGCGAAGTCCTGAGCCGCATCAATCAGACGCTGCGCAGAGACCTGCCGCCGACCCGGTTCGTGACGATGATCTACGCCGTTCTCGACACGGCAACCCGCCGCCTCGTGTTCGCGAACGCCGGCCATCCCTATCCGCTCCACGTCGACTCGGCTGGCGGGAGCTTCCTCCCGACCGAGGCCGGGCTCCCACTCGGCATCGGCGACAGCTCGTTCGCGGAGCGCGAGGTCGAGCTGCCCGCGGGCAGCCGCCTCGTTCTCTATTCGGACGGCCTGTCCGAGGCGATGAGCCCGGCCGACGAGGAGTACGGCACGGAGCGGATCCGGCAGCACTTCGACGATAAGACTGCAACTGTCGACAGCCTGCTCGACGAAGTGCGCGGTTTCGTCTCCAGCCGGTCGGCCTCCGACGATCAGACCGTGGTCATGATCCGCGCCGGCGGGTGACGCCGCTTCTCACCTGTCATCCTGAGCGCAGCGAAGGATCCCCCCTTGACGGCACTGGAAAAGGGGACGGATTTATTTTTCGGCACTGGAAAAGGGGACGGATTTATTTTTCTGCGATCTGTGAGTCAGTCACTCTCGGAAAATAGATCTGTCCCCTTTTTCGCGGTCACGAAGAGGACGAGGGCCGAGGACAGGCCGGCGATCATCTCGACCAGGCCGCCGGCGATGAAGTCCATGTTGATGTCCATCGGAGGGCCCGTCATGCCGAGGTCGAAGTCGCGGGCCACCGTGAGGTCGCCGGCGAGGTTCGGGTCCTCCAGGTGACCCATGCCCGGAGGCCGGACGCTGGCGTCGGTCAGCCGGTCGTAGAGCCAGGCCGCGACGCGGCTGCCGAGGTTGGCGGAGAGGGCCTGGTGGAGCGGCGTCAAGACCTGGAGGAGGACGAAGACGATGCCGACGAGGCCGAGCGGCGGGCCGAGCGAGCCGCCGCGCTGGACCGCCGCGACGAGGACCCCCATGGCGACAGCGAAGAGCGCCGGGAGCAAGCCGCGGAGGAGGAGGACCGCCCACCAGCCGACGGCGAGTCCGCGGTCGGCGCGCGGCAGGGCCGCGAAGAACTTCCACTCGGGTCTCGAGCGAAGCCGCTGGAAACCGATCCCGGCTCGTGCTTCATGGGCGCGGAGAAGGCGTCACCGCCGGTAGGCGTCCTTCCGGTGGTCCGCCGCGGTCAGCGAGACGATTCGTCCCGCGTCGTCGATCTCGTAAAAGATCCTCCAGCTCCCGATTCGAATCCTCCCGGTGGGCGGGTCCCAGTCGCGGAGGCGGGCCGCGGAAGGGACCTGCCGGGGGTTGGCGCGCAGCAGCGGATACGCCCGGCCCTCGAGCAACGCTCGGATTCGCCGCGCGGGGGCGGGGCCGATCTGATCCAGGTCCTTCTGAAACGCGCGGGTCTCGAAGATCCGATACTCAGACAAAGCGTCCGCGCCGGGACGCGGCGTCGCGGTGCCCCCTCTTCAGTCGCTTCTGCAGGTCCGGGTCCGAATGGATCTCGGCCATCTCGTCGTCCGGGACGAAGATCTCGGCGACCGCTCGGTCGCGCGCCGCCGTCTCGATGAAGTTGGAAACCGAGCGGTTCTCGGAAGCGGCCGCCTCGGCGACGAGGTCGTAGGTTGCGTCATCCATTCGAACTGTCAGTGTCTTGGCCATAGCATCACTCCGCCATGATTCTACTATCACTGTGATGGAGTCGGCGCGCATTGGCGGGAGGTCGCGCCTTCCTCGCTGTACGCTACGGACAGCGTTCAGGAGGATCCATGATTCGCAAGATCGCCTACTGGAGCAGTACCGCCCTCGTTTCCGCGATGCTTCTCATGTCGCTCACCTACTTGACGGGCAGTGAGCAGGTGGTCTCCGGGTTCACCCGATCCGGCTACCCGCAGCACCTCCGGATCGTCCTGGGAATCGCCAAGCCCCTGGCCGCCATCGTCCTGCTGTTGCCCGGGCTGGCGCTGGTCAAGGAGTGGGCCTACTTCGGGTCGGCCGTCGCGCTGGGAATGGCGTTCATCGCCGCCCGCGCGGTCGGTGACCCCGTGCAGGTGTGGGGCATGCCGCTGGCACTGCTGGCGGTTCTGATCGTTTCCTACGTCACCCGGCCTGCCAGCCGCCGATTGACACCGTCGCGCGCGTCCGCCTGACGAAGACCGAACAGGCTCAACGTTGACGTACGCCCTTGGCGCCCTTCCCGCGCCGCGGACGACTGGTCTTGCGCTTTGCGCGCGTCCACCGAGCCCGCGCCGCGGCGGTCATGGGACCGAACTCGTCGATGACCGACGCCCTTCCGTATCTCGCTCTGTCCTCCGCGATCGCTGACGTCATTTCCCGCACGTACTCCCTCAGAGCGGCGTTGATCAGCGTCTGGTAGTTCCCGCCTCCCGCGGCCTCGACCTGGGCGCGGAACCAGTCGATCAGGTCCTTGTCGAGCCGGATCGTGATCCGGGTCTTCCCCCGGGGAACGTGAATGATCGGCCCGCGCCGGCCTCTCGAAAAGTCGTACTCGCTCTTCATCGCTCTTCCTCGTAGTTACGCTGCTCGCTGGGCGCCTTTAGCGCGGGAAGATCCCGCCGACGGCGTCCCCGCGGGAACTCGAATAGCGTATGCACAGATGTACACTGAATCAAGCGCTGTGCGCCCGGGATTTCCCGCGACAAGACTGTTCAGGCAAGCCGAATGGAATTTCGGATCGTCTACGCGCCCGCCACGATTGCGCACCTGAGGTTCTTGACGACAAGACAACAGTCGATCGTGCTCGATGGTGTCGCGAGATACCTTTCGGTGAACCCCACGGTCGAGACCCGGAAGCGGAAACGCATGCGCCCGAATCCGCTCGCGCCATGGGAGCTGAGGCTTGGGAACCTGCGCGTATACTTCGATATCCGCAGCGAGCCGGAACCCGTCGTCGAGATCCTGGCCATTGGCGTCAAGGATCGAAACAGGGTGCGGATCGAAAAGAACGCGATCGATCTATGAAGACCTTGGAGCTTCGAAAGGCAACCGGCTCCCTTGCCGGATACGTCGGAGATGCCCAAAAGGGCCCGGTCGTCTTTACCGTCAAGGGAGATCCCGTCGCCGCCATCGTTCCGCTCACGAACGTCGACCTGGAGACCATCTCGCTTGCCTCCAATCGCCAGTTTCTGCGACTGATCGGCCGATCCCGCGCGTCGCTGACGGCCAAAGGAGGCCTCTCGCCCACTCAGGTGCGGCGGCAGCTTTCTCGGCGCCCGCAGACGCCGCGTCGTCGCAAGTCATAGCGCCAGGCTTCTCCCGAAAGGTCTGATCGGTCCGTTCGCTCGTTCGCGAGCCGGGACGGACCCCTTTTTCCGTTAAGAACTCCTTGGGGCCCAAACCGGCACGGACAATGGCCCGTCTAATCGCTCCGGTGGTGAGCCTCGCTCTCTCACTTATCGCGACCCTGCTGGTCGGGATGGCGCCGTCCATCCAGACGCTGCCAGCGGCCGGGGCGACAGGAGCAAACTCTCTCGTCGGGCTCTGGCTGGCCCAGACGTCGCCTCCCGCGTCCCCGCGCGGCGAGCTCACGCTGACGCGCGGCGGCTCGACCTGGACGGCGGCTCTCGGCAGCGCCCGGGCGTCGTTCCCGCGCGACGGCAACCAGGTCCGCTTCGCTTTCCCCGGCGACTCCGGCGGCTTTCGCGGGACTCTCGGGGAGGGCGGGATCGACGGCTTCTGGATCCAGCCCCCCGGCCGGTTCGACTACTCCTTCGCGACGCCGCTCCTCCTCAAACCGGCGGGAACGAATTCCTGGCGCGGGACCGTCGTGCCTCTCGATGAGGGGTTCACGCTCTATCTCAAGATCTTCCGCGACCCGGAGAAGGGGATCATCAGCGCCTTCCGGAACCCGGAACGGGGCGACATCGGGGGGACGACTCTGTACCGCGTCGTCCGCAAGGCGGACTCCGATTCGATCGAGTTCAACGCCGGCCCCGATCCGGCGAACCCGGTGATCCGCCACGCGGCGACCCTTCTCAAGTCGCCCGAGCGGATCCGGATCGACTGGCCGGGCGCGCCCTCGACGCTCGAGCTCTCGCGCGCGACGCCCGCGCAGGCCGCCGCCTTCTTCCCGCGCCCTCCCGGCGCGCCGCCCTACGTCTACGCGAAACCCCCGGCGCTCGCGGACGGCTGGACGACGGCGCGCGCCCGCGACGCCGGCATGGACGAGGCCGCCCTCGCGAAGCTCGTCCAGCGCCTCGCGACAGCCGACCCGTCGATCCCGCGGCCCCAGCTCATCCACTCCCTCCTCGTCGCGCGGCGCGGCAAGCTCGTCCTCGAGGAGTACTTCTTCGGCTTCGACAGGGAGCGGAGGCACGACATCCGATCGGCGGGCAAGTCGTTCGGGTCGGTCCTCCTCGGCGCGGCGATGCGGCGGGGCGCGAAGGTCGGTCCCGAGACGCCGGTGTACGAGCACCTCGCCGCCATGGGGCCGTTCGCGAACCCCGATCCGCGCAAGGCGCTTCTCACCGTCGCGCACCTGATGACGCACACCTCGGGGCTGGCCTGCGACGACAACGACGAGAAGTCGCCCGGCAACGAAGAGACGATGAGCACGCAGACGGCGCAGCCCGACTGGTGGAAGTACACGCTCGACCTGCCGCAGGCGCACGAGCCGGGAGTCCGATACGCGTACTGCTCGGCGAACTCGAACCTGGTGGGCGCCGTGCTGAAGACCGCGACGAAGACTCCCCTGCCGGAGCTCTTCGACAGGTGGGTGGCGCGCCCGCTCGACTTCGGCCGCTACTACTGGAACCTGATGCCGACCGGTGACGGGTACCTGGGCGGAGGCGCGTTCCTGCAGTCGAGGGACCTGCTCAAGGTCGGGCAGGCGTACCTCGACGGCGGCGTGTGGCGGGGCCGGAGGATCGTGGATGCCGCGTGGGTCGAGCGGTCGACGAAGCCGTACGTGAAGATCACGCCCGAGACGACCGGGTTGACCGAGGAGACGTTCGGGGAGTTCTACGGCGGAGGCGAGGACTCCTGGGCGTGGCACCCGGGCCAGCTGAAGGCCGGGGATCGGACGTATCGCGAGTACGAGGCGAGCGGCAACGGCGGCCAGCTCCTGATGGTCATTCCCGAGCTCGAGCTGGTGGTCGTGTTTACCGCCGGCAACTACCGCCAGGGCGGCATCTGGGGCCGCTTTCGCGACCAGATCGTGACGCAGGAGGTCATTCCGGCGATCCGGCCGTAGCGGGGCGCGGAGCTCCGCCGGACTTAGGGTCGCGGAGTCTTCGTCGGCTTCGGCGGCCGGGGGGTGCTCGTCGGCCGGGGCGTGTTCGTCGGCGGCTTCCTCGGTGTCACCGTCGCGGTTGGCGTGATCGTCGGTGTATTTGTCGCGGTCGGTGTATTCGTTGGCGTCTCCGTCGCCGTCGGTGTGTCCGTCGAAGTGTGAGTCGGCGTCGCTGTGGCCGTGTCGGTCGGCGTCGCTGTCGGTGTCTCCGTGGGGGTGTCGGTCGGTACCTCGGTCGGTGTCTCCGTGGGGGTGTCGGTCGGAATCTCGGTCGGCGTCTCCGTCGGGGTATCGGTCGGTATCTCCGTGGGCGTCTCGGTCGGCGTCGCCGTCGCGGTCTCGGTCGGAGTCAGCGTATTCGTCGGAGTATTGGTCGGCGAGCTGGTCGCAGTCGACGTGGGTGTCGGGGTCGGCGCCGTCTCCGAGATCTTCGCGATGAACGCGTCCTGGCTGCCGTTGTGACTGAGGTCCGGACCCACCGTCGCGGGAAAGCTCTCTTCGACGACCCTCGAGAAGGTGCCTCCGGCGACGTAGGCGTTGCCGGAGGAGTCCACCGAGACGCCGTGGGCCTCGTCGGTCGAGGTTCCGCCGATGCACCGGGAATAGCCGATCCCGCCGACTGCCGTGATCTTCGTGATGAAAGCGTCCCGGCCGCCGCTGAAGGCTCCGTCGGGCGCCGGGAAATCGGTCGAGTCGGTGTTTCCCACGACGTAGGCGTTGCCCGATGCGTCGACCGCGATCCCGAATCCCCAGTCCTGGAGCGAGCCGCCGATGTAGCCGGCGTAATCGAGGCCGATCCCGGAGAAATTGATTTTGGCTACGAACGCGTCGTTGAAACCCCCGTTGTAGGTCGAGTCGGGCCCCACGGTGGTTCCCGGAAACGTCGTCGAGTTCGTGAACCCCGCGATGTAGGCGTTGCCGACCGCATCGACCGCCATCGCCCGCCCCTCGTCGATATTGCTGCCTCCGACACAGCCGATGTAGTCGAAGCCGGTCCCGTCCGCTTTGACCTTGGTCACGAATGCGTCGTAGCCGCCGCCTCCGCACGCGACCGTCCAGAATACGGAGACGGTCATCCCCGCCGTCCGGCCCGTGACATACGCGGCCCCAGCCGAATCGACAGCGACGCCGTTGGCGTTGTCTTCGCCGCTCCCTCCGATGAATCCCGCGTAATCGAGACCGGTGCCGTCGTTCTTGACCTTCGCGACGAAAGCGTCGCGGGCTCCGTTGATGGTCGTGTCCGGGCCGACGGCCGCGGGAAAGGTCGCGGCATTGAACGGAGCCGCGTCGCCGACGACGTACGCGTGCCCCGTGCTGTCGACCGCGACGTCCCAGGCCGCGTCCGCGCCGTCACTCCCGATGTAACCGGAGTAGACGAGGCCCGTACCTGCAGCGTTGATCTTCGTCACGAACGCGTCGCCGGTACCGTTGAAGCCCGTATCGGGCCCCGTGAGAAGGGGGAAGTCGGTCGATCGCGTGTTCCCGACGACATACGCGTTTCCGGAGGCGTCCACCTCGATGCCCCAGCCCTCGTCCCCCTGGGTGCCGCCGATGTAGCCCGCGTAGACGAGACCGGTCCCGTCGGAGCTGACCTTGGCAACGAAGGCGTCGTTGAGACCGTTGTGCGTCGAGTCCAGCCCGGCTGTCGCCGGGAAGCCCGGCGATGACACAATTCCCGTGACGTAGGCGGCCCCGAACGCGTCGACCGCCACGTCCAATCCGATCTCGCCGCCGCTGCCGCCGATGTAGCCGGCGTAGACCAGGAACGCCGGGTCGATGACGAGCGGCCGGCTCTCGTCGTAAGAGGGAATTGCGAAGCCGAGCTCGCGACGGCCTCCGTCGGCCCCCGAGTCGAGCGCATACGCGATCCGGACCGGTACCTGGACCCCGCCGACTTCCTGGAACGCCGTCGGCGGATCGTCGGTGAATCCACCGGCGGGTGTTTCGACCTCCACCTGACCGTCGGAAAGCAGCCGAACGCTCTGCGCGCCCCGATAGGCGAACCGGATCCGGTTCGGGTCGGCGCCCGGCTTGACCCGAAACGTGTACTTGAGCCGATCGGACGTTCCCGAATAGACGACGTCGATCCCCGGCCACAGGTCCACGTACTCGATCGAGCCGAACGTCGGAAGGCCCGTCCGCCACTCTTCCTGCGAGCCTTTGAAGTAGCTGACGACGGCAGGGGTCTTGTCGCCCGATCGGATCCGCACGTCGGGGTTGGCTCCCACGAAATCGAGCTTCACCGCCCAGCGCTCGATCGGTTCGGCGAGAGAGTCCGCGAGGCCCGCCTTCTCGAGGCGCGAGGATGCGCGATCGACCGGCTTCCTCTGCGTCAAGGCGAAGGTGATCCCGTCGCGCGTGAAGTAGACGCTGTTGTCTCGGCCCTGCACGTAGTAGGCGACGCGACGATCGAGCTGTCCTCGATTCTCGATGAAGTACAGAGGCAGTTGCCCCATGCGCTCGACGCTCACTTTCGCATCGATCTCTGTCGAAACCGCGGATCGCTTCGGCATCCACAATCCGACGGCGGCGGCCGCGGCCACGACGACGACGAACGCAAGATTCCGTTTCCGAATGGGCCTGTTGCTCATGAACTTCTCCTCGAGAGAACGCGGAGCTCTTAGGACTGTGTAGGGAATCGATTCAGGGGCGACGCTTTGTGTTGAAGAGAAAACTCTAGCGACGAGGCGCGACGCGCGGTATACCCGAATCTGGGTATTTTTCTAAGACTTAGGTCGAGTACACGAGTGCCAGGAGCTGGGCGGTCGAGTGGACTCCCAGCTTGGCGTGGATCGCTTTCATATGGGTGTGGACGGTGTGGTAGGAGACGTGAAGCTCCTCCGCGATCTCGGTGTACGAAAGACCCGCAGCGACCCGGGCGACGATGTTCGATTGCGCGGGGGTGAGGGAGAATCGGTGTCGGAGTCCGAGGGGAGCCGCCGTGCCGGGTGTCGCTCGGAAAGGCCGCCTCGCGGGTGGAGACCCCGCCCGGGGATCGCGTTTGGTGGTGCGCGCCTTCGGGCCCATTTCGCGTCCTCCTGCCACGAATGCCACAGGGAAAACGCTCTCGATGCAATGAGGGAATTCCCTCAATTTCCTCGCGGACGCCGCCGCAATCGCCCGAGCGCGGCCGTTGCCCGCGAGGCGGGCGCGAGTCTTAACGCCGAAACAAGGAGGGATTGGTCGGCGGCAGCGACGCGGGTGACGCCGGCTCGTCCGGACCCTGCAGGAGCTGCTCGACGGATCTCGTCCGCACCCAGGCGACCGTCCGGCGAAGAAACTGGAACGCGTCGGGGTCTGCTTGCTTTTCCAGCTTCTGTGCGCGCTCGAGACCCATCGGCGTCACACGGTACGCGCGCTCGCCGGGAGCGGTGACGTCGATCGCGACCAGGCCGATCATTGCGAGCAGGTTCACGTCGCGAGACACCTCAGCCGAAACCGGTCCCGAGCTGGTCGCACTGAACGAATAAAACGATCCCGCGGTCAGCTTCGGAAACCTCTGCCCGACCAGATAGAGCGATTTCCGGAGTTGGATCGGAAGCAGGCTCCTCTTTGCGGTAGCGATGGTCAGAAGCGTCCAGTCTTCCCGGGAGAGAAGAACGGGCTTGCGAGAATCCCCACGGAGCAGCATGGAACTCATCCACTGCACGCCCTCTGCCAGTAAAAGTTGAGTCGATTCGACTTTGGTCGTATGTCTCCATCGGAGGTCGGTCGCGCAGCGCCCGTGAGCGGTTGCGAGAGAAAGATCGGCCTGGAGAAATTCCTTCGCAGACGCAGAAGGTCGAGCGAGAAGCGGCAGAATCACCTTCTCTTCTCCCTCTCCCCTCCGGGGAGAGGGTCGGGGTGAGGGGCTGACGAGGGACGACGCCGAAATGAACCGCCCCATTGCGATCGTCGGAGCACCGTCGAGCATCGGCATCCGGCCGTATGACAGCGGCGAAGTGCGACATCTCGACCGCGCCCCCGGTGTTCTTCGAGCGCTCGGCGTCGTGGAGCGTCTCTCCGCGGTCGATCTCGGAGACGTCGTTCCGCCTGCGTATCGCGACTACGTTCGCCCGCCCGGTCGTGCGCGGAACGAACCCGAGGTCGCGGCCTACTCCGCGTCGCTCGGTAAACGGATCGCGACGGCTGCCGAGGATGGGCGCTTCGTCGTGGTCCTCGGAGGCGACTGCAGCATCGTCCTCGGGTCCCTTCTCGGCGCGCGGCGGGCAGCGGGAGGGGGGATCGGTCTCGCCTACGTGGATGGCCACGCGGACTTCGCCACGCCGCCGGAATCGCAAACGGGCTCGGTGGCCAGCATGTGTCTGGGTCTCGCCGTCGGTCGGGGCGACACCCCACTCGCTCGACTCGCCGGTTCCAACCCTCTCGTCGAGAGCCGGGACGTCGCACTCCTGGGCCGCCGGGATGCGGCGGACCCGTGGTACGGGCACGAGGCTCTCGCGGCGTCGGAGATTCTGGACCTCCCCGACGAGGCCCTCCGCGCCCGGGGCCTTCCCGCCGCCGCCGCCGACTCGCTCGCGCGGCTGGCGTCGCCAAACCTCTCGGGATTCTGGGTCCACATGGACGTCGACGTGCTGAACCCGATCGAGATGCCGGCCGTCGATTCGCCCGAGCCCGGCGGTCCGACGGTGACCGAGATCGTGGACCTTCTCGCGCCTCTGGTCCGCCACCCGCGGGCCCTGGGAATGGAGCTCTCGATTTACGATCCCAAGCTCGACCCCGATCGCGCGTGCGCAGGACGACTGGTCACGCTGCTCGAAACCCTGCTTCGATAAACGCGCGCCCTTCCGTCATCCCGAGCGGAGCGAGGGACCCCTGCGTTTCGCCCTTCCTGTCATCCCGAGCCCTTCGCCCTTGCGCTGTCATCCTGAGCGAAGCGAAGGACCCCCTGCGCTTCGGCCGACGCCCTCCGCTCAGGACAAGCTCCGCGAGGGATCTGTGTCCCTCTCGTGAAATGGCGCCATCCCCCGGGTGAGTGGGATCCGGTTAGAGTCTCCCCATGTGCCGCAACATCCGTACGCTCGCCAATTTCGCACCGCCGGCGACCGAGGCCGAGATCCGGGCCTCCTCCCTTCAGTTCGTGCGCAAGCTGAGCGGCGCCAACAAGCCGTCGAAAGCGAACGAGGAGCTGTTTCAGCGCGCCGTGGAGGAGGTGACCGCGGCCGCGGAGCGGCTGATTCGGGGATGGGTCACCAGCGCGCCGCCGAAGGATCGCGACGTCGAGATTCGGAAGATGATCGAGAAATCGCGGGCGCGATTCGGCAAGGAGCCCAGGCGCACTCCGATCGATCCGATTCCGTAGGTCTCAAGACGGCGACCAAGACTCCCTGCCGGAGCTCGTCGACATGTGGGTCGCGCGCCCGCTCGACTTCGGCCGCTACTACTGGAACCTGATGCCGACCGGCGACGGCTACCTGGGCGGAGGCGCGTTCTTGAAGTCGAGGGACCTGCTCAAGGTCGGGCAGGCGTACCTGGACGGCGGCATGTGGCGGGGCCGGAGGATCGTGGATGCCGCGTGGGTCGAGCGGTCGACCAAGCCGTACGTGACGGTCACGCCCGAGACGACCGGGCTCTCCGAGGAGATGTTCGGGGAGTTCTACGGCGGAGGCGAGGACTCCTGGGCGTGGCACCCGGGCCAGCTGAAGGCCGGGGATCGGACGTATCGCGAGTACGAGGCGAGTGGCAACGGCGGCCAGCTCCTGATGGTGATCCCCGAGCTCGAGCTGGTGGTCGTGTTTACCGCCGGCAACTACCGCCAGGGCGGCATCTGGGGCCGCTTCCGCGACCAGATCGTGACGCAGGAGGTTATTCCGGCGATCCGACGGGGCACGTAACTCGCTCGGAGAGACCCTTTCAACCGCCGGATGGTACGGCTAGGCAGCATGCAGGCCATTCGGCGCGCACATCCTCTACGGAACCTCGTGAGCTAGGATTTAGCCCTCGGGACTCAAGATCCACAGGGGGTTGACGACTGCGCTTCGCGGGACGCGGAAACTCGTTTGGGGTCTGCATCGCGAGCGCGGCTCGCCTGGCTTGAGGCATATCAGTGCCTCTTCTCACCGAGGGCGAAAAGATCCGCGAGACCTACGAGGTCGACCGATTCATCGGGGAGGGCGCTTTCGCAGAGGTTTACCGAGTGCGCCATCGGTTTCTCGGGCGGCAGGCCATGAAGGTTTTCAAAGCGGCCGGGATGACCCGTGAGGATACCGAGAGAGCCCTTGGCGAGGCCATTCTTCTGTCTAAGATCGGTCATCCCAACATCATTCGAGTCTTCGATGCGAATGTTGTCGAGAAGAATGAGGAGACTCGTGGATTCTTCACGATGGAGTACGTCGCTGGAGGTGGCCTCGACCAGCTTTGGCGCTCTTACGGCTCGAAGCTCATGCCCGTTGAGACGGCAGTCGAGATCGGTCGCCAGGTATGCAGAGGACTGTCTGTTGCTCACGGCGACTCCCCCCCGATAATCCATCGCGACATCAAGCCTCAGAACGTCCTTGTCGGGTACGACGGGAATGGGCTTCGCGTCCGCATCAGCGACTTCGGGCTTGCGAAGCATGTGAATCCACTTACTTTGCTGGCGAGCGCGCGCGGAACTCGCGGATTCAAAGCACCCGAGACGTGGGCTGACGTTGGCGCCGATTCATGTTCGGGAGATGTCTGGGCGGTCGGTGCAATGCTGTACCTGCTGCTGACAGATCGACTTCCCTATCCGGAACTGGCAGGCGACGAGCCTGTGACGAGGCCGATTGACCGGCCGCCCCTCGCAGCGGGCCAGCTAAACGTTCAGATCGACGCCGCCCTCGATCAAATTCTTCTCAGGTCGCTTTCCCCCAGGCCACAGGATCGCTATCGGACGGCGGCCGAGTTGCTCACTGATCTCGAGCTTTGGCGATTCAACCCTGCCGCCGGGGATCTCGAGCCTCGGGCGGCGCCAAGTGTTCCCCGCGAGTCGAAGATCGCGATCAGTGACGCGGAGCCTGAGGAAATGGCGGCGAGAGCCCTGCGACTTGCCCGTGAGCCAGGTCGCCTCGCAGATGCAGCGGATCTCCTGGAGCAAGCAATCTTTCGTCGCTCGGGGCTGAAGGAGAGGTATGAGGGTCAACTCAGGCTCTGGCGGCGCGGGATCCTGATGTGATGAGCGAAGACCGGTTGTTAGTTCCCTCGCCGATCGATACATACCGACTGAACGCTTTCAGGATTCTGGGGCTCCCGACTGACGTATCGGCGCGAGACTTGAATAGCCAGTTCGAAAAGCTCCGAATGTTCCAGAAACTTGGCGGTGCCTCCCGGCCGGTCGGTGGCCCTCTGCCGCTTGCGGCATCCTCTGATCTTGAGCTGCTTCGCGACGGAATGCAGCGACTGAGAGATCCCCTGCAGAGAGTTGTTGAAGAAATCTTCTGGTTTTGGCCTTCGACGGAAGCCGCCACGGAGAATTCCAACGCTATCAGGGCACTCGGAACCGGAGACATTCAAGCGGCGATCGACATATGGGCAGGCCTCGAGAAGGAAGGCAAAGATAGCGACGTGGCGAGCCACAATCTCGCAGTCCTTCTCCACTTTCGTGCGATCGAGTCAGACCGTGAACCGGCAGACGGGGTGGCGATCCAGGACCCCCGAGTCCGAGACTCATACTGGTGTGCTGCTCTTGGCCGCTGGAACTGGCTTTTCGAGCGCACCTCCTTCTGGAATCTCTTGACCAATCGGATTCGCAGAACCGACGACCCACGGCTCGGTGAACAGACCTTCCCCGCCTCCGACAAGCCCTACCCTTCACGGTAATCTCAATTGGCGCGCATCTAGCGGTTCAGGCGATCGAAAGGACCAATCAGGCTACCGCCCGCCGCCTGCTTCGGGTGCTACGCGATAGCGGCTTTGCCGAGGAGACCGTAACGGCGGGCCTCGCTTATGCCGGCGAACCGCTCGAGCCCATCTGAAGGCCCTGAGTCAGAAGCTGCCGCGACAATGGAAACTTCTCCGGAGCTCGCGGGATCAAGCGCCGAGAGACTCTTTAGCGGGTCAAAACCCATTCTGGCTGGTCTGGATCTG